>JAVEDU010000008.1 GCA_030840805.1 Actinomycetota bacterium
GAAACGCGGACCGGTCCACGTGTTCAACGCCGTCGGCCTGGCGGGGCTGACCTCGACGATCACGTTCGACCCGCTGACCGGCTGCACGGACCCGGTCGCCGCCACCGAACGCGCCACCGACCTCCTCACCGCCGCCAGCACGAACACCGCGGGGGACCGGGAGTTCTGGGAGAACCAGGGCCGCCGGGTCCTCGCCGCCTTCCTGCACGCCGCCGCCCTCGGCGGCCTGGGCATGCGGGACGTCCTCGCGTGGGTCGCGAGCCCGGACACCGCCAAGGCCGAGGTCACGTCGCTGCTGCGCAGGAGTCCGGAGCCGTCGTTCGTCGAGGACGCCACCCAGTTCCTGGAGACCAACGACCGGACCCGCTCGTCGATCACCTCCACGATCATGCCCGCCCTCGGCTGGCTCACCTCCGCCACCGCCCGGGCCGCCGCGAGCGGCGGCACCCCGTTCGACGTCGCCGAGCTGCTGCGCACCCGGGCCACCGTGTACCTGCTGGGGGCGGAGGAGACCCACACCGCGCCGCTGGTCGCCGCCCTCACCGGGTACATCGCCCGGCAAGCCCGCCGCCTCGCCGCCACCCGACCCTCGGGCCGGCTGGACCCGCCGCTGACCCTGGTGCTGGACGAGGCCGCGCTGATCTCCCCGGTCCCGCTGGAGTCCTGGACCGCGGACATGGGCGGCCGCGGCGTCACGATCATCGCCGCGTTCCAGTCCCGCGCCCAGCTGATCGCCCGCTGGGGCCCGGTCGGCGCGGCGATCATCCTCAACAACTCCGGGGCGGTGCTGCTGTTCGGCGGGACCCGGGACAAGGCCGACCTGGAGTACTTCTCCACCCTCGCCGGGGACCGCGACGAACCCGTGGCCGCCTACGACCAGCTGGGGCAGCTCACCTCCCGCACCGTCCGCAAGGTCCCCGTCCTCGCGCCGTCCCAGCTCGCGAACCTGCCGGCCCGCCGGGTCGTCGCGTTCCGCCGCGGCATGCCCGTCACGGTCGGCCGCGCCCAGATGGCCTGGACCCGGCGTGACGTCCGCGCCGCCGTCCGCGCCGCCCGCCGCGAGGGCCGGGAGGTGTTCCGCGGCGCGGAGCGGGTGCTGCGCGTTCACGCCGTCCGCGTCGACAACTCCGGCGCGGACAGGGCCGGACACGGCGCGGACGGGGCCTGGGCGGACACGACCGGACAGGAGGTCCCGGCCGATGCCGACCACTGACCGGCCGGACCCGCGGACCACCCTGACCGCCCGCACCGTGCGGCGCCGGTCCGGACCGGTCCACGTCATCACGACCCTGCCCGCCGTCCGGACCCCGGTCATCGCCCGCGCGGCCGTCCCGGACTGGCCCCGCGGCTGGACCGTCCGTGTGACCGACGGACCGATCCACATCTGCACCTACCCGCCGATGCCGCTGTGGTCCGCGTGGGCGCTCGCCCGGTCCGCCCGCCGCTGCTGGCCGAACTGGCAGACCCACCTCACCCGCGCGCGCGACGCCGACCGGGGGAGGGACCGTGGTTGACCACCGGCGGCTGGTCCCCGGCGGTGGCACCGACGAGCAGCTGACCGCGCTCGGCCGCGACGTCGAGCGCACCAGCCGCCGCCTCGGCGCCCTGGAGACCATGCTGGCCGACCTCGCCGCCGACGTCGCCGCGCTCGGCGAGCACCTCGCGCAGGCCGACGCCGCCGACCGGATGCGGTCCTGGCTCGCGGCCGGCGGCCCGGCCGGCGCGGCGGAGCTGCTGACAGACCTGATCGACTGGCTCGACCGGGTCTACCTGCACTACCCCGGCCCCGGCGGCGGCCCGGGATGGCTGCCGTCCTGCTGGCTGTGGCACCCCTGGGCAGTCGAGGAACTGCTGTGGCTCCGGCACGCCCACCACGCCGCCTACGACGGCCCCCGCGCCGCCTGGGCCAAGGCCGCCGACTGGCACGAACGCATGCGCCCCGGCGTCGCCGCCCGGCTCGCCGCCGCCCTCGGCAGCTGCGAACTCAGCCTCCACACCCGCCCTGATGCGACCAGCCCGGGCGTCCCACTCGCGGCCGCCGCCGACGCCATCGCCTGCTGGGCCGTCACCGGCCTGAAGACCACACCCCCGGCACCGACCGGCGACCAGCTCACCGACGCCGACGACCACGCCCGCACACGACACCGACGACGCCCCTGAACTGCACCCCTCAACCGCTACTCACAGTCACCACAGAGCCAGAGCCGAACACCGAAAACACGACCAAGAACCGAGCCAGAACACGAGCCAGAACAACAGCGACGAGCCCACCCAAGATCAACAACTCAAGATCAAAGAAGGACCCGGACCCATGCATCCCGATGACATCGGCACCCCGCCGGCCTCTCCGGGACCGGCGGATCGACACCGGAAAGGACGCCATGCCCGCCAGTTGCGCCCGCGGCTTCGACTGTGACTATCTGTTGAAGGAGGTCGCCGCCGGGCGGGAGGGGTACTACACCGGCGAGGTCCGCGGCGAGCGGACCGGGCTGGAGCCACCCGGGGTGTGGGGCGGCCGCGGCGCGGCCGCGCTGGGCCTTACGGGCGTGATCGACCCTGTCCTGATGCACGCCCTCTTCACGCATCGCCTCGACCCCCGGGATCCGAAGGCGCACGACCCGGCGACGTGGCACCAGGCGGCCCGCCTGGCGTCCCGGCAGGCGCTGCCGACGACCGCGGAGCGGTACGCGGCGCTGCGGGCGAAGGAGCCGCGGGCCGACGCGGACCGTCGCGCGCAGATGCGCGCGGAGGCCGCGGCCGGCCGGCAGCCGGTCGTGTTGTTCGACCTGACGTGGTCCGCCCCGAAGGGCGTCGGCGTCGCGTACGCCGGGCTGCGGGCCGCGGAGCTGGAGGCCCGGGAGCGGGGCGACGTCGAGGCCGCCGCGGCGTGGCAGGCCGAGATCGCGTGGATCGACGCACTGGCGCTGGAGACACACAAGGTCCAGATGGGCTACCTCGAGGAGCACGCCAGCTACGCCCGGGCGGGGCATCACGGCAACGGGCAGGGCAGGTGGATCGACGCGGGCCTGTCCTACGGGTCGTTCGTGCAGCACGAGGCCCGGCCGACGGCCGAGCACGCCGAGGGCCGGGGCGGGGACATGCACATCCACGTCCACGGCCCGGTGGCGAACGTCGCCCTGTGCTCGGACGGCAAGGCCCGGACCCCGGACGCGACGCTGCTGTATCAGCACTTCGGGGCCGCCGGCATGACGGCGGACCGTCATTTCGAGGCGGCGTTCACCGAGCATTTCAGGGTGCCGTTCGCGGAGCTGCCCGGCGGGCGGGGCCGCGACCTGCACCCGTCGGTGGTGTCCTACGCCCTGACGGACGAGTTCTCGTCCCGGACCCGGGCCGTGGCGCGGGCCGAGGAGGCGAAGTTGTCCGCGTTCCGCGCCGAGCGCGGCCGGGAGCCGACGGCGCGGGAGCGGGGCCGTATCCACGACCAGGCCGGGACCGGGTCGCGGCTGTCGAAGCTGCACGCCGGGCAGACGCCGGACGGGCAGACCCGGGGCTGGGACACCCAGGCCCGTCAGGCCGGACTGGGCCCCCTGTCCGACGTCGGCGCGGCGGTGACCGCGCGCCGGGGCGCCGAGGTGCCGGCGGCGGCGCTCGTCCGGGAGGAGGTCCTGGCGCGGACGTTGCACCTGCTGACCGCTGGCGACGCCGACGCGAGGACGAGGCCGACGGACGGCCAGGACCGCGCCGTCACGGCCAAGGCCGCGTGGAGCAGGTCCGATGCCCTGTTCGCGCTCGGTAAGTGTCTGCCGCCGAACCTCGGCATCGCCCCGGACAAGGTCGGAGCGCTGCTGGAGGGCCTGACCGACGAGCTGCTGGGGCACCCGGACACGGTCCAGCTGACCCCAGAGCCGCGCGCCGATCACCTGCCTCCGGCGGCCCGGCTGGCCGACGGGTCGTCGATCTTCGCCCGGCCGGGTCAGGTCCGGTACGCGACCCGCGGGACGCTGCTCGCGGAACAGGTCCTCAGGGAGGCTGCGGTCGAGCGGGGCGCCTGGCAGCTGACCGCGGACCAGGCGCAGACGGTGATCGACGATTACGCGGCGAACGGGACACCACTGGGCGCCGACCAGGCCGCTGCGGTGGCCGGGGTCCTGACGTCGGGGGCGCGGCTGGAGGTCCTGTCCGCGCCGGCGGGCACGGGCAAGACGTTCACCGTCGGCGCGATCGCCCGCGGCGTCCACACACCCCGGTCGGACGGCGCCACCGGTGGGCGCATCATCGGCCTGGCGGTGTCCCAGAACGCGACCGAGCTCCTGGCCGGGGAGGGACTGGACGCGGCAAGCAACGTGTCCGCGTTCCTCGCGGCCCAACAGCGCATCGCGGAGGGCCGCGGCCGAGACGGTGACGGCGCCCTGATGCCGTCCGTTCACGACATGCTCGTCCTCGACGAGGCCAGCATGGTCGCGACGGCGCAGCTGGCTGCGGTCCACGAGCGGGTCCGGGACACCGGCGCGAAGCTGGTCCTCGTCGGGGACGCCGCGCAGCTGTCCGCGATCGGCGCCGGCGGCGCGTTCCGCGACCTGACCGAAATCGCGCCCCGGTACGAGCTGACCGAGGTCCGCCGGTTCGACGCCCCGTGGGAGGCCGCGGCGTCGCTGCGGCTCCGCGACGGGGACCCGACGGTCGCCGCCGAGTACGACAAGCACGGCCGGATCGTCGACGGCGGCACCCGGGAACAGGCCCACTACCTGGCGGCCCGGGACTGGGTCGCCGACCGGCTCGCCGGGTACGACTCGCAGCTGATCGTCGGCTCGAACGCCGACGCGGCCCGGTTGTCCGGGTACGTCCGGGAGGAACTGGTCCGGCTCGGCGTCGTCGCCGCGGACGGGGTGAGGCTCGACCTGCAGGGCACCTACGCCGGCGTCGGGGACCGGGTCGAGTACCGGCTCAACGGCTGGCAGCTACGCGGCTATGAGGGCAACACCACGGTGCCGGTGAACCGGCGCAGCGGGGAGGTCGTCGAGGTCCGCGACGACGGCGGGATCATCACCGCCACGCCGGACGGGCAGCGCCTGGTGCTGCCGAGCAGCTACGTCGGGGATCACCTGTCCCTCGCGTACGCCTCCACGGCGCACGCCGTCCAGGGCCGTACCGTCGACCGGACCCGCAACGTCGGGGTCACGGACCTGTACGTGCCGATGACCCGTGGCCGGGAGAGCAACACCGCGTACATGATCACCCTGCCGCTGGCGGCGGACGCGAAGCCGGGGCAGACCCGCGCCGTCGACCGGCTGGACGCCCGCGCCGAGTTCGCCCGCTTGGTGGCCCAGTCCGCGGAGCCCACGGACCTGTCGGCGCACGCGGTCCGGGAGCGGGCCGAGGCCGAGGCCCGTTCGGCGCGGACGCTGCTGGCGGAGCTCCGCGAGGACCTGGACCTGGCCCTCGCCCGCAGCACCGAGAACGCCCTGGACCGGCTCGCCGCCGCCGGGCGGCTCACCGTCGAGCAGCGGCAGCAGATCGCCGCCGACCCCGCGTACCGGTCCCTCGACCAGCTGCTGCAGGTCGCGGAGCTGGCCGGCCATGACCGGGCACGGGTGCTCACCGACGCGATCGGCGCCGGATTCCTCGACAATGCCCGCTCGTACGCGAAGGTGCTGCACCACCGGGTCCACGCCCAGCTCGACGGGCAGCTGACGCCGCACCTGAGCGACCTGCGGGAGCTGATCCCGGCCGGGCACGACCCGGCATGGACCGGGCGGCTCGTCGACGACGTCAACCGGCTCGACAACCGCCGCCAGGAACTCGGCGAGCAGACCGCCGTCCGCAGAGACCAGTGGGCCGTGCGGGCCCTCGGACCGGTCCCCGAGACCGGCCTGGACCGGCTGGACTGGGAGGACCGGGCCGGCTGGGCCGCGCTGGCCCGGGAGGTGCTGGGCCGGGACAACGCCGCCGACCCGCTCGGCGCCGCCCCGCCGGCCGGGGACCACCTCGGCCGGGTCCTGTTCCGGACCGGGCACCACGCCCTCGGGCTGCCCGAGGCCGGCGCGGAGGAGGCGGAGCTGTCCGACGGCGGCCTCTACACCCGCTGGCACGCCTGGCAGCGCGACCTCGACGCGGCACCCCACTACGTCGCGGACATGCTGTCCGAGACGTACAGCCAGGCCCGGGAGGCCCGGTCCACGGGACTGATCTGGCAGGCGCGGGCGGCCGTCGAGGCCGACCCCGCCGCGGCGGATCGTCTCCGCGGCGAGGCGGCGGTGAAGCTCGCGACGGCCGACGAACTGGACCGGCGCGCCGCGGAACTGGAGACCGTCGACGGCGCCCGCGCCGCTTGGTGGGCGGCCACCGCCGTCACCCGGGACCTGGCCGAGCGCGCCCGGATCGAGGCCGCGATGCGCGGGATCGACGTCGACGACCCGGGACCCCGGATCACCGCGGCCGAGGTGCTGGCCGACCAGGAGACCGCGGCGCGGGCGGAAGACCCGCACCGCGAGGTGACCGACGAACTGGACCTGGCCGCCGCCGCCACAGCCCGCGCGACCGCGCACGACGAGGCGGTGCACGGGACCGCCCCGGACGAGCTGACCCGGAGCGGCGGGCACGTCGACGTGCTCGACGATGCCGCCGAGGTCGCGGTGACAGCCGACGCCGACGCCGAACCGGCCGCCGACGCGGGCCGGGAACCCGCTCCCGAGGCGACGGACGGAACGTCCGCCGGCAGCGGGGCCGCTCGGGACTCCGCGGACACGGCGCCGACGCTCGGTGATCCCGACGCCGGGCAGGAGCCGTCGCGGGACGGCGACGACCCGACCGACGGTCGGTCCGCGCCGAGGACTCGTCAATCCGAGGCCCGCGACGCGGCCGAGGACGAGCGCGTTGACACCGCCGACCCGGCGGACGCGTCGTCGGCGGCCGAGGGGGTCGACGAGCAGCGGCCGGCACAGGCGAGCCCGCCGTCGCTCCGGGAGACGGCCAGCCGTGCCGAGGGCGAGGACCGGGACCCCGAGCAGCTGCGCCGGGTGCCCGCCCCGGACGAGACCGCCGCGATGGTCGAACGCGCGAAGGACGCCACCCGGGAGCTGGCGAACCGGGACGCCGAAGACGCGGCCGCGGACGCGGCAGAGGAAGCCGAACGGGCGGAGGCCGCCGCCCGCGACGCCGCCCAGCCGCCGGCGGCCGGGGCGCAGGACGAGGACGTCTTGGCGCGCGGACCACCCCGCACCGCCCCGAGGGACGCCCACGCCCGTGCGCGGGCGTGGACGGCACTCGTCAGGTCAGGCCGGCGGGCATCGGCGGGACTGTGCGGCGGCGTTCCGCCGGGACGCCGTCGGCGAACGCGGTCGCCATGCGGTTGACCTCCGCCTGCGCGGCGGCGATTGTCCACAGCTCGGCCCGCGGCGTGCCCGCATGCTGCGGGTCACAGCGCAGCGCGTCGTACCGCTGCTCGAGGGTCGGCGCCGGCCGGACCGGCAGCAGCAGCGGGCAGCCGTCCGTGAGGCCCAGGAGCCACATGCACGCCTCCAGCGCGCCGTCGGCCCACTCGTCGTCGGTCACCACAGCGGCGGGGATCGGCACCGTGACCCCGCCTGCGTGCACCGCCGTCATCGGTTCTCCGCCCTCGATGCCGCACATCACCGCGGCCAGAACCGACGCCCCGCTCGTGCGGTACAGGACCGCGTCGGCCGTCCCGGCCTCCGCGAGGACCGTCCCGTAGTCGGCGGGGCCGGGGCGGCGGGACACCGGGGCCGGTCCGGCGCCCTGGAGCCAGCCGAGTGTCGCCGCGAACCCGCCTTCCCACAGCCGGTCGGGCTCGGTCTGGTACCAGCCCACCGCGACCCGGTGGGCCGTGGTGACGTCCGCCGGTGCCGGTGCGGCCCAGGCGGGGACCGTCCCGCGGACGTGGGCGCGCCCGCGGGCGACCACGGCGACGGCGGGTGGTCGGCGGTCCTGCTCGCGGCGGCCGTGCGCGGCGAGGTATTCCGCCGCGGTGGTCGGTTCGTCGCTCCACGTCACCCGGGGTCGGGGCGGCGCGGCCGTGCAGTCCCGCCCCAGGACGTCGGCGGCGATGCGGCGCAGGTCCGCGGCCGTACGTCGCGCGCCGAGGAGAGCCAGGTACTCGTCGAGGCCCCACACCGGGAGGAGTCCCTGCCGGGCCAGGTACCAGCCGACCCGGTCGATCCGGTGCCGGTCGTCCCAGTCGAGCAGCGCGTACCCGGCGAGCTGGTACGCCTCCAGCTCGCCCAGCCGGTCCGGGTGCACGGTCGCCTTCACGTCGACGAGCAGGCCGCGGGCGATCCAGTCCCCGTCGGCGTGGCCGACCGCGTCCGACCCGGCGAACGTCGGCCCGGCGATGACGTCGCCCGACGAGACGGCCGCCCGCACCGGGGAAAGGCCGGTGTCGGCGCGGGTGACCATCGCCGTCAGATCGTCGACGACGTACCGCGGAACCGCAGCCAGGAGCGTGGCGAGGGTGATCGGGCCGTCATCGCCCGCGTCGGCGAGGACGAGCCCGGGGCGGCCGCTGCGGTACACCTCGACGTACTCGGCGGCGAGGTAGACCGCCCGGCACAGCTGCGCTTCCGCCGCCGGCGACAGGGGCACCGGCCGGGACCGGGCGCACGGCATGTATGCGTCGGTGAGCTGGTCCAGCAGCTCCAGCAGTGCCCAGCCGGCGGTCTCCACGTCGGCCGCGGTGACGGCCGGGGGGCCGCCGGAGTTCGCGGCGTCGGTCAGGCGGGCCGACAGGGCGACGCCCCGCGGCAGCGCCTCGTCCTGAGACGGGTCGGAGGTCAGGGCCAGGCGCAGCCGCAGGTCGATCGCGGTCCCGATCGTGGCCCACGGCGGCTGCTCCCCGGCCGGAACCCGGGGCCGGATCGTCGCGGGCCGCTCCGGAAGGGCGGACCGGTAGGACCTCAGCACGGCGTCGGGATCGGGAAGCTCCGCAGCAAACAGCCGCGCCAGCGGCGACGACGGGTCCCGCAGCTGCGAGGTCAGCGTCATGCCGTCGGACGGTAGCCCCGCGCTCCGACACACGCGAGCAGCGCACGGCGGCGCGGACTGTCCGGTCACGGACCACGAGCCAATACCCGGCCCTGCGGGCCACTCCGGTGCCCAACTGCGCCGGGCGCTGACACTGCTGGTGGCCCCGACCTTGGTCCGCTCCAGTCGCGGCGATGTCCGGCCGATGGGGTCTGGTGGACTCGTTGAACAGTCGGTTGGCGACGTGGCAGGCGCAACGCCGAGGCGGCGCGTCCGCGCGCCGCAAGTACCGGGAGGTACGGCGCGCCTGGCGGCGCCGGGCCCGGCGGGTCTTCGTCACCCTGTGGATCCCTCACCGCCACGGTGCTGATCGTGTCGGGCGTGCTCTCCAAGATCTGGCCCTCGTGGGCGTACTGGTGCGGCGTCGTGGCCGGCTGCGTCATGGCGGTAACGGTTGCTCTCCACCAGAGCCCTCCCGGGTGGGTGGAGAACTGGCAGGTCGGCGCCTGGGGTGAGGAGTGGACCGCGAAGGAGGTCGCCAAGCTCGCCGCGGCCGGTTGGGTGATGCTCCACGACCTGCGCCGCAGCGGCGGCGGGAACGTCGACCACGTCCTGGTCGGCCCCGGCGGGGTGTTCGTGCTGGACTCCAAGAACCTCGACGGCGAGGTCCGCGTCGACCGGGACGCCATCTCGCTGACCCGCCCCGGCGACGAGCGGCCCGCCTACAGCAGTGACCAGCCGGTCCGGCAGGCCCGCGGCAACGCCGCCCACATCCACGACCTGATCCGGCGTCGCACCGGCCGGGCCCTGTGGGTCCGCGGCGTCGTCGTTCTGTGGGCGACTTTCCCGCAGCAACACGCCCGCGGGAACAAGGTCGACCTCGTCGCCGGCTCCCATCTCGCCGACTGGCTCACCGCCCAGCCCACTCAACTGACCCCCGCCGACGTCGACGAGCTCGCCGCCGCCCTTGTCCCGCGGCGGCACCGCCGCACACCGGCATAACAGATCACCGCGGCGCGGCCCGCGACCTCCACCGGTGTTGGCCCCGCGGGTACGTTCCGACTGCGACCGGACCCGCCCGGATCCCGACTCGGCCGGCGTTACGGGAGGAAGAGACGCTGTCGAACTTCCACGCCTGCGGGGTCGGTGGCGGTCAAGGCAGCGAAACACGCCCGACGACGTCACCGCGTCGAACCCGGGCGGCCGCAGAAGACGGGGGATCGGCAGGAGCCGCACCGCCGCGGCCGAGGTGGCACTGGCCTCGACCAGATCAACCTCGACCGTCAGGCCGTATACGGCGAGGTCCAGCGCATCGCGGACTCCTACACCGAGCCCCCTCTCACCATCAGCGACGTGCTGCGGGCGCTCGAGCGGGATGGGCTTGTCGAGCGGCGGCAGCACTGCGCGCATGACGACCCGGCTTGGGAACATCCGGCACGTGTGTCCGACGGCACCGTGACGGCGCCAGTCCGCCAGTTCTGTCTGCGGACGAGGGCATCCCTGGCGTCAGGAGGGTCGGACGCCAGTCGGCGCAGGCGATGGGAAGCCCTTTACACCGGTCAGGTCCGCGCCGGCCAAGGTGGCGCGTCTCAGGTTTGCCCGGGTCAGGGTCGCGTCAGTCAGGTCCGCGCCGGTCAGGTCCGCGCCGGTCAGGTCCGCGTGGGTCAGGTCCGCGTCGGTCAGGTCCGCGTCGGTCAGTTCCGCGTCAGTCAGGTGCGCGAGGGTCAGGTCCGCGCGGGTCAGGTCCGCGTCGGTCAGGATCGCGCCGGTCAGGTCCGCGAGGGTCAGGTCCGCGTCGGTCAGGATCGCGTCGGGCAGGATCGCGTCGGTCAGGATCGCGCCGGACAGGTCCGCGCCGGTCAGGTCCGCGCCGGTCAGGATCGCGCCGGTCAGGATCGCGTCAGCCAGGTCCGCGCCGGTCAGGTCCGCGTCAATCGGGGACGCGACGGTCAGGTCCGCTTGGAGCAGGTCCGCGTGGGTCAGGTCCGCGTGGGTCAGGTCCGCGCCGTTCAGGTCCGTTTCGATCAGGCGCGCGCCGGTCAGGTCCGCGCCGTTCAGGTCCGTTCCGCGCAGGTTCGCGCTGTCCAGGTTCGCGCGGGTCAGGTCCGCGCCGGTCAGGTTCGCGCTGGTCAGGTCCGCCCGGACCAGGTTCGCGCCGTTCAGGTCCGCGCGGGCCAGGTACGCGAATCGCAGATCCGCGCCGTGCAGATCCACACCCTGTAGACCTCTCAGACGGTTCAAGACTGTTAGCGCTGCAGCTACATCGGTGGGCGAGGGCGGAGGCTCCCCCTTTCGTGGCGGAGTTCTTTTCGGTCGCCCGGCAGGGTCACGCACGAACGCGGCGAGGACCTCGATGATGGTGCCTTTGTCGTCTTTGGAGTCGTGGGCGAGACGCTGTAGGGCGTAGATGCCGCCGAGGCGCACGGTGACGTTCGCGACGCCGGGGGTGCCGAGTTGTTCGACGGCCTTGCTGTACCGGTCGGTGAACTGTCCCTGTCGGGTGAGCGCGGTTTGCTCATTCGCGTCGGAGTAGGACACGGCGACGGAAATCATGGCGCCAAGCGCAGTGACCAGTGCCGTGCCGACGCCCGCCCAAGCCAGCCAGTCACGCCGCGGCAGACGGCCTGGTCGCCGGTCATCCGCCACGACTCTTCGCCGTGACAGACGCACCCGGATTCGCGATGCTGACCTCAGCGGCGAACGTGGCCTGCGAGTCGGTCTGGGCATGGGCTCCTCCACAGCGGTACCGCGCGGTCCGTCCGGGCATCGACCTTGGCCGGGCCAGAATGCCTGGCCGTACACGGCTGCCGCTGGTTTCCCGCCGACCCATGACAAACCACTTGACAAGCACGAGGTCGACAAGCTGAAGGAGGAGGGATTGTCGGCGACGTCAAGAGCCCGTCCAGATCCACGCCGCACACGATCGCTCAACCAAGTACCAGCGCCAGCACCGACGTGACGACGGCGACGAGTGCCAAGACAGTGCTGGCCACGGTCATCTAGAAGGCGCGCTGCGCCAGCGCCTGCGCCGCATGCGTGGCCCGGTCGCGAGACCGCCGCTCAAGCTCCTCCATTTAGTAAGCCGTGCCGACCGGGTCTGCACGGCAGCTGTCGTGCTCGATGCTCAGGTCCCCATCCGAGGCCCGTCTTAGTTCTGTGATCGTGCGCACCAGGCGCCACACCATGGGAGAACGTTGCCGCGAGCGGCCGAGCGCGGCCCCGGGTCAGGAGCTGGCTGAGCTCCACGTCGAGGGGGCGCCGCCGTCCTAATCTCGGCTCAGAGAACCGTGGCCGCCGTGGACTTGCTCGCCGCCGCCCGGGAACCAGACCACCCGGACCCGTGACATCGGTTTCCTTGGCCCACCACGCCGCACGGTGCGAAGACCAGGATGCGCTGCGCGCCCAGGGGCCGGCCCTGCGGGCCGCACTCGTGCCGGCTGGCGCCGGCGCTGACAAGCGTCCCTGACTTCTCCCCCTCCCGGCCGCACAAGTCTGCGGGCGCGGCCCCTGCACGCAACCGGCCTCGCTCCGCGACCAGCCGGGCGCTTGCGAACCATCTTCGGCTGCGCTCCTTCGTCGCTGAGCCCGCCGAAGATCGTTCTCGACCCGGCCGGCTCCGGGCCGGTTGCCCTCCGGGGCCCTCCTACGCCCGCGGACACCTTGCTTGCCGGGAGGGGGCGAAGAACGGTTGGCCACCCCAGGTCAACGGCCCCGCTCCCGGCAGGAGAAGGGGGCACCGGCCATGACCGACCAGCCCACCACCCGACCCGCCGACACCCAACGCGACCGGCGCGGCCACGACTTCTACCCACCCGACTCGCAGGCCGCCGCCATCCCGGGCCTGTACGGCACCGAAGGCACCCCGGCGGGGGAGAAGGTGCTGCACGCGCACTACTTCGCCGCCGCGTGCGACTGGTGGATCGCCGAATACGACCCGGCCACCGGGACCGTGTTCGGCTACGCCTGCCTCGGCGACCCGCAGAACGCCGAATGGGGCTACCTGCACCTGCCCGGACTCGAACAGGTCAACGTCGGCCACGGCCTGCTGATCGTGGAACGCGACCTGCACTGGACCCCCACCCGGGCCGCCGACGCCGCGCTCCCCGGCCGCCACACCGACTGACCCCCGCCCGGTGCCGCGGCCGCGGCCGCGGCCGCGCCCGTGGCCCGGCGCCGGGCACCCGGACCCTTTTCTCGTCTCGTCCACGCAGGAGGACACCATGTCCGACCAGACCCACCCCACCCCCGACCGGCCACCGGCCGCCGAGTTCGCCATGCTCGACCCGGCGACCCTGCTCACCGACCACAACCTCCGCCCACCCCGCACCGACGCCGCGTTCGCCGACCTCGTCGCCTCCATCCGCGAGCACGGCGTCCTCGTCCCGATCGTCGCGACCCGCGACCACCAGGGCGTGCGGGTCCGGTGCGGGCACCGCCGCGCCCTCGCCGCCGTCGAGGCCGGACGAGAGATGGTGCCGGTCGTCGTCTACACCGGCGCCCTCACCGACGCGACCGCCGCCGAGGTCGACCGGATCCTCGGCCAGCACGCCGAGAACACCCACCGAGTAGGGCTCACCACCGGCGAAACCGTCGCCGCGTTCGGGCAGCTCGCCGCGCTCGGCGTCACCCCGGCCCGGATCGCCCGCCGGTCCAAGACCCCCCGCCGCACCGTCGACGCCGCGCTGGCCGCCGCGGGGTCGGAGGTCGCGTCCAAGGCGACCGGGCGGTGGGACTTCCTCACCCTCGACGACGCCGCCGCACTCGCCGAGTTCGACGACGACCCCGACGCCATCAAGCAGCTGGTTACCGCCGCCAAGACGGGGGAGAACACCGCCCACCTCGCACAGCGCCTCCGCGACCAGCGCGCCACCACGACGGCGATCGCCACCCTCGCCACCCAGCTCAAGGCGGCGGGCGTGCCGGTGATCGCCGAGCCGCCCTACGACGAGAAGACCATCCGCCGCCTCGAGCACCTCCGCCACGACGGGAAGCCCCTCACGGCTGAGTCCCACGCCGCCTGCCCCGGGCACGCCGCCTACGTCAAGCGGTCCTGGGGCCAGGAGAAGGCCGAGACGGTGTACGTGTGCGTCCACCCCCGCCTCCACGGCCACACCGACCTGAACAGCCGCACCCCGGCAGCCGACCGGCCCACCAGCGACCAGGAGAAGGCCGAGCGGCGGCGGATCCGCGCCAACAACGACGCGTGGCGCTCCGCCGAGAAGGTCCGCCGCGCCTGGCTGCGGGACTTCCTCACCCGCCGGACCCCACCCCAGGGCTCGGGAGCGTTCGTCGCCACCGCCCTCGCCCACGGCGACCACGCCCTCACCCGGGCGTTGACCAACGGCCACCATCGTGCCCGGGACCTGTTCCGACTCGGCCACCTCACCGACGAACCTGAGAGCACCGTGGACCGCCGGCGGGGCAAGACCCTCACCGGCCTGCTCGACGGCGCCAGCGACAACCGCGCCCTCGTCGTCGCCCTCGGCATCATCCTCGCCGCCCACGAAGACACCTGGACCACCGACACGTGGCGACGACCCAGCACCGCCAACGCCCGCTACCTGACGTTCCTCATGACCAACGGCTATACCCCGGCCGAGGTCGAACAGCTCGTCCTCGGCGCCGCCATCCCCGTAACCGGCGCCGACTCGGAACCCGACGCCGAGGAGGCGGACACAGATCAGTGAGGCTCCCGGGCCGGGGACGAGACCACCTCGTCCCCGGCCCCACCGACCTCGGCCGAGTGCTGGACCACAGCCCGCCAGCCGCGCGGTGTTCTGCTCCCGCGCGCTAGACAAGCTGCTCAACGACATCGGGAAGGGCCGCACGCCCACGCGCTCCGCGCAGCGTCGGCGCAATGGCCACATCGTGGCCGTGATGCGGCTCGAGGACGAGCGGACCCCCTACGAAACGCCACGCGCACCGCGTGGCTGCTCAACCGCCGGGACACTTCCCCGGCGCCCATCGAGCTCTGAGACGGCAGCACGGAGCAGTACCCCCAGGGCCGCCTGTAATGAATCTCTAGGAGAGAACGTGCCCAGGAACACGAACAGCGGACCCGCAGCACGATACGAAGACTTCGGTCGGTTCTCCGCCGGGCGCGGACAACCTGATCCGTGTCCTGGCCGGTCCGTCCGAGCTCAAACGCGTCGCACTGCGGGCGCAGACCATGGCGGAGCGGCGCAGGATCAGGCCCGCCGCCGGATGACGTCGGTGATGCGGCTCGCCACGGCGATGACGCTTCCTGGGAATTGGCTGCAGGCGGCGAGTACGTCGTCAGTCAAGCTGGCGGATGCTCACTGTGGTAGCGAAGTCGTTGTTCATTCTGCGCGACAGCCTTCCGAGCTTCACCAGGCGATATATCCCAGAGCCGCGCCAGGTGATCGAGTGTTCCGATTAGATCGGAAGGAACAGCTGAGCGGCTCCCGGAGCGAGCGAAGGGACCGTCGGTTTCCAGCAGGACGCGTTCCGGCGGGAGCCGTCGGAGCAGCGGTCCGGCCTTCGTCGACCGGACCATGGCTGGGTTGATCGAGAACCAAAGCCCTGCAGCAAGTGCGTCGTCTACAGCGGCTAGAGGTCCGGTGTACCAGTGCAGGATCGCTGACACTTGCGCTTGTGCCAGTTGTGCGATGGTCTCTCGCTCGGCACCGCGACTGTGGACGGTGACAGGTCGAGTTCGCACCTGGGGGTCGGCCAAGATGCTCTCGAATACGCGGAGCTGCTGCTTGCGGGTTTTGACTCCAGCGCGAGAAAAGTCGAGTCCGATCTCGCCGATCCATGTGGCCTGTGGCAGGAGCCGGAGGAATCTGGCTAGATCGTGAGGAGACGCATTCCCTGCGCGAAGCGGGTGAAAGCCCAGAGCGACGTCGAGACCGTCGCGTCGACCCAAGCGAGTGCGCAGGAGGCGGTACTTGCCGGGATCCTCGGTCACCGCGATCACGTGGATCCCTGCGCGGTGGGCGTCCTCCAGCACGGCGACCGGGTTGTCGTAGGCGTCGATATGGCAGTGGGTATCGGTCAACACTGGAACAGTCACGATCGAGATTCCAGCAGCTCAGCCAGAGCCCCGCGCGCTCCACCCGCAAGCCAGGCGCGAAGCTCGGCGAGTCCACGTCGCCAGACGCCGGTGAAGGCGGCGCGCTCGCCTTGTGGGAGCGGGCCGTTGCGCAGGACGTCGCGATCCGGTCGATCCGCGAAGGCTCCGGCGATCACGGCCCGCAGGTCGGCTCCGCGGCGGCTTCGACGGTTGAGAAGGATCGTGAGGTCCTGCTCGTCGAAGACGTTGTAGGCGTACTCGTCATGGTCCCATTCCACGTGCGCCAGCGAGGCGCGGCGAATCAGACAGGGGAAGCAGTATCCGCAGTTGCCCTGCTTACGGCCAACGTACCGGGCCGTCTCGGGATGTGAGCAGGAGACGCTCAGTGGGGCAAGGCGCCGCAGCAGTTCCGCGTTCCGGGATTCTGCGAGTATCTCGCCCTTGGTGCGCAGCCGGTACGGATTGATCACCGGGTTCGGAACGCCGATCGCGGTGGCGGCAGTGGCGAGTTGGCGCATGAAGTGTGGATGGGTGGTGCGGGTGCTCGCGCTACCCACGCGGGCTCGGGTGAGGGGCACGTTGATGCCGATGAAGCCGTTTTCCGGCACGTACACCGGCGTCTCTGGTCCGTCAGCGGAGGCGAGCGCCAGGGCGGTGGACAGGAAGAGCAGTGACCGAGATCGAGTGGTGTTCTCGCGTGTCCTGGGAAGCGAGCGTGCCTGGTGGACGTTGGCCGGTGCGGGCCGCAGGTAGAGGCGGCGGGAAGTGATGCGCTCGGCGCCGTAGTGTGCGTTGAGTTCGTCGAGGAGGCGCTGCTGGGCGGTGGATGCCTGTCCGCCTTCGTGGTGGGACAGAAGGCACAGCCGCCGTTTGGGATCCTCTTCCAGAAGATCGATGACGCCGCACAGCGAGTCGAGACCACCTGAGAACAGGCACACGCCGTCCACGTCGAGCCCGATCGGCGGGTCATCGGTGCGAACGCCGGCCGCGCCGGCGAGCGGGTGCCGCTCGGAGCCGTAGGGACTAATCTCCCAGTGGTCACCGGTCAGGAACCGGAGCGCCGCCTCGAAGCCTGCGCCGCCCCAGGCGGCAGTTTCTTCGACGGGAAGTCGGAGGGTGACCTCCCTCGTCCAAGAGTCCGGTGTGCCGCGCCGCTCGGTGGTCTTGTCCGCGCAGTACACGGCCGCGCCCAGCAGGAAGAGGTCGGCGGCTGGCCGGGGTGGTCGCCAGCCAGCAAAGAAGTCCGCTCCAGTGTCGCTGGCTTGGATCGTGGCCGCGGTCCGCGCCGGGGCCCAGTCGAGCAGGCGGACGTCGTCGGGTTGGGTCACAGCGGTGGTCAGATCGGTGCGCACGAGATAAGTGGTCACTGTGCGTCTCCGTCCAGTCCTTGCAGGGCCTCGTAGGTCATGCGAACGGCGTCCTCGGCGATCTGGCGTCCCTCCGGGCCAGCCCAGTCAACTGTGAAGGGGTCGTTGGGGATGCGAAGCGAGACCAGAACCCGGATGATGTCGCGCATTTCCGCGTCGGCTTGGCGGACGGCGTGCGGGTCGGTGATGCGGCTGAGGCGTTCGGCGATGACCGGAACCCGGTTGTAGACGTACTGGGCGAGGAACGTTTCCAGCAGGGTGGGCAGGTTTTCCCGGGAGATGGTCATCTCGGCGGTGTCCGTCAACTCTGCCCAGGTATCAGCGTCTCCGAAGACCTCATCCAGCACGTCGCACGCGGCGTCGCGGGCGGCTTGGGAGTCCAGGTCGTCGCCGTCTCCGGCGATGAAGGTGATCAGTTCGTCGAGCACGTCGAACCGGTTCCGGCCGACGAGGGCGGCCAGTCCCAGGGAGGTCAGCGTGTCTTCAAGCCCGGGTCCGCCGACTCCAGCAAGCAAGGCACCGAGACGCTGGACGCCGGCGCGCCCGGCACGAGCGCCGGCTGCAGCACCACCAGCTCCGCCCAACACGGGAACGTGGCGAGCTAGCACCCGCTGGGCATGTGTATGGGTGCTCGGAGACCCAGAGGTAAGCCCGCGCACGTAGGACGCTGTCGCGTGCTTAAGTGGGGTCCACGCTCCGCCGCTGCCCGCAGTGCGATCCGCCGAGGTGCCCATCAGCGTCGGCCGCTGCGTCGTTGTGCCTCACGCGCGGCGCTGATAACGCTCTTCAGGCCAGGTGCGTCGCTGCTTTCCCACCGGTCGAGCAGGGCGGACACCGTCGGGTTACCTACAGGGAGCCGAAGGACGGCGTTCGCGGCCTGCGCGCGTGGGACGGCCTCGGATGGGATCCGCATCAAGGCGTCGCAGATCACCGGCAGGGTGTCGGGGGCACGCTCAGCGAGTTCGAGCGCGGTGACGAAAGCCGGGCCGCCCGGTCGACGCGCCAGCACCTCCACCAACGCCTCCACGAGCTGGACACGCTCGGCATTAGGGAGCTTTCCGATCTCGTCACATGCGAGCCGTCGCTGCCCGGCAACCTCGGCCTGCGCCCTGGTGAGAAGCTCCTGCAGGTGCGGAGGTAGCCGCGTGACGGCGATGCTGAAGGCGAGCTTGTCGCGGGAATAGGTGAAGTACGGCGCTAGGTCAATCTCGCCGAGCGGAGGCTCCAACCGGAGCCACGCACGCACGTGGGGTTTGACCGACCACGCCTGTACTTCTTCGGCGACCTGCGGCTGTTGGGTAGCCTTTCGCCCCCGCTTGGAGGTCGGTGATCGGCGAGCCCCCGAAGACTCGTCGGCGGTGTCGGCCACATCTTGCTGAGATGTGTCCCCATCGCCGCCCGGTTCGAAGGTGGTCGACCCACCTCGCGCGATTGACTCCGCAGCCGCGAGCTCCGAGATGGGGCCAAGTCCGGTGAGTTGCCAGTCGAACAGGCGCTGGAAGTCGCTGAAGTGTTGTTCCTCCAGGACCATGAGCTTGGCGAGGACGGGCAGCTCGAGGGTGATCTTCCGGCGCTGCGCGCTGCGGTGCTTGAGCAACAGGTTGTTAAGAAACCGCTTGAGCTGCCTCGGGTTCCCCCGCAGTCCGCCCCCGAGGACCTCAGCGATGCTCGCCGCCCAGTTCAGGTCGCGCACCAGGTCGGGCGGCACGTCGCCGAGGACGGCTCCGGCCATGCCGACGGTGAACGCCACCTGCAGGTTACCGGCCTCGCGGCGCCGGCGGGTCTCGTCCACGACCTTGGCGAACTGTGCATCATCGAGGTGCAGTTCGGCCAGCAACAGGTTGACGTAGGTGTCGGCCTCCGGGGCGGACAGAGGCGGGATAGCCACTTTGAGCTGCAGCATCTTCTCCAGATAATCGGCACCGATCCCAGCGCCGTCGGGCCGCCGCAGCTGCGGGTAGCGCGAGTCAATCGCGGACTCCACGACCGCCTGGTTGGCCGCCAGGACGTAGGCGGTCTTGGGGGTATTGAGGAAAAGCCGGATCGCCTCGAAGGTGTCCACCACGGTCTCGGGAAGGCACCGGTCGAGGTCATCGATAAACACAACCACGGCGTCAAGGTGTTCCAGCGTCGAGACGACCTTTGCGAACTCCGCCCGGAACCGCCCTGCGTCCGTGATCGCCTCGGCCGGGCCCTCGCCCGACACCGGCTGCTCAGCCTTGGGATCTTCCAGCAGCTTGTTGGCCTCGCTCGCTGCCGCATTCACGCCCGCCCTGGTCAAATCCAAGACCTGCGGATCCATGCCTGAATCCATCGCCAGAAGCGCAAGAGGAGCCGCGGCTTGCGCGGTAGACACCGCGACCCGCCCGCCCCTGCGCCCCCACCGACCGAGGCCCTGAGCGAATCTGCGGAGCCTGGACATCTGTTCCTGCTGATCGCCGCCGGCTCGTGCGCCGACCGCGTCGAGCACGGTCGTCATCAACGCCGCTTTGACGTCGTCGTAGTCCTCGTACTGCCAGGGGCTGAACTCGACACACACGTACCGCGACGGCGACTCCTCGTCGTCACGGATCTTCAGCAGCTCCTGCCGGGTGATCCGCATCAGGCTGCTCTTCCCGGAGCCCCAATCCCCGAGCAGGCCCACCGTCAGCGGGAGCAGCCGCGGCTCTGTGAGTGCCACGAAGAGGGTGTCCACCAGGAAGTCGAAGCCGAGAAGGTCAACCTCGGTTTCATTGTCCGCCCACATCGCCCCGCTCCGTCCGACGCCGAACTCGAGGTATTCGCTCCTCGGCCGCCGCGGCCGAAGGCGAAGTCGAGGATAGATCGATCGTCAGCGTCGATGGTCATTTTCACATCCGTGCCGCTGCAGGTTATGCACCATTGAGGGGCAAAGCGGACAGCAATCGAGTAATCGGCGCGCGCAGGGTTGTCCATGATGGGGACCGCCCCGGTCAGGGACGTGACTACGCGTCCAGCTTCTCCTTCTGGTGGGTGGCCTGTGCAGCACGGGTCGCGTTGATGACGGCGTCCACGAAGACATCGTCCTCGGCCAGTTCGTCGAAGCCCGAAGTGTGTTCGGCCCGCCCTTGGAGTTCGTGTACCGCCTCAGCGAGGTCGTCGAGCCATTCGCGCATGCGCTTGTTGTAGGTCCAGCCCATGGCGACTGCGAAGGCGACTGCCAACGGGCTGCCCACGACCGGCACGGCGCCGGCAGCGGCCGTGATTGCGTGCTCTGTCAGTTCTCGAGCAGTGGACGTCTCCGGGGGCTTCTGCACGAGCGAATTGTCGGTGAAGATCGACTTCCGGCGTGGGCGAACCCACGATCGGGGCCGACCCGGCACACCTGGCGGCGAGCGGCCCGGCGTGGGCCGGGTCGTGCTTGCGGGCGCTGGAGCGGGACCCCACCCGGCACTGGCCGGCAGAGGTTCACCGTGTCTCATGTGCTAGCTCTGCTCATACGCGGTGGCAGCCCGTGCCGTGACATGGTTCGTGACACGAACTGTGGCTATCCCAGTCAGTTGACGAACCTCAGGACTGGTTGTGCGGAGGCATAGCCGCAGGTAGACGGCGCGGAGGTCTACCTCCAGCTCCCTCATAATCCCTTGGTCATGTCTAGGGACCATCGGCTCCTAGAGCGGCTTGACGTTGACATCTACAGGACGAGTCGAGCTGACGACCGCGCGACGACCCCTCGAGACGTCGACCAAGCCTTCGGCTTGGAGCAACGCCATGGCGCGGTGCGCAGTACCTACTGCGACAGTGTGCTTCTGGGCAAGCGCGACAACAGTCGGTAGCTGCTCGCCTGGACCGAAGACGCCGCTCGCGATCGCGTCGCGCAGCTCTGCAGCGATGGTTTCGTAGGGGCTCATCGGACGCTCTGGCGCCACTACATGCTGGGGCATGATTCCGGCCATCGTGTCCGCGGCCCGCTGGCCGGCCGCGTCGACCCACGCCGCGTAGATCCTCAGCGTTGTCGCTCCACCGCTGCCGTGGCCCAGCCGGCCGGCCACGGTCCGCAGGTCGACGCCGGCGGCGAGCAGCTCGGTGGCGGAGTAGTGCCGCAGCGAGTGCAGCCGGGTGGAGCGCAGCTTCAGCTTGATCGCCAGCCGCCTGTACCGCTGGGTGAGGGAGTGCGGTGGGTAGGGAGCCGAGCCGTCCGGCGCGGGGGAGAAGAGCCACGCCTCGTCGTCCAGGTCGCAGCCAAGCGCGGCGCACCGCGTCCCGACCATGTCGCGATGCGCTCGCAGGAGGCCGACGGTGCGCTCGTCCAGGGCCACCCGGCGGTGCTGTCCCGTCTTGGTCTCCTTCTCGCGGACGCCGGCCTTCGGCTGTGCGTTGGCCCGCTGCACGAGCAGGGTGCCGCGTTCGAAGTCGACGTGGGACCACCGCAACGCGCTCACCTCGCCACGCCGCAGGCCCGTCACCATCGTCAACCACAGCAGGAGCCCCCAGTCGGGATCGGCCCACGCGGTATTCAGCAGCGCGGCGGCCTCCGCGGCACTCGGTGGATCAGGATCCGGCCGGCTGGGGGAGGGCGCCCGCGCCAGTGAGGCCCTGTTCACGCCGAGGTGCCGCCACCGGACCGCCAACTCCAGGGCGCCGCTGAGGATGAAGTGGATCTTCCGCACGGTGCTGCTGCTCAGTGGCCGGCAGGTGTGGCCAGCGCGCCGCCGCCCGCCGCACAGCTCGCGGCACTGCTGGAGCCTCGCGTAGAAGCGCTCCAGCATCTCGGCGTCGAGCTTGGCCGCGAGCAGGTCGCCGAAGGCCGGTGTGATGTACAGCCGGATCAGGTCGTCGTACCGCTCTCGCGTGGTCTCTCCGAGCTTCGCCACCTGGAGCCACTGCGCGATCGCCTGGCTCACCGTCAGGGCCGACTTGGGGTGCGTCTCCTCGTCGACCTGCCGCTGGAGCTGGGTGAGGGCGACCTCGGCCTCGGCATAGCTCCCCGCCGTAGCCTTCAGCCGGCGTTCTTTGCCCGTGAGCGGATCCGCGCCGCCATACACGATCGCGCGGAAGCTGCCGGAGGGGAGCTCCTCGATGTGCCCGCGGGGACGCCGCTTGCGGGGTGGCACGGGAGCACCGTAGACCGGTTCGTTCCACGAACCGTTCCACGACGGCGCCGATGGCCGAGACGACGAAGGCCCCTCACCGCGTTTCCGCTGGTGAGGGGCCTTGTCAGAAGAGTGCCCCCGGCAGGATTCGAACCTGCGCCACCGCCTCCGGAGGGCGGTGCTCTATCCCCTGAGCTACGGGGGCTCGGGACGTCGGAAAGACTATCAGCCGACCCGGCCGCCCCGCGCCGACGGGTCGGTCAGGACGGCAGCGGCCGCGCGCCGCGCTTCTGCAGGAACGCCAGGAGCACTCCGAGCTCGCTCTGCTGACCGTCGACGATCCGCTGTGCGAGGTCCCGCACCTCCGGCCGGGAGCCACGCTCGACGGCCACCTCGGCCATCGCGATCCCGGCCTCGTGATGCCGGATCATGTACTGCAGGAACAGGATCTCCTTGGCCTTGCCGGTGGCCTGCCGCAGTCTCGCCAGCTCGGCGGAGGTCGCCATCCCCGGCATGAGTCCGTCCGGGCGCAGCTGGTGCGGCCCCGCCGAGCCTCCGTGGTCGTGCCCGGCCATCCACACCATCTGCGGCTGTGAGCCGGTTGGGGACAGCCCCCACGTGTCGAGCCAGGCGTGCATCACGCCGAGCTGACCCTGCTGGGTGAGCCCGATGTCGACCGCGACGCTGCGCAGCTCGGGGTCGCCCGTGGCCGCGTGGATCATCATTGCCATGTCGACGGCCTGCGCGTGGTGCGACCCCATGTCCCGGGCGAACCCGGCGTCCACCGAGGTGTCACCCGGGTACGACGGGCGCCCCAGCAGGACGCCCGCGCCGAGCCCTACCAGCAGGGTCAGCGCGGACACGAGCGCCATGACCACGAGCCCGTAGCGCCGGGCCGGCCCCTCCTCGAGGTCGTCCAGGTCGTCGATCTCGTCCGGCTCGGAGAGATCGTCCGGCTCCTGCCTCGATCGGTCGCCGCTGGTGATGGTGGGTCCGCCTCTCGGGTCGTCAGGCCGCCGAGGGCGCGGTACCGGTCTGCGTGACGCCGGAACCACAGGTCGCCAGCGGCTCCACGGTCGCCGCCTTGCGGAAGCCCTTGATGAACTCGTCCACCCGCGGGTCGTCGGCCTTGTCCAGCTTCAGCTGGAAGCCCCAGGCCTGCATCGACACCGGCTTGTCGAGCCCCGGGTAGGGGCTCATCAGGATGAAGTCCGTGCCGCTGACCTTCTTGGCCAGCTCGTCGACCTGAGCCTTGGGGAGATCCGGGCGGTACGTGATCCAGACCGCGCCGTGCTCCAGGCTGTGGACGGCGTTCTCGTTGGGGATCTGGGCGCCGTACACGTCGCCCATGCAGTTCTGCCAGCGCCCGTTGTGGTCCCCGCCGACGGGCGGCGAGAGCTTGTACTGCACCTTGCCCGCGACGTGGTTGCGGGTGAGCATCTTCGGGTCCTGCTTGCGGTAGTTCACGATCCCGGCGATCTCCTGCGCGGGCCGCTCGCCGAACGGCTTGCCCGCCTTGTTCGCCTGGAGGGCCGCGTACGTGATCACGCCGGCCGCGAGGACGACGACGGCCACGCCGAGCGAGATGAGCCCCCACGGACGGGGTGCCTTGACCGGCTTGAGGGGCTTTCGGACGCCCTTGCCGGATCGGCCGGCGCCGCCGGACCGGTTGCCGGGCTTGGAGCCGGACGCGCCGGACCGCTGGGTGGTGTTCGGAGCCATGGGGACCTTTCGGGCGGGTGTCCGCGCCTGGCGCAGGGCAGGGCGTCCTAGTCAGTGGTACACCCCACGGTAACGCGTCGGAACCAGTCCATGTGCCTCGGTAGCATTGGGTGGTGACCCCTGCCGAGTTGTCCTCTGCCGTCCTGGCCGCCACCCGTGGCGTGTTCGCCGACCGCGGACTCGACACGACGGTGCTGCCGGACACCCTGGCCGTGGAGCGCCCGCGCAATCCCGACCACGGTGACTACGCCACCAACGTCGCCCTCCAGGTCGCCAAGCGTGCCGGGGTGCCGCCGCGTGACCTGGCCGGCTGGATCGCCGAGCGCCTGACGAGCACGCCGGGCGTCAAGTCCGCGGAGATCGCCGGCCCCGGCTTCCTCAACCTCCGGCTCGACGCCGCCGCGGCCGGTCGGCTGGCGCAGTCGATCGTCGAGGCCGGGCCGCGATACGGGCACGGGGAGTCGCTCGGGGGCCAGCGGATCAACCTGGAGTTCGTCTCGGCGAACCCGACCGGCCCCATCCACATCGGCGGGGTCCGGTGGGCCGCGGTCGGCGACGCGCTCGCGCGGCTGCTGGAGGCAGCGGGCGCGGAGGTCACCCGCGAGTACTACTTCAACGACCACGGCGCCCAGATCGACCGGTTCGCCCGCTCGCTGCTCGCGGCCGCCAAGGGTGAGCCCACGCCCGAGGACGGGTACGCCGGGGCGTACATCGGCGAGATCGCGGCGAAGATCGTGGCCGCGAACCCGGGCCTCCCGGACCTCCCCGACCCCGAGGCGCAGGAGATCTTCCGCCGCGAGGGCGTCGAGCTGATGTTCACGGAGGTCAAGCAGAGCCTGAAGGACTTCGGCGTCGAGTTCGACGTGTACTTCCACGAGGACTCGCTGCACGAGACCGGCGCCGTGGAGAAGGCGATCGCCCGGCTCCGCGAGCAGGGCCACATCTTCGACCACGAGGGCGCGGTCTGGCTGCGGACGACCGACTTCGGGGACGACAAGGACCGGGTGCTGCTCAAGAGCGATGGCGCCCCGGCCTACTTCGCGGGCGACGCGGCGTACTACCTGGACAAGCGGAGCCGGGGCTACGACGTCGCGATCTACATGCTCGGCGCCGACCACAGTGGATACGTGAGCCGGCTGAAGGCGCTCGCGGCGTGCGCCGGCGACGACCCGAACCGGAACATCGAGGTCCTCATCGGACAGCTCGTGAACCTGGTCCGGGACGGCCAGCCGGTCCGGATGAGCAAGCGGGCGGGCACCGTGGTCCTCCTGGAGGACCTCGTCGACGCGATCGGCGTGGACGCGGCCCGGTACGCCCTGGCCCGGTACAACACCGACTCCACCATCGACCTCGACCTGGACCTGTGGACGCGGCGGACGAACGACAACCCCGTCTTCTACGTCCAGTACGCCCACGCGCGGATCAGCTCGCTGCTGCGCAATGCGGCCGACGTGGGCGTCGGGCGGGGCGAGCTGCGGCCGGAACTGCTCGACCACGAGAAGGAGGGCCTCCTCCTCGGCGCGCTGGGTGAGTTCCCCGCCGTCGTGGCGAGCGCCGCCGAGCTCCGGGAGCCGCACCGGGTCGCCCGCTACCTGGAGTCACTCGCCGGGACCTACCACCGCTTCTACGACAACTGCCGGGTCCTCCCGATGGGCGACGAGGAGCCGACCGACACCCACCGGGCGCGGTTGTGGCTGTGTGAAGCCACCCGGACCGTGCTCGCCAACGGCCTGGGCCTCCTCGGCGTCAGCGCTCCCGAACGGATGTGACGTGAGAGTTCACCCGGCTGGTCCGGCGCACGCGGATGTCCTGCCGGCCTCCACCCCCGGCGGCCCGCCCGACGACCTCAACGCCCTTCATCCCCTGGTCTGGCCGCGGACGGCCGCGCGCCGCGACGGTGCGCTCACCGTCGGCGGCGTCGACGTGCGCGACCTCGCCACCGAGCAGGGCACCCCGGCGTTCGTCCTCGACGAGGCCGACTTCCGGGCGCGCGCGCACGTGTTCCGCACCGCGTTCGCCGGGGCCGACGTCTACTACGCGGGCAAGGCGTTCCTGTCCACGACGTTCGCGCGGTGGATCGCCGAGGAGGGTCTGAACCTCGACGTCTGCACCGGCGGCGAGCTGGCCGTCGCGCTCAAAGCGAACTTCCCGACCGAGCGGATCGCCCTCCACGGCAACAACAAGTCCACTGTGGAGCTGCAGCGTGCGGTCGACGCGGGCGTCGGGAGGATCGTGCTGGACTCGTTCGCCGAGATCGTCCGGATCGCCGACATCGCCGCCGCGGCGGGGGTCCGGCAGAAGGTCCTGATCCGCACCACGGTCGGTGTCGAGGCCCACACCCACGAGTTCATCGCGACGGCCCACGAGGACCAGAAGTTCGGCTTCTCGCTCGGCTCCGGCGACGCCGCCGAGGCGGTACGCCGGGTGCTCGCGCTCCCGTCGCTGGAACTGGTCGGGCTGCACAGCCACATCGGCTCGCAGATCTTCGACACGGCCGGGTTCGAGGTGGCGGCGCGCCGGGTCGTCGGGCTCCTCGCGGACCTCCGCGACGAGCACGGCGTCGAGCTGCCGGAGCTGGACCTCGGCGGTGGCCTGGGCATCGCCTACACGCCTGCGGACGACCCGCCGGAGCTGCACGAGTTCGCCGCCGGCCTGCGCACGATCGTCGCCTACGAGTGCGGACGCCAGAACCTGCCGGTGCCGCGGCTGTCCGTCGAGCCGGGCCGCGCGCTGGTCGGGCCGGCCGGGATCACGCTGTACGAGGTGGGCACCGTCAAGGACGTCGACGGCATCCGCACGTACGTGTCGGTGGACGGCGGGATGAGCGACAACATCCGCACCGCGCTGTACGACGCGGAGTACAGCTGCGTGCTCGCGTCCCGTGTCTCGGACGCCCCGCCGATGCTCGCCCGGGTGGTCGGCAAGCACTGCGAGTCCGGCGACATCGTCGTCAAGGACGTGTGGCTGCCCTCGGACACCGTGCCGGGCGACCTGCTCGCGGTGGCCGCCACCGGCGCGTACTGCCGGAGCATGGCCAGCAACTACAACCACGTACCGCGACCTCCGGTCGTGTCCGTCGTGGACGGTGCCCAGCGGGTGCTGGTGCGCCGCGAGACCGAGGACGATCTGTTGCGCCTGGACGCCGAATGACCCACGTGAACAACGCCCCCGTCCGGATCGCCCTGCTCGGCTGCGGGACGGTCGGCGCCGAGGTGGTCCGGCTGCTGCACCAGCACGCCGGTGACCTCGCCGCCCGTATCGGCGCGCCGCTGGAGATCGCCGGGATCGCGGTACGCCGCCTCGGCCGCGACCGTGGCCCGTTGCCGGTGGACCCGGCGCTGTTCACCACGGACGCCGCCGCACTGGTCGCCAGGGACGACGTGGACCTCGTGATCGAGGTCGTGGGCGGTATCGAGCCGGTGCGCACCTGGCTGGTCACCGCGCTGGAGAGCGGCAAGAGTGTGGTGACCGCCAACAAGGCGCTGCTCGCGGAGGACGGCGCGACGCTGTACGCGGCGGCGACGCGCGGCAACGCCGACCTGTACTACGAGGCGAGCGTGGCCGGGGCGATCCCGCTGCTGCGGCCGCTGCGCGAGTCGCTGCACGGGGACCGGATCACCCGCGTGCTGGGCATCGTGAACGGCACGACGAACTTCATCCTGTCCGCGATGGACGCGACCGGCGCCGGCTTCGCGGACGCGCTGGACGAGGCGACCGCGCTGGGGTACGCCGAGGCCGACCCGACCGCGGACATCGAGGGCTTCGACGCCGCGGCGAAGGCGGCGATCCTGGCGTCGCTCGCGTTCCACACCCGGGTGACCGCGGCGGACGTGCACCGCGAGGGCATCACCGAGGTGACCGCGGCCGACGTGGCGAGCGCGAAGGCGATGGGCGCCACGGTCAAGCTGCTGTGCATCGCCGAGCGGCACACCGACTCGGGCGGCCAGGAGAGCGTCGGCGTGCGGGTGCACCCGGCGATGATCCCGCGCTCGCACCCGCTGGCCGGGGTGGGCGACGCCTTCAACGCCGCGTTCGTCCAGGCGGACGCGGCGGGTGAGCTGATGTTCTACGGCCGCGGCGCGGGCGGTGCCCCGACCGCGAGCGCCGTGCTCGGCGACGTCGTCGCCGCCGCGCGGAACCGGCTCTCCGGGGCGCGGGCGTCGAACGATTCCGCGTACGCGGACCTGCGGGTGCGGCCGATGGGGGAGACCCTGACCCGCTACCACATCTCGCTCGACGTGGCCGATGTCGCCGGTGTGCTGGCGACCGTCGCCTCGTCGTTCGCCGAGCACGGGGTGTCGATCCAGACGGTCCGGCAGGAGGGCCACGGCGGCGACGCGACGCTCGTGGTCGTCACCCACACGGCCACCGACGCGGCCCTGTCCGCCACGGTGGAGTCGTTGCGCAAGCTGGAGATCGTCCGCGACGTGCTGAGCGTCATGCGGGTCGAGGGAGAGGAACCGCAGTGAGCGGACCTGGTGTGCGGTCGAGCCGAGCCTGGCGCGGGCTGATCAACGAGTACCGGGACCGGCTCCCGGTCTCCGACGCGACGCCGAACATCACGCTGCGGGAGGGCGGCACGCCGCTGCTCCCCGCGCCGGTGCTCTCGGAGCTGACCGGCTGCGAGGTGTACCTCAAGGTCGAGGGCCTGAACCCGACCGGGTCCTTCAAGGACCGCGGCATGACGATGGCGTTCTCCAAGGCCGCCGAGGAGGGCGCCAAGGCGGTCATCTGCGCCTCCACCGGGAACACCTCGGCGTCCGCCGCGGCGTACGCGGCCCGGGCCGGCATGGTCTGCGCGGTGCTCGTCCCGTCCGGCAAGATCGCGATGGGAAAGCTGGCGCAGGCGCTGGTGCACGGCGCCCAGCTGCTACAGGTCGAGGGCAACTTCGACGACTGCCTGGCACTCGCCAGCAAGCTCGCCATCGACTACCCGGTCAGCCTGGTGAACTCGGTCAACGAGTACCGCATCCAGGGCCAGAAGACCGCGTCGTTCGAGATCGTGGACGAACTGGGCGACGCCCCGGACGTGCACTGCCTGCCCGTCGGCAACGCCGGCAACATCACGGCGTACTGGATGGGCTACAAGGAGTACGCCGAGGACGGGATCGCGACCCACCGGCCGAAGATGCGCGGGTTCCAGGCGGCGGGTGCCGCTCCGCTGGTGACCGGCAGGGTCGTCGAGAACCCCTCGACCATCGCGACGGCCATCCGGATCGGCAACCCGGCCTCGTGGACCCGCGCCCTCGACGCCCGGGACGAGTCCGGCGGCGCGATCGAGGCGGTGACCGATCGGCAGATCCTCGCCGCGTACCGGCTGCTGGCCCGCCGCGAGGCAGTGTTCGTCGAGCCCGCGAGCGCCGCGTCGGTGGCCGGTCTACTCGCCGCGCGGGAGGCCGGGACGATGGAGCCGGGCCTGCGCGTGGTGTGCACCGTCACCGGGAACGGGCTCAAGGACCCGGACTGGGCGATCAACGGCGCGCCGAAGCCCCTTACGGTACGCGTGGACGCGCACGAGGCGGCGTCCAAGCTGGGCCTCGCCTGAACAACTCGGCGAGGAAGGCCCGGGGCGTCGGTCCCGGACAACACGAGGGAACCAGAAAATGACATTCACCCCGGACGGGGTGCCCGTCGAGGGCACGCCCGCGGCGGAGCCTGCGCCGGCAAAGTCGGGCGTCTCCAAGAAGATCGTCGCGTTCGGCATCGCCGGCGTGGTGGCGCTGGGCGCGCTGGGCGTGGGCGCGGCGTACGCCGCGTACTCCGTCTTCGGCGGCGGCGGCGCGCAGCCGGAGGAGGTGCTGCCCGGCAACGCGATCGCGTTCTCGAAGCTGGACCTCGACCCGAGCGCGGACCAGAAGCTGGCGCTGTACCGGCTGACCAAGAAGTTCCCCACCGTCTCCGACAAGGTCAAGAGCGAGGAGTCGTCCATCCAGGACGCGATCTTCGGGTCGATCTTCGAGGGCGACAACTTCGGGCTGACCTACGACGACATCAAGCCCTGGCTCGGCAAGCGGGCGGCGGTGGCGGTGTTCCCGGCCAGCTCGACCGATGCGCCGGTCGACGTGGCCGTGGTGCTCGCGGTGACCGACCGGGACAAGGCGAAGGCGGCGCTCGACGGCGCGGAGGACGTCGGGTACGCGTTCGCGGAGAAGGACTTCGTGATCCTGTCCGAGACCGACGCGATGGCGAAGAGCATCGTCGACGGCGGCAGGAAGGCCACCCTCGCCGACGCGAAGGACTTCGGCACCGATGTGGACAGCCTCGACGGCGACCAGGTGTCCGTCGCGTGGGCCGATCTCGGAAAGGTCCGGGAGCTCGCCGAGAAGAACAGTGCCAGCGACGCGGACCTCAGGGCGTTCAGCGACGCCGTGGGCAAGAACCTCCAGGGCCGGATCGTGCTCGGCCTGCACGCCGAGAGCGACTACCTGGAGCTGCAGGGCAACGCGGTCGGCACCGGGGACGCCACGGCCAAGCTCGGCACGGGCAACGCCGGTGAGCTGCTCGCCGCCGCCCCGGCCGGGGCCGTGGCCGCCGCCTCGGTCAGTGGGCTCGGCGACGTGCTCACCGAGGCGTACAACCAGGTCTCGGCGAACGGCGGCGACTTCGCCGACACGCTCGGCGAGCTGGACGGCGTCGGGCTCGACCTGCCGGGCGACCTGAAGACGATCCTCGGGTCGGAGACCGCGGTCGTGGTCACCGATGCCGAGGAGCCGAACGTCGGCGTCGTGACGCGCAACGAGGACCCGCAGAAGTCGCTGGACGCGGTGTCCCCGCTGGTCGACCTCGCCGGTCCGGACGCGTTCCGGGCCGAGCGCACCGATCGGGGCCTGGTGGCCGCCACCGCCCCGGACCTGCTGGCCGCGCTCCGGGACGGCAAGGGCAACCTCGCCGGGTCGGACAAGTTCACGCAGGTCGTCGCGGACCCCGGCGCCGCCGTGGTGGCGTACGTGGACCTCGCCGCGTTCATCGACGCGAACCGCGATGACCCGGACTACGCGGACATGAAGGCCCTCAAGGCCGCGGGGCTGTCCGTCCGGGGCGGGGACGACGCGTCGTTCCGCCTCCGGCTCAGCTTCCGGTAGGCACCGAACGCGCCGCGGGCCCGGCTCCCCTCGTGGGGGCGGGGCCCGCGGCGTTCCCGGGCGCGGACGTTCTCGGGTTCTCGGCCCCGCTCCGGGTGCGTTCCCTGCCCCGGCGCCTGGGCCCGCGCCCGCGCGCCCCGACCCGCGCGTACCCCGGCCGTGACCATGAGTCGCTTGTCGTACGGGAGCAGCGAAAAGGGACTCATGATCACCGGGACAGTGTCGGCTCCCGGGCCGGTTCGCCGCCGGCGTCCCCGGCCTCCTTCTTGCGCTTGCGCGTCTCCAGCACGATCAGCAGCACGTACCCGCCCACGGCCATCACCGCGAAGGTGAACCACTGGTACGCGTACGACTCGTGGTTCCCCTCCTCCAGCGCACCCTGCGGGATCGCGACCGGCGCGGGCCGCGCGGCGGCGGGCGTCTGCTCCAGCTGCTCCACGTACGCGTCGTACGTCGGCCGGCCCACCCGCTCGGCCAGTTGCTCCGGCAGGATGCGCGTCACCGACAGGAAGCGGCCGACGTCGGCCGGCCGCGACGGGCCGGTACCGGTCTCCGGCATCCGCACCCGGCCGACGACGGTGACCTCCCCCCGGGTCGCCGCGGGGACGGCCGGCGCCTGGTCGGCCCGGGGCGCGGCCGGCACCCAGCCGCGGACGACGAGCAGCACCGGCCCGGCACCGGTCACCAGCGGCGTGATGACGAACGCGCCGTTGTCCGCCCCGACCTGGCGGCCCCGCACGACGATCTCGTGGTCGGTGTCGAAGTGACCGGTCGCGGTCACCCGCTGGTACTCCACGTCGGCCGCGGGGGGTCGTTCCGTGCTGAGCACATCGGCCGCGGCGGACACGGTCTTGTCGCGATTGTCCAGGATGCGGACGTTCTCGGTCCGGACACTCTCCAGCCTCCGCAGCTGCCAGAAGCCCAGCGAGACGAACGAGACCGCGAAGACGACGCAGACGATGCCGAAGATGACCCACTTCGGGCGGCGCAGGAACGACAGCACGTCACGACGGTACGCCGACGGAGCCGCGCCGTATGGCAGGGGTGACCTGTCTCCCAGCCCGGTGGCTTTGACTACCGCCCCCACGTGGGGAAACATGACGCCCGGAACGGCAGCGGAGGAAGACCGGTGAGAATCCGGCGCGGTCCCGCCACTGTCACCGGGTAGCAGACCCCCACGCACGGTCACTGCCGCGAACAGCGGTGGGAAGGCCGGGGGCGAGCGACGATCCGGGAGCCAGGACACTCCTGCCGTTCCGCTCCGTCGACGCGGGCGTGGTCACCCGCGGGAAGGACTCAGGTCCATGCTGTTGTGCCCCGAGCTCGCCCGGGTCGGCTCATGACGCCGTACCCGTTCTCCGCGGTCGTCGGTCTCGACGACCTGCGCCTCGCCCTGCTGCTCAACGCCGTGTCGCCCGCCGTCGGTGGCGTGCTGGTACGGGGCGAGAAGGGCACCGCCAAGTCCACCGTGGTCCGCGCGCTGGCATCTCTGCTGCCGCCCGTCGTGGTCGTGGCCGGCTGCCGGTTCTCGTGTGACCCGGCGGCGCCGGACCCCGGCTGCCCCGACGGACCGCACGAGCCCGGGGTCGCGGCGGACGCCCGTCCCGCGCGCCTCGTCGAGCTGCCCGTCGGCGCGTCCGAGGACCGCCTGGTCGGCGCGCTCGACCTGGAACGCGCCCTCACCGAGGGCGTCAAGGCGTACGAGCCCGGACTGCTGGCCGCCGCCCACCGCGGCGTGCTGTACGTCGACGAGGTGAACCTCCTCCACGACCACCTGGTCGACCTGCTGCTGGACGCCGCCGCGATGGGCCGCGCCCACGTCGAGCGCGACGGGGTGTCCGTGGCGCACGCGTCCCGGTTCCTGCTCGTCGGCACGATGAACCCGGAGGAGGGCGAGCTGCGGCCGCAGCTGCTCGACCGGTTCGGGCTGACGGTCGAGGTCAAGGCCTCCCGGCAGCCGTCCGAGCGCGCCGAGGTGGTCCGCCGCCGGCTCGCGTACGAGGCGGACCCCGCGGGCTTCGCCGCCCGCTGGGCCGGCGACGACGCCGAGCTCGCCACCCGGATCGCCGCCGCCCGCGCCCGGCTGGGCCGGGTCGTGCTGACCGACGCGGCGCTGCGGCAGGTCGCCCACGTGTGCGCCGCATTCGAGGTCGACGGCATGCGCGCCGACCTGGTGACGGCGCGGACGGCGATCGCGCTCGCGGCGTGGCACGGCCGGGACGAGGTGCTGGCCGAGGACGTCCGCACGGCGGCGATGCTGGCGCTGCCGCACCGGCGCCGGCGGAACCCGTTCGACGCCCCGGGGCTGGACGAGCAGGCGCTGGACGACGCGCTGGACCAGGCCGCCGAGGGTCCGGACGAGGACCCGCCGCCGAGCGGCGGCGGGGGACCGGAGGACCACGACGGGGACTCCGACGCCACCTCCAACGCCTCGCACCCTCCCCGCGCCCCGGACACCGCGGCCACACCTCGCACCGAGGGCGAGACGGCGAGCGCTGCACCGGAGGCCGGGCAGGACACCGAGGACGGCCCGGCCACCGGCCCCGAGGCCGGTCCCGGTTCGCCCACCCCCCGCGGCGAGAGCGAGGCTGCGGGCGGGCAGCATCCCGTCGCCGGTCCCGGGACCGAGCAGGTCGCGTCCGCCGGGGAGCCGTACCGCACCCGGCTGTTCACCGTCCCCGGCCTGGGCGACGGCGCCGCCGGCCGGCGGTCCCGCGCGGAGACCGGTCACGGCCGGACCACCCGCTCCGAGCGGGCCCGTGGCCCGCTGGGCGCCGTCCACCTGACCGCCACGCTGCTCGCCGCCGCCCCGCACCAGCGGGCGCGCGGGCGTTCCGGCCCGGGGCTGGTGCTCCGCGCGGACGACCTTCGGCGTGCGATACGCGAGGGGCGTGAGGGCAACCTCGTCCTGTTCGCGGTGGACGCCAGCGGGTCGATGGCGGCCCGGCAACGGATGAGCGCGGTCAAGGGCGCCGTCCTCTCGCTTCTGCTGGACGCGTACCAGCGCCGGGACAAGGTGGGGCTCGTGACGTTCCGCGGCCAGGGTGGCGAGCTGGCGCTCCCGCCGACGTCCTCTGTGGAGGCCGCCGCTGCCCGGCTGCGGACCTTGCCCACGGGCGGGCGTACCCCGCTCGCCGAGGGGCTGCTGCGGGCCGCCGAGACGCTGCGGATCGAGGCGATCCGCGACCCACGCCGCCGCCCGCTGCTCGTCGTGGTCACCGACGGCCGGGCGACCGGCGGCGCGCGCCCGCTGGAACGCGCCTCCGCCGCGGCCCGGCTGTTCGGCGGCGTCGCGTCCGTCGTCGTGGACTGTGAGTCCGGGCCGGTCCGGCTGGGGCTGGCCGGACGGCTCGCCGCCGATCTCGGCGGGGACTGCGTCCGCCTCGGCGAGCTGTCCGCCGACGGCCTCTCCGGCCTCGTCCGGGAAGCGCGGGGGGCCGCCTGATGCCGCAGGGACAACCCGCTTCCGTACCGGTCGACGGCCTTACCACCCGCCAGCGCCGCAACCGCCCGCTCGTCATCGTCCACACCGGACAGATGAAGGGGAAGTCCACCGCGGCCTTCGGCCTCGCGCTGCGGGGCTGGAACCAGGGCTGGTCGATCGGCGTGTTCCAGTTCGTCAAGAGTGCCAAGTGGAAGGTCGGTGAGGAGGCCGCGTTCCGGGCGCTCGGCCGGGTCCACGACGAGACCGGCGAGGGCGGCCCGGTCGAGTGGCACAAGATGGGCGAGGGCTGGTCGTGGACCCGTAAGCAAGGGACCGAGGACGACCACGCCGCCGCGGCGCAGGAGGGCTGGCGGGAGATCCGCCGGCGGCTCGAGTCCGAGGCGCACGGGCTGTACGTGCTGGACGAGTTCACCTACCCGCTGAAGTGGGGCTGGGTGGACACCGACGAGGTGGTCGAGGTGCTGGCGAACCGGCCCGGCCACCAGCACGTCGTGATCACCGGCCGCGACGCACCCCAGTCCCTTGTGGACGCCGCGGACCTCGTGGTGGAGATGACCAAGGTCAAGCACCCGATGGACGAGGGCCAGAAGGGCCAGCGGGGCGTGGAGTGGTGACAGCCCGGATCGTCGTCGCGGCGCCGGCCTCCGGGCACGGCAAGACCACCGTGGCCACCGGTCTGCTCGCCGCGTTCGCCGCGCGCGGCATGGCGGTGTCGGGGCACAAGGTCGGCCCGGACTACATCGACCCCGGCTACCACGCCCTCGCGTCGGGCCGGCCGGGGCGGAACCTGGACCCGTTCATGGTGGGTGCCGACCGGATCGCGCCGCTGTTCGCGCACGGTGCGGTGGGGACCGACGTGGCCGTCGTCGAGGGCGTCATGGGGCTGTACGACGGCGTGACCGGCCAGGGCGACCTCGGCTCCACCGCCCAGGTCGCCCAGCTGCTCCGCGCGCCGGTGCTGCTGGTCGTCGACGCGTCCGCGCAGGGGCGGTCGGTGGCCGCGCTCGTCCACGGTTTCCGCTCCTGGCAGCCGTCGGTGTGGCTCGGCGGCGTGGTGCTGAACCGGGTCGGCTCCGACCGGCACGAGACCATCCTCCGGGAGGCGCTGGACGACCTCGGCGTACCGGTGCTGGGGGTGCTCCGGCGGCACGACGCGGCGGCGACGCCGAGCCGGCACCTGGGCCTCGTCCCAGCGGCGGAGCGGTCGGCCGAGGCCCGGGCCACCGTCGCCGAGCTGGCCGGGGTCGTCGCCGACGGTCTCGACCTCGACGCGATCCTCGCGCTGGCCCGGTCGGCCCCCGAGCTGGGGGTGGCGCCCTGGTCCGCGGCGGACGAGGTCGGCGAGCCGGTGCCCGGCCGTCCGGTGGTCGCGGTCGCGGGCGGCCCCGCGTTCACGTTCGCGTACGCCGAGCACGCCGAGCTGCTCGCCGCCGCCGGTGCCGAGGTCGCGATCGTGGACCCGCTCCGGGACTCGCGGCTGCCCGACGGCACCCGTGCCCTGGTCGTGGGCGGCGGCTTCCCCGAGGTGCACGCCGAGGGGCTGTCCGCGAACGAGCCGCTGCGCGCCGCCGTCCGTGACCTGGCGAACTCCGGCGCCCCGGTCGCCGCCGAGTGTGCCGGGCTGCTCTGGCTGGCCCGCTCGCTCGACGGGCTGCCGATGTGCGGGGTGCTCGACGCCGTGGCCGAGATGACGCCGCGGCTGACGCTCGGGTACCGGCAGGCCGTCGCGGTCTCCGCGAGCGTGCTGGCCGCCGAGGGGCAGCGGGTGAACGGGCACGAGTTCCACCGCACTACGGTCACCCCCCGGGCCGGGGACCGGCCGGCCTGGCAGTGGCAGGGCGGCGCGGCGGAGGGCTTCGTCGCGGCCGGTCTCCATGCCTCGTACCTGCACCTGCACTGGGCGGGGCTGCCGTCGATCGCGCAGCGGCTCGTCCGGACCGCCGTGCGGGTGACCGCATGAGCGCCCGGCTGCTCGGCGTCGGCGTCGGCCCGGGCGACCCCGACCTGGTGACCGTGAAGGCGGTCCGCGTGCTGCGCGAGGCCGACCGCGTGTTCGTCCCGGTGATGTCCGCGGACGAGATGGGCCGCGCGGAGCAGACCGTCCGCGCCCACGCCGGGCACGACCGGATCGAGCGGCTGGTGTTCGCGCTGAACGAGCGCACCGACACCACCCGCCGGGAGCGGCACTGGGACGAGGCGGGGCGGCGGGTCGCCGACTACCTGCGCGCCGCGGGTCCGGCGACGACGGCGGCGTTCGCCACGATCGGCGACCCGAACGTGTACTCCACCTTCACCTATCTCGCCCAGACCGTGGCGGACCTGCTCCCGGACCTCGAGGTCGAGACCGTCCCGGGCATCACCGCGATGCAGGCCCTCGCGTCCCGCAGCGGCGTACCGCTGGTCGAGGGCACCGAGTCGCTGACCCTGCTGCCGCTCGCCCGCGGCACCGACGGGCTGGCCGAGGCGCTCGCCGCGGGCGGCAGCGTGGTCGCGTACAAGGGCGGCCGGGTGCTGGACGACGTGGTCGACGTCGTCCGGGCGGCGGGCCGGCTGGACGACGCCGTCTTCGCCGCGCACCTGGGCCTTCCCGACGAGCTCGTCGCGCCGCTGTCCGAGGTGGACACCTCGACCGCGCCGTACCTGTCCGCCGTGCTCGTCCCGGGCCGGCGTGAATCCCGTGGAGGAAAGCTGTGACCACCACCGGCCGTGTGACGTTCGTCGGAGCGGGTCCCGGCGCCGCCGACCTCATCACGCTCCGCGGCGCCCGGGTGATCGGCGAGGCGGACATCGTGGTGTGGGCGCGGAGCCTGTGCCACCCCGACATCCTCTCCCACGCCCGTCCGGACGCCGAGATCGTCGACTCCGCGGAGATCCCGCTGGAGGGCGTGGTCGCGATCTACGAGCGAGCGGTACGCGACGGGCTGCACGTCGCCCGGGTGCACTCCGGCGACCCCGGTCTGTGGGGCGCGGTGGCCGAGCAGATCGAGCGCTGCCGCGCGCTGGGGCTGGGGACCGAGGTCGTCCCCGGGGTGAGCGCGTTCAGTGCGGTGGCGGCGATCGTGCAGCGCGAGCTGACCGTCCCCGAGGTCGCGCAGTCGGTGATCCTCACCCGGCTCGGCGGCGGCAAGACACCGATGCCCGAGCGGGAGAGCGTCCGTGACTTCGCCCGCCACGGGACCACGATGGCGATCTTCCTGTCGGCGGCACGGTCGGGTCAGGTCGTCGACGAGCTGCGCGAGGGCGGGTACGCCGAGGACACCCCGGTCGTGGTGGCGTACCAGGCCACCTGGCCGGACGAGCTGATCGTGGAGTGCACGGTCGGCACGCTCGAGGAGACCGTCAAGGCGCACAAGCTGTGGAAGCACACGCTGTTCCTGGTCGGCCCGGCGATGGGCGGCACCGTCGACACGCGGTCGCACCTGTACCACCCCGGGCACTTCCACGGGTTCCGCAAGGCGGACCGGGAGGCCCGCAAGGTCCTCAAGGGCGGCCGGTGACGGAGCAGCCCGACCTCAGCGAGCCGGACCTTCCGCGTACCGCGAAGGACCGGCCGAAGGCGCTGCGCACGGGCTGGACGACCGGCGCGTGCAGCGCCGCCGCGGCGAAGGCCGCGACGGCCGCGCTCCGCACCGGGGTACCGCAGTCCACCGTGGAGATCGGCCTGCCCGGCGGGCGCCGGGTCGGCTTCGTGGTGGCCTCCTGCACGGTCACGGAAACCCGGGCCGCGGCGGTCGTCGTGAAGGACGCCGGGGACGACCCGGACGTCACCCACGGCGCACACCTGACCGCCACCGTGTCCTGGCGCGCCGAGCCGGGTGTCGAGCTCGACGGCGGCGTCGGTGTCGGCGTGGTGACCAAACCCGGGCTCGGCCTGGAGGTCGGCGGACCGGCGATCAATCCGGTACCCCGGCAGATGATCGCCGAGTCGGTCACCGAGGCGCTGGACGGGGAGCCGCGCGGGGTCCGCGTCGTGATCAGCGTGCCCGACGGCGAGAAGATGGCGCGCAAGACCACCAACGCCCGGCTGGGCATCCTCGGCGGTATCTCGATCCTCGGCACGACCGGGATCGTCCGGCCGTTCTCGACCGCGTCCTGGCGGGCCAGCGTCGAGCAGGCCGTGTCCGTCATGGCGGCCCAGGGTGAGCAGACCCTGGTGCTGTGCACCGGCGGGCGTACCGAGCGCGGCGCGATGGCGCTGCTGCCGTACCTGCCCGAGGTGTGCTTCGTCGAGGTCGGCGACTTCACCGGGGCCGCGCTGCGGCGGGCGGTGGAGCACGGTCTGCACCGGGTCGTCTTCGTCGGCATGGCCGGCAAGCTGACCAAGCTGGCCCAGGGCATCCTGATGACCCACTACACCCGGTCCAAGGTGGACACCGGCCTGCTCGGGCGGCTCACCCGCGAGGTCACCGGCGACGACGCGCTGGCCTCCACGGTGGACGGTGCCAATACCGCGCGGCACGCATACGAGCTGTGGGAGAGCGCCGGAGTCCTGCGGGAGTGCGGCGACGAGCTGTGCGCCCGGGTCGCCGACGTGCTCGCCCGCTTCGGCGAGCAGCGGTTGCAGTCCGAGGTCGCGATGGTGGACTTCAGCGGGCAGCGCGTGGTCGCGGCCACCCGGGCGGAGTGGGTGGCATGAGGATCACCGTGGTGGGCGAGGGCCAGGCGGTACCCGTCGACGCGGACCTCGTCGTGGGCGGGCGCCGGCACCTCGCGGGTATCGAGGGCGTCCCGACCGTCGAGCTGGGACCGCTCGCCCCGGCGTTGGACGCCGTCGCCGCGGCGCAGCGCCCCGCCGTCGTCGCCTCCGGTGACCCCGGGTTCTTCGGGATGGTCCGGGTGCTCGCCGAGCGGTTCGGCGCCGAGGCGCTGGACGTCCGCCCCGGGGTGTCCTCCGTCGCGACGGCCTTCGCCCGTACCGGCATCCCCTGGGACGACGCGGTCGTGGTCAGCGCGCACGGGGCCGAGGGGGGCCGCTCGCTGCGACGGGCGGTCAACGTGTGCCGCGCGCGGCGCAAGGTCGCCGTCCTCACCGGTCCCGGCGCCGGCCCCGCCGAGCTGGGCGCCGCGCTCGCCGGGACGAACCGGGTGCTGCTCGTCGCCCAGCGGCTGGGCACGCCGGAGGAGTCCGTGGTCGAGGCGACGCCCGAGGCGGCCGCCGGGAAGCCCTGGGACCCGCTCAACGTCACGCTGGTGATCGACCCGGACCACGCCGTCGGCGGTCCGGTGTGGACGTCGGCCGACGTGGGCCCGGCCCGCTGGGCGCTGGACGAGGACGCCTTCACCCACCGGGACTCGATGATCACCAAATCCGAGGTGCGGGCGCTCGCGCTCGCGCACCTGGGACCGCGCCTGGGCGACCTGGTGTGGGACATCGGCGCGGGCAGCGGGTCGGTCGCGGTCGAGTGCGCCCGGTTCGGTGCCGCCGCCGTCGCCGTCGAGCGGTCCGCCGACGGAGCCGAGCGGATCCGCGCGAACGCCGCGGCGCACGGCGTCGACCTCCAGGTCGTGCACGGCGAGGCGCCCGACGTCCTGGCGGGCCTACCCGACCCGGACGCCGTGTTCGTCGGCGGCGGCGGGCCGGACGTCGTGGCCGAGTGCGCGCGCCGCGCGCTGCGGTCGGTCGTGGTCACGCTCGCCGCCGTGGACCGCGTACCGGCGACCCGCCGGGCGCTCGCCGACGCGGGCCTGCGGTGCGACGGCGTGCTGCTCCAGTCGTCCCGTCTCGCGCCGCTGCCGGACGATGCCGTCCGGCTGTCGGCGACCAATCCTGTCTTCGTGCTCTGGGGGGAACGCCCGTGATCGGGTTGGTGTACGCCACGGCGGCCGGCCGTGCCGCCGCGTCGGAACTCGCTGTCGCGCTGGGGCCCGACGCCCGGCTCTACGACGGGCCGCCGGGGGACGGCCTGCGCTCCGCGTGGCAGGAGTGCGACGGGATCGTCGCGTTCCTCGCCACCGGCGCGACCGTGCGACTGCTCGCCCCGCTGCTGGCGGACAAGCACACCGACCCCGGGGTGGTGTGCGTGGACGAGGCGCGCCGGTACGCCGTCGCGCTGGTCGGTGGCCACGGCGGTGGGGCCAACGCCCTCGCCGCGCGGGTGGCCGACGCGCTGGGGGCTACCCCGGTCGTCACCACGGCGACCGACGCGGTCGGGATGACCCCGCTGGACGAGGCGGCGGCGCTGTTCGGCTGCACCGTCCACGGTGACCTCGCCGGCCTCACCCGTGCGGTGCTGGACGGCGTACCGGTGGCGGTGCGCAACCCGCACGGCCTGCCGCTGCCCGCGCTGCCGCTCGCCGACGGCGATCCACAGTGGACGCTCGTGCTGGACGACGCGCAGGCGGTGCCGGCCGAGCGGGAGGTGCGGATGGTTCCCGCCGACCTGGTCGTGGGCATCGGCTGCGAGCGCGGGGTCTCGGTCGACGAGGTCACCGCGCTGCTGGACCGGCTGCCGGAGCTGGGGTTCGACCCGGCCGCGATCGGCGCGATCGCCTCGCTGGACCTCAAGGCCGACGAGGCGGCGCTGCTCGCGGTGGCCGAGCGCCTGGGCGTGCCGTTCGTGACCCACCCGGCCGCGGTGCTGTCCACCCAGGACGTGCCGACGCCGTCCGAGGTGGTGTCCGCGGAGGTCGGTACGCCGAGCGTCGCCGAGGCGTCCGCGCTCGTGACCGCCCGCGCCCGGACCGGCGGGGAGCCCGAACTGGTGGTGCCCAAGCAGAAGCAGGGCCGCGTCACGATGGCCGTGGCCCGGGCGCGGTACCGGGGACGGCTCGCCGTGGTGGGCCTCGGGCCCGGCGCCGCCGACCTGCGCAGCCCGCGGGCCGAGGCCGAGCTGCGGCGGGCCGCCGAGGTCGTCGGCCTGGACCAGTACGTCGCCCAGATCCGCCACCTGCTCCGCCCCGGCACCCGCGTGCACGCCACCGGGCTCGGCAGCGAGGAGGCCCGCGCCCGCAGCGCCGTCGACCTCGCCCGCGAGGGTCGCGCGGTCGCGCTGATCGGGTCCGGCGACGCCGGGGTGTACGCGATGGCGAGTCCCGCCCTGGAGCACGCGGGGGAGGACGTCGAGGTCGTCGGCGTACCCGGCATCACCGCCGCGCTGGCATCCGCCGCCGTGCTCGGCGCCCCGCTGGGGCACGACCACGCGATGATCAGCCTCTCCGACCTGCACACGCCGTGGCCGGCGATCGAGCGGCGCGTCCGTGCGGCGGCCGAGGCGGACCTCGTCGTGTGCTTCTACAACCCGCGCTCGAAGGGCCGGGACTGGCAGCTCGGCGCGGCCCTCGACCTGATCCGCAAGCACCGTCCCGACGAGACACCGGTCGCGGCGGTACGCCAGGCCAGCCGTCCCGACGAGTCCGTCCACATCGCACCGATCGCGGACTTCGACCCCGCCGTGGTCGACATGTACACGACCGTGGTCGTGGGCGCGTCCACCACCAGGCTGGTCGGCGGGCGGATGGTCACCCCCCGCGGCTACCGGTGGATGGGTCCCGAATGACCGCACCCGTCGTGATCCGCGGCTGCCAGGGCTGTGGCGCCTGCCTGCTCACCTGTCCCGAACACGCGATCCGGCCGTCCGGCGGTGCCCTCCTGGTCCGGGCGGACCTGTGCACCGGCTGCGGGGAGTGCGTGGAGATCTGCCCCGTTGATGCCGTCCACTTCACCGAGGAGCTGTCCGCATGACCGAGGCCGTACTGATCTCCGGCGCGTGGACCCGGGGCGAACGTCTCCGCATCGGCGGCATCCTCGCCGTGATCGCGGGTCTCCACGTGGCCGGGATCGCCCTGTACCTCGCGTACGCCGGTGATCTCGCCACCGCGGGCGGCGTCGCGGGCACCGGGGTGCTGGCGTACGTCCTCGGCACGCGGCACGCGTTCGACGCCGACCACATCGCGGCGATCGACGACACGACCCGGATCATGCTGCTGCGCGGGCGGCGGCCGGTGGGCGTCGGCTTCTTCTTCGCGATGGGGCACTCCACGGTGGTCGTCGTGCTGGCGCTGCTCGTCGCCTGGGGCGCGTCGTCGCTCACCACCGCCGGTGCGGACCGGCTCCGGGAGTTCGGCGGCGCCATCGCGACGATCGTGGCGATGGTGTTCCTGCTGATCGTCGCGGCGCTGAACGCCGTGGTGCTCCGCACGATCGTCAAGCTGTGGCGGCAGCTGCGCAGCGGGGTGCACGACGCGCAGGCGACGGAGCGGGCGCTGCTGTCACGCGGAGCTCTCAACCGCCTGCTGGGCCGCCGGTTCTCCGGCGTGGTGCGCTCCTCGTGGCACATGTACCCGATCGGTCTGCTGATGGGCCTCGGGCTGGAGACCGCGAGCGAGGTGACGCTGCTGGCGCTTGCCGCCTCGACCGCGGCGGGCGGCCAGCTGCCGGTGGCCGCCGTGCTGAGCCTGCCGCTGCTGTTCGCGGCGGGCATGTCCACGTTCGACACGGCGGACAGCCTGGTGATGACCCGGCTGTACTCGTGGTCGTACCGCAACCCGGTGCGCACGCTGTTCTTCAACATGAGTACGACCGCGATGACCGTCCTCATCGCCGCGTTCATCGCGAGCGTGTACATCGCGGACGTCCTGGTGGCCTACGCGCACTGGACGGTCCTCACGCCGTACGCGGCGCTCGCCGAGAACTTCGAGCTGTTCGGGTACTGCATCGCCGGGCTGTTCGCGCTGACCTGGCTCACCGCCTTCGCGGTGTGGAAGGTCCGCCGGTACGACGCCGCGCCGGAGACCGTCCGATGACCCGCGCCATCCACCCGATCGAGGTGGAGTCGTACGAGATCCTCCGCTCCCGGGTGCCCACGGCCGACCTGCCGCGGTGGACGCGTGCGGTGACCGAGCGGGTCATCCACTCCAGCGCGGACGTGTCCTACCTGGACGACCTGGTGTGCGACGAGGACGTGCTCGCCGCCGGGGCCACCGCGCTCGCGTCCGGCGCGCCGCTCGTCGTGGACGCCGAGATGGTCGGCGCCGGGATCACCACGTACCCGTCGATGTGCCTCGTTCGCGACCCGGCCGCGGCGGAGCTGGCCGCCCGGACGGGCGACACCCGGTGGGCGGCGGCCTACGGGCTGGCCGCCGAGCGGGTCGGTCCCGGCGCGGTGTGGGTGGTCGGCAACGCCCCGACCGCGCTGTTCGCGCTGGTGGAGTGCGCCGCCGCGCCCGCCCTGGTGGTCGGCCTGCCGGTCGGGTTCGTGGGCTCGGTGGAGTCCAAGGCGGCGCTGCGCGCGTCCGGCCTCCCGGCCCTGACGAACCGTTCCGAGAAGGGCGGCTCGGCGGTGGCCGCCGCCGCCGTGAACGCCCTGCTGTACGGCCCGAATCCGCTGTCCGAGGAGAGCACGTGACCGACCTGACCCTCACCACGCCGCCCGCGCTCCTCATCGTCGGCCACGGCACGAAGGACGAGGCCGGCGCGGACGAGTTCCGCCGGTTCGTCGCGCGGGTGGGCGCGCGGCTGGCCCGGCAGGGCATCGCGGCCGGTGGTGGCTTCATCGAGCTGTCGCCGCCCCCGCTCGCCGACACGATGGCCGAGCTGGTCGCCGCGGGGCACCGGAGGATTGCCGCCGTGCCCCTGATGCTGGTCGCCGCGGGGCACGCGAAGGGCGACATCCCGGCGGCGCTCGCCCGCGAGAAGGAGCGCCACCCGGGCATCTCGGTCTCCTACGGTCGTCCGCTCGGTCCACACCCGACGCTGCTCGGGGTGCTGACCGAGCGGCTGGACGCGGTCCTCGACGTGGCGGACCGTCCGAACGCGATGGTCGTGCTCGTCGGCCGCGGCTCGACGGACCCCGATGCCAACGCGGAGATCGCGAAGGTGGCCCGCCTGCTGTACGAGGGCCGCAACCTCGCGGGCGTCGAACCGGCGTTCGTCTCCCTCGCCGAGCCGGGGGTCCCGGCGGCGATGGAGCGCTGCCGGCGCCTCGGCGCGGAGCGGATCGTCGTGCTGCCGTACTTCCTGTTCGCGGGCGTGCTGCCGGACCGGATCGTCGCGCAGAGCACCGAGTGGGCGGCGGCCCATCCGGACGTGCCGGTGGCAGTCGCGGGGCTGATCGGGGACTGCGACGAGCTCGCCGCGATCGTGCTGGAGCGGTACGCCGAGGCGCTGGGCGCCGAGATCCGGATGAACTGCGACACCTGCATCTACCGCGTCGCGCTGCCCGGGTTCGAGGACCGCGTCGGGGCGGTGCAGAAGCCGCACGACCACCCCGACGACCCGGCGGGCCACCATCACCACCACGCCCATGCGCACTGAGACGTACGACCTGGGCCACCACGGCGATCGTGAGGTCGTGCCCGGGCTGGTCGATCTCGCGGTCAACGTGCGGCCCACCCCACGGTGGCTGGTGGCGGCCGTCGCCGAGTCCCTGACCGGATTGGCGTCCTACCCGGACCCGGACGCGGCCCGCGCCGCCACGGCGGCCCGGCACGGCCGCCCGGCGGACGAGGTCCTGCTCACCGCGGGGGCGGCCGAGGCGTTCGTGCTGCTGGCCCGCGCGCTGTCGCCGCGTCGCGCCGTCGTGGTCCACCCGCAGTTCACCGAGCCGGAGGCCGCGCTGCGCGCCGCGGGCCACGAGGTCGAGCGGGTCGTGCTGTCCGAGGTGGACGGTTTCGTCCTCGGCCCCGCGCTGGTGCCGGACGACGCCGATCTCGTGGTCGTCGGCAACCCCACCAACCCGACGTCGGTGCTGCACTCCGCCCCGACGGTGGCGGCGCTGGCCCGCCCCGGCCGGGTGCTGGTGGTGGACGAGGCGTTCGCGGACACCGTGCCGGGGGAGCCCGAGTCCCTGGCCGGGCGGCGCGACCTGCCAGGACTCCTCGTCCTGCGCAGCCTGACCAAGACCTGGGGGCTCGCGGGGCTGCGGATCGGGTACGCGCTGGCCGCGCCCGAGCTGATCCGGCGGCTCGAGTCGGCGCAGCCGCTGTGGGCCGTGTCCACGCCCGCCCTCGCCGCCGCGGTGGCCTGCGCGGCCCCGGACGCCCGCGCCGAGGAGGAGACGATCGCCCACCGCATCGCCGCCGACCGCGCGTACCTGCTGGACCGGCTGGCCGCGCTGGCGGTCGAGGTGGCCGCCCCGCCGCGGTCGTCCTTCGTGCTCGTCCGGGTGCCGGACGGTGTCGCGGTGCGCTCCGCACTCCGGGAGCGGGGGTTCGCGGTGCGGCGCGGGGACACGTTCCCCGGGCTCGGGCCGGACCACCTGCGGCTCGCCGTCCGGGAACCCGCGGTGACCGACGCGTTCGCCGCCGCGCTCGGGGAGGTGCTGGCATGAGCGCCTTCGCCGAGTCGGACCGCGCCGCCGTCCACCGCGTGATGGCCGAGCGCCGCGACGTGCGTACCGGCTTCCGGCCGGACCCGGTGCCGGACGAGGTGCTCCACCGCGTCCTGGCGTCCGCGCACGCGGCGCCGAGCGTGGGTTTCAGCCAGCCGTGGGACTTCCTGCTGCTCCGCGATCCCGCCGTACGGCGCCGGGTCAAGGAGCTCGCGAGCGAGCAACGTGGACGGTTCGCGGCCTCGCTGCCCGCCGACCGGGCCCGCGCGTTCGGCGCGCTGAAGATCGACGCGATTCTCGACACTCCGCTCGACGTGGTGGTCACCTGCGACCCGACCCGCGGCGGCCGGCACGTCCTGGGCCGCTTCACCCAGCCGCGGATGGCGCCGTACTCGACGGCGCTCGCCGTCCAGAACCTGTGGCTCGCCGCGCGCGCGGAGGGCCTCGGCGTGGGCTGGGTGTCGTTCTTCGACGAGCGTGAGCTGGCCGGGCTGCTCGGCCTGCCGCCGCAGGTCGAGGTGGTGGCGTACCTGTCGGTCGGGTACGTGACCGAGTTCGCCGCCGAGCCCGAACTGGCCTCCGCGGGGTGGGCTCGGCGCCGACCGCTCGAATGGGCCGTGCACGATGGACACTGGGGCCGCCGGGCCCTGCCAGGAGAGGAACCCGTGAGCCTGCTCGACGAGACGATCGCCGCCATCACGCCGCCGGACCCCCGAGCCGTGGCCGCGGCGCGGGACCGGCAGGCCCGGATGACCAAGCCCGCCGGTTCCCTCGGGGTGCTGGAGGACGTGTCTGTCCAGCTGGCCGGCCTCGCGGGCGCCTGCCCGCCGCCGATGCCGTCGCCGGCCGCCGTCGCCATCTTCGCCGCCGATCACGGCGTCCATGCCCAGGGCGTGACGCCGTGGCCGCAGGAGGTCACCGGGCAGATGGTCGCGAACTTCCTCGCCGGGGGCGCGGTCGTGAACGCGTTCGCCGCGCAGGCCGGGGCCGAGGTGGTCGTGGTGGACGTGGGCGTGGCGTCGGAGCTGTATGCGCCCGGGGAGACCCCGCCGCCCGGGCTGCTGCCACGGCGGGTGCGGGCCGGTACCGCCGACATGACCGAGGGCCCCGCGATGACCGGCGCCGAGGTCCGGGCGGCGCTGGAGGTGGGTATCGAGACGGCGCGAGATCTCGTCGTGGCCGGGAACCGGTGCCTGCTCACCGGCGACATGGGGATCGCCAACACCACCGCCTCCGCGGCGCTGATCGCGGCCTTCACCGGCGCCGCGCCCGCCGTGGTCACCGGCCGGGGCACCGGCATCGACGACCAGACGTACGTGCACAAGGTCACCGTGGTGGAGCGCGCCCTGGCCCTGCACGGGCTCACCGGTGGGGTCGCCGACCCGATCGAGGCGCTCGCCGCGGTCGGCGGGCTGGAGCACGCGGCGCTGGCCGGGTTCATCCTCGGCGCCGCCGCGCTCCGGGTACCGGTCGTGCTGGACGGGGTGATCGCGGGCTCGGCCGCGCTGGTGGCCGCCGCCCTCGCGCCGGACTGCGTGGCGGCGTGCGTGGCGGGACACCGCTCCGCCGAACCGGGACATGCCCGCGCACTGGAGCACCTCGGGCTCGAACCGCTGGTCGACCTGCGACTGCGGCTCGGCGAGGGCAGCGGCGCGGTGCTCGCGCTGCCTCTGGTCCAGTCGGCGGTCCGTGCGTTGCGGGACGTGGCCACGTTCGACTCGGCCGGCGTGACGGGAAAGGACTGACGCGTGTATCCCCTCGGACTCCGGCTCGCCGGACGGCGCGTCCTCGTCGTCGGCGGTGGCTCGGTGGCACAGCGCCGCGTGCCGCCCCTGCTGGACGCGGGCGCGCAGGTGCACCTGGTGGCGCCGCACCTGACGCCGGCCCTGGAGGCGTTCGTCGCATCCGGACGGCTGGCCCACTCGATCCGACCCTATGAACCGTCCGATGTGGACGGCGCGTGGCTGGTGCTGGCGCTGACGGACTCGCCCGCGGTGAACGCGGCGGTGGCCGGTGACGCCGAGGCGCGGCAGACGTTCTGCGTACGGGCGGACGACGCGATGCTTGCCACCGCCTGGACGCCCGCGGTGGGCCGGCACGACCGGATCACCGTCGCGGTCCACGCCGACCGTGACCCGCGGCGTGCCGTCGCGCTCCGCGACGCGGTCGTCGAGCGGCTGGCCGACGGGTCGCTGGATGCCGCGTTCGGGCGCGGCGAGCCCCGCACCGGCGTGGCGCTCGTCGGCGGTGGCCCGGGCGACCCCGAGCTGATCACGGTCCGGGGCCGGCGGCTGCTCGCCCGCGCCGACGTGGTGATCATCGACCACCTCGCGCCGCACCTGCTCCTCGACGAGCTGCCCGCGCATGTCGAGGTCATCGACGCGTCGAAGCTCCCGTACGGCCGGTACATGGCGCAGGAGGCGATCAACTCCGCGCTCGTGGACCACGCCCTCGCGGGCAAGTTCGTGGTGCGGCTCAAGGGCGGGGACCCGTTCGTGTTCGGGCGGGGCGGCGAGGAGCTGGAGGCGTGCCTCGCCGCCGGTGTCCCGGTCGAGGTCGTCCCCGGCGTCACGAGCGCGATCAGCGTGCCCGCGTCGGCCGGCATCCCGGTCACGCACCGTGGGGTGTCGCACGAGTTCGTGGTCGTCTCCGGGCATGTGGCACCGGACGACCCGCGGTCGCTGGTGGACTGGCCGGCGCTGGCCCGGCTCCGGGGCACGCTGGTGCTGCTGATGGCGGTGGAACGGCTGGCGAAGATCGCCGCCACGCTCGTCGCCGAGGGCCGCCCGGCCGACACCCCGGTCGCGGTGGTCCAGGACGGCACGACCACCGCGCAGCGGTCCGTGTCGGGGACGCTCGCGACGATCGCCGCCGATGTGCAGGAGGCCGGCATCGGGCACCCGGCGGTCGTGGTGGTGGGCGAGGTCGTGTCGGTGGCGGCGCGGATCGCGGCACGCCTGCCCCCGGGCGACGCCTGATCCCTGGTTGTCCACAGCCCCGTGACGAGGGGTTCCCGCGGTGTCCGCTTCGCCCTACTGTCTGCCGCGGAGGCCGGCCGAGGACCGGCTCCGGTCCCGGGGAGATGACGGATGACCGCCGTCGACATCGTCGATGCCGAGGTCCGCGAGCTGATCCGGCGTCGCGGCCTCGATCCGACGCGCGAGCCGGCCGCCGTGCGCCGCCTCATCGACGAGGTGCTCGCGGACTACTCCGACCGCGCCCTCACCGGGACGCTCCCCGCGCTCGCCGACCCCACCGGGGCGGCGCGGACCGTGTACGACACGGTGGCCGGACTCGGGCCGCTGCAACGGTTCCTCGACGACCCGGAGGTCGAGGAGATCTGGGTGAACGGCCCGGGGCGCGTGTTCGTCGCGCGGCGCGGACGCAGCGAGCTCACCACCACGATCCTGTCCGCGGGACAGGCGGCGGACCTGGTGGAGCGGATGCTCAAGGGCACCGGCCGGCGGGTGGACCTGTCGACGCCGTTCGTGGATGCGATGCTGCCGGACGGGTCGCGGCTGCACGTCGTCATCCCGGACATCACGCGCCGCGACCTGGCGGTGAACATCCGGAAGTTCGTGATCCGGGCCGCCTCCCTGGACGAGCTGGTGGGCCTCGGCACGCTGACCCCACCGGCGGCGGCCTTCCTGGAGGCGACCGTCGTGGCCGGGCTCAACGTCGTCGTCTCCGGCGGTACGCAGGCGGGGAAGACGACCCTGCTGAACTGTCTCGCCGCGGCGATCCCGGCGAGCGAGCGGGTGATCAGCTGCGAGGAGGTGTTCGAGCTCAAGATCCCGGCACCCGACTGGGTCGGGATGCAGACCCGCCAGCCGAACCTGGAGGGCACCGGCGAGATCCCGTTGCGCCGGCTGGTCAAGGAGGCGCTGCGGATGCGGCCGAGCCGGCTGATCGTCGGCGAGGTCCGCCAGGCGGAGTGCCTGGACCTGCTCATCGCGCTCAACAGCGGCGTGCCCGGCATGGCGAGCCTCCACGCGAACTCCGCCCGGGAGGCGGTCACCAAGCTCTGCACCCTGCCGCTGCTCGCCGGCGAGAACGTGACGACCGGGTTCGTCGTCCCGACCGTGGCGTCCTGCGTCGACGTCGTCGTCCACACCGAGGTGGACGGCCGCGGACAGCGGCGCGTGCGGGAGATCGTCGGCGTGACCGGCCGGAGCGAGGGGACCGTCGTGGAGACGGCGGACCTGTACGCGACGCGGGCGGGCCGGCTCGTCCGCGCGGAGGGCTACCCCCCGCACCCGGAACGGTTCGAGCGCGCCGGGTACGACCTCGCCGCCGTGCTCGGGGCCGGGAGCTGACATGGGCGCCCTCCTCGGTGCGGTCCTCGGCCTCGGCGCGCTGCTGGTGTGGCAGAGCGTGTCCGCGCCGCCGGGACCGCGGCGCCCGCGTGCCGCCGGCCGGCTCCGGCGGCGGACCGAGGGGCTGCGGCAGGCCGGTATCGACGGGGTGACCGGCGGCCAGTTGCTGGCGCTCCAGGTCGGGGCGGCCGTCCTCGCGCTGGTGGTCGTGCTGACGGTGACCCGGAGCGTCTCGGTGGCGGTGTGCTTCGCGGTGTTCGGTGCGTTCGGGCCCGTCGTGCTGGTGCGCCGGATGCGTCACCGCCGCCGGGCCGAGCTGCGGGACGTGTGGCCGGAGGTGGTCGACCAGCTCACCTCGGCGGTCCGCGCGGGGATGTCCCTGCCCGAGGCGGTGGGCGCGCTCGCCGTCCGGGGGCCGGAGTCGCTGCGCCCAGCGTTCGTGCGGTTCGCGGCCGACCATCGCGCGACCGGACGGTTCTCCGACTGCCTGGACCGGCTGCGCGACGACCTCGCGGACCCCGTCGCGGACCGGGTGTGCGAGTCGCTCCGGATGGCACGGGAGGTGGGCGGTACGGACCTCGGCCGGCTGTTGCGTGCCCTGTCGGCCTTTCTCCGCGAGGACTTCCGGACCCGTGCGGAGCTGGAGACCCGGCAGGGCTGGACGATCAACGCCGCGCGGCTCGCGGTCGCCGCGCCGTGGGTCGTGCTCCTGCTGCTGGCCGGCCAGAGCACCACGCTGGAGGTGTACGACACCGGGCCGGGCCGGGTCCTGCTCGCCGTGGGCGCGGGCATCAGCGTCCTGGCGTACCGGCTGATGCTCCGGATCGGGCGGCTGCCGGAGGAACGGCGGGTGCTCCGGTGAGCCCCGGGCCGGCGGGCGCGCTGCTCGGTGCGCTCGCGTCCGCGGGACTGCTGCTGGCGTGGTCGGGGTCGCCCCCGGCGCGGCGGGTCCGGCTGGACGACCGGCTGGAGCCGTACCTGCGGGACGCGCCGCGGCCCTCGGCGCTGCTGGCCCGGGCCGGTGGCGGGGTGTCCACCTGGGGCGCGGCGGGACGGTTGCTCCGGCCGCTCGTGGTGGACGTGGCGCGGCTGGTGGACCGGGTGTTCGGGGGCGCCCGGACGGTCCGGCGCCGGCTGCACGCACTGGGGGCGGATGCGGACGTCGAGGGGTTCCGGGTCGAACAGGTCGTCTGGGCCGTGGCCGGGGTGCTCGGGACGGCGCTCGGGGGCCTGGTGCTGGGCGCGGTGGCCGGTTCGGTGGACGCGCTCGCGATCGGGTTCGCCGCGGTGCTCGGGGGCGCCGGCGGCGCGCTCGCCCGCGACTGGTGGCTGTCCGCGCAGGTGCGGCGGCGAGAGGAGACGATGCTCGCCGAGTTTCCGGTGGTGGCGGACCTGCTGGCCCTCGCCGTGACGGCGGGGGAGGCCCCGGCGGCGGCGTTGGACCGCGTCTGCCGGCTGTGCCGCGGGGAGCTGGGCCGGGAGCTGGCGTCCGCGCTGGCGGAGACCCGCGCCGGGGCAGCGCTGCCGGTGGCGCTGCAGTCTCTCGCGGATCGGACGTCGCTGGAGCCGCTCGCGCGGTTCGTGGACGGCATCGTGATCGCGATGGAACGGGGCACGCCGCTCGCCGAGGTCCTGCGGGCCCAGGCCGTCGACGTCCGGGAGGCGCGAAAACGGGACCTGCTCGCGACGGGCGGGCGACGGGAGATCGCGATGCTCGTACCGGTGGTGTTCCTGATCCTGCCGGTCACCGTGCTGTTCGCGCTGTATCCGGGGCTGGTGAACCTCACGCTGCTCACCCGTTGAGCGCTCGGCGGGCGAGGCGTGGCCGCTGCACCTAGGGTCGGGTCCGAGCCGTCCCGTGATCGAGGACGGCCGCGATTCGGAAGGAGCACGTGGTGGGCGAGGACGACCGTCGAGAACACGCTGCGATGAGCGACACCGCCGGTTGGCCGGAGCACGACGATGGGCACTTCCAGGCCGAGCGCGAGGAGCGTGCGGCACTGGTGAAGCGGTTCCTCGTCGCGATGGACGAGGCCGGCAACCCGGGTGTCGAGCGTGACTTCGGGTCCACGGTCCGCGAGCTCACCGGCCAGGAGGCGGACCACTACTGGGAGGCGGAGGTCCGCTCGCCGGACGCCGCCGACGAACCCGGCCGAGCGGTGCGCGTGTACACCGACGGCCGGCACGGGTGGTCGGACGCGATGACGTACGCCGACCGTCCGCGCGCGCCCGAGGACGAGATCTCCCCTCGGCAGCTCGAGGCGGCGCTCGACGCGCTGCTGAAGGAGCACGGCGTGTCCTGGCCCAAGGACGGGTCCGGAGGTTGATCGGCCGCCCGTGACCGCCCCGCGTCCCGGGTACGGGGCGCGTGGCCGCCGTGGCACTGTCCGACCCGCGTCACACCGCCGGACTTCCGGACGGTCCGCCGTGCCGTCACCCTGGTCGTGGCGGGGGTCGTGTCGTGCCGGGTCGAGGCTCGGCTCGCCGGTGCTCCCGACGTGTTCCGGATCAGCGACACCGGGTGGCAGCCGCGTTCGCTGCTGATCTCGAAGACGGCGGAGTGGTACTGATTCGTGGCCCGCTGCGCGGCGGCCGGCAGACCCTCGCCCTGGACGTGCGTCCCGTCGTCGGGATCGAGGAGACCGGCGGCCGCAGGCGGGTGTCCGACGTCGTGGCCAGCACGGAGACCTTCGACATCTCGGTCGTCGTGCGGGTGCCGCCCGAGGAGGCGGCGCGCGAGGGGCTCGACCGGACGACGGGCCTCCTGCTCACGACGAGCGGGGTGCTGACCGCGATCGCGGCGGTCGCGGCGGGCGTCCTGGGCTGTGGCGGCTCCGCCGTCCCCGGGGTCACCGGCCGCGGCCGGTGACCCCGGGGACAGTCCCGACGTGGGTAGCGCGGGGACCTGCCTGCCGGAGCGGCCGACGAGGTGGTCGCTCGCCGGAGCGGCGGACCGGGGTTGTCCACAGGTGGGCAGGAGACCGTGGTGCCGGACGGCCCGCTTCTCCTACGCTGGCACTGCCAGACGCAGGGACGCGCCCGGACGAGCGCCTCCCGTCTCCGAGGAGGAGAGATGGCGCTCATGACGTGGCTGTGGGTGCGGACGCAGGCCCGGTGGACCGAACTCACCTCGGCGGACCAGGAGCGCGGCGACGTGCCCGGTTGGGTGATGGTGACGGTGATGTCGGCCGGCCTGGTCGTCGCGGTGTTCGCGGTGTTCCGCCAGGCGATCGTGGAGGCGGTCCAGACCGCGATCGCCGGGGTGGTCTCCTCCACCGGCGGATGAGGCCCCGCGGTGTCGGGCGGGCGGGACGCCGGATGCGGGCGGCGTGCGGTGTCGGGCGGGCGGGACGCCGGTCGCGGGCGGCGGTCGGTGCGGGGCGGTGCCGGACTCGGTGGGCGACGCTCCGCGGCCGGTGGACGCGCCGCCGGGCCGGTGACGCGGGCTCGGCGGTGGTGGAGTTCGTGCTCGTCTCGGTCCTGCTCGTCCTGCTGCTGCTCGCCGTCGCCCAGGTCGCGGTCTACCTGCACATCAGGGCGGTCGTCACCGCGAGCGCCGCCGAGGGTGCGCGGTACGCGGCCAACGCCGACGTCGCCCCGGACGCCGGTGCCGCGCGGGCGGAGGACCTCCTCGGCCGGGGGATGGGCACGGGAGCGGCGCGGCGGATCCGGTGTGCGGCGGACGGGCCGGGCGCGGACGGGCTCGTCGCGGTGCGCTGCGGCGGTGCGCTGCCGGTCTTCTTCGTGCCGCTCGGCGGCGTCCTGCCCGTCGACGTGACGGGCCACGCGCTCGAGGAGGGACCGTGACGGCCGCCGAGCGCTCCACTGAGGACGGTACGGCCGTCGTCGAGTTCGTCTTCGTCGCGATCGTCGTCCTCGTGCCGTTGATGTACCTCGTGCTGGCCGCCTCGGCCCTGCAGCGGAACGTGCTCGCCGTGACGCAGGCCGCCCGTGAGGCGGGCCGCGCCTTCGCGACGGCCGAGGACGAGACGGCGGGCCTGGACCGGGCCGACCACGCCGTCCGGGTGGCGCTCACCGACCAGGGCCTCGACGGCGGGGACGCGGCGCTCCGCTGGGTCGAGCCGGGTGCCGGCTGTGCCGGGCCGCCGGCGGTGCCGACGCTGGAGCCGGGTGCCGAGTTCGCCGCGTGCGTGGTGCGGACCTTCCGGCTCCCCGCGGTACCCGGGTACCTCGACGCCGGCGGCAACACGGTCGCCGGGGTCTTCACCGTCCACGTCGACGACTTCCGGTCCCGCCGATGAGCCGGGTGCGGACGGTCCACCCGGTGGCGCGGGAGGACCGCGGCAGCACGCTCCCGTTCGTGCTGCTCTGCTTCCTGCTCGCATTGCTGCTGGTGGCGGGGACGGTGGCCGCGTCGGCCGCGTTCCTCGCGCAGCGCGACCTCCAGTCCGACTGCGACGGTGCCGCGGTGGCCGGAGCCGCCGCCGTCGACCCGGCCGGCGTGTACGCCGACGGCGCACTCCTCGACGCGCTGCCGCTCACCACCGTCGCCGCCCAGGACGCCGTCGCGGGGTACGCCGCCCGAGCCGGGCTGGGGGACACGTCGTTTGCCGTGACCGTGCCCGTGCCCGTCGACGGCGCCGCGGTCGCCGTCCGGTGCGGCCGCCGCGTGACGGTCCCGTTCGGACCGATGTTCGGACTCGGCGGCGGAGTGGACCGGACGGCCGACAGCAGCGCCCGTTCGCCCGTGCGTCCGTGACTCTTCGCGACGCGAGGTGGTGTCCGTGCCGAGGTGGTGGTAATGGGCTCTGGGCCAACTCGTGAGTAACCGGGAAGTCCACAGTGGAGTGCCCGGAAATCTGGACGGGCACGCCAGATCGTGACAGCGTGACTACATGGCGGAGACAGGTCTCAATGCGACAGCCGCGGCACTGCTCGGGCTGCTCCACGAGGGTCAGATGACGGGTGGGCAGCTGATGTCGGCTGCGCAGTCGCGGCTCGGTCCGTTCTGGACGATGACGCGCAGCCAGATCTATCGCGAGCTCCCTGGGCTGGCCGAGCGCGGGTTCGTCCGCGCCGGCAAGGCGGGCCCCCGGTCGTCCCAGCCGTACGCGGTCACGGCGGCGGGCAAGCGTGCGTTCACCCGGTGGCTCGGTGAGCCGGCCGGGCACGACCAGTTGCGCAATCCCCTGCTCCTCCGCGCGGTGTTCGGGGAGGCGGCGGGCCCGAGCCGGCTCGCCGAGCTGTACGCCGCGAAGGCCGAGGAGCACACCACCGGGCTGGCCTCCGTCCGCGACCAGCTGAAGCAGGCGAAGCAGGAGGGCGACCAGTACGCGCAGGCCGCCCTGGAGTTCGCGGTGATGTACCACCGGGCGGTCCTGAAGTGGTTGGAATCGGCTCCGGGCCGCTGACCGCGTAGTCTTGCCGGTTGTGGCTGCCGCTGATCTGAACGAGGGACTCAAGGCCCTCGACACGACCCTGACCTCGATCGAGCATGTCCTCGATCTCGCCTCGATGCGCCGTGAGCTCGCCGAGCTGAACGAGGCCGCCGCGTCGCCCGATCTCTGGGACGACACGGACAACGCCCAGAAGCTCACCAGCCGTCTGTCGTACGTCCAGGGCGACCTCAACCGGGTCGAGGGGCTGCGTCGACGGCTGGACGACGCCTCGCTGCTCCTGGAGATGGCCGAGGCGGAGGACGACCCGTCGTCGGTCGCCGAGGTCGAGGCCGAGCTCGGGGCCCTGCGGAAGTCGATCGACGAGCTCGAGGTCCGGACCCTGCTGTCGGGGGAGTACGACGCCCGCGAGGCGCTCGTGACGATCCGCTCGGAGGCCGGCGGCGTCGACGCCGCGGACTTCGCCGAGATGCTGCTGCGCATGTACCTGCGGTGGGCGGAGCGGAAGGGCTACCCGACCGAGGTCTACGACACCTCGTACGCGGAGGAGGCCGGGATCAAGTCGGCCACGTTCGCGGTCAAGGTGCCCTACGGGTACGGCACCCTCTCGGTCGAGCAGGGCACGCACCGGCTGGTGCGGATCAGCCCGTTCGACAACCAGGGGCGCCGGCAGACCTCGTTCGCCGGTGTGGAGGTCGTGCCCGTGGTGGAGCGGACCGACCACGTCGACGTCCCGGACGACGACATCCGTGTGGACGTGTACCGCTCGTCGGGTCCGGGCGGGCAGGGCGTCAACACGACCGACTCCGCGGTGCGGATCACCCACCTGCCCACCGGCATCGTGGTGTCCTGTCAGAACGAGCGGTCGCAGATCCAGAACCGCGCCACCGCGATGGCGGTCCTGCAGTCGAAGCTGCTGGAGCGCAAGCGCCAGGAGGACCGCGCGCGGATGGACGCCCTCAAGGACAGCGGCAGCTCGTGGGGCAACCAGATGCGCTCGTACGTCCTGCACCCGTACCAGATGGTGAAGGACCTGCGGACCGAGTACGAGGTCGGAAACCCGCAGGCGGTGCTCGACGGCGACATCGACGGCTTCATCGAGGCCGGGATCCGGTGGCGGCGCACCGAGGACGCCACCGCCTGACCTCGCCCGTCCGGTGTGTGCCGCGCCCCGTTCGAGCCCCTTGGTGACACCCTCCGTCGCGTCCCGGCAACACACCGTTTCTTCCCGCAAAGTCCGAAAAATCAGTGCGCGTCCCCCCGTCCCCTAATGCACTGTCGAGCGTTATGTGCATTGTCGGGGCCACAGAGGTTCCGGTCCTGCCCGCCACCGGTGGGCAGGGGGAGGCTTCGATCCGCGCCACCGTTAATTCGGTCACCTAGGCGGCGCGGGGAGTCAGTGGTGAGACCGGCCCCATTCGTGTCGAGACCTTGGGGGTCCGGTCTTGGACCGCGTTTGGGTTCCATTCCGTCGTATGACCAGCCTGGTGGCAGCGTCGCTGCTGGGCGCGCTCGCGCTCGTCGTCGTCGCACTTCCGGCCGACGCCCACACTCCGAGCTTCCAGGTGAGCTGTGACAAGCTCGCCGTCAACCTGCAGAACTACAAGGTCGACCCGGCGAAGGCCAATCAGGTCGTCGTGACCGTCGGCGGCGTCGTCGTCGCGGCGGAGGAATTCGGCAAGAGCTACACCAAGACGTTCAACCTCCCCACCCACACCGCCGCGCTGCCGGTCCAGGTCGGCGTCATCGCGTGGGACGCCCCCACCAGCCCGCGGCTGTCGCCCACCTGGACCGGCGTCGCGAACCCGTGTAACGCCGCGGCCGCCACCCAGGACCTCAGCTTCACCAAGCTCCAGGGCTGCGACTCCACGGCGCTCGACCTCACCGGCATCGGCGAGGAGGCCCGGGCCATCGTCACCCGCAACGGCGAGAAGGTCTGGTCCGGCGCCGTCGGTGCCAACCAGCTCGCCAGCACGGGCCAGCTCCCGGCGAAGGCCGGCGACGTGTTCCGCGTCGCGCAGCTGCAGGGCGACAAGCCGGTCGACGTCGGTCAGTTCACCTACGCGCTGCCCGCCACCTGCGCCCCGCTCGGCGTCCCGGCCGACCTGGACCTCACCAAGCTCGTCAGCTGCGAGGGTGTCGCCCTCACGCTCGACAACGCCGGTCGGTCCGTGAAGGCGGTCGTCCTCCAGAACGGCAAGCAGGTCTGGTCCAAGGCCCTCGCGGCCAAGGGCGCCCCGATCGCCACCGGCGCGCTGCCCGCGAAGGCCGGCGACGTGTTCGCCGTGACCTACCTCGCGGACAAGCTGGACCAGAAGACGCTCGTCAGCCAGTTCGAGTACGAGCTCCCGAAGGCCTGTGCCCTGCCTTCCGTGCCCGGTGTTCCGGCGGTGCCCGGTGTCCCGGCGGTGCCCGGTGTCCCGGCGCTCCCCGCCGCGAACCTGGACCTCGCGAAGAACCTCAGCTGCGAGGGCGTGGTCGTCACGCTGACGAATGCCGGCAAGTCGGTTCCCGCGGTGCTGACCCAGAACGGCAAGCAGGTCTGGGAGGGCACCGTCGGCGGTGCCGTGCCGTCCGTCGACACCGGCCTGGTGCCGGCGCAGGCCGGCGACGTGTTCGCGGTCGAGTACCTCAAGGGCCTCAAGGGGTCGGCGGAGCACGGCAAGAAGGTGGCACTCGGCACGTTCGACTACGAGCTGCCGACGAACTGCCTGCCCGTGCAGGTGCCCGCGGTTCCGGCCCTGCCGGTGGACCTCGGCGTCACGAAGAACGTCAGCTGCGAGGGCATCGTCCTGACCCTCACCAACGCGGGCGCCCCGGTGAAGGCGCTGGTCACCCGCAACGGCAAGGACATCTGGGGCGGGACGATCGGTGGCAAGCTCGACTCGCTGCCGACCGGCACGCTGCCCGCCAAGGCCGGGGACGTCTTCCAGGTCTCGTACCTGACCGACGCGCTGCCCGTGAACCTCGGCCAGAAGTTCGCTTTCGAGCCCTCGTCGCTCTGCTCCGCGGCCAACCTGGACTTCGACAAGCACCTCGGCTGCGACTTCGCGAACCTGACGCTGGACCACCCCGGTAACCCGGTCCAGGCCGTCATCACCAAGAACGGCAAGGAGGTCTGGTCGGGCCTCGTCGGGGGCGCCACGCCCAAGGTCGTGACCGACAAGCTGCCGGCGCAGGCCGGTGACGTGTTCGCCCTGTCGTACGCCAAGGGCGACGCGCTGAAGGAGCTCGGGAAGTTCACCCACGCGGTGCCCGGCTCGTGCTCCCTGCCGGAGGCGACTCCCGCGGCGGCATTCACCGACACCTGCGAAGGGGTGACCGCGCTCCTGACCAACCCGGGTCAGGCGCCGCTCACGCTGCTCGTGCAGGCTCGTTCGTCCGCCGAGAACGCGTGGGCGAACGTCGGCGAGGCCGTGGCCGTCCCCGCCGGGGTCAAGGACGCGGCGAAGATCCCCGTTCCCGCGACGCTCGACGGCACGCAGGTCCGGACGATCGTCGAGGGCACCGACCTCCAGGTCGGCCAGCTCCACACCTGGACGAAGTCGGCCGACTGCACGCCGTCGGTCCCGACGCCCGACCTGAAGGGTGTCGACGTCGGCCGCGACTGCCAGGACCTCACGGTCTCGCTGCCGAACGCGGCCGGTACGGGCAAGCTGGTCTACCTCGTGGAGCACACCGCCGACGCGGCCAAGGAGTACACGGTGCTCCCGGGCGAGACGGCGACGTACACCACGCCGCTGCAGGCGGGCCAGGAGCTGGTCGTGACACTGGGCGACAAGGTCCAGAAGATCGACCTCACCCCTGGTGAGGAGTGCGCGTCCGCTGCACCGGCGCCGGTCGCCTCGGTCAACCCGGAGACGCCGAACGTCCAGGGCGTCACCGTGGCCCGCGGCGGTCTGCCGGTCACCGGCACCAGCCTCTCCGCGATGCTCGGTGTCGCGGGTGGCCTGCTGGCGATCGGGCTGTTCCTCGCCCTGATCGCCCGCCGCAAGGCGCAGCCGGTGAGCTGAGGCTCCCCGCCTGAGTGACACGCCGGGCCCCGTCCGCATCCCGCGGACGGGGCCCGGCCGTGTGCCCGTGTCCGTGCCGAGGTCGGCGCGTACCGCCGGCTTGTCGACCTTGTCCCGCGACGCGCGTTGTCCACAGGTCCCGCGGGGGGACCGGGCCACGTGCGTCGCGACGGTAGACTCAGCTCCCGTGATCACCCTCGACCGCGTGACAAAGTCCTACGGCAAGACGGGGCGCCCGGCCCTCGACGATGTGAGCGTCTCCGTCGACAAGGGCGAGTTCGTCTTCTTCATCGGGCCTTCCGGGTCCGGGAAGTCGACATTCATCAAGCTGCTCCTCAAGGAGGAGACCCCCACCCGAGGCAAGGTCGCGGTGGCCGGCCGGGACCTCGGCCAGATCCGGAAGTGGAAGGTGCCGCAGCTCCGCCGGAGCATCGGGTGCGTGTTCCAGGACTTCCGGCTGCTGCCGACCAAGACGGCCGCCGAGAACGTCGGCTTCGCGCTCGAGGTGATCGGCAAGCCCAACGACGTGATCCGCCGGGTCGTGCCCGAGGTGCTGCAGCTCGTCGGCCTCGAGGGCAAGGAGAACCGCCGCCCCGACCAGCTCTCCGGTGGTGAGCAGCAGCGGGTCGCCATCGCCCGGGCGTTCGTGAACCGCCCGCTGGTCCTGCTGGCCGACGAGCCGACCGGCAACCTCGACCCGGACACCAGCATCGAGATCATGCGGCTGCTGGACCGGATCAACCGGACCGGGACCACGGTCGTCATGGCGACCCACGACTCGAACATCGTGAACCAGATGCGCCGCCGGGTGGTCGAGCTCGACCGCGGCCGGATCGTCCGCGACCAGGCCCGCGGCGTCTACGGCTGATCGGCGCCGGGCGGTCCACGCCGCCCGCCGATACCTGACGACGCCCCCCGCGCCACCGACTCCCCGAGGAACTCATGCGAGCGAAGTTCGTCCTGTCCGAGGTCGCGACCGGCCTGTTCCGCAACGTGACGATGACGATCGCGATGGTGCTCACCACGGCGATCTCGCTGGCCCTGCTGGGCGCCGGCGGCCTGATCCTCACGCAGGTCGACAAGATGAAGGACCTGTTCTACTACCGGCTCGAGGTGTCGATCTTCCTCAAGGCGGACGTCACCACGGACCAGCGCGACGCGATCCGCAAGCAGCTGTCGTCCGACGCGCTCGTCAAGGACAGCGTCTACGAGAACAAGGACCAGGCCTACAACCGGTTCCGCGAGCAGTTCAAGGACTCGCCCGAGCTGGTGAAGAACGTCAAGCCGAAGTCCCTCCCCGAGTCGTTCCGGGTGAAGCTCAACGACCCGACCAAGTTCGAGGCGGCGGCACAGCGGTACGCGGGCGTGTCAGGGGTGGAACGCGTGGTCGACCAGCGGCGCATCCTGGACCGATTGTTCGGGATC
>JAVEDU010000017.1 GCA_030840805.1 Actinomycetota bacterium
GGCGCCGGACCACGCCGCGGTAGGACTCGGGGATGGGCAGGCCAGCGACGGCCCGCAGGTCGTCGGCGCTCTCGGCGGCCAGGATGGTGTCGCGGATCTCCTGCACGGCGGTTCCTCCGGTGAGAAAAGGCGGGGCGAGTTGAGCGTGGATGTTACCGGCGAGTAATGCTCTCGGCAGCCCCGCTGTGACTTATTCCACCCAGCTCAGTGCGCCGCTGCCGGCTCGACGAGCTCGACGAGGACGCCTCCGGCGTCCTTCGGGTGGACGAAGTTGATGCGGCTGTTCGCGGTGCCACGCTTCGGGGTGTCGTACAGCAGTCGCAGGCCGCGCTCGCGGAGCGTGGCGCAGGCGGCGTCGACGTCCTCCACCCGGTACGCGATCTGCTGGAGGCCCGGCCCGCTGCGGTCGAGGAACTTGGCGATCGTCGACTCGGGCGTCAGCGGGGCGAGGACCTGGATCTTCGGGGCCGCCGGGTCGTCGACCCCGCCGACCGCGAGCATGGCCTCACGGACCCCCTGCTCCTCGTTGACCTCCTCGTGCGTGACCCGCATGCCGAACGTGGCGGCGTAGTACGCGACCGCCGCGTCGAAGTCGGGGACCGCGACACCGACGTGGTCGATGGCGGTGAACAGCGGGGCGACGGGGTCACTCACGGGGGCCTCCGAGGGGCTGGCCGGACGGGGATTACTTCACGGTAGAGGTTGACAGAGGCCCGCGGATGTGTGCCACCTCACAGGGGCCAATCCACCTGAACCATCGGTAAGGTGGCGGTCTACCCCGCCCGAGATCTCGGAGGTTCCCGACGTGAGCGGTTCTGTCATCGTTGCCGGTGCACGCACCCCCATGGGTCGCCTGCTCGGCTCGCTCAAGGACTTCTCCGGTGCCGACCTCGGCGCCGTCGCGATCAAGGCGGCGCTCGAGCGCGCCGGGGTGGCCCCCGAGGCCGTCCAGTACGTGATCATGGGTCAGGTGCTCCAGGCCGGCGCGGGCCAGATCCCGTCCCGCCAGGCGTCGGTGAAGGCCGGTATCCCGATGAACGTCCCGTCGGTCACCATCAACAAGGTGTGCCTGTCGGGCCTCGACGCGATCGCGCTCGCCGACCAGCTGATCCGGGCCGGCGAGTTCGACATCATCGTCGCCGGCGGCATGGAGTCGATGACGAACGCGCCGCACCTGCTGCCCAAGTCCCGCGCCGGCTACAAGTACGGCTCGCTCGAGGTGCTCGACGCGATGGCGTTCGACGGCCTCACCGACGCGTTCGACAACATCCCGATGGGGGAGTCGACCGAGCACTACAACGCGAAGCTCGGCATCACTCGCGAGGAGCAGGACGAGTTCTCGGCGCGGTCGCACCAGCTCGCGGCGCAGGCGCAGAAGAACGGCCTGTTCGACGAGGAGATCACCCCCGTCGAGATCCCGCAGCGCAAGGGCGACCCGATCGTGTTCAGCGTGGACGAGGGTATCCGCGCCGAGACCACCGCCGAGTCGCTCGGCCGGCTCCGTCCCGCGTTCAGCAAGGGTGGCACGATCACGGCCGGGTCGGCGTCGCAGATCTCCGACGGCGCCTGCGCGGTCGTGGTGATGAGCAAGGCGAAGGCCGAGGAGCTGGGCCTGACCTGGCTCGCCGAGATCGGCGCCCACGGCAACGTGGCCGGCCCGGACAACTCGCTGCAGTCGCAGCCGTCCAACGCCATCAAGCACGCGCTGTCCAAGGACGGTCTGACGGTGGACGACCTCGACATCGTCGAGATCAACGAGGCGTTCGCCTCGGTCGGCATCCAGTCGATGCGCGACCTCGGCGTGGACGAGAAGAAGGTCAACCCGAACGGCGGCGCGATCGCGCTCGGCCACCCGATCGGGATGTCCGGCGCCCGTCTCGCCCTGCACCTCGCCCTGGAGCTCAGGCGGCGCGGCGGCGGCATCGGTGCGGCCGCGCTGTGTGGCGGTGGCGGCCAGGGTGACGCGCTCATCCTGCGGGTGCCCTCCGCGTGACCTCGCCGTCCGACGGCGGCACCGGCGCCCCCACCGACGTGGGCGCCGGTACGCCGCCGGCCGGACGCGCGCGGCTCCGCCGTGACGCGTCCGCGCCGGATCTGGTCGCGGCGGCCCGGGACGGCGACCCACGGGCCGTCGCCCGGCTGATCAGCCTCGTCGAGGACGCGAACCCGCGCCTGCGCGAGGTCGCCGCCGCCCTCGCCCCGCACACCGGCAAGGCCACGATCATCGGCCTCACCGGCTCGCCGGGCGTCGGCAAGTCGACCACCACGTCCGCCCTCGTCTCGGAGTACCGCCGGCGGGACCTGCGGGTCGGCGTACTGGCCGTGGACCCGTCCTCGCCGTTCTCCGGCGGCGCGCTGCTGGGCGACCGGGTCCGGATGCAGGAGCACTCGTCCGACCCCGGGGTGTTCATCCGGTCGATGGCCTCCCGCGGGCACCTCGGCGGGCTCTCCTGGGCCACGCCGCAGGCGCTGCGCGTGCTCGACGGCGCCGGCTGTGACGTGGTGCTGATCGAGACCGTCGGGGTCGGGCAGGCGGAGGTGGAGGTCGCCTCGCTGGCCGACACCACCCTGGTCCTGCTCGCGCCGGGCATGGGGGACGGCATCCAGGCGGCGAAGGCCGGCATCCTGGAGGTCGCCGACGCGTTCGTGGTGAACAAGGCCGACCGGGACGGGGCCGACCAGGTCGTCCGCGACCTCAAGGGGATGCTCGGCCTCGGCGGCCGGCACTCCGAGGCCGGGGCCTGGCGCCCGCCGGTCGTCAAGACGATCGCCGCGAAGGCCCAGGGGCTCGACGAGGTCGTCGACGCGGTCGACCAGCACCGTGCCTGGATGGGCGAGCGCGGCGAGCTCGGCCGCCGGCGGCACGCGCGCGCCGCCGCCGAGATCGAGGCTCTCGCTCTCGTCACGCTCCGCGCCGAGATGAAGGACCCGCACAGCGGGACCAGCCTCGGCGCGCTGGCCGACGAGGTGGTGGCCGGGGAGTGCGACCCGTACGCGGCCGCGGACCGGCTGGTCGAGGAGCTGCGGGCGAGCTGACCCCGCCCGCGGGACCGGTGGGCTCGTCTTCTACCCTTCGTAGAACATCGAGCCCGTCGTACGGAGGATCCGCGTGAGCGCCCGCAACCTCGTCACCCTGTTCCGTGTCGCCGCCGTCGCCGAGGCCTGCTCCTGGGCCGGTCTGCTGATCGGCATGTTCTTCAAGTACGGCCCGGCGGACAACGAGATCGGCGTGAAGATCTTCGGGCCGATCCACGGAATGCTGTTCCTGCTGTACGTGCTGAGCGTGCTGCTGGTGCGCTCCCCGCTCCGCTGGAGTGTCCCGCGCACGCTGGTGGGCCTGCTGGCGTCGATCCCGCCGTTCGCCACGATCTGGTTCGAGCGCAAGGTTCTCCGCGAGGTCCGCACCGCCGAGGACCGGGCCGCCGAGGACCGGGCCGCCGAGGACCGCGCCCCCGCCCGCGTCTGACCCCGGCGGTAACCTGCGGCGCATGGCAGAACCGGCCGGCCTCGGCCTCCCCTTCGACCCGATCGCGCGCGCGGGCGAGACGTGGGAGCGCGAGTTCGGTCCGGCGTCCGCGATGCGGGTGGCCACCTCGGTGATGCGGGTGCAGCAGCTCCTGCTGGCCCGGTACGACGCGGTGCTCAAGCCGTACGGGATCACCTTCGCGCGGTACGAGGCGCTGGTGCTCCTGCGGTTCGCGCGCCGCGCCGCCCTCCCGCTGAAGGTCATGGGCGAGCGGCTGATGGTTCATCCGACGAGCGTCACCAACATCGTCGATCGGCTGGTGGCCTCGGGCCTCGTCGAGCGCCGCCCGAACCCGGCCGACGGCCGGGGCGTGCTGGCCGGCCTCACCGACGAGGGCCGGGACGTGGTGGAGCGGGCCACCCGAGACCTGATGGCGATCGACTTCGGCCTCCACATGCTCGACGACGCCGCCCGCGACCTCGTGTACGAGCAACTGCGGGCGGTACGCCTCGCCGCGGGTGACGTCGCGGGAAGCTAGCGGGCCTCGGTCCGCCGGGGCGCGGCGGTGTTCCCGTCACCGACAGGACCGTCGGCTCCTCGCCCGGCCGGATCGACGTAGCCGAGCCGCGGGGGGTGGCTCCGGGCGGCCGTGAAACCGTCGCCGGCCGCTCGGTGCCGCGGACCGGGGGCCCGTCCAGCGTCCGGTCGCCCCGCGATCCCGCCGGTCGGCACGCCGGTGACCGCGCCGGCCTCCGGGTACGCCGTCCGCGCCGTGGGGGGCGTGCTCGGGGTGCGGGGCCGGCTCGCCGACGGGTGGGAGGTGAGGGCGGCCGCCATCGCGGCGGCGCGGGCGTGGCGGGGAGGGCTGGCCCCGGTGGTCGTCGGGCCAGATTGATAGGACGTCCTACTAGGCAAAACTACTAGGACGTCCTACTATCTGAGTCGAACCCGCATCTCCTGGAGGACCCACATGGACGCCGACCAGATCGCCGCCGGCCGCGCCCGGTGGCAGGCCCGCTACGAGTCCGCCCGGAAGCGGGACGCCGACTTCACCACCCTGTCCGGCGCCCCGGTCGAGCCCGTGTACGGGCCGCCGGACGGCGCCGCGTACCCGGGGTTCGACCGGATCGGCTGGCCGGGGGAGTACCCGTTCACCCGCGGCCTCTACGCCACCGGGTACCGCGGCCGCACCTGGACGATCCGCCAGTTCGCGGGCTTCGGGAACGCCGAGCAGACCAACGAGCGGTACAAGATGATCCTCGGCAACGGCGGTGGCGGGCTCTCTGTCGCGTTCGACATGCCGACGCTGATGGGCCGCGACTCCGACGACCCGCACTCGCTCGGCGAGGTGGGCCACTGCGGGGTGGCGATCGACTCCGCGGCCGACATGGAGCGCCTCTTCGCCGGCATCCCGCTCGGCGACGTCACCACCTCGATGACGATCTCCGGGCCGGCCGTGCCGGTGTTCTGCATGTACCTGGTCGCCGCCGAACGTCAGGGCATCGACCTGTCGACGCTCGACGGCACGCTGCAGACCGACATCTTCAAGGAGTACATCGCCCAGAAGGAGTGGCTGTTCGCCCCCGAGCCGCACCTGCGGCTGATCGGCGACCTGATGGAGTACTGCGCGCGGGAGATCCCGGCGTACAAGCCGGTGTCGGTCTCCGGCTACCACATCCGGGAGGCCGGCTCGACGGCCGCGGAGGAGCTGGCGTTCACGCTCGCCGACGGCTTCGCGTACGTGGAGCTGGGGCTGGCCCGGGGCCTGGACATCGAGACGTTCGCCCCGGGGCTGAGCTTCTTCTTCGACAGTCACGTGGACTTCTTCGAGGAGATCGCCAAGTTCCGGGCGGCCCGCCGGATCTGGGCGCGGTGGCTGCGCGACACCTACGGCGCGAGGACCGAGCGAGCCCAGTGGCTCCGGTTCCACACCCAGACCGCGGGCGTCTCCCTCACCGCGCAGCAGCCGTACAACAACGTCGTCCGCACCGCGGTCGAGGCGCTCGCCGCCGTGCTCGGCGGGACGAACTCGCTGCACACGAACGCCCTCGACGAGACGCTCGCCCTGCCCACCGAGCAGGCCGCCGAGATCGCGATGCGGACCCAGCAGGTGCTCCTGGAGGAGACCGGCGTCGCCCACGTCGCCGACCCGCTCGGCGGATCCTGGTACGTCGAGGCGCTCACCGACCGCCTGGAGGACGAGGCCGAGCGGATCTTCGACCGCATCAAGGCCATGGGGCCGGAGGGGGCGGAGCTCCCGATGACGGCGGGCATCCTCCGCGGTATCGAGGAGGGCTGGTTCACCGGGGAGATCGCCGACTCCTCGTTCGCGTACCAGACCGCGCTGGAGAAGGGCGAGAAGCGGATCGTGGGCGTCAACTGCCACCCGGACACCGTGACCGGCGAGCTGGAGATCCTGCGGGTCGGCCACGAGGTCGAGCGCGACCAGGTACGGGTCCTCGGCGAGCGCAGGGCGGCGCGCGACGATGCCGCCGTGCGGGCGGCCCTCGACGAGATGATGACCGCCGCGCGCGGGACCGGGAACATGCTCCCCGCGATGCTCGACGCGGCCCGCGCCGAGGCCACCCTCGGCGAGATCTGCGAGGCACTGAAGGCGGAGTGGGGCGGCTACATCGAGGCCGCGCGGTTCTGATCGGCGGTTGTCCCCAGGGTCCGAGCTGGCGCGCACCGGCCCGGACCGGAGTGGGACACTGTGCGCATGAGCCAGCCTGACCCGCGCTTGCCGGCCGCGTTCGCCGGCGCCGTCGACCTGTCCGCGCTCGCCGCCCGGGCCAGCCGTCCGGCCGCGAGCCCCGCCCCGGCCGCCGAGGGTGGCCCCGCCGCCCCCGCCGGCTCCGGTGGCAGTCCCCACGTCATCGAGGTCGACGAGGAGAACTTCCAGACCGAGGTGCTGGAGCGTTCGCTCCGCACGCCGGTCCTCATCGACTTCTGGGCCGAGTGGTGCGGGCCCTGCAAGCAGCTGTCCCCGGCCCTGGAGAAGCTGGCCGCCGAGGGTGGCGGCGCGTGGGTGCTGGCCAAGGTGGACGTGGACGCCAACCAGCGGCTCGCCGCGGCGTTCAAGATCCAGAGCATCCCCACCGTGATGGCCGTCGTCGGCGGCCAGCTCATGGAGGGCTTCCAGGGCGCGCTGCCCGAGTCCCAGCTCCGGCAGTTCATCGCGGCGCTGCTCGAGGCCGCCGGCGCCGACCCGGCCATGGCTGCCGCGCGGGGCGTCGAGCCGACGGCCGCCGAGCCGCCGGTGGACCCCCGGCTGGTCGAGGCCGACGAGGCCATGGACGCCGAGAACTTCGACCGCGCCGAGGAGCTGTTCCGCGAGCTGCTCGCCGAGAACCCGGCCGACCCGGTGGCGGCGTCCGGCCTCGCCCAGACCCAGCTCCTCCGGCGCACGCAGGGCGTCGACCCCGCCGCGGCCGTCGCCGCGGCCGACGCGGCCCCCGGCGACGTGGCCGCCCAGACCCTGGCCGCCGACCTGGAGCTGCTCGACGGCCGGGCGGACGAGGGGTTCGCCCGGCTCGTGGACACCGTCCGCCGGACGTCCGGCGACGATCGGGACACCGCACGCCAGCACCTGCTCGGGCTGTTCGAGATCGCGTCGCCGGACGACCCGGCGGTGGCGAAGGCACGCCGGGACCTCGCCGCGGCCCTGTTCTGACCGCGGCCCCGTCCTAGCTGCGGCCCCGTCCTAGCTGCGCAGCTCCCGGAGCTGCTGGGCGTGGACCTCCAGGTGGTACCGGGACGCGCCGCCCACCACCCGGCCCCACGACAGCGGGCCGTCCACCCGGACCTCGTCGCCGTCCACGATGCGGGTCGGCACCTCGGTCCGGGCGCCGTGGTCGTCCAGCTGGTCGACCAGGTCGCACAGGTCCCGGGAGGAGGCGTCGATGTCGTCGATGAGTTGTTTCAGCCCGCCGCGGTCGAAGGCGTGTCGGGAGAGCACGGTCCCGGTGGTGATGAGCCGGTTGTCGAGTGACGCCGGCTCGCCGGCCAGGACGTCCAGCGTTGCCGCGATGAGCGCCCGGTCGTTGAGCGCGATGTGCGCCGCGACCTGCTCGGCGGACCAGCCGTCGGCCGGGGGCGCGCCGAAGCCGCCCTCCCTCGCGACGTCGAGGAACGTCGCATACGCGTTGCGGAGATCGGTGGTGTCCACGGTGGCCCCCAGATGGCCGCTCGGTGGGGCTTCGACGTAGGGACGACGATAGTGGTGTAGCGATGTCCGGAACAGCACCAGAATGTCCGGTCGGGGACCCCGTCACCCGGGGTTAGGGTGTGAGGTGGAACCCACAACGAAGTGGGGGTGGTCTACGGGCTGGGGGGCCGCAATGCAGCCGCGCGTGCTGACCGAGGACGGCGGGGCCGGGCAGCTGCTGGGGGCCGCCACCCAGGATCCGGAGACCGAGTCGCTGCTGCGGCTGTACTGGCGGATGGTCCCCGCCGACGAGCTGACCGACCGCAAGCCGCAGGACCTGCTCACCGCGTTCACCTCGCACCGTTCCCTCGCGGGGGACCGGGCGCCCGGCGAGAACCGGCTGCGCGTCTCCACCCCGGACCTGGACAGCGAGAGCTGGGGCGGGCGCCACACGGTCGTCGAGCTCGTCACCGACGACATGCCGTTCCTGGTCGACTCGATCGCGGCCGAACTGGCCCGGCGCGAGCTCGGCGTCCACCTCCTGGTCCACCCGCAGCTCGTCGTGCGGCGCGACGCCGCCGGTGCACTCACCGAGATCCGCACCGAGGTGGACCCTGAGCACGCCGAGCCGGGCGACATCGTCGAGTCCTGGATGCACATCGAGGTCGACTGCACCTCCGACGCCGCCGAGCTGGCGGCGCTGCGCGCCGGGCTCGACCGCGTCGTCGGCGACGTGCGCCTGGCCGTCGCGGACTGGCGGGCCATGCGGGACACCGCGGTGTCGCTCGCCGCGGACCTCGCCGAGACGCCCCTCCCGGTTCGGCGCGAGGACGTGGAGGACGCCCGCGAACTGCTGTGCTGGCTCGCCGACGACCACTTCACGTTCCTCGGGTACCGCGAGTACCGGCTCGCCGACGGCGGTGAGGTGCTGGAGGCCGTTCCGTCCTCGGGGCTCGGCATCCTCCGGAAGGCGCCGGTCGCGCCGCGGACGTTCGCCTCGATGCCGGCGGAGGCGAGGGCCCGGGCGCACGAGCAGCGCCTGCTCGTCATCACCAAGGCCAACACCAAGGCCACCGTGCACCGCGACGCCTATCTCGACTACATCGGCGTCAAGGCGTTCGACGCCGAGGGACGGGTCACCGGCGAGCGGCGGTTCATCGGCCTGTTCTCGGCCGCCGCGTACCTGGAGAGCGTCCGCAAGCTCCCCGTCGTCCGCCGCAAGGTCGCCGAGGTCATCGCCAACTCCGGGCTGTCGGTGCGCAGCCACAGCGGCAAGGACCTGCTGTCGGTGCTGGAGACGTACCCGCGCGACGAGCTGTTCCAGAGCACGTCCGACGAGCTCACCCACATCGGGATGGGCGTGCTGCGGCTGACCGGCCGCCGGCAGCTGCGGTTGTTCCTGCGCCGGGACGTGTACGGCCGGTTCATCTCCTGCCTCATCTACCTGCCGCGGGACCGGTACTCCACCGAGGTCCGGCTGCGGATGCAGCGGATCCTCACCGAGGAGCTCAACGGCGTCGGCGTGGAGTACACGACCCGGGTCACCGAGTCCGTGCTCGCCCGCGTGCACGTCATCGTCCGGACCGACCCCGCGAACCCGCCCGGCACCGTCGACGTCGCCGCCGTGCAGGACCGCCTCATCGAGGTCACCCGCTCGTGGGACGACGACTTCCGCGCCGCCGTGACCGCGGAGTACGCGGGGGAGAAGGCGCGGGGCCAGCTCGCCCGGTACGCCGGTGGTTTCCCGGAGGCGTACAAGGAGCGGCACTCCGCCGCCGACGCTGTCGACGACCTCGCCCGGCTGGAGATGCTGGAGGACCCGGGCGACCTCCGGACGCACCTGTACCACCTCGACACCCCGGAGGGCCCCGAGCTGCGGTTCACGGTCGCCCGGCTGCACCAGCCCATCTCGCTGTCGGATGTGCTGCCGGTGCTGCAGTCCCTCGGCGTCCGGGCGGTCGACGAGTTCCCGTACCGCATCGAGCGGACCGGCGGTCCGCAGGGCGGTGGCGACGTCGCCTGGCTGTACGACTTCGGGCTGGACGCGGCCGGCGGCACGGACCCGGACCGGGTGCACACCGCGGTGGAGAACGCCTTCGCGGCCGCCTGGCGCGGCGACTCCGAGGTCGACGGGCTGAACGCGCTGGTGCTCTCGGCCGGGCTCACCTGGCAGCAGGTGGTGGTCCTGCGGGCGTACGCGAAGTACCTCCGCCAGGCCGGCACGATCTACTCCAACCAGTTGATCGAGTCGACGCTCGCGGGCAACCCCGGGATCGCCCGGCGGCTGGTCAGTCTGTTCGAGGCCCGGTTCGACCCGGCCCGGGGCGGCTCGCCGGAGGCCCGGCAGGAGCTCGCGGACGCCTTCGTCGAGGAGATCGGCGCCGACCTCGACGCGGTCGCCAGCCTCGACGCGGACCGGATCCTGCGAAGCCTGCTGGCGATGGTGCTCGCCACGCTGCGCACCAACCGGTATCGCCGGGGCGCCGACGGCCGGGACAAGACCTACCTCGCGCTGAAGATCGACCCCGGCTCGGTGCCCGACCTGCCACGGCCCCGGCCGAAGTACGAGATCTTCGTGTACTCGCCGCGGTTCGAGGGCGTCCACCTGCGCTTCGGCGCGGTGGCCCGGGGCGGGCTCCGCTGGTCCGACCGGCGGGAGGACTTCCGCACCGAGATCCTCGGGCTGGTCAAGGCGCAGATGGTGAAGAACTCGGTGATCGTGCCGGTGGGCGCGAAGGGCGGGTTCGTGCTGAAGCGGCCCCCGGCGGACCGGGACGCGTTCCGGGCCGAGGGCGTGGCCTGCTACACGATGTTCATCTCGGCGCTGCTCGACGTCACGGACAACATCCGCACCACGGCGGCGGGCTCGGAGCTCGTCCCGCCGCCCGGGGTCGTCCGGCACGACGGCGACGACGCGTACCTGGTCGTCGCGGCCGACAAGGGTACGGCGACGTTCTCCGACATCGCGAACGGAGTGGCGCAGCAGTACGGCCACTGGCTCGGCGACGCGTTCGCCTCGGGCGGTTCGGTGGGCTACGACCACAAGGGCATGGGCATCACCGCGCGCGGCGCCTGGGAGTCGGTGAGGCGGCACTTCCGGGAGCGCGGGCACGACACCCAGAACGAGGACTTCACCGTCGTGGGCATCGGCGACATGTCGGGTGACGTGTTCGGAAACGGGATGCTGCTGTCCGAGCACATCCGGCTGGTGGCCGCGTTCGACCACCGGCACATCTTCCTCGACCCGGAGCCCGACGCAGCGTCGTCGTTCGCCGAGCGCGGTCGCCTGTTCGGGCTGCCCGCCTCCAGCTGGGCCGACTACGACCGGGCCCTGATCTCCGCGGGCGGCGGCGTGTGGCCGCGTACCGCGAAGTCGGTGCCGGTGTCCGCGCAGGTCCGCCGCGCGCTCGGGATCGAGGACCCGTACATCACCGCGCTGAGCCCCGCCGAGTTGATCCGCCGGATCCTCACCGCACCGGTGGGCCTGCTCTGGAACGGCGGCATCGGCACGTACGTCAAGGCCACCACCGAGACGCAGGCCGAGGTCGGCGACAAGACCAACGACGCGGTGCGGGTGAACGCCGCCGACCTCCGCGCCACCGTGGTGGGCGAGGGCGGCAACCTCGGCCTGACCCAGCGCGGGCGCATCGAGTACGCGCTCGCCGGTGGGCGCGTCAACAGCGACGCGATCGACAACTCGGCCGGGGTCGACACGTCCGACCACGAGGTGAACATCAAGATCCTGCTCGACCGCGCCGTCCTGGCCGGCGAGCTGCCCCAGCACGAGCGCAACCCTCTCCTCGCGCGGATGACCGAGGAGGTGGGCGAGCTGGTGCTCGCCGACAACTACGCGCAGAACACCGCGCTCGGCAATGCCCGCAGTCAGTCCGAGCGCCTCATCACCGTCCACGCCCGGCTGATCCGCGAGCTGGAGCGGTCCGGCCGGCTGGACCGGGCCCTGGAGTTCCTGCCCTCCGAGAAGGTCATCGCCGAACGGGAGGCGGCCGGACGCGGGCTCACCTCGCCCGAGCTGTCGGTGCTCCTCGCGTACGTCAAGATCTCGCTCGAGGAGGACGTGCTCGCCTCCGAGCTGCCGGACGAGCCGCGGTGCCTCGACATCCTGGCGGACTACTTCCCGACGGCGCTGCGCACGCGGTTCCGCGACCAGATGGCGGCCCACCCGCTGCGGCGGGAGATCGTCACGACCCAGGTCGTGAACGACAGCGTCAACCGCGGCGGCAGCACGTTCGTGTTCCGTGCGACGGAGGAGACCGGCGCGGGCCCGGTGGACGTCGTGCGCGCGTACCAGGTGGTGCGCGAGGTGTTCGGCCTGCCCGCGCTGTGGGCCGAGATCGAGGCGCTGGACAACGAGGTGCCGACCGCCGCGCAGACCGCGCTGTTCATGGAGACCCGGCGGCTGCTGGACCGGGCCGTGCGGTGGCTCGTGCAGAACCGGCGTGCGCCGATCGACGTGGCCGGCGAGATCGGGCGGCTCCGGCCCGGCGTGGCCGCCCTGCTGCCCGAGGTCGGCTCGCTGTTCCGCGGTGCGGAGGCGGAGGCGCTCGCGGCGCACGTGGAGGACCTCGTCGCCGGTGGCGCGCCGCGGGAGCTGACGCAACGGATCGCGGAGATGCTGTACGGGTTCGGTCTCCTCGACGTCGTCGAGGTCGGCGACCGGACCGGGCGGCCGCTCACCGAGGTGGCGCCGGTCTACTACGCGCTGTCGGAGCGGTTCCGGGTGGACGTGCTGCTCGACCGGATCTCGGCGCTGCCGCGGGACGACCGCTGGCAGTCGCTCGCCCGGATGGCGCTGCGGTACGACCTGTACGCCGCGCTGTCCGAGCTGACGGCGGAGGTCCTGGCGAGCACCGAGCCCGGCGACGCGGGGGACCGGGTGGACGTGTGGATGGCGGCCAACGCCGGCTCGATCGCGCAGGCGCAGGGCAACGTGGCGGAGTTCCGGGCCGACGCGAAGGCCGACCTCGCGACGCTGTCGGTGATCCTGCGCCAGATCCGGACGATGGTCCGGGCGTCCGCGTCGACGTCGGACCCCACCCCGCGTTCACCCTCGGACCCCACCCCGCGTTGATCATGGGGTTTGCAACAG
>JAVEDU010000024.1 GCA_030840805.1 Actinomycetota bacterium
AACACGACACGCCGGCGTGTCTGTTGCAAACCCCATGATCAACGCGGAGTTCGGCGCGCGCGGACGGCCCGCACCAGGCCCGGGAGCGCCACCGAGGCCCGCCGGCCCGCGCCGACCGACACCCGGCGGTCGAGCACCCGGTAGTCCGCGCGCTCCACCTCGTCGAGGATCCCGCCGTACAGCCGGAACGCCGTCCGCATGCAGTCCCGGCTCGTCGGGTCGAGCAGCCGGATGCCCGGCTCCGCCGACCGGTACACCTCCCGGCAGCGCGCGATCTCATGCGCGAGCAGCCGCCGCACCGGGCCGTCGACGACCCCGCGAAGCAGGTGCTGCCGGTCCACGCCGAACATCGCCAGGTCCTCCATCGGCAGGTAGATGCGGCCCCGCCGCAGGTCCTCGCCGACGTCGCGGATGAAGTTCGCGAGCTGGAACGCGATGCCGAGGTCCACGGCGTACGGCTCGACCACCGACCGCGGCACGCCGGGGTGCCCGAGGATCGGCAGCATCTCCAGCCCGATCACCGCCGCCGACCCGTACACGTAGGTCAGCAGATCGTCGTAGGTCGCGTACTCGGTGACCGAGAGGTCCATCCGCATCGACGCGAGGAAGGCCCGCAGCTGCGCGACCGGGATGTCCCAGCGCCGGACGGTGTCGACCAGCGCCCGGGTGACGGGGTGCGCCGAGTCGCCGCGGACCACGTCGGCGAGCACCTCGTCGCTCCAGCGGGTCAGCCACGCGGTGCGGTCCACCGTGACGGCGAGGTCGTCCACGATCTCGTCGGCGTGCCGGGCGAAGCCGTACAACGCGTGCACGTACGGCCGTTTCGCCGGGGGCAGCAGCAGGGTCGCGAGGTAGTAGGTCTTGCCGTGCACGGCGTTGAGCCGGCGGCAGGCCTCGTACGAGGCGCGCAGCGCGGGATCGGTGATGCCCGCGGCGTCGAGCGCCCGGCCGCTCATGCCGACACCCGCGCGCGGCGCCGGGCCGCCACCACGACGGCCAGCACCACGACCGCCGCCACCACGGCGACATCCAGCAGGATGCCGGGGAGCACCGTGGCCCGGGCGAGGTTGTAGCCGTCCGGCAGCACGAGGAAGCACAGCGCGGTGACGGCGACGGCGAGCCGGGTCCGGACCCGGTCGTCCACGGTGGCGGCCAGCGGCACGAGGGCCCACAGGGCGTACCAGGGGTGGAACGCCGGCGCCAGCAGCACGACCGCGCCGAGACTCCAGCCCAGCGCCGCGACCACCGCGCCCGGCTCGTCGGCCCTGTTCCGTACCCGCCACCACAGCGCGACGGCCACGGCGAGGGCGACGAGCGTCCCCACCGTGCGGGCCACGGTGAGCGCGGGCTCGCGGGACCCCAGCACCCAGCCGGCCGCGAGCCCGAGCCCGGTCGGCAGGGAGGTCCACTGCACCGAGTCGCCGGGCGTGCGCAGCGCCTGCACCCAGCCGAGGCCCAGCCCGCTCGCGGCCGTCACCGCGGCGAAGACCGCGGCCGCGACCGCCCCACCGGCCGCCAGCCCGCGCCACACCCGCGGGAAGGCGAGCACCGCCACGAACGGCAGCGCCAGCGCGGCGGGCGCCTTCACCGCGGCGGCGAGCGCGACCAGCGCCGCCGCGGCGACCCCGTGCCGCTCCACCGCGTACGCGAGCGCCGCCACGAGCAGCCCCACCATGAGGGCGTCGTTGTGTGCGCCGGACACCAGATGCGCGAGCAGCAGCGGGCTGCCGAGGCCGAGCCAGGTCGCCGTCCGCTCGTCCGCACCGCAGCCCCGCGCCAGCCGGGGCAGGTACACCGCGACGAGCAGCACCCCCGCGAGCGCGACCAACCGGAGCAGCAGGACGGTCACCACGAGATGGCCGCCGGAGAGCCCGACCGCCGCGCGGGCGAGCATCAGGAACAGTGGGCCGTACGGCGCGGGCGAGTCCCCCCAGGTCGGCGAGATCGACCCGAGCCACGCCGAGGGCAGCGCGGCGGGCCCGGCGGTGTACGGGTCGAGGCCGTGGGCGAACACGTCCCCCTGGGCGGCGTAGGCGTACACGTCCCGGCTGAACAGCGGGGGAGCGCACAACAGGGGCAGTGCCCACAGCGCTGTGGTCCGCACGGACCACCGGACCGGCGGCCGGGACCGGCCTGCCCGCCACCAGGCCACCACCAGGACCAGCATCCCCACCGCGGCCAGCACGACGCCCGGCCAGAGGTGGGACCGCAGCGCGCCGAGGACCGGCCAGCTCCGCGCCGGATCGGGCCGCGGGAACACCCCCGCCACGGTCGCCCCGGCCGCCAGGGCGAGCGCGCCCCCGAAACCGGCCAGCCGCAGACGGGCGAGCGGGTCGGCGGGCACGGGCGTCATGCTCCCACGACGGTCCGTCCGCGGCAGACGCGAACCTCGCCGTATCGCTTGCTGTGCTCCCGTGACGGGTACACACTCGGCCCCCGAATACGAGGGGCGGACGCCGGTGGGGCGGCGGCGGGGGCGCAGGTCGAGAAGGGGGGCACGTCCGTGATCGTGCGGGACGTGCGGCGCCGTGCCCGAGACGGTGGGTTCCGGAGGGTTGTGTGGTGAAGCATCTGGCCGTCGTCCTGGACGGTTCCCGGCCGCCGGGGATGTATCGCTGGCGCTCGACCGCGCACCGGGCATCGGTCTGCCGGGGGCTCGCCCCGGCCGGGGTCTGGTGCCACTTCCTCGACGGCGGCCGGGTGACGGACGCGGCCGGCCTCTTCGCCGCGTGCGCCATCGCGTTGCGGTTCCCGGACCGGTTCTCCGGCGACTGGGAGGGGATGGCCGACTGCCTGGGTGACCTGTCGTGGCTACCGGGCCGCGTCCACGTGCTGGTCTGGGAGCACTACGGGACGCTCGCGCGGAACGACCCGCCGGCCTGGGAGACCGCCCGGGAGGTGTTCTCCGTGCAGGCCACGGCGTCGGGCAAGGACGGGCCACCGCTGTACGTCCTGCTGCGCGGCACCGGACCGGTCGACGAGCTGCCCGTGCTGTAGGCGGTCAGCGCAGCGCGCGGGAGCGGTACGCCGGGTCCGGGCCGGTGATGCGCTCGGCCGCGAGCCGGCCGGACACCAGCACCATCGGGACCCCGACGCCGGGCTGGGTGCCGGAGCCGGTGAACACCACGTTCGCCAGGCCGGGGGCCAGGTTCGACGGGCGGAACGGACCGGTCTGCCCGAACGTGTGCGCGCTGGCGAACGGCGCGCCGGCCGCGAGGCCCATCGCCTCCCAGTCCGCCGGGGTGACGGCGTGCTCGACCTCGATCGCGGCCCCGAAGCCCCGGTATCCGGCGGCCTCCAGGCGGGCCACCACCTCGTCGCGGTACCGGGGCCCGACCACGGACCAGTCGATCGGCGCGGTGGCGTTCGGGGTGGGGAACAGCACGTAGTAGCTCTGCCGGTCGTCCGGTGCGAGCGACGGGTCCGAGTACGTCGGGTTGGTGACCAGGAAGGACGGGTCGCTCATCAGGCTGCCGTCCCGGATGATCTCCCGGAATACGCCCCGCCAGGACCGTCCGAAGTGGATGTTGTGGTGGACGATCTTCCGGTACGCCGCGGTGGATCCGACGTGGAGCACGAAGCAGGACGGGGAGTAGTCCAGCGCGCGCACGCGCCGGGGCACCGGGGTGCCCGGCAGCAGGTCGCGGTACGCCGTGGGCAGGTCGGGGTTGAGCACCACCACGTCCGCCGGGATGCGCTCGCCGTCCGTGGTCACCACGGCCGTGGCCCGATCGCCGCGGAGCTCCACGTGGTCGACGGTGGTCGAGTACCGGATGTCGACGCCGTGCTTCTGCGCCGCCCGGGCCAGCGCGGTCGGCACGGCGTGCATGCCGCCGGCCGGGAAGTACACGCCCGCCACCGAGTCCATGTAGGCGATCACCGCGTAGATCGCGAGTGCGTCGTGCGGGGACAGCCCGGCGTACATCGCCTGGAAGCTGAAGACCCGCTGGGTGCGCGGGTCCTTCAGGTACTGCGCCACCTTCGGGGCGAGCCGGCGCACGCCGCCGAGCCCGACCAGGCGCAGCAGGTTGACGCCCAGCAGGTCGGCGGGGGAGTCCAGGTTCCGGTCGATGAAGTCGCGCATCTCCACGCGGTAGAGCGCGGAGACGAAGTCCGCGAAGCGCAGGTAACCGTCCGCCTCGCGCCGGCCGCAGACCCGCTCGATCTCGGCCGCCATCGCGGCCCGGTCGGCGTGCACGTCCAACGTGGACCCGTCCGGATAGGACGCCCGGTACAGCGGGGAGACCGGGCGCAGGTCCAGCCAGTCCGCCATCGACTCGCCGACGCAGTCCAGCGCGTCGGCGATGAGGTCCGGCATGGTCAGGACCGTGGGCCCGGTGTCGAAGTGGTAGCCGTCGAGGTCCAGCCGCCCGGCCCGGCCGCCGGGGACCGCCGCCCGCTCCACGATCGTGACGTCGCGGCCGGCTCCGGCGAGGCGCAGCGCGCACGACAGCCCGCCCAGTCCCGCGCCGACGATCACGACCCGATCGGTCCGGCCGGTCACGGTGCGCATGCGGGTCACAGTAGGCCGCGGACCGGCCGCAAGCTCAGTCGGGGAGAACGCGGCGGGGCTTCGGGAGATGCAGCAGCCGCGGGGCCGGGTCGAGCTCGCTCCGCAGCGCGATCAGCGCGATGTCGTCGTCGGCGGGACCGGGGACGGTGGCGAGAAGCTCGTCGAGGATCTCGTCCGGGATGCTGCGGGAGCTGCCGCGCAGCGCGTCGAGCAGCCGGTCCAGCCCGGCGTCGAACGGTTCGTTCCGCCGCTCGACGAACCCGTCGGTGTAGCCCAGCAGCCATGATCCGGCGTAGAGGTCGGCGGTCGCCTCCGGGTAGGTGGCGTGCTCGTCCACCCCGAGCGGCAGCCCCGCCGGGCCGTCCAGCAGATGCGGGTCCCAGCCGTTGCCGGCCGGCTCCACCAGCACCAGCGGCGGGTGCCCGGCGCGCGCATGGCGTACCTGCCCGGTGGTGAGGTCGACCACCGCGTACGCGACGGTCGCGAGCTGTTCGGGGGGCAGGGCGGACGCCGACGTCGCGCGGTTGAGCGCCGCGAGCACCTGGCCGGGCGGGCGCCCCTCCAGCGCGTACGCGCGCAGGGTGCCGCGCAGCTGTCCCATCAGGGCGGCCGCCCGCACCCCGTGGCCCGACACGTCCCCGATCGCGACGCCGATGCGGCCGTCCGCGAGCGGGATCACGTCGTACCAGTCGCCGCCGACCTGCGCGGCCCGGCCGGCCGGGAGGTACCGCGCCGCGGTCAGCACCCCGGGCGGCTGGGCGAGCCGGTCCGGCAGCAGGCTGCGCTGGAGGAGCTCCGCGACCTCGCGCTGCGCCTCGAAGAGGCGGGCCCGCTCCAGCGTCGTGGCGGCGAGGTCCGCCGCCGTGGTGAGGAACCGTTCCTTGTCCTCGGTGCGGACGTGCTCGCCCGGCCACCGGAGCTCCCAGCCGCCGTGCAACACGCCGTGGCTGACCAGGGGCAGCGCCATCGACGCGCCCCGCCCCGGCCCGGCGGGGGTCCAGACGGGCGTACGGTGCCGCAGCGCGTCCCGGACCGCGGGGGTCAGCTCCGCCTCGGTGGGGGAGGGCGGGACCCAGCGGGCGCGCTCGGAGTCGAACACCGAGAACGCGCTGGCCGGGCGACCCGGCATGTCCGCGGACGTCTGGACCAGCGCGGCCCGCACCTCCTCGACGGTCAGGGCCTCGGCCAGCGCGGCGGTGAGCCGCTGGAGTCGGATGGCCCGCTCGGCCGCCTGCTGCTCCGCCGCACGCAGGGCCGCGCGCTCCTCCTCGGCGTGGTGCCGGTCGGTCACGTCCAGGCTCACCCCGACGAGGCGGTTCGGCCGGCCCTCGGAGTCGCGCACGAGCTCGGCACGGGAGAGGACCCACCGCAGGCCGCCGTCCGGCTGCGGGACCCGGAACTCCAGGTCGAACCGGCCGTCGGTGATCGCGCGGTCGTGGGCGTCCGCGACCGCGGTGCGGTCGTCCGGGTGGAGCTGCGCGAGCGCGGGCCCCGACGGGTCTGCCTCGAGGCCGAGGAGCCGGGCCGCCGTCGCGCTGCGGTACACGGTTCCGGCGACGAGGTCCCATTCCCAGCTGCCCGTGCCGGCCACCTCCAGGGCCAGGCTGAGCCGGGCATCACGCCGCCGTCGCCGCTCGGTGACGTCCTGGGCCTGGGCGAGATACCAGCCGGGGTTGCCCGCGTCGTCGTCCAGCACCGACAGGGTGACCAGCGCCCACACCTCGGTGCCGTCCGGTCGCACGTAGCGCTTCTCGCGCTGGATCGTCCGCCGCTCGGCGGCACGGGCAGGAGGCACCGGCCCGCCGGCACCCCACAGGTCGTCCTGGTGGGTGAACTCGGCGTAGTCGTGGCCCACGATCTCGGCGGCGTCCCGGCCGAGCAGGGCACACATCGCGGCGTTCACCTCGACGTACCGGCCGGTCAGCGAGACGCGGGCGATGCCGACGGGCGCGTCGTCGATCACCTGCTGGGCCCGGCGCGCGGTGCCCTGCCGGGCCTTCTCCGCGGTGAGCTCGCGGACGTGGGAGCGCTCGCTGGCCCGCCAGAACGCGAGCTGGGCGGCGCAGAGGGCCAGCACGAAGCCCGTGTGCACGGCGGTCCACAGCCACGGGCTGTCATCGGAGTGACCGAAGACGTCGAACGGGTCGAGCGAGCCCATGATCCCGTGCTGGAGCACCACGAACAGGACCGCGACCGCGTAGACCAGCCATTCCTCGTACAGCGCGATGAGGGCGACCGCCACGAAGTAGTGGAAATGCGCCTCCGCCAGGCCGTGGGTGAGATGCACGACGACCGCGGAGGAGACCAGCAGGCCGAGGCACGACGCGAGTGAGCGGGTCCGCCGGCGACCGCCCCATATCGCGACGGCGAGCGCGACGACGATGGCGCTCACCTCGAGCGTGGCCGCGCCGAGCCCGCGGCCGGTGTGCAGGGCGTACAGCCACAGCAGCGGGACGTGGACGGCGACGACGGTGGTGACGGTGCGGTGCCGCGACCGCCACTCCTCCCGGGAGAGCCGGGTGACGTGCGGGAGCCAACGGGCCCAGGCCACGTTCGTCACCCCCCGGGTGGGACCTGGTGCATGCGGGATCTCCGCCCGCACCTCGTACGTGTCGTAAACCTTACGTCTTCGTATGGTCACAAACAGTTATAACGGCGCAGGTGGCGAGACGTGACGCGTTCGGCGCGACAATCGCCCCGAACGGTCAGCCGCGCCGGGTGGTCGCGGCGACGGCGAGCTCCCGGAGCACGTCGCGGGCCGTGCGGTCCAGGCCGTCGACGTCCAGCGCCGCGAGGGCACTCCCGGTGAGCTCGCCGATCACCCGCTCGGTCTCGGCCAGCGCTCCCGTCGAGGAGATGACCTCCCGCAGCTCGGCGACCCCTGCCTCGGACAGCGCCGGGTCGCCGAGGTGGCGCTCCACCACCGCGGCCTGGTCCGAGGTCGCGGCGGCGAGCGCCTTGGCGATCAGCACGGTCCGCTTGCCCTCACGGAGATCGTCGCCCGCCGGCTTGCCGGTCACCGACGGGTCGCCGAACACGCCGAGCACGTCGTCCCGGAGCTGGAACGCCTCGCCGAGCGGCAGGCCGTACGCCGTGTACGCCCGGATGATGTCCGGTCCGGCCCCGGCGAGGGCGGCCCCGAAGTGCAGTGGGCGCTCGACGGTGTACTTCGCGGACTTGTACCGCGCCACCGTCATCGACCGCTCGACGGAGTGGCCGCCCACCGCCTGCGCCAGCAGGTCGAGGTACTGGCCCGCCATCAGCTCGGTACGCATCTCGTCGTACACCGGCTGGGCCCGGCGCAGCGCCTCGGCCGGGAGGCCGGAGGTGTTCACCATCTCGTCGGCCCAGATCAGCGCCAGGTCACCGAGCAGGATTGCCGCGGCGGTCCCGAACGCCTCCGCCGAGCCCTGCCAGCCCTCGGCGCGGTGCCGGCTCGCGAACTGCCGGTGGACCGCCGGGCGGCCGCGACGGGTGTCCGACCCGTCCATCACGTCGTCGTGGATCAGCGCCGACGCCTGGAGCCACTCCAGCGCGGCGGCGGCGGACACGATCGCGTCGTTGTCCTCGCCGCCCGCGCCGCGCCAGCCCCAGTACGCGAAGGCCGGGCGGAGGCGTTTCCCGCCGTCGAGCAGGAACGCCTCCAGCGCGTCGGCGGCCGGGATCAGGTCGAGACTGATCGCGTCGAGACGCGGCCGCTGCCCGGTGAGGAACGCCTCGACGGCCTTGGTGACCCGCTGACGGAGGTCTTCACGGTCGGTCGGGGACACGGCTGCTCCAGGGTTCTGTCCGTCGTGGCGCGGCGGACGTTCGTTGTTCGGCACGGTAACGGTTCGTTCTCCCGGGGTGCGGAGGGGCTGCCGGCCACCCCACTACCATGTGGCCATGGCGCTCGGCATCCCTTCCATCATGCCCGGGGCGGCAGCCTCGGTCGCGGACCTCCTGGCGGCGCCGCACCCGGCGTTCTCGTTCGAGTTCTTCCCGCCGAAGACCGACGAGGGCGAACGGCAGCTCTGGCAGGCGATCCGTGAGCTGGAGTCCCTGCAACCCTCCTTCGTGTCGATCACCTACGGCGCCGGCGGGTCGACCCGGGAACACACCGTGGAGCTCACCGAGCGCGTCGCCGCGGAGACCACCCTGCTCCCGCTGGCCCACCTCACCTGCGTCGGGCACAGCGTGGCCGAGCTGCGCAACATCATCGGCGCGTACGCCGGCGCCGGGGTGCGCAACGTGCTCGCCCTCCGCGGCGACCCGCCGGGCGACCCACAGGGCGAGTGGATCGCGCACCCGGACGGCTACTCCTACGCATCCGAGCTGGTGGAGCTGCTGCGCGAGTCGGGGGACTTCAGCGTCGGCGTGGCGGCGTTCCCGGAGAAGCACCCGCGCTCGGCCGACCTGGACTCCGACGTCCGGCATCTGGTGGCGAAGCTGCGAGCCGGGGCGGACTACGCGATCACCCAGTTCTTCTTCCGCTGGCAGGACTGGGCCCGGCTCCGTGACGGCGTGGCCGCGCACGGCCTGGACGTGCCGCTGGTGCCGGGCGTGATGCCCGTGACGAACGTCAAGCAGATCGAGCGGATGTCGGTCCTGTCCGGGGCGGCGTTCCCGGTCGACCTCGCGGAGCGCCTGCATGCCGTGGCGGACGACGCCGTCGCGGTCCGGGCGATCGGTGTCGAGGTGGCGACGGCCCTGTGCGAGCGGCTGCTCGCCGAGGGGGCGCCGGGTGTCCACTTCATCACCCTCAACCGGTCGACCGCGACGCGCGAGGTGTGGCAGAACCTGTCCACGTCGTGACCTTCGACGCCTACGTCGATCGGTGGTCCGCCCTCCACGGCGGCTACGACCCGCGCACCTCGACCTGGGCCCGGACGTGGCTGCGCCTCACCTTCCGGCTCGCGGCCCTACTGACTCGGGCCGGCCTGTCCCCGCACCTGCTGACCGGGGCCGGGCTGCTCGCGGCGGCACTCGTCCCGGCCGCCGTATACGCCGGGTACCCGCTGGTCGCGGTGCCGCTGGTCGTGCTGTCCGGGCTGCTCGACTCGCTGGACGGGGCGGTGGCGGTGCTCGCGGACCGGGTGACCCCCCTCGGGTACGTGCTCGACTCGGTCGCCGATCGGCTGGGGGAGGCGCTGCTGCTCGCCGCGCTGTGGCTCGCCGGTGCCACCGGGTGGCTGTGTGTGCTCGCCGGTGCCGCGATGTGGTTGCACGAGTACATCCGGGCGCGGGCCACCGGCGCCGGGCTGGCCGACCTCGGCGTCGTGACGGTCGGAGAGCGGCCGGTGCGGCTGGTCCTGGTCGCGGCCGGGCTCGCCCTCGGCGTGCCGGAGACGTTCGCGGCGTTCGCCGCGGGGATCGCCCTCGCCGGTGTCGTGCAGCTGCTCGTGGTCGTGCACCGGCGGCTCACGCCGGGCCGATGAGCCCCGCGGTGATCTCCGCCGACAGCGCGACCAGCGGCAGCCCGCCGCCCGGGTGGCTGGACCCGCCGACCAGGAACAGCCCCGGCACCGGCGACCGGTTCGCCGGACGGCGGAACGCGGCTCGTGCCCCGTTGCTGGACGTCCCGTAGATCGCGCCGCCCACCGACCGCGTCCGTGTCTCCAGGTCGGCGGGGGAGACCACCTCGCGGAACAGCACCCGGTCCCGGACGTCGAGGCCGCGCGCCGCGAGCCGGTCGAGGAGGTGGCCGGCGTACCAGTCGGCGAGGCCGGGGGCGCGCCAGTCCACCGTGCCGGGACCGGTGCCCTGCCGGGCGGCGTTCACCAGCAGGAAGACGGCCTCGTGCCCGGCGGGGGCGGCGTCCGGCGGCACGCTCAGGTACAGCGCCGGGTCGGCCACCGGCCGGGCCGGGTCGCCGAACACCGCGTCGAACTCGGCGTCGTAGTCGGCCGGGAAGTCCACGGTGTGGTGCGCCAGGCCGGGGGTGCGCCCGCGGAGCCCGAGCAGCAGCACGAAGCCGGACAGCGACCGCGGAGCCCGCCGCAGCCGCCGCGCCTCACCCGGTACCCGGATCAGGTCGGTGTACAGGTGCTCGGCGTCGGCGTCGGCGACGATCGTGTCGGCGGCCAGCACGGTGCCGTCGGCGAGCTCGACGCCGGTGGCGCGGTGGCGGTCGGCGGTGACGCGGACCACCTCGGTACCCGTGCGGAGTTCGACGCCCAGCGACTGGCACCGCTCGGCGAGGGCATCGGCGAGCCGGCGCAGGCCGCCCCGGATGTACCAGCCGCCGAAGGCGAGCTCGGCGTGCGGCACCGCGGCGAGCGCGGCGGGGGCGCGCCGCGGGTCCGAGCCGGAGTAGGTGGCGTACCGGTCGACCATCATCCGGAGCCGCGGATCGTCCAGATAGGACCGGGCGAGCGCGCGCAGCGACCGCCACGGCGCGATGGTGGCGGTGTGCCGGGCCTGACGCAGCAGGGTCGCCGGGTCCAGGGCGGACTCCAGGAACGGACCGTGCGAGGCGTCCCAGATCCGCTCCGCGCGGGTGGCGAACGCGCGCCACTGCCGGGCGGCCACGGGACCGAACCCGTCCGCGATCCGCGCCGCGAACTCGACCGGGTCGCGGCAGGAGTCCAGCACCGTGCCGTCCGGGAACCGGTGCCGGACGATCGGGTCCAGCGGCACCAGGTCGAGGACGTCGGCAAGCGGGGTGCCGGTCGCCGCGAACAGGTCCGCGAAGACGTGCGGCAGGGTCAGCAGGCTCGGGCCGGTGTCGAAGCGGAAGCCGTCCCGGTGGAGGACGCCGAGCTTCCCGCCCACGACGGGGGCCTGCTCGCAGACCGTCACGCGGTGCCCGGCGGCGGCCAGCCGGGCGGCGACGGCGAGGCCCCCGACCCCGGCACCGATGACGACCACTCCGCTCACAGGCGCCGGCCCTTCCAGTGCAGGGTGCCGCGGCGGCGGGCGCGCCAGGACCGCCCCGTGAGCGCCACGAGGGCCACGACCGACACCGGGTGGGCGAGTGCGTCCGGCCACGCCCGGCCGCCGGTCGCCCGGGCCGTGACCACCCGGCCGGCGACCCCGGCGAGATAGCCCGCGAGACCCGCCCGGGACCCGGCCAGTGCGGCGACGGCGGGGACGACGTACAGGCCGGTGAGCAGCGCGGCGGTGGCCGTGGCACCGGCCGGGGAGCCGAACGCGGCCCACAGGGACTTCTCGTACCCGGCGGCCAGCGCGGGGCCGGAGCTGTACATCCGGCACGTCGCGAGCGCGGTCCCGTCGGCGACGACACCCCGGCCGCCGGACCGTTTGACGGCCCGCAGCAGTGCCAGGTCCTCCAGTACCTCGCCCGCCACCGCGGCATGCCCGCCCGCGCGTTCGTAGGCGTCCCGGCGTACCGCGAGGAGCTGGCCGTTCGCGGCGGTGAGCGAGGGGCGCGGCGAGCGTTCGGCGGCCCGCAGCGGCAGGAACGTGAGCCACGACCACTGCAGCAGCGGCTGGACGAGGCGCTCGGCCGGGGTGACCGCGAGCTGCCGCGGGTACGGCGAGACGAGGTCGAGGCCGTGCCGTTCCAGCAGGTCGACGCAGGCCGCGACGGCGTGCGGCGCGAGCATCACGTCGGCGTCGACGAACACGAGGTGCTCGGCGCCGCCGGCCCGGGCGGCGGCCTGGGCGCAGGCGTGCGGCTTGCCGAGCCGGCCCGGCGGGAGCGGAGCGCCGGTGACGAGTTCGACGCGGTCGTCGCCCGCCGCCGTCTGCCGGACGATCGCGGCGGTGCCGTCGGTGGACCCGTCGTCGAGCACCACGATCCGGACGTCGGCGGTCTGGGCGAGCAGCGCCCGCAGGCAACCCTCGACCCGCGCCGCCTCGTCGCGGACCGGGAGCAGCACGGCGACCCGGCCGGCGGGCGGCGGGGGCGCGGCCGCGGGGCGCCGCAGCACCCGAGCGTTGAGTGCCGAATGGACGGTCGCGGCCGCGGCGCCGAGCGCCGCGTACCGGAGCAGCCGGCTCACCGGCGCGCCCGCCACAGCGTGACGGCCAGCGGGATCGCCACCGGCCCCATCGCCACCGCACCCCAGGCCGCCGATTGCGGAAGGCCGAGGAAGACGGCGTGCGCCAGCACCGAGGAGGCATAGGTCCACAGGTACACGGCGTACATCGGGGCGTCGCCAGGTCCACTGTGGACGTCCACTCCGGACGGCCTCGCCGCTGGAGCCAGCACTGCCATCATGACCAGCGCGACGCCGAGCCACGCGGCGTAGTTCGTCAGCGGGATGTCGCCCCGCTCCCAGGTCCAGTGCCCGGCGGCGACCATCTGCGGGTCGAGGAACACGTCCCAGGACGCCAGGGCCCAGCCGGCCACCGCGATCCGGGCGGCCGGACGGCGGACCAGCCGGCCGGCCGCCAGCCACGCGGGCCACGCCATCATCGTCCAGGCCGCCGGGATCACCCAGGGCACGCCGAGGACGTGCGGGCCGAGCGAGTCGGCGTAGGTGTACGCCCCGAACGGGTACCCGGTCGCCGTGCCGACCGCCTCGACCGCCAGCCCACCGCCCGCCGTCACCACGACCAGGGCCGCGGCCGTGCGGGGGCCGCGGGTCACCAGCGCGTGGGTCACCGAGGCGGCGCAGAACACGGCGACCGTGACGACGGTCAGCCGGTCGCGGACGGCTCCGGCGCTGAGCGGATAGGCGATCTCGGACAGCACGGTCGCGCCGACGAGGGTCCAGACGAGGCGCGCCGGGGTCAACGCCCGGGTTCCAGCGGCAGCGGGCGACCCAGTACCGCGAAGGGCCGTTCGTCGCCGGGGAACAGGTGGTGGCGCAGCACGTCGACGAACCCGAGCCGCCGGTACAGCCGCCACGCGCGGGACTCGCCCTCCGGGGTCGAGAGGATGACCGTCGCCCCGGGGGCGCCGTCCAGCAGCGCCCGCAGCTGCGCCTCGCCCAGCCCGGTGCCCTGCGCCCGCGGCAGCACGTGCAGCTCGACCAGCTCGAAGGCGTCACCCATCCAGCGGTCGTAGTGGTCGTCGGACAGCCCGGAGCGGACCTGCTCGTGCCACCACTGGCCCGGCCCGCTCAGGTAGCCGTAGCCGAAGCCGAGGACCCGGCCGGTGCCCTCCTCCAGCGTCGCCACCGCGCGGAACTCCGAGCGCCGGGTGTGCCCCGCCACGAACCCGCGGCGGATCGACAGGATCTCGGGGGAGTAGTTCATCGCGGTGACGTACACGGCCAGGACATCGTCGAGCCGGGCGAGCATCTCGCCGCCGTTCCACCGCACCAGCCGCGTCGCCGGCCCCGCCTTCGCCGTCATGCCACCGGATCCCTTCCGCCGTAGGTCCCCGCCGACCGCAGTACCGCGAAACGGGCGAACAATTCCTCGGCGTACCACCGTTCCCGCCCGGTCTGCCGGATCGCGTCGACATGGGCGTTGCCCCGGTACGCGTACGAGGTGAGGTGCTCGGCGCTCCGCCACACGCTGAACGTGCCCTGCAGGCCCACCGGCGCCTCGCCGACCCCGACCGCGGCGAGCAGCCCGGCGTGGGTGCGCAGGTCCGCCGCCACCGGCGGGACGGCGCGCCAGAACGTCGCCGCCTTCCGCGGGGCGATCCGGGCGCGGGTCAGCGCGGCCACCGGGCCGTCCCAGGCGGTCGGCGCCGGGTCGCCGAACGGGGCCTTGCCCGCCCATCGGCCCCGGGACGCGAGCGGCCTCAGCTCGACGCGCCACTCCTCGTCGGCGGCGCGGCGCCAGGACCGGACCGCACCCGACCGCTCGAAGTCGTCGGCGTGCGCGCGGGAGGCCCAGCAGGCGAGCAGACCCCAGCGGTACGGGTCCGCGTCGCGCGGCGTGAACGTGCGCCCGTGGCCGGTACCGAGCAGCTTGCCGAACGTCAGCCCGGCGGTCCGCCGCAGCCGTGATCGGTGGGTCGCCATCCGGGCCACCGCCCCCGGGACCCGGCGCCCGGGCACCCGCCACAGGTGCAGGGTCACCAGTGCGGGGACGGCGGGGGCGTGCATACCGGGAGCCTACGGCGAGGCGGTGGCCCGACCGCCGAAGGGCCGCACCTTGCGGTGCGGCCCCTCGGTGTGATGCGACGAACTACAGGTGCAGGCCGCACTCGGTCTTCTCGCGGCCCGCCCAGCGGCCCGCCCGGGCGTCCTCGTCCTTGCGGACCGGCCGGGTGCACGGCGCGCAGCCGATCGAGCGGAAGCCGTGGTGGACGAGCGGGTTGATGATCACGTTCCGCTCGGCGATGTAGGCGTCCACGTCGTCCTGGTTCCAGAACGCGAGCGGGTTGACCTTCACCTTGCCGCGCTTGCCGTCCCAGCCGACGGCCGGCGTGTCGGCCCGGCTCGGGCCTTCGTCGCGGCGCAGACCGGAGCCCCACGCGAGGTACGGCTGGAGCGCGTTGTCCAGCGGGACGACCTTGCGCATCGAGCAGCAGAGGTCGGGGTCGCGGGCGTACAGGCTCTGGCCGTACAGCTCGTTCTGCTGGGCGACGGTGATCGCCGGCTTCACGGAGACGACGTTGACGTTGAGCTCGGCGGCCACGCGGTCGCGGGTCTGCAGCGTCTGCGGGAAGTGGTACCCGGTGTCGAGGAAGACCACGTCGATCTTCTCCGGCAGCACGTCGGAGGCGAGGCTGGCGAGCACCGCGTCGCCCATCGAGGACGTCAGGGCGAACCCGGTCCCGAACGTCTCCCACGCCCAGCGCAGCACGTCGTGCGGCAGTGCGCCCTCGAGGTCACGGCCGGCCTGCCCGGCGAGAGCCTCGAGCTCCGCGGCCGCGAGGTCCCGGCTGAGAGAGAGCGTCACGAGGTCGCCTCCTGGTTTTCGGTGGTGATAGTGCCGATCAAGCGCAGATTCCATACCCGCAGACAGGAACCGCAGCGGTATCCGGAAGATTCCTCGCCATGCGGGCGGATGTTCTCCTCGCCGCAGTACGGGCAGTAGAACGGCGGCGCGTGCCGGGGCGTCTCGGTCACAGCAACCAGGCCTCCTCGGCCCGCGCGACGTACGCGGCGAAGGTCTCGCCGGGCTCCCGGTGCTCGGTGAAGCCCCGGAGCACCCGCTCGGTGTAGTCCGCGGTCTCCTCGGCGGTGACCTTCAGGCCGCGGAACTTGCGCCCGAACGTGGGGTCCGCACCCATCTGACCGCCCAGGTGCACCTGGAAGCCCTCGACCTGCTGGCCGTTGGCGTCGGGGACGATCGAGCCCTTGAAGCCGATGTCGGCGGTCTGGAACCGCGCGCACGAGTTCGGGCAGCCGTTCACGTTGATCGTGATCGGGGTGTCGAACTCCGGCATGCGGCGCTCGAGCTCCTCGTACAGCCAGTGCGCGCGGGCCTTGGTCTCGACGATCGCGAGCTTGCAGAACTCCAGCCCGGTGCACGCCATCGTGCCGCGGCGGAACCGGCTCGGCCGGACCTGCAGGTCGTGGACGTCCAGGGCCGCGGCCAGCGCGTCCACCCGGTCGCCGGGCACGTCCAGGATGACGAACTTCTGCTGCGCCGTGGTGCGGACGCGGCCCTGCGCGTACTCGTCGGCGAGGTCCGCGATCGTGGCGAGGAGCGTGCCGCTGACCCGGCCGGCGCGCGGGGCGAAGCCGACCGCGAAGTTGCCGTCCCGCTGCGGGGTCACGCCGACGTGGTCACGCTCGACGTGGACCGGGGGAGCGGCCTGCGGGCCGTCCGGGAGCGCCGCGCCGAGGTAGTCCTTCTCCAGCACCTCGCGGAACTTCTCGGGGCCCCAGTCGGCCATCAGGAACTTGATCCGGGCGTGGTTGCGCGAGCGGCGGTAACCGTGGTCGCGGAAGATTCCGCAGACGCCGGCCCACACGTCGGTCACCTGGTCGGGCTGGACGAACACGCCGAGGCGTTGGGCGAACATCGGGTTCGTCGACAGGCCGCCGCCGACCCACAGGTCGTAACCCGGCCGGCCGTCCGGACCGACGACGCCGACGAAGGCGATGTCGTGGATCTCGTGGTGCGTGCACTGGTCGGCGCAGCCCGAGATCGAGGTCTTGAACTTGCGGGGGAGGTTCGAGAAGGCCGGGTCGCCGACAAAGCGCTCGACCGTGGCCTCGAGCGTCGGCGTCCCGTCGAGGACCTCGTCCGTGACGATGCCGGCCAGCGGGCAGCCGAGCATGACGCGGGGGGTGTCACCGCAGGCCTCGGTGGTCGACAGGCCGACCGCCTCGAGGCGGTTCCAGATCTCCGGCACGTCCTCGACGCGGATCCAGTGGTACTGCACGTTCTGCCGGTCGGTGACGTCCGCCACGTCCCGGCCGAACTCGGTGCTGATACCGGCGACGACCCGCAGCTGCTCGGACGTGAGCTGACCGCCGTCGATGCGGACCCGCATCATGAAGTACGAGTCCTCCAGCTCCTCCGGCTCCAGCACCGCGGTCTTGCCGCCGGGGATGCCCTGGGCGCGCTGGGTGTACAGGCCCATCCAGCGGAACCGGCCGCGCAGGTCGGCGCCGTCGATCGAGTCGAAGCCGCGCTTGGAGTAGATGTCGATGATCCGCTGACGGACGGCGAGACCGTCGTCGTCCCGCTTCATCCGCTCGTTCGGGTTCAGCGGCTCGCGGTAGCCCAGCGCCCACTGACCCTGCGGGCGGACGGCCTTGGGGCGGGCGGGGCGAGCGGACGGCGTGGTCATGAGAGATCCTTTGTGGCCTTGGGTGGCTCTACAGCGGCGGGACGGCGCGCGCGGGCGCGCGCCAGGGACCCGGGCGGGTCGGGGGAGGGCCTACGGAGTCGATCCGTGAACGTGGGCGCGCGTCGAAATGGCGCGCCTGGTGCCGACCCTCAGGCCGGACAGGCGGCGCTGCGTACGCGCTGCAGATCGATGTGCAGTCGCGCAGTCAGAAGGTCGCCGGGGAACTTCACCTGCACAGGATCGCACATGTGGCGTCCGCTGTGTACGGCGACGGGTGACGAGTCGGTCACTCCGAGGTGGCTGGCTAGCATCGAGACATGACCTCCCGGGCGGTGACCGATCTCCCGCTCCCCGGGCACCGTCCGGTCCTGCTCGCCGTCGCCCACGGCACCGCCGAGCGTGCCGGCATCGCCGAGCTCGACGCGCTGATGGATCGGATCCGCTCGCTGGCGCCCGGGCTTCGCGTCGAGCTGTCGTACGTCGACCACGAGCCGCCGTCGGTGTCCTCGGCGCTGGGCTCGCTCGCCGGGGAGGGCGTACCGGTCGTGGCGCTGCCGCTGCTGCTGGTCGCGGCGACCCACAGCAAGAGCGACATCGCCGGGGCGCTGCGGGAGGCGCGGATCGCCGCGCCCGGCTTCCGGGTGGCGTACGGGCGGCCGCTGGGGGCACACCCGCGGCTGCTGGACGTGCTCTCCGCGCGGCTGGCGGAGGCGGGGGCGGGTCCGGACACCGCCGTCCTGCTGGTGTCCGCCGGGTCGGCGGACCCGGACGCGAACGCCGAGATACCCCGGATCGCCCGGCTGCTCTGGGAGCGTCGGCGGGTCGCCGCGCCCGTCGAGATCGCCTACGCCAGCGCCACCTCGCCGACGGTGCCCGAGGCGCTGGAGCGACTGCGCCTGCTGGGGTACGGCGACGTGGTCGTGGTGCCGTACTTCCTCGCGCCGGGGCGGTTCACCGCCGCCGTGGCCGCCGCCGCCGCGGCCGGCGGGGCGCGGATGGCCGACGTGCTCGGCGCGCACCCGGACGTGGCCCGGGCCGTGTTGGAGCGGTACGAGGAGGCGGTCGCCGGAGACATCCGGATGAACTGCGACGTGTGCATGTACCGGGTGGCCTGGCCGGGCAAGGAGACACGGGTCGGGGCGCCGCAGAAGCCGCACGCCCACCCGAGCGACGTCTGAGGGCCCCACCGGCGCGGCGCTACCTGTGCCCTCGACCCCGGCCCACATCGGGTCGGCCACGGGGCGGGCGGTACGCCCTCACGGGGACGTGAGCGGTCCCGCCCGCCGGCTCACGGGGACGTGAGCGGTCCCGCCCGCCGCGGACCGGCCGTGCTCCTCGCCCTCGTGTTCGCCGGGCCGGTCCTCGCCGGGCCGGTCCTGCTCCCGAGTTGGTCCTGCTCCCGAGTTGGTCTGCTCCGGGTTGGTCCTGCTCCGGGGGGCCCTCGCCGGGACCGGGCCGACTCCGGGAGCCGGGCCGGTCGGGACGCCCGGCGCACCCCACCCCGGCCGTCCGCAGGCCGCTTCTCGCTCGCCGGCCTAGACCCTTCGTGTTGACAAAAATACGAACAGTGATCAAAACCGAGGTCGCCGTTCGCGTTGACGGGTTGTCGGTGGCGGGGTTTACTCTTCTTGTGTTCGAACAAATGTTCGAACGGCGGGCGCCGAACCGGGGGGTCTGCCGCGGAACGGTACGTCTGTTCGAACAGCACGGCGGAACGGGTGTCGCGGCCCGCCCGTCGTGAGGTGACCTCTGCCGCCGCCCGGTTCGACCCCCGGGCGGTGGCGGGGGAACGCCGGCCCGGGCGAGGCGTGGGGAAGCGCCCCGTCCGGGTCGGCGTCACCGTTGCGCCTTCCCCCGCAGCGGCAGGGCACCCGCCCGGGTGCACCGTCCACGAGGAGGGAAGAGCCGATGTCCATGTTGTCCACGGTGTTCCCGGTAGCCGCCTCCGGTGCCGAGCAGGGCCCGGTCCGTCGCGGCGAGGCGGGGGATGCCCCCGCGCAGTTCGTCTGGCAGGGCCGGCTCCACGTCGTGCGTTCCGTCCTCGCGCACACCACGACGGGCCGCATCGAGGAGTGGCGGGTGCGGGCCTCGGCGGGGCGTGAGGCCGCGCCGAGGGTGTTCCTGCTCCGGTTCGACTGGTCGGAGGGCCGGTGGACGGTGTTCCCGGAGCCCGCCGACCCCCTGGAGCCCGGGTCGCGGACGGGGATGCCGGCATGAAGCCCCCGCGGAAGCCTCCTCAGGTGTCCGTGCCGGCCCACGTGCTGCCGCACCGTTCCCCGGAGGACCTGCTCGCCCTGTCCCGGCACGGGCTGCTCGAGGCCGGTGAGACCCGGCCGCCCGGCCTGCGGTACGCCCTCGCCCATCTCGCCGCGCTCCGGGCGGCGGCCGCCGTGCTCGCCGCCCGGGCCCGCCCGGCCGCACCCGGCCGGCGGCGCGGGGGCCGCCCCGTGTCGGTGTGGGCGCTCCTCGCGATGGTGGCTCCGGAACTGGGCGAGTGGGCGACGTTCTTCGCGGCCGGGGCGGCCAAGCGCGCCGCCGCCGAGGCCGGGATCCCGCGGGTGGTCACCACCAGGGAGGCCGACGACATGCTCCGGGACGCCGAGCGGTTCCTCGCGGTGGTCGAGACGACCCTGGGCAAGCCGCACCAGCCGCTGCTCGCCGCCGTCGCCCGGGCGGGCTGACCCGGGCGGGACAGAGGTACGGCACAGGACGAGATGACAGGGGGGTGAGGATCGGCATGACCGCAGCACTGTGGGGAGAGGGTGCCGGTCTCTCCCTCGCGGAGCGGGTACGGCAGGCCGCCGCGCCGGCGACGGCGCTGGCCGGTCGGGAGGCCGAACAGGTCCTCCCGGTGGACCCGGCACTCGCCCGGCTGCTGCCCTGGGGGGGACTGCGGCGGGGGTCCACGGTGGCGGTGGAGGGCTCCGCGTCGCTGCTGCTCGCGGTGCTCGCGGAGGCGTCCAGGGCCGGGTCGTGGTGCGCGGTGGTCGGCGTGCCCAGCCTCGGGGCGGTGGCCGCCGCCGAGGCCGGGGTCGCCACCGCGCGGCTCGCCCTGGTTCCGCACCCGGGCACCGACCTCGCCGGGGTCGTGGCCGCCCTCGTCGACGGGATGGACGTCGTGGTGGTCGGGGGCACCGCGAGGCTGTCCGCGGCCGACGGCCGGCGGCTCGCCGCGCGCGCCCGGCAGCGCGGGGCGGTGCTGATGCCGTACGGGCCGTGGCAGGGCGCGGACCTGGAACTGTCCTGCGCCGAGGGCCGCTGGCGCGGACTGGGCGCCGGGCACGGTCATCTGCGGTCCCGTGAGGTCACCGTGCGGGCGCGGGGCCGCGGCGCGGCCAGCCGTCCGCGCAGCACGCGGGTGCTGCTGCCCGCGCCGACGGGGGAGCTCGCCCCGGTGCCCGTGCCCGTCCCGGTACCCGTGCCGATGCAGGCCGGCGGTCCGGGCGGCCGGGTGCCCGCACTCCGCGGTCCGGCCCGGGTCGGACCGATCGGTCCGGCCGACCGGGCGAGCCCCGCCGAACCGGTCCCCGCGAAGGCGGGATGAGCGATGGCCCTGACCCCGCCCTCGCCTCCCGCCTCCGCCGCTCGGCCGGGCGGGCGCGTGTCGGCCGCCTCCGCCGGGTCTGTCGCCGGGTCCGCCGTGCCCGCCGTGCCCGCCGTGCCCGCCGGGTCTGCCGCCGGGTCCGCCGTGCCCGCCGGGTCCGCCCGGTCTGCCGCCGGGTCCGCCGCTCGGCCGGCCGGGCGCGCGTCGGCCGCCTCCGCCGGGTCCGCCCGGTCCGCCGGGTCGCCCCGCGACGCCCCGGTCCGGACGGTGGCGGTGTGGTGCCCCGACTGGCCGGTCGCCGCCGCCGCCGCGGCCGAGGACCTCCCGCCGCATGTCCCGATCGCGATCGTCGCGGACAACCGGGTCGTCGCGTGCTCGGCGATCGCCCGGGCGGACGGCGTGCGCCGGGGACTGCGCCGCCGCGAGGCCCAGTCCCGCTGCCCCGAACTCGTCGTGCTCGCCGCCGATCCGGGGCGGGACGCGCGGTTCTTCGAGCCGGTCGTCGCCGCGGTGGAGTCGCTCGCCCCCGGGGTCGAGATCGTCCGTCCCGGCGTCGTCGTCGTACCGGCCCGCGGACCCGTCCGGTACTTCGGCGGCGACGAGGCCGTCGCCGAGCGGCTGGTCGACCACGTGGCCGGGACCGGGACGGAGTGCCAGGTCGGGATCGCCGACGGGGTCTTCGCGTCGGTCCTGGCCGCGCGCCGGGGCCTCGTCGTCGCGGCCGGCGGTACCGCGGGTTTCCTCGGCCCGCTCGACATCGGCGAGCTGGACCTCCCCGGGGAGTCCGAGGGCGGCGGCCGGGGCACCGCGAGCGGCGGTACGAGGACGGCCGACCGCGCCGAGCTGGTGGACCTGCTGCGCCGGCTCGGGCTGCGCACGCTCGGGGCGTTCGCCGCGCTGCCGGTCCGGGACGTGGTGTCCCGGTTCTCCGCCGATGCCGCGCTCGCCCACCGACTGGCCCGCGGCCTCGACCCGCGGCCCCCCTCGGCCCGGCGCCCCCCGGCCGATCTCACCGTCTCCGTCGAGCTGGACCCGCCGGTGGACCGGATCGACGCGGCCGCGTTCGCCGCCCGGTCCCTGGCGGAACAGCTCCACGAGGTGCTGTCCGCCCACGGCCTCGCCTGCACCCGGCTCGGCATCGAGGCCGAGACCGGCAACGGGGAGCACCTGCTCCGCACCTGGCGGCACGAGGGCGCGCTGGGCGCCGCCGACATCGCCGACCGGGTCCGCTGGCAGCTGGAGGGCTGGCTGACCGGCCGCAACTCCGGCCGGCCCACCGCCGAGGTGACCCGGCTGCACCTCGTCCCGGAGGAGGTCGTCTCCCGCGCCGGGCTCCAGCTCGGGCTGTGGGGCGGCCTGGGGGAGTCCGGCGAACGCGCCCATCGGGCGCTCACCCGGGTGCAGGGCATGCTCGGCCCCGAGGCGGTGCTCACCGCGGTGCTCGGCGGCGGCCGGGGCCCGGGAGACCAGGTGCGCCTGGTGCCGTGGAAGGACGAGCGCACCCCCGCGCTGCCGGCGGAGGCGCCGTGGCCCGGCCGGCTCCCCACCCCGGCCCCCGCCACCGTGCTCCCCGAGCCGCTGGCCGCCGACGTCCGCGACGCGTCCGGTACGCCGGTCGGGGTCACCGGGCGGCACGCCGTGACCGCCCCGCCGGCCGAGCTCGGCATCGGCGGGAAGCGCCGGCCGGTGCTCGCCTGGGCCGGCCCGTGGCCCGCCGACGAGCGGTGGTGGGACGCCGCGGCGGCCCGGCGGCGCGCCCGGTTCCAGGTCGTCGTGGCGGGGGACGTGCTCCCGGAGTCCGACGGCGACGACGGGGTGGAGGGCACCGCGCTGCTGCTGGTGCTGGAGGGCGGCCGCTGGTGGGTCGAGGCGGTCTACGACTGATGGGAGCGAACTGATGGGCTGGGGCAATCCCGCCGTGCCGTGGTCGGAGCTGGAACGCGTGCTCTCCGGCCGCCCGGCGCGCGATCCCGGGACCGGCGGCCACCCCCGCGACCCCGGCCACCCCGGCGACGGCGGGGACAGCCCGGCCTGGTCGCGTACGCGCACCGAGTACGTGCCCCCGGCGCCCCCGCGGACCGGGAAGACCCCGTACGCGGAGCTGCACGCCCACTCCAACTTCAGCTTCCTCGACGGCGCGAGCCACCCCGAGGACCTGGTGGAGGAGGCCGCCCGGCTCGGCCTGGAGGCCCTCGCGATCACCGACCACGACGGGATGTACGGCGTGGTGCGGTTCGCCGAGGCGGCCGCCGCGACGGGGATCCGCACCGTGTACGGCACCGAGCTGAGCCTCGGCCTGACCGGTCCGCAGAACGGCGAGGCCGACCCCGAGGGCACCCATCTGCTGCTGCTGGCCCGGGACCCCGAGGGATACCACCGGCTCTGCCGCACGCTGTCCACCGCGCATCTCGCCGGTCACGAGAAGGGCCGCCCGATCTACGACCTGGAGGAGATCGCCGCGGCGGCCGGCGACCACTGGCTCGTCCTCACCGGCTGCCGGAAGGGCTCGGTCCGCCGGGCGCTGACCCAGGGCCCCGGCGAGGCGGCGCGCGAGCTGGACCGGCTCGTCGCGCTGTTCGGCCGGGACAACGTCGCCGTCGAGCTGACCGACCAGGGTGATCCGGCCGACAGCACCCGCAACGACCTGCTGACCGAGCTGGCGGCGGGCGCGGGCCTGCCCACCGTCGCCACCGGCAACGTCCACTACGCGACCCCGGGCCGCCGCAGGCTCGCCACCGCCCTCGCCGCCGTCCGCGCCCGGCGCAGCCTCGACGAGATCGACGGCTGGCTCCCCGCCGCCGCGACCGCGCACCTGCGGTCGGGGGAGGAGATGGCGGCGCTGTTCGCGCGGTACCCGGGCGCCGTCGAGCGCGCCGCCGCGTACGGCCGGGAGTGTGCCTTCGACCTGCGGCTGGTCGCGCCGAAGCTGCCCCCGTTCCCGGTGCCGGCGGGGCACACCGAGTCCAGCTGGCTCCGGGAGCTGACCCGGGAGGGCGCGCTGCGCCGGTACGGCCCGCCGGAACGGGAACGCATCCCCGGCGCGTACTCCCAGATCGCCCACGAGCTGGACGTGATCGACGAGCTGGGCTTCCCCGGGTACTTCCTGATCGTCCACGACATCGTGGACTTCTGCCGCCGGAGCAACATCCTCTGCCAGGGTCGTGGCTCGGCCGCCAACTCCGCGGTCTGCTACGCCCTCGGCATCACCAACGTGGACGCGGTCGGCTACGGGATGCTGTTCGAGCGGTTCCTCGCCCCCGAGCGGGACGGGCCTCCCGACATCGACCTCGACATCGAGTCGGACCTGCGCGAGAAGGCCATCCAGTACGTCTACGACACGTACGGCCGGGACCGTGCCGCCCAGGTGGCGAACGTGATCACCTACCGGCCGCGTTCCGCCGTCCGGGACATGGCGAAGGCGCTCGGCCACGCCACCGGTCAGCAGGACGCGTGGAGCAAGCAGATCGAGCACTGGGGCCCGCTGTCGGGCGCCCAGGAGCACGACATCCCGGCCCCGGTGCTGGCGCTCGCCGACGAGCTGCAGGGGTTCCCGCGGCATCTCGGCATCCACTCGGGCGGCATGGTGCTCTGCGACCGGCCGGTGGTGGAGGTCTGCCCGGTGGAGTGGGCGCGGATGCCCGGCCGCACCGTGCTCCAGTGGGACAAGGACGACTGCGCGGTGGCGGGCCTGGTGAAGTTCGACCTGCTCGGCCTCGGCATGCTCTCCGGACTGCACTACGCGATCGACCTGATCCGCGACCACCACGGCATCGAGGTCGACCTCGGGATGCTGCCGCCGGACGACCCCGCCGTGTACGACATGCTCTGCGCCGCCGACTCCGTCGGGGTGTTCCAGGTGGAGAGCCGCGCGCAGATGGCGACCCTGCCGCGGCTGCGGCCCCGCCGGTTCTACGACCTCGTCGTGGAGGTGGCGCTGATCCGCCCCGGCCCGATCCAGGGTGGCTCGGTGCACCCGTACATCCGCCGCCGCAACGGCCTCGAACCCGTCACCTACGCCCACCCGCTGCTGGAACGGTCGCTGTCCAAGACGCTGGGCGTGCCGCTGTTCCAGGAACAGCTGATGCAGATGGCCGTGGACGTCGCCGGGTTCAGTCCCGCGGAGGCCGACCAGCTCCGGCGGGCGATGGGCTCGAAGCGGTCGAGCGGGCGCATGGAACGGCTCAAGGCCCGGATGTACGAGGGGATGGCCGAGCGCGGCATCACCGGCGAGGTGGCCGACGGGATCTACGAGAAGCTGCTGGCGTTCGCGAACTTCGGCTTCCCGGAGAGCCACTCGGTGAGCTTCGCGCTGCTGGTCTACGCCAGCGCGTGGATCAAGCGCTACCACCCGGCGGCGTTCTGCGCGGCGCTGCTCAACGCGCAGCCGATGGGCTTCTACTCGGCGCAGACGCTGGTCGCCGACGCCCGGCGGCACGGGATCGAGGTCCGCGGCCCGGACGTCAACGCGAGCGACGCGAAGGCCCGGCTGGAACCGGTCGGGCCCGGCGACCCGCTGGTCGGCCCGGACCAGACGGTACGGATGGGGCTCGCGTCCGTCCGCCACCTCGGGGAGGACGTCGCCGAGCGGATCACCGCCGACCGCGCCGAGCACGGCCCGTACACCGACATGGCCGATGTCGCCCGGCGGGTCGGCCTCACCGTGCCGCAGGCGGAGGCGCTCGCCACCGCGGGGGCGTTCGGATGCTTCGGGTCCACCCGCCGGGAGGCGCTGTGGGCGGCCGGGGCCATCGCCCAGGAGCGGCCCGACCGGCTCGCCGGGGTCGCGGTCGGGGTGGAGGCGCCGATGCTGCCGGGCATGACCGAGGTCGAGGAGGCGATGGCGGACGTGTGGGCCACCGGGGTGTCGCCGGGGAGCTACCCGACGCAGTACGCCCGGGCCGACCTCACGGCGCGGGGCGTGGTGACGGTGGAGGGACTGGCCGAGGTGGAGCCGGGCCGCCGGGTCGTGATCGGCGGAGTGGTCACCCACCGGCAGCGGCCGGCCACGGCGGGCGGCGTCACGTTCCTCAACATCGAGGACGAGACCGGCATGGTCAACGTCGTCTGCTCGCCCGGGGTGTGGGCACGGCACCGGCGGGTGGCGCGCTCCTCGGCGGCCATGCTGATCCGGGGGAGGCTGGAACGGAGCGAGGGCGTGACCAACGTCGTCGCCGAGCGGATCGAGCACCTCACCCTGAAGGTCGCCAGCACCTCGCGGAACTTCCGGTGAGACCGGGTCGCGGGACCACCCGCCCCGCCACGCGTACAGCCGTGGCGTTCCCACGGGACCCGGATAGGCTCGCCCCGGGCCGCGTCGAGCGGCGCCACGGCCGGTGCCCGACACCGGCGCGGGGATCCGCCGTCGGCGAGGTCCCCCATCGACGAGACGGGAGCTGCCGGGTGGTGGAGCGGACGCGGGCACAGTCGTCGCCCCGTACGGCGGTCGTGTGGGAGGTGCTCCGCGCCGAGCTGGCTCGGCGGGACGCCGACGGGCCGCTCCGGATCGTCGACGCGGGCGGGGGCACGGGCGGGTTCGCCGTCCCGCTCGCCCGGTCGGGCCACGACGTCACCGTGATCGACGCGAGCCCGGACGCCCTGGCCGCGCTGAACCGACGTGCCGCCGAGGCGGGCGTCGCCGATCGGGTCCGCGCCGTCCAGGGCGACGCGGACCGGATGCTCGACGTCGTCGCCGCCGGCTCCGCGGACCTCGTCCTGTGCCACAGCGTGCTCGAACACGTCGACGACCCGGCCGCCGCCGCGTCGTCGATGGCCGGCATCCTGCGCACCGGCGGCTGCGCGAGCGTGCTCGTCGCGAACCGCGCCGCGACCGTGCTGTCCCGCGCGCTCGGTGGTCATTTCGGCCAGGCCACGGCCGCGCTGGCGAGCCCGGACGGCCGGTGGGGCCCGGCGGACACGACGCGGCGCCGGTTCGACGCCACGTCCGCCGAGGTGCTGCTGGCCCGCGCCGGGCTGGCCGTCGAGCAGATCCACGGCGTGCGGGTGGTGTCCGACCTCGTCCCCGGTGCGCTGCTGGACTCCGAGCCGGGCGCCCTCGAGGCGCTGCTCGCCCTCGAGCTCGCCGCCGCGGAGCTGCCGCCGTACCGGGACATCGCCACGCAGCTCCACCTCCTCGCGAGGCGCACGTGAGCGCGCCGGACCTGGTGGGGCCGGACGCTGCGCGCGTCCGGCCCCCGCCCCCGGTACCGGTCCCCGCGTACGGTGCCGCGGCGCTGGCCGACCTCAGCCCCTCCGTCGGCGCGCTGCTGGGCGTGCCCGGCTGTCGGGACGTGCTCGGCCTCGGCGAACGGACCGGTGGCGTGCGGCGGGTCTGCGTGCTGCTCGTGGACGGGCTCGGCGGGGCGCTGCTCGACGCCCACCCGGAGCACGCGCCGTTCCTGTCGTCGCTGCGCGGGTCCGGGCGGACGCTGACCGCCGGGTTCCCCTCGACGACGGCCACCAGCCTCGGCTCGCTCGGCACCGGCCTGCCGCCGGGCGCCCACGGGGTGCTCGGCTACCTGGTCGCGATCCCCGGCACCGGCCGCCTGATGAACTCGCTGCGCTGGGACCGGGAGGTCGACCCGCTGGCGTGGCAGCCGCACCCGACGATCTTCGAGCGGGCGGCCGCCGCGGGGGTGGCCGTGCGCCACGTCGGCCCCGGATTCCACCACGGAACGGGGCTGACGACCGCGGTGTTCCGCGGCGCCGAGTACCGGCCGGCGGAGAACCCGGGGGAGGTGGCGGCGCTCGCGGGGGTCGCCGCCCGGGACGGGGACCGCAGCCTGGTCTACGCCTACCACGGCGATCTGGACCGGGCCGGTCACGTGTACGGGTGCGACTCGGCGGCGTGGCGGTACCAGCTCCGGCACGTCGACCTGCTCGCCCGGTCCCTCGCCGAGGCGCTGCCGTCCGACGCCGTGCTCCTCGTCACCGCGGACCACGGCATGGTCGACGTCGTGCCGGAGCGGCGCGTCGACGTCGACCGCGTCCCGGCCCTGCGCGACGGCGTGGAGCTCCTCGGGGGCGAGGCGCGGGCCCGGCACGTGTACACCCGGCCGGGCGCGGCCGCCGACGTGCGGGCCACCTGGACCGCGCTCCTCGGCGACCGGATGTGGGTGACGTCCCGCGAGGAGGCCGTGGCGGCGGGCTGGTTCGGCCCCGACGTATCGGCCGAGATCGCCCTCCGGATCGGTGACGTCGTGGCGGCCGCGTTCGGCGAGGTCGCCGTGGTCGCGAGCGAGGCCGAGCCGCTGGAGTCCGCCCTGATCGGCCTGCACGGCTCGATGACGACCGCCGAGCAGCGCGTACCGCTCCTGCTGGCCCGTGCCGGCGGGACGCTCTAGGACCGCACCGTGGGCCGAAGTCACGACCTGCCGCGGCAGGCACCGCAGGGACCACCCCCGGACGACACCGGGTGCACGATCCTGCACGTCGACATGGACGCGTTCTTCGCGTCCGTGGAGGTCCGGCGCAATCCGGAGCTGCGGGGCAGGCCCCTCGTCGTGGGCGGGACCGGTGGCCGCGGCGTCGTCGCGTCGGCCAGCTACGAGGCGCGCAGGTTCGGCGTCCGCAGCGCCATGCCGACGGCGCACGCGCGCCGGTTGTGCCCGCAGGCCGTGTTCATCCAGCCCGACCACGGCGAGTACGCCGAGACGTCCCGGGCCGTGATGGCGATCTTCCGCGACGTCACGCCGCTGGTCGAGCCGCTGAGCCTCGACGAGGCCTTCCTGGACGTGACCGGCGCGGTGCGCCGGCTCGGCCCGCCCGCCGCGATCGCCGCCCAGATCCGGGCCCGGGTCGAGGCCGAACAGCAGATCACCTGCTCGGTCGGGGTGGCGCCCACCAAGTTCGTCGCCAAGCTGGCGTCCGCCCGGTGCAAGCCGGACAACGTGCTGGTCGTCCCGGTCGACGGGGTGCTCGAATTCCTGCATCCGCTCCCGGTCGGGGCGCTGTGGGGCGTCGGCGAGCGGACCGGGGAGGCGCTGCGGAAGTTCGGGCTGCGGACGGTCGGCGATCTCGCCCGTACACCGCTGCGAACGATCCAGTCCGTCGTCGGCAAGGCGGTCGGCGGGCACCTGTACGAGCTGTCGCACGGCCGCGACCTCCGCCGCGTCAGCACCGAGGACGTGGACAAGTCGATCGGCAGCGAGGAGACGTTCGCGGTCGACGTCACCGACCACGTGGTGATCCGCCGCGAGCTGCTGCGCCTGTCCGAGAAGGTCGCGGCCCGGCTGCGCGCGAGCGGGCAGGCCGGGCGCACGGTGTCGATCAAGGTCCGGTACGCGGACTTCACCACGATCAACCGGTCACGGACCCTCGGCTCGCCGACCGACGTCGCCCGCGAGGTCTACGACACCGCGACCGCGCTGTACACCGCGCTCGGCCTGGACCGGCCACGGATCCGCCTCGTCGGGGTCCGGGTCGAGGGGCTCGCGGAGGCCGGGGACGCGCCGCACCAGCTGACGTTCGGCGAACGGGAGAGCGGCTGGCGCGAGGCCGAGCAGGCCGTCGACGCCGCGGTACGCCGATTCGGGTCGGGGGCGGTCCGGCCGGCGACCCTCGTACCGGGGGAGGGCCGGACGGCCGAGTCCCACGGCGGGCCCGCCGGCTCCGCGTCCGGAGAAGACGCGGACCGCGAGCTCCCCGCCACGCGCGCCGAGCGGCAGTCTCGCGGTCGGACCGACCGTTGAATCGTCGCCCGGGGCCCCGAATCGGCATGGTTCGAGGGTATTTTGGGGCTTCTCCCCGGAAGGGTCCGCTCAGTCTGGGGGTTCACCTTTCCGCGGAAGCGCGGCGCTCGTAGACTGGGCCACGAAGTGGCCGTCCGTCCCCTGACGGTCGGTGTTTTGTCATCGCACGCCCCGCCTCGCGGGGCGCCTGGCAGCGGGGAGGAGTGCCGTGCCGCTCTCAGAGCACGAGCAGCGCCTGCTCGAGCAGATCGAACGCGCCCTGCTGGCCGAGGATCCGAAGTTTGCCTCCACCGTGCGGTCCACCGATCCGCGTCACCACGTCCGGCGGCGCGTGATCGTGGCCGGTCTGGTGTTCGTGGCCGGCGCGGGATTGATGATCGCCGGGGTCGTGGGGATCAAGGGGGCCAACGTCGCCGGCATCCCGCTCGTCGGGGTCGCCGGGTTCCTGGTCATGTTCGCGGCCGTGCTGTTCGGCGTCACCGCCTACCGCCGCGGATCCGGGGTCGAGCCGCTACGCGTGGTCGGCGGCACGCGAAGCGGCCGGACCAGGGCGCGGCGCGGCACGTTCGCCGACCGCCTCGAGGACCGCTGGCGCCGTCGCGCCGATGACGGGCACTGACGTAGGGGAGTAGGTAGCGGGTCGGCGTCCCGGCGTCCCGGGGCAGTTGCCGACGCGATCAGGCCCGGTCCTCGGGCCCGGGTCGTCGGGCGTGAGGTCGCTCTCGCGCCCGCTCGCCCGCGGAACCGTGAGTGCTCCCGCCGGTGCGGCCCCGGCCCTGGCGCCGCCTGATCTCGGCGGTCCGGGCCCCGCGCCCTGGGGCCGGCTCGTCTCGGTGAGTCCGCCGATCTCGCGCCTCGTCGGTCGGCTCCGCCCCCCGCCCCGCTCGCGCCGCCTCGGCCTGAGCGCCGCTCAGTGGCCGGCCCCTGCGGTCGGCTCTCGCGCCGCCTCGGCCTGAGCGCCGCTCAGTGGTCGGCCCCTGCGGTCGGCTCTCGCGCCGCCTCGTCCGCACCGCGCCGCCCTGCCTCGCATCCGGTGTCAGAGTCATCCTCATGCTGAGGTCGAGGCTATCCGACGTAAAGCGAACAATCCTCGACCTGGACGAGAGGCCGGGCCGAACCGGGGACGAGGGCCACGGGCGGTCGCCGGCGGGGGTGGAGCGCCGACCCGGCGGGACGGGCCGAACCTCTCAGGGCGCCGTCCTCGGCCGCAGTCGCCGGATCCGCTCCGTGGCTCGCCCGCCCGCCGCGCCGAGCCACGCCGACCCGGCCTCGACCACCGACACCGGCGCGATCGTCGCCCGCAGCACCGCCGGTCGCCCCGCGGCAGCCAGCAGCCGGCTCCGCACCGCTGCGACCGCCTCGGCCAGCCCGTCCGGGGGCACGGCGACCGGCGCGTAGCGGGCCCGTTCCTCCGCCCGGGCCAGCCGGTTCAGTGCGTCCCGGCCGGCCTCGTCGAACCCGCCGAGCCCGGCCACCCGGGCCGCCGTGGCCCGGGGCGTCTCGGCGTCGGCCACCGGCGTCCGGAGGTCCGTCATCGTGTCGAGGACCTCGTCCCAGGCCGCATGCGCCGCCGTCACCGCGCCGCCGCCCGCGGCCAGCACGGCGAACCGTCGCCGTCGCCGGACCACCCGCGCGACCGCGGGGAGCACCAGCAGCACCGCCGGCAGCAGGCCGCCCAGCATCGCCGGCCACAGCGAGGCCCGCGACGCCGGGGCGGCGGAGGCGAACGGGGGCGGCACGGGCCCGGCGTCGCCGTGCTGCTCACGGTCGAGCTGGTCGGCCTTCGGGTTCACCGGCGCGCTGCCCGAGGGCTGCGGGACCGCCTCCCCGGGCGTTCCCGTCCCCGCGACGCCGGGGACCGGTGCCGCGGGCCTCGTGTACGGGAGCGTCACCGCGTTGCCCTGGCCGCCGAGCGGCGTCGGGTCGAACGGCACCCACCCGACGCCCCGGAAGTAGATCTCCACCCAGGCGTGCGCGTCGCGGGTGCCGACCGACCACTCGCCGCCCGTCTTCTCGCCCCGGGTGAACCCGATCGCCACCCGAGCCGGGAGCCCGGCCCGCCGCGCCATGTACGCCATCGCGGACGCGTACTGCTCGCAGTAGCCCTGCTTGTTGACCAGGAAGTCCGCCAGCGCGTCGCCGGAGGTGCCCTGCTCGGTGCTGAGGCTGTACCGGAACCCGTTCGCCGGCGAGAAGTAGTCGTTGAGCGCGAGCGCCTTGGCGTACGGCGTCCGCCTGCCCGCCACCAGGCCGTCGACGAGGGGCTGCACGACCGGGTCGGGCGAGACGCCGGCGAACCGGCGGCTCACCGCGCTGGTGACCGGCTCCGGGGGGGCCGCGGCGAGCAGCGCGGGCCGGTAGTCGGCCCGGTACGACCGCATCCGGTACGACAGGTCGCGGGTGTTCGTGCGGACGCTGAACACGGTCTGGGTCCGCGGCTCGAACCGCCAGTCGCCCTCCACGTCGACCTCCCGCAGGCCCGCGTAGACCGGGAGGTACTGCGAGTCGGCGAGCCCGCGGATCCGGACCGAGGTGGCGAACTGCTGCCCGGGGAGGTCGGGCCGGATGCCCGGCTCGGCCGGCAACCCGGCGGACACGCGCTGCGTCTGCCGGGCCTCGAGCGGGGACTGGCTCCAGCCCTCCGTCCGCTGGAACACGTCGAGCGTGGTCAGCCGTAGGTAGAACGGGTTCGGGTCGTCGGTGCGCACGCGCAGCATCTCGACGTTGTCGCGCTGCTCCAGGTCGCCCTTGAGACGGGTGATCGGGTTGATCGTCTCGATGTTGCGGTTGCCGCTGCGGCCGAACCCGGCGCCGTCGCCGGTGCTGAACAGCCCCGCCGGCGACAGGCTCGGCAGCAGCGCGGGGACCAGCAGTGCGGTCGCCAGCCCGGCACCGGCGAACGCGACCCCGATCCCGCCCGTGGGCCGGGGCGGCAGCTCGACCGGGGAGGCGGCCGCGGCCGCCGGCCCCGCGGACGGTCCGGGCCGGAACGGCCGTCCCCAGCGGCGCACCCGGTCCGCGCCGTCCGTGCGCAGCAGCCACAGGTAGCCGGCCCCGCCGAGCACGAACCAGTACCACCCGACCGGGTCGTTGCTCACCGCCACCGGTACGGCGTAGACGGCGAGCAGCGGCAGCCCGGCGAGCGAGGCACGCCGGAGCCCGGTGGCCAGCAGGTCGACGAGGATCGCCACGACCCCGAGACCCGCCGCGGTGAGCAGCACGAGGCCGCGCCGGGTCGGGACGGGCGCCGCGAGGTCGGTCACGTCCCGGAACCCGGCGGCCGCGACGTCACCCAGCGCGCGCAGCGTGCCCGGCGTGGGCAGCGGACCGCCGGGCCCGAAGAACAGGCACAGGTATCCGAGCAGCGCGACCAGCATGCCGAGCGTCTGCGCCCACCTCGGTGCGCGCAGGGCGCGGAGCCCCATCCCGGTCACGGTGACGGTGCCGGTCACCGAGACGAGGTACGGCACCCAGCCGGCGTCGGCGAAGACGGCGTTGAGCGACAGCCCGGCGAGCACGGTGGCCGCGCCGGCGACCGCGCCGATCCGGAGGTAGCCGGTCATCCGCCGCCGCCGAGGAGGATCCCGGCGCCGCGCTCGGCGGCGTGCGGCCACACGTCCGGCAGCTGCGTGCCCCGGCGGACCGGCAGCACGTGCCAGCCGGAGCGGAGCAGGGCGTGCGCGGCCGCGTCGTGGGCGGCGTCCGCGGCGGCCCGCCGCTCGGGTGAGAGCGTCACCCAGCTGGACGCGTCGAGCAGGATCGCGACGCAGGTCGTCCCGGTCGCGCGCACGGCGGCGAGCCGGGTGATCTCGTCCGGGTCGACCAGGCCGAGGACCGCCACCAGCAGGCCCTCGCCGGCGGAGCCGCCGGACCGCCGGAGGGCGTGCGCCGCGAGCTCCAGGCCGCCCCGCCGGGACGGCCGGACCTCGGCGAGATGGTCGAGCACCACGCCGTCGTCGCGGAGCGTGGTCGCGTCCAGGTCGGTCCCGGTATCCGTGACGAGGCGTAGCGTGTACCCGCCGTGGGCGAGGTGCAGGGCGACGCTGGCCGCCGCGCTGACCGCCCACTCGAGGCTGGACGCCGCGCCGTCGCCGCGGTGGGCCGCCGCCCGGGTGTCGAGCAGCACGGCCGCCCGGCTCTGCCGGGGCTGTTCCTCGCGCCGCACCATCAGCTCGCCGACGCGCGCGGTGGAGCGCCAGTGGACCTTCCGGAGGTCGTCGCCGTGGCGGTACTCCCGCGTCGCGGCGTCGTCCTCGCCGTGCACCGCGGCGGACCGCTGCCGGGTCTCCCCGGCGCCGGTCCACTCGCCCCCGAACCGGGCCGTCGGCAGCGGCTGCACGACCGGGGTGACGGTGAGCATCGTGCTGTTCGTGAACGCCTTCTCGACCTCGCACAGCCCGAACAGGTCGGTCAGCCGGACCCGTAGCGGTCCGAGCGGGTAACGCCCGCGCACCTCGGCCCGCACCGTGTACGTCACGGTGGACACCTGGTGCGGCCACAGCCGGTGGAGCACGAAGCGGGGCCGGGTGCCGAGCACGGACGGCACCTCGTCCTCCAGCAGCATCATCCCGGTGGGCAGCCGGGAGATGTTCTCCAGCCGGAGGCGCACCTGCGCGGCGGTCCCGACCTGGAGACGGTCCGGGTCCAGCGTCCGGCGACAGGACAGCCGGTACCGGGTCAGTGCCACGGCGGCCGCGGACAGCAGCGGGAGGACGGCGAGCAGGACTGCCACCCGCAGCAGATCGCTCTCACCCAGCACGACGGAGCTCACGGCGGCGGCGACCCCGGCGGCCAGGAAGCCCCGCCCGCGGGTCGTCAGGCCACGGAGCGCGCTGCCCACTAGCGGTCCTCGCGGGAGTCCCGTGCGGTCGGTACCGGGACGCGGCGGAGGATGTCGGCGAGGACCTGCTCCGCGCCGCGGTGGTTGATCTGGGCGTCCGCGCCGAGCAGCAGCCGGTGCGCGAGCACCGGACCCGCGAGGGCCTGGAGGTCGTCCGGCAGGACGAACTCGCGCCCGTCCAGCGCCGCGACCGCCCGGGCGGTGCGGAGCAGCTGCAGGGTGGAGCGGGGGCTGCCGCCGAGACGCAGCTCCGGGGCCTCCCGCGTCGCCGCGACCAGGTCCACGGCGTACCGCTTCACCGGGTCGGCGACGTAGATCTGCCGCGCCGTCTGGATCAGCGCGCGCACCTGGGCGGCGTCCGAGACCGGTCCGAGCTCGTCCAGCGGGTCGGTCCGGCCGTGCCCGTCGAGCATCGCGAGCTCCGCGGCCGGGTCGGGGTAGCCCATCGCCAGCCGCACGGTGAACCGGTCCCGCTGCGCCTCCGGCAGGGAGTACGTCCCCTCCATCTCGATCGGGTTCTGGGTGGCGATGACCATGAACGGGCTCTGCAGCTCGTACGTGGTGCCGTCGACCGTGACCTGCCGCTCCTCCATGCACTCCAGGAGGGCGGACTGGGTCTTCGGCGAGGCGCGGTTGATCTCGTCGCCGACCACGAGGTTCGCGAAGACGGCACCGGGCTTGAACTCGAAGTCCCGGGTCTCCTGGTTGTAGACGCTGACCCCGGTGACATCGCTGGGCAGCAGGTCGGGGGTGAACTGGATGCGCCGCACGGAACAGTCGATGGAGCGTGCCAGGGCCTTCGCGAGCTTGGTCTTGCCGACCCCGGGGACGTCCTCGATCAGCAGGTGCCCCTCGGCGAGCAGGACCGCGAGGGCGAGCCGGACCGCGTCGGGCTTGCCCTCGATGACCCGCTCGATGTTGCCGATGATGCGCGCGCTCACCGCCTGGAGGTCATCGAGACCCGTGCCGGGACCCGGCTCGGCCAAGGTTCCGTGGGCTGTCACAGATTTCCTCCCCCACGCCACTGGCGACGAGCCGGTGGTGGCGCCATGTCGGTCGTTGAGCCGGCGGGCGCACCTGTGGGCGCTCGCCGACCGCCTCGCGGTCATCCTCCCAGGCAATTGCCACCCGGGCACGATGTCCGGCGGAACGCGCCCGCCCTACGACCGATCGTGCGGATCGGGGCCGGCCTCGTCCGGACCGGGGGAGCGAACGGCCCGGCCGCCCGGCGGCCGCAGCTCGTCGCCGCCGAACCAGCCCGCGTCCCAGTGCAACCGCCACGCCAGCAGGCCGACGACGAGCAGCCCGGGGCCGATGACCCGCGCCACGTGCTCCGCGGGCTCCGGCAGCCGACCGTCGGCCACGGCCGCGACGGTCAGCACGGCGATGCCCGCCACCTGGAGCCAGCTCCACCAGCGGCGCTCCCGGGCCGCGTAGCCGAGCAGCACGACGGCGATCGCGCTGCCCAGCGCATACCCGAGGAGGTCGACGGCCACGCCGCAGTCTGACACCCCGTCAGGACCCGGGGGTCTCCCAGGGATGCACCCCCGTGCTGCGGACCGCCGACAGCGGCCTCGCGACGTCCTCCAGGGACCGCCGCGCCGCCTCGACCCCGAACACGAGCTGGATCACCGCCGCCAGGACCATCAGCCCGGCCCCGACGAGGTAGCCGACGAACAGCAGGCCGCGGTCCCCGGTACCGATCAGGGTGCCGAACACCCAGGGCGCCACCACGCCGCCGACGAGCTGCCAGACCGCGAAGAAGAACGCGATGGCCTGCGCCCGCAGCTCCAGCGGGAACACCTCGCTCACCGTCAGGTACGCGGAGCTGGCCGCCGCCGAGGCGAAGAAGAAGATGACGCACCACAGGATGGTCTGGGTGACGGCGGTGAGCGCGTCGATCTCGAACAGGTACCCGGTGATCGCCAGGAGGATCCCGGAGATCGCGTACGTGCCGGCGATCATCGGCTTGCGCCCGATCGTGTCGAACAGGCGCCCGAGCAGCAGCGGGCCGAGCAGGTTTCCGAACGCGAACGGGAACAGGTAGAGCGCGGCGGTGCTGGCCGGCACCCCGTAGAAGTCCGTCAGGACCAGGACGTAGGTGAAGAAGATCGCGTTGTACAGGAACGACTGGCTGATCCCCAGCGCGAACCCGACCACCGTCCGCTTCGGGTACGTCCGGAACAGGATGCCCGCGATCTCGACGAAGCCGACCTTCTCGCTGCGGACGATCTCCAGGGCCTGTGAGTCGTCGACGTCCGGGAGCCGGTAGCCGCGGTCGGTGAAGTCCTTCTCGATCTGCTCGACGGTGGCCTCGGCCTCGTCGGCACGGCCGTGCATGAGGAGCCAGCGCGGGCTCTCCGGGAGGTGCCTGCGCAGGCCCCAGATCGCGAGGCCGATGATCGGGCCGATCAGGAAGCCGATCCGCCAGCCGATGTCCACCGGGAGAATGTCGGGGTTGAGCAGCACGAACTGGGACGCCGCGCCGAGCATCGCGCCGAGCCAGTAGGTGCCGTTGATCGCGAGGTCGGTGTGGCCGCGGTGCCGGGCCGGGATCAGCTCGTCGATGGCGGAGTTGATCGCCGCGTACTCGCCGCCGATGCCCATCCCGGCGAAGAACCGGAACACGAAGAAGATCCAGAGGTCGAACGAGAACGCGGTCAGACCGTTCGCGACGAGGTAGAGCCCGAGCGTGACGATGAACAGTTTCCGCCGCCCGAGGTGGTCGGAGAGCCGGCCGAAGAACAGGGCTCCGACCACCTCACCCGCGAGGTACACCGAGGCGGCGAGGCCCACCTCGCCGGCGGTGAGGCCGAGGGTGGCGTCCTCCCGCAGGACGTCCCCGACCGCGCTGGCGATCGTGATCTCCAGGCCGTCCAGCACCCAGGTGATCCCCAGGGCGATCACGAGCTTGGTGTGGAACGGCCCCCAGGGCAGCCGGTCCATCCGCGCCGGCACCAGGCTGCGCCGGGTGGTCGCCGCGATCCCTGAGGCCACCGTCACCACGTCCTTCCAGATCCTGGTGAAGGACGGTGGTGTCCCTCCCCGGGGCGATGCGGGAGGCAACTTCCCAGCCGCGCGAGACTTCAAACCCGGGGGGTTCAGGTCCGGTTCGGTGGCGGACCGGGCATCCGCTCCCGGGCAAGCCGCGGCGCCCAGCCGGTGATCCTCGTGGCGGCGGGGGAGAGCGCGAGGTTCACGCCCGGCACCAGGGCCAGCGGCAGCCACTCGGTCCGGACCGGGCCGGGGTGGACGGTGTGGACCCGCCCGCCGCGGGCCCAGACCTCGCGGCGCAGCGCCTGGGTGAACCCGTCCACGCCCGCCTTCGTCCCCTTCCCCCGGAGCGTGGTGCGTACACCTGGCCCGCCGGATCGCGAAGGGGTCGAGCTGCCACCGGGTCGAGCGGCACCCCGGCGCAGGAGGTCTCGTGTTCCGCCACGACCAGGGCACCGACCTGCCGGAGAACGCCGGGCGGCACGGGCCGGCGGACCGGACGGGCCGGCTCACGGCATCGCGCGACGGCGACGGGCCGGCGCTGCGGGGCGCGGACTCCGGTCGCGTCGGCGGGACCGTGCCGGACCGTGCCGGGCCCCGCCGGCCGGGGGCCTGCGCTCGTCCGGTCGCTGCCCGCCGAGGCCGGCGCCGCACGCCGGAGCGCGCCGTGGTGCCGGCGGTGAGGCGGCCCGTGCCCCGGCCGCCGAGCCCCTGGCACACTGTCCGCCATGTCGACGCCCGCCACCCCGCGTACCGAGCGGGGCGAGCGGACCCGCCGGCGCCTCCTCGACGCCGCCCGGGTGGCGTTCGCGCGCACCACCTGGGCCCGCGCGCGGGTGGAGGACGTGTGCCGGGAGGCGCGGGTCGGGCACGGCACGTTCTACGCCTACTTCCCGAACCGGACCGCGATCCTCGAGGCGCTGGTGCGGCGCCACGCCGCCGCGATGTACGGGCTGGTCGAGGCGCCGTGGACGTCCGGGGACGTGCGCGCCGACGTCCGGGCGGTGATCGCCGGGTTCACCATGCTCGCCCGGGACGACGCCGACATCCGCACGCTGTGGTCCGCGGCCGCCGCCGGCGAACCCGCGCTCGCCGAGCTGGAGCGGGAGGTCCGGGTGCAGTTCGTCCGGCGGATCGCCGCGAACCTGGCGGGCGCCGTCGAGGCCGGGTTCGCCCGCGACGGGCTGGACGTGGAGGTCGCCGCGACGGCGCTGGGGCTGATGGTGGAGCAGACCGTCCTGCTCGGCGGCACGGTCACCGGACCGGCCGTGGAGACCGGGCGGCTGGCCGACGCCCTGACCGACCTCTGGGTGCACGCCGTGTACCGGGGCCCGGGCGGTCCCGGGGGTATAGTCGGGGCATGGCCTTCTCCGGGCGGCTCCTTCCACGGCCGTGCTGACGGCGGTGCCGCTCCGGCACCCGGTCCGCACGGCGACCCCTCCTGAGTGAGGGGTTTTTTCATGCCCGATCTGTGCAGCGACGCGACGAGGACACCACGATGAGCGACCAGACGATCCGCGCCGAGGAGCCGGACGCCCCGGCCTTCCGTTACACGGCGGGCCTGGCGGGCGAGATCGAGGCCCGGTGGCAGGACCGCTGGGAGTCCGAGGGCACGTTCCGCGCGCCGAACCCGGCCGGTCCGCTCGCCGAGCCCGAGAAGGTGCGGGACCGGCCGAAGCTGTTCGTGCTGGACATGTTCCCGTACCCGTCCGGGTCGGGGCTGCACGTCGGCCACCCGCTCGGCTTCATCGGCACCGATGTGTACGCCCGCTTCCACCGGATGACCGGCCACAACGTGCTGCACGCGATGGGGTTCGACGCGTTCGGCCTGCCCGCCGAGCAGTACGCGGTGCAGACCGGCCAGCACCCGCGGAAGACCACCGAGGACAACATCGACAACTACCGGCGGCAGATCCGCCGGCTGGGCCTCGGCCACGACGACCGGCGCAGCGTCGCGACGACCGACGTCGAGTTCTACCGCTGGACCCAGTGGATCTTCCTGCAGGTGTTCAACGCGTGGTTCGACCCCGAGCAGGACCGGGCCCGGCCGATCGAGGAGCTGATCGCCGAGTTCGAGGCCGGGACCCGCGCGACGCCGGACGGCCGCCCGTGGGCCGAGCTGTCCGAGGTGGAGCGCCGGCGGCTCGTCGACGACCACCGCCTGGCGTACCGCTCCGACGCGCCGGTGAACTGGTGCCCCGGCCTCGGCACGGTGCTGGCCAACGAGGAGGTCACCGCCGACGGCCGCAGCGAGCGGGGGAACTTCCCGGTCTACAAGCGCAACCTGACGCAGTGGAAGATGCGGATCACCGCGTACGCGGACCGCCTCATCGCGGACCTGGACCGGCTGGACTGGCCCGAGTCCATCAAGCTGATGCAGCGGAACTGGATCGGCCGCTCCACCGGCGCGAACGTCCACTTCCCGACCGCCGCCGGACCGCTGACCGTGTTCACCACCCGTCCCGACACGCTGTTCGGCGCGACGTACATGGTGGTCGCCCCGGAGCACCCGCTGCTCGCCTCGCTCGTCCCGGCCGGGTGGCCCGAGGACACCCCGGCCGGGTGGACGCGCGGGTTCGCGACCCCGGCCGAGGCCGTCGAGGCGTACCGCGCCGAGGCCGCCGCGAAGTCCGAGGTGGACCGGCAGGCGGACGCCAAGGACAAGACCGGTGTCTTCACCGGCGCCTACGCGACCAACCCGGTGACCGGGGGCCGGATCCCGGTCTTCGCCGCCGACTACGTGCTGATGGGCTACGGCACCGGCGCGATCATGGCCGTGCCCGGGCAGGACCAGCGCGACTGGGACTTCGCCGCCGCGTTCGGCCTGCCGGTGGTCCGCACCGTCCGGCCCCCCGAGGGCTGGGACGGCGAGGCGTACACCGGCGACGGTCCCGCGGTGAACTCGCACAACGACGAGATCAGCCTCGACGGCATGGAGGTCGCGCAGGCCAAGTCGGCGATCACCGGCTGGCTCGCCGCCCGCGGCGCCGGGGAGGGGACGGTCCAGTACAAGCTGCGCGACTGGCTGTTCAGCCGGCAGCGGTACTGGGGTGAGCCGTTCCCGATCGTGTACGACGAGACCGGCCTGCCGATCGCGCTGCCGGAGAGCATGCTGCCGCTGGAGCTGCCCGAGGTCGACGACTACGCCCCGCGGGTGGTCGCCGACGACGACCGGAGCGGCGAGCCGGAGCCGCCGCTCGGCCGGGCCACCGAGTGGGCCAACGTCGAGCTGGACCTCGGCGACGGGCTCAAGACGTACCGCCGCGAGCTGAACACGATGCCGCAGTGGGCGGGCTCCTGCTGGTACGAGATGCGGTACCTGGACCCGACGAACCACGACCGGTTCGTCGATCCCGAGGTCGAGCGGTACTGGATGGGCCCGGCGGCGCCCGGCGAGACCGGCGGCGTGGACCTGTACGTCGGCGGCGCCGAGCACGCCGTGCTGCATCTGCTGTACGCGCGGTTCTGGCACAAGGTGCTGCACGACCTGGGGCACGTGAGCTCCGCGGAGCCGTTCCGCCGGCTGTTCAACCAGGGGTACATCCAGGCGTACGCCTACACCGACGCGCGCGGGACCTACGTGCCCGCCGAGGAGGTCGTCGAGGTCGACGGCGGGTACTCCTGGCGCGGGGAGCCCGTCCGCCGCGAGTACGGGAAGATGGGCAAGAGCCTCAAGAACGTCGTCACCCCCGAGTCGATGTCCGAGCGGTACGGCGCCGACACGTTCCGGCTGTACGAGATGAGCATGGGGCCGCTGGAGGTCTCCCGGCCGTGGGAGACCCGGGCCGTCGTCGGGTCGTACCGGTTCCTGCAGCGGGTGTGGCGGCAGGTCGTGGACGAGCACACCGGCGAGGTGCGCGTGTCCGAGGACGCCCCGGACGACGAGACGCTCCGGCTGCTGCACAAGACGATCGACGGGGTGCGGACCGACTACGCGGCGCTGCGGTTCAACACGGCCGTGGCGAAGCTGATCGAGCTGAACAACCACCTCACGTCGGCCGGCCGGCCGGCGTCCCGCGCCGTCGTGGAGCCGCTCGTGCTGATGATGGCGCCGCTGGTGCCGCACATCGCCGAGGAGCTGTGGTCCCGGCTCGGCCACGGGGACACGCTGGCGTTCGCGCCGTTCCCGGCGGCGGATCCGGCGCTGCTCGTCGCCGAGACCGTCGAGTACCCCGTGCAGGTGAACGGGAAGGTCCGCGGCCGGGTCACCGTGCCGGCCGACGCGACGGCGGACGAGGTGTCGTCGGCGGCGCTCGCCGAGCCGAAGGTGGCGGCGCTGCTGGACGGCCGGGAGCCGCGGAAGGTCATCGTCGTGCCGGGGCGGATCGTCACGGTCGTCGTCTAGTCCCCGGCTCCGGCACGGGGCCACCTTCGGGCGTCTCACCCTCAGCGAGGGTGGGGCGCCCGTCGTCGTGTTCGGCCGAACCTGCCGTGGTCACCCGGAGGCCGTCCTCCACTTCGCTCCCCGCACCTCGGGGAACGCCGCTCTCGGCCGCCCACAACGGGACATTCCCGCTCACTCCGCGCGTTCTCGCCCCGCGGGGTCCGGCACCTCGCTCCACTTCGCGCCACCCACTCTGACCTGCGGAATCACCGGGCTAAAGGTTGTGTGCCGGGCGGCCGATCAATTGCATGTGGAGCGAAGTGGAGTACAGTGGAGCGCGGTGGAGGGACCCTCCGCCCTAGGGGAGGGGAGGGGCCGTGTTCCTCGGCACCCATTCCCCTCGGCTCGACGAGAAGGGCCGGCTGTTCCTGCCGGCGAAGTTCCGGGACGAACTCGCGGAGGGGCTCGTGATCACCAAGGGGCAGGAGCGCTGCCTCTTCGTGTTTCCGATGGGCGAGTTCACCCGGATCGCGACGCAGCTCCGCGACGCGCCGATGACGCACAAGGCCGCCAGGGCGTACAGCCGGGTGTTCTTCGCGTCGGCGTCGGACGAGGTGCCGGACCGGCAGGGCCGGGTCACGATCCCGCCCGCGCTCCGGGAGTACGCGGGCCTGTCCCGCGACTGCGTGGTGATCGGTGCCAGCACCCGGGTGGAGATCTGGGACCGGCAGGCATGGGAGGACTACCTCGCGGAGTCCGAGCCGGGCTTTGCGGACATCGAGGAGGAGGTGCTGCCGGGCGTCTTCTGACGGGCCGGGGGGCCTCGAAGACACACCAACGGGCAAGCGCGTGCACACCGTGCCGCGAGGTCTCCACCCGCTCACTCACCTGGCGCACCTTCCCCGGTGCCAGGCGGCGGAGCGGATGGGGACCTGGCGGCACGGACCCGCACAGCAGGGCGATGGGGACCGCGACCCCCGCGCCCGACGACAGACGAAGGGTCGAGATGGGGGACAACGCGCCGCGCAAGGGGGCCGGGCCGCAGGGTCCGGATGCGCACGCACACGTGCCGGTGCTGGTCGACCGGATCCTGGCGCTGCTGGCGCCGGCGTTGACCGGCCACCCGGCGGTGCTCGTCGACGCCACGCTCGGGATGGGCGGCCACACCGAGGCCCTTCTCGCCGCGCACCCGCAGCTGACCGTGATCGGCCTCGACCGCGACCCGGAGGCCCTGCGCCGCAGCGCCGCCCGGCTGGAGCCGTACGCGGGTCGCACCCACCTCGTCCACGCCGTGTACGACGAGCTTCCCGACGTCCTGGCCCGGCTGGGCTACGACCGCGTCGACGGCGTGCTGATGGACCTCGGCGTCTCCTCCCTCCAGCTGGACGAGGCCGCCCGCGGCTTCGCGTACGCCCAGGACGCGCCCCTCGACATGCGGATGGACCCGACCCAGGGCATCAGCGCCGAGGAGGTCGTGAACACCTACTCGGCCAAGGACCTCGCCCGAGTGCTCAGGGTCTACGGCGAGGAGCGGTTCGCCTCCCGGGTCGCGAACGCGATCGTCCGCGAGCGCGAGCGGCACCGGCTCACCTCCAGCGCCCGCCTCGCCGAGCTGGTCCGGGACGCGATCCCGGCCGCCACCCGGCGCACCGGCGGCCACCCGGCCAAGCGGACCTTCCAGGCCCTGCGCATCGAGGTGAACGGCGAGCTGGAGGCTCTCGAGGGCGCGGTGCCCGCCGCGGTCGACGCCCTGCGGGTCGGCGGCCGGATCGCCGTCCTCTCCTACCACTCCCTGGAGGACCGGATCGTGAAGCGGGTCCTCGCGGCCGGAGCCAAGAGCACCAGCCCGATCGACCTGCCGATCGAGCTGCCCGGCACCGAGCCCCTCCTCAAGCTCCTCACCCGCGGCGCCGAGGACCCCACCCCGGCCGAGGTCGAGGCGAACCCCCGGGCGGCCTCCGCGCGGCTCCGTGCGGCCGAGCGCGTCCGGGACGCGGCATGAGCGCCGCCGCCCGGGCGACCGCGCCGTCCCGGGGGACCGTCTACGGCACCCCGATCCGGACCCCCAAGACCCCGCAGCTGCGCGTGGTGCCGCCGGCGAGCCTGCCGGCCCCCCGCGCCCCGTTCGTCCTGCTGGTCCTCGGGCTGGTCGTCGCCGGCCTGGTGTCGCTGCTGATGCTGAACACGCTCGTCAACGAGAACTCGTTCCGCATCCACGCCCTCACCACCGAGCAGGAGCAGCTCGACCTCCGCGAGGGCCAGCTCAAGCGCCAGGTCGACGGGCTCGAGACCCCCGGTTCGATGGAGAAGGCGGCCCGCCGGCTCGGGCTCGTCCCGGCCGGGACACCCGCGTTCATCCAGCTCCCCAGCGGCCGGGTCCTCGGCGTCCCGACGCCGGCGAAGCCCACGAGGTCGTCGACCGGGGGTACCCGGTGACGCCCGCCCGGGGTGGGTCCGACCACCGCCGCGCCGCACCCGCCACCACCGATCGCAGGGAGGGGAGCACCGCCGTGCCGATGCGTCCGCGTACCGCCCCCAGCCGTTCCGCGTCTGCCCGTACGGTCCCCACCCGGACCGAGACCGGTCGCACCCGGCTGTCCGAGGCGCGGGCCTACTCGCCCCGTGGCACCACCATCCGGGAGGCCGCGCGCCGGGGGAGCGAGCCCGAGCGGCCCGCCGACCGCCGGACCGCCCCCGAGCGGCGCACCCCGACCGACCGTCGTCCCGCCACCGAGCGGCGTGCCCCGGCCGAGCGCCGGACCGCCGCCGAGCGGCGCTCCGCGGCCGAGCGCGGCGCCGGTGAGCCCCGCCCCGCGCGCCGCCGGACCGAGGAGCCGGCCCGCCGGGTGCCCCGGCAGGCGGTACGGCCGAGGTCCGCCCCGGCGCCGCGGAAGAAGACCGCACCGGCGAAGCGGCGGCCCAGCCCCGCCGCCCGCTGGCTGCGCGGCCGGCTGGGCACGGCGTCCGGCGGCCAGCTCGGCGACCCGCAGCGGCGGCTGAGCATCGGCCTCGTCCTGCTGCTCGCGGGCCTCGCGGCCGTCGGTGTGCGGCTGATCCAGATCCAGACGTTCGACGGTGCCGCGTGGGCCGCGAGCGCGACCGACCAGCGCCTGTACAAGGAGGTCCTCCAGGCCCCCCGGGGCGCGATCCTGGACCGCGAGGGCGCCACGCTCGCGCAGACCGTCCAGGCGGTCACGATCTTCGCCGACCCGAAGCTGGTCACCGACCCGGCCGGCACCGCCGCCGCGCTCGCCAAGCCGCTCGGCGTCCCGCAGTCGGTGCTCCGCGCGAAGATGGCGAAGAAGCTGAACGACGCGGGCCGGGAGATCCGGTTCGTGTACCTGGCGCGCCGCCTCGACCCCGAGGTCGGTCAGGTCGTCGCCAAGCTGGACCTCGCCGGCATCGGCCAGGAGCAGGAGGACCGGCGCGACGTGCCGGGCCACAACCTGGCCGCCAACGTCATCGGCTTCACCGGCGCCGACGGCACCGGTCTCGGCGGCGTGGAGGCCCGGTACGACGACGTGCTGGCCGGCAAGGACGGCACCCACTCGTACGAGGTCGGCGGCGGCGGCGCGGCGATCCCCGGCGGGGTGGACCACACGGTGGCCGCCCAGCCGGGCAGCGACGTGCAGCTCACCCTCGACCGCGATCTGCAGTTCGAGACCCAGCGGATCCTCACCGGGCAGATGAAGCGGGTGCGGGGCTACACCGGCACCGCCGTCGTCCTCGACGCGAAGACCGGCGAGGCGCTGGCCATGGCGAGCTACCCGACGTTCGACGCGGCCGACGTGTCGACGTCCTCGGCGGCGTCCCGCCTGGACCTGGCCACCGGCGCGGTCGTCGAGCCCGGCTCGGTGCACAAGGCCATCACGATGGCGGCGGGGCTGGAGACCGGCGTCATCAAGCCGGACACCGTCCTGCCGGTCAGCCCCACCGTGACCAAGGGTGGCACGACGTTCCGCGACACCCACCAGCACAAGGGGACGGTGAAGATGACGCTCCAGGGGATCCTGGCGCAGTCGTCCAACACCGGCACGATCGAGGTGGCCGACAAGGTGGGCGCGCAGCGGCTGTACGACTTCCAGCGGAAGTTCGGGCTGGGGAAGCGCACGAACGTCGGTCTGCCGGGGGAGAGCGCGGGCATCGTCCAGCCGCCCTCGAACTGGAGCGGTCCCTCCTACGGCGGAGTGCCGATCGGCCTCGGCGTCGCGGTCACCCCGCTGCAGATGGCGTCGGCGTACCAGGCGATCGCGAACGACGGCGTCCGCATCGCGCCCCGGGTGATCCGCGGGACGACCGACCCCGACGGCAGGTTCAGCGCCGCCCCGGCCCCGGAGCGGACCCGGGTCATGTCGGCCGCCAACGCCGCCGCGCTCCGGCGGATGCTGGAGGCCGTGCCGAGTGCGGAGGGCACCGCCCCCGCCGCGGCGATCGACGGCTACCGCGTCGCCGGCAAGACCGGCACCGGGCAGCGCGTGCTGGACAACAAGTACCTCCCCGGCAACGTGGCCTCGTTCATCGGGATGGCGCCGGCCGACAAGCCGCGATTCGTCGTCGCGGTGTTCGTGCACTCCCCGGCGGGGGTGGGGGGCGCGATCGCGGGCCCCGCGTTCCACGACCTGATGAGCTTCACGCTGCGCCACTTCGACGTCCCGCCGACCGGGTCCAAGGCTCCGCCGATCCGCCTCTACGGGTGACGCGGGTAGGGTCTGTGCCCGTGTCCGCGCAATCGATCCCGCGGCCGGAAAGGGTCCCCCCGACCCGGCTCGGCGAGCTGTCCGCCCTGCTCGCACCCGGTGACCGGCAGGTGACCGGCACACCGGAGGCCACGGTCACCGGCGTCACGCACGACAGCCGCGAGATCCGGTCCGGCGACCTGTACGCGGCGCTGCCGGGCAGCCGATCGCACGGTGCCGACTTCGCGGCGCAGGCCGCCCGGGCCGGCGCGGCAGCCATCCTCACGGACCCGGCGGGACGCGCGGCGGCGGAGGCGGCCGGACTGCCCGCGCTGGTGGCCGACGACCCGCGCGGGGTGCTCGGCGAGGTCGCGGCGCGGGTGTACGGCGACCCCACCGCGCACCTCGCCGTTCTCGGCATCACCGGGACGAGCGGGAAGACGACCACCGCGTACCTGGCCGAGTCCGGCCTCCGCGCCGCCGGGCACGTCACCGGGATGCTCGGCACCGTGGAGACCCGCGTCGCGGACGACCGGGTCCCCAGCGTGCGGACCACGCCGGAGGCCACCGACCTGCAGGCGCTGTTCGCGGTGATGCGGGAACGGGGCGTCACGGCGGTCGCCATGGAGGTGTCCAGCCATGCGCTGGCGCTCGGCCGGGTGGCCGGCACCCGGTTCGCCACCGCCGCCTACACGAACTTCGGCCAGGACCACCTGGACTTCCACACCGACCGGGACGACTACTTCGCGGCGAAGGCGCGCCTGTTCGACGGCCGCGCGGGCGCCGAGGTGCTCAACACCGACGACCCGGCCGTGGCCGTCCTGGCGCGGGCCCGGCCCGGCGCGATCACCGTCTCCTCCCGCGGCGAGGCGACCTGGTGGGCCGAGGACGTGTGGGACGACGGCCCGGCGCAGCGGTTCACCGTCCGCGGCCCGGGCGGCCTCCGGCTGCCCGGCCGGGTGCGGCTCGCCGGCCGGTTCAACGTCGACAACGCCCTGCTCGCGATCGCCGCGCTGGTGGCCACCGGGGTCGACCCCGAGACGGCGGTACGCGGCGTCGGCGACTGCGCGGGCGTACCGGGCCGGCTGGAGCGGGTGACCGCGGACGGCGCCCCCGTGTTCGGCGTCGTCGACTACGCCCACAAGCCGGACGCGGTCGCCGCCGTGCTCGCCGCGCTCCGGCCGGCCACGGCGGGGCGGCTGCTCTGCGTGCTCGGCTGCGGCGGCGACCGGGACGCCGGCAAGCGGCCGCTGATGGGGGAGGCCGCGGCCCGGGGGGCCGACGTGCTGGTCGTCACGGACGACAACCCGCGGTCGGAGGACCCGGCGACCATCCGAGCTGCCATGCTGACCGGCGCCGCACGGGTACCGTCCGCGGCCCGCGCCGAGGTGCTCGAGCTCGGCGACCGGGCCGCGGCGATCGCCTGGGCGGCGAGGGCCGCGGAGCCCGGTGACACCGTGGCCGTGCTCGGCAAGGGACATGAGCCCTATCAGGAGGTGGCGGGCACGGTGCTGGCGTTCGACGACCGCGAGGTCCTGGCAACCGCACTGCGAGAGGTGTACGCGTGATCCCGCTGACCCTCGCCGAGGTCGCGGCCGCGACCGGCGGTGAGCTCATCGGCGGTGCCGATCCGAACGCCCGGGTGACCGGGTCGGTGGAGTACGACTCCCGGAAGGTGGGGCCGGGCGGGCTGTTCCTGGCGCTGCCCGGCGAGCGGGTGGACGGACACGACTTCGCGGCGGGCGCGATCGGGGCCGGGGCGGTGGCGGTGCTCGCGACGCGGGACGTCGGCGTGCCCGCGATCCTCGTCACCGAGCCGCTGGCCGCCCTCGGCCGGCTCGCCACCGCGGTGCTCGGCCGGCTGCCCGACCTGACCGTGGTGGGCATCACCGGGTCCTCCGGCAAGACCTCGACCAAGGACCTCCTCGGCCAGCTGCTCGCCCGCCACGGGGAGACGGTCGCGCCGCCCGGGTCGCTGAACAACGAGCTCGGTCACCCGTACACCGTGCTTCGGGTCACCGGCTCGACGCGATACCTGGTGCTGGAGAAGAGCGCGCGCGGCCTCGGGCACATCACCGCGCTGACCGGGATCGCCCCGCCGCGGATCGGCGCGGTCCTCAACGTCGGGATCGCGCACCTCGGCGAGTTCGGCGACGTGGCGACCACCGAGCGGGCGAAGGGCGAGCTGGTCGAGGCCCTCCCGCCCGCCGCCGAGGGCGGGGTCGCCGTGCTGAACGCCGACGACCCCCGCGTCCGGGGCATGGCGGCGCGGACCCGGGCCCGGGTGGTGCTCGTCGGCCAGGCCGAGGATGCCCACGTGCGGGCCACCGACGTGAGCCTCGACACCGCGGGGAGACCCTCGTTCGTCCTCACCACGGCGGCCGGTAGCGTTCCGGTACGGCTCAGCCTCCACGGTGAGCACCACGTGGCCAACGCGCTCGCCGCGGCGGCCGTCGCGCTGGAGCTGGGGATGACCCTGGAGCAGGTGGCGTCGGCGCTCGCCGGGGCAGGCGTGGTGAGTCGCCGGCGGATGGACGTCGTCGAGCGGTCGGACGGGATCACCCTCGTCGATGACTCGTACAACGCCAACCCGGACTCGACCGCGGCCGCGCTGCGGGCGCTGAGGGCGATGTCCGCGGGCCGGCGCACGTGGGCCGTGCTCGGGTACATGGCCGAGCTCGGCCCCGCGGAGCGGGACGAGCACGACCGGATCGGGCGGCTCGTCGTCCGGCTCGGGATCAACCGGCTCGTCGTGGTCGGTGACGAGGCGCGACCGCTCCACACGGGCGCGCTGCTCGAGGGATCGTTCGGAGGGGAGTCTGTGCACGTGCCGGACCAGGATGCCGCGATCGAACTGCTTGCCGGGGAACTCAGGCCGGGAGACGTCGTGCTCGTGAAGGGCTCGCGTTACCGCGTCTGGGCCGTCGCCGACGCGCTCAGGGAGGCGGCGCAGTGAGATCAGTCCTGTTCGCCGGGGGGCTCGCGTTCCTGATCTCGCTCTTCGCCACGCCGGTCGCGATCAAGTACCTCACCCGGATGAAGATCGGCCAGGAGATCCGCGAGGAGGGGCCGAAGCACCACGCCACGAAGGCGGGCACGCCGACGATGGGCGGGATCGTCTTCATCCTCGCCACGGTGCTCGCCTACGCGATCGCCCAGCTGGTCGTGATGGGCAAGACCGGCCGCGGCGTCACCGCCACGGGCGTCGTCCTGCTCGGCGTGTTCGTGGCGATGGGCCTGGTCGGGTTCCTCGACGACTACATCAAGGTGCGGCGGCGCCGGAGCCTCGGCCTGAACAAGCGCGGCAAGATCCTCGGCCAGCTCGCGGTCGGCGTCGGCTTCGGCGTGCTCGCGCTGCAGGTTCCGAGCAAGACGGGCGAGACGGTCGGCTCGACCGCGGTCTCGTTCGTCCGCGACCTGGACTGGCTGCAGATCTCCAAGGTCGGCGCCGTCATCCTGTTCACGTTCGTGGTCATCGCGACCGCGAACGCCGTGAACCTCACCGACGGGCTCGACGGCCTGGCCACCGGCAGCTCGGTGATGGTGCTCATCGCGTTCTCGCTGATCGGCTACTGGCAGTTCCGGCACGGCTCGCTGTACGAGGTCCGGGACCCGCTGGAGGTGGCGCTCGTCGCCGCGGCGGCCGCCGGGGCGTGTTTCGGGTTCCTCTGGTGGAACGCCTTCCCGGCCAAGATCTTCATGGGTGACACCGGCGCGCTGGGGCTCGGCGGCCTGATCGCCGGGCTCGCCGTGGCGACCAAGACGATCCTGCTGCTGCCGATCATGGGCATCCTGTTCGTGATCATCACGGCGAGCGTGATCATCCAGATCATCTCGTTCCGGACGACCGGCCGCCGGGTGTTCCGGATGGCGCCGCTCCAGCACCACTTCGAGCTCGCGGGGTGGGGCGAGGTGACGATCGTGATCCGGTTCTGGATCATCGCCGCGATCGGCGTCGCCTCGGCGCTCGGCCTCTTCTACTCGGACTTCCTCGGAAAGCACCAGCTGTGACCCCGGCCGGCCGTCCCGGGCCCGGCCGGTACGCCGGCCGGCACGTGCTGGTCGCGGGCGCCGGCGTCTCCGGCGTCCCGGTCGCGGAGGCGCTGCTCGCCGCCGGGGCCGCGGTGACCGTCACCGACCGCAGCGAGTCCGCGGCGCTCGGCCGGCTGGAGGACGCGGGCGCCCGCGTCGTGCTCGACGCGCGGCAGCTGCCGGCGGGCGTCGACGAGGTCGTCACCTCGCCGGGCTGGCGGCCGGACCACCCGCTGCTCGCCGCGGCGGGGCGGGCCGGCCTGGACGTGTACTCCGAACCCGAGCTGGCGTGGCGCATGCGCGGCCCCGGCGCCGCGCCGTGGCTCGCCGTCACCGGGACGAACGGCAAGACCACGACCGTCACCATGCTGGCGTCGATGCTGCGCGCGGCCGGGCTGCGGACCGCGGCCGTCGGCAACATCGGGACGCCGTTGCTCACCGCCGCGCTCGACCCGGGCTACGACGTGCTCGCCGTCGAGCTGTCGAGCTTCCAGCTGCACTGGTCGCGGACCCTCGCCCCGCGCGTCGGCGTGGTGCTCAACCTCGCCGACGACCACCTCGACTGGCACGGCGGGTTCGACGCGTACGGCTCCGCCAAGACGGGGGTCTGGCGCGGCAACACGGTGGCGGTCGGGAACGCCGACGACGAGCGGGTCAGCCGGCTCCTCGGCTCGACCGGTGCGCCGCGGGTCGTGTCCTTCACGCTCGGCATCCCGCAGGCCGGTGAGCTCGGAGTGGTCGAGGACCTGCTGGTCGACCGGACGTTCGGACCCGGCGGGCCGGCGAACGCGGTGGAGCTCGGCACGGTGGGGGAGGTGCGGCCGAGCGGATCGCACAACGTCGCGAACGCCCTCGCCGCCGCGGCCCTCGCCCGGGCGTACGGCGTCCCGGCGGACGCCGTCCAGGCCGGCCTGACCGCGTACACGCCCGAACCCCACCGCAACGCGCCCGTCGCCGAGATCGACGGCGTGACCTACGTGAACGACAGCAAGGCCACGAACCCGCACGCGGCGCTCGCGTCGCTCCTCTCCTACGAGCGGGTCGTCTGGGTGGCCGGGGGACTGTTCAAGGGCGTCGACGTCGACGACCTGGTCCGGGCCGCTGCCGACCGGCTGGCCGGGGTGGTGCTGCTCGGCGCCGAGCGGGCCGCCGTGGCCGAGGCTCTGGCGCGACACGCCCCGAATGTCCCCGTCACGGACGTCGCGGCGACGGATGATGGGGCCATGGTTCAGGTCGTCGACGCGGCGGCCCGGCTCGCCGTGCCGGGTGACGTCGTGCTGCTCGCACCCGCGGCCGCGTCGATGGACATGTTCCGGAGCTACGCCCACCGTGGGGAGTCCTTCGCCGTGGCGGTCGCCGCGCGGGCGGGATCGGTGTGAGTACGGAGTCCGAGCCGCGCCGCCGCACGGTGACGCCGGACGACCGCGCCGCCGTGAACCCGTTCGCGGCCCTCTCCGGCCTGCTGGACCGGCCGATGGCGTCCTTCTACCTGCTGCTGTCCGCCGCCGGGCTGCTGCTCACCATCGGGCTGCTGATGGTGTTGTCCGCGTCGAGCATCAAGTCGTACGCGGTCACCGGCAGCGCGTTCGCGTTGTTCAACAACCAGCTGGTGTACGCCGGGCTGGGCCTCGTCGCGTTCTGGCTCGCCCTGCGGCTGCGGGTGCGGGCGTTCCGGCTGCTCGGGTACCCGCTGCTGGCCGTCTCCGGCGGCCTGCTGCTGCTGCTCTTCCTGCTGCCGTCCGCCGGGGTGCGGGTGAACGGCGCCGTCCTCTGGATCAACATCGGCGGGCTGCAGGTCCAGCCGTCCGAGCCGGCCAAGCTGGCGCTCGCACTGTGGGCGGCGGACGTGCTCGTCCGCAAGCGCGCGCTGCTGGGGCAGGGGAAGCACCTGCTCGTCCCGCTGTTCCCGGTCGCCGGGGTGCTGCTCGCGATCGTCGGCAAGGAGGACCTCGGCGGGATGCTGTCCCTGCTGCTGATCCTGCTGGCCGTGCTGTGGGTGACCGGGGTGCGGTTCCGGGTGTTCGGCATGCTGATGGCCGTGGCGATGACGGGCATCGTGATGCTGATCATCGCGGCCCCGCACCGGATCGCCCGGCTCACCTCGTTCCGCGACCCGTTCGCCGACGCGCAGGACACCGGCCACCAGGCGGTGCAGGGCCTGTTCGCGCTGTCCACCGGCGGCTGGTGGGGTGTCGGCCTCGGCGCCAGCCGGCAGAAGTGGGGCGCGCTGCCGGAGGCGCACAACGACTTCATCTTCGCGATCATCGGTGAGGAGCTCGGCGTGATCGGCTGCCTGCTCGTGATCGGGCTGTTCTGCGTCCTCGGGTACACCGGATTCCGGATCGCCCGCCGCGCCACCGACCCGTTCGTCCGGATCGTCTCGGCCGCCTGCACGGTGTGGCTGATCGGGCAGGCGTTCATCAACATGGGCGGCGTCGTCGGGCTGGTCCCGATCACCGGTATCACCCTGCCGCTGATCTCCGCCGGTGGCTCGTCGCTGGTGCTGACGATGTTCGTGATCGGGATGCTGGCGTCCTTCGCCCGGATGGAGCCCGAGGCCGTGGCCGCGCTGCACGCCCGCGGCCGGACCAAGTGGGCCAAGCTGCTCGGCATCCCGCTCCCGCCCCGCCCGCGCCCGCAGCGGGACGTCCGGTCGCGGACCGAACCCGGCAGCCATCCGGATCCGGGGGCGCCGAGGCCCGCCCCGGTGCGCGCGGCGGCAGCGGCCGCGCGGAGTACCGCCCCCGCGGCGCGGGGGAGCGCCCCCGTCCCGCGGCAGCGCGGCGGCCGGAGCGCATCGTGACCCCGCTGCGCTCGGTGGTCCTCGCCGGCGGCGGCACGGGCGGCCACATCGAGCCCGCACTGGCGTTCGCCGAATGCCTGCGGCGGCACGACCCCGACATCCGGATCACCTGCCTGGGCACCCCGAAGGGGCTGGAGGCCGAGATCATCCCCGCCCGCGGCTGGCATCTGGAGCTGGTCCCGGCCTACCCGCTGCCGCGCCGGCCCGGCGCCGAGCTGCTCCGCACCCCCGGCCGGATGGCGCGGGCGATGCGGGCGACCCGCTCGGTGCTCGACCGCGTCGAGGCGGACGCCGTGGTGGGCTTCGGCGGGTACGTCGCGGTCCCCGCGTACCTCGCGGCGTGGCGGCGCAGGACGCCGATCGTCGTGCACGAGAAGGACATGCCGCCCGGCTTCGGCAACCGGCTCGGCGCCCGGCTCACGCCGTACGTCGGACTGGGGTTCCCGCATCAGAACGGGGTGAGCGGCCGGCTGGTCGGCGTACCGCTGCGCCGCGCGATCGCCACCCTGGACCGGCCCGCCCGGCGGGCCGAGGCCCGGGCGTTCTTCGGCCTGGACCGGGACCGCCGCACGCTGCTCGTCACGGGCGGCTCGCAGGGCGCCCGCTCGATCAACCTCGCGGTCACCGGCGCCGCGGCCGCCCTCGCGGCGGCGGGCACCCAGGTGCTGCACCTGACCGGAGCGCGCAACGCCGAGGTGCGGCCGATGCCCGGCGGCGGGCCGTACGTGACCCTGCCGTTCACCGACCGGATGGACCTCGCCTACGCCGCCGCCGACCTGATGGTCGGCCGGGGTGGCGCGATGACCTGCGCCGAGCTCGCCGCGGTCGGGTTGCCGGCCGTGTACGTGCCCTACCCTCACGGCAACGGCGAACAGCGGCGCAACGCGCTGCCGGTCGTCGAGGCCGGAGGCGGGCTCCTCGTCGAAGATGCCGCGCTGACGCCGGCCTGGATCGAAGGGACCGTGGTACCCCTGCTCACCGATGCTTCCCGGCTGGACACGATGTCCGATGCCGCCGCCCGCTACGGGCGGCGAGACGGGGACGAGATGCTCCGCGAGCTGCTGCTCGAGGCGGTCTCCGCCGGTACGACGACGGGGGTCCGGCGATGAGCGTGCTGACCGGGACCGACGTGACCGGCCTGACCGCCGCCGACCTCGGCCGCGTCCACCTGATCGGGGTGGGCGGCGTCGGCATGAGCGGTATCGCCCGCATCCTGCTCGCGCAGGGCGTACCGGTGTCCGGCAGCGACGCGCGGGAGTGGCCGGCGCTCGACGCCCTCCGCGCCCTCGGCGCGACGATCCACATCGGGCACTCCGCGGACAACGTGATCTCGGCGGACACCGTGGTGTTCTCCAGCGCGATCAAGCCCGGGAACGCGGAGCTGGACGAGGCCCGCCGGCGCGGCCTGCGCGTGCTGCACCGGTCCGAGGCGCTGGTCGCGCTGATGGGCGCCCACCGTGTCCTCGCGATCTCCGGCACGAACGGCAAGACGACCACCACCTCGATTCTCACGACCGTGCTCCAGGCGTGCGGCGAGGACCCCTCGTTCGCGATCGGCGGTGAGCTGTCCGAGGCCGGGTCCAACGCGCACCACGGCACGGGGGAGTACTTCGTCGCCGAGGCGGACGAGAGCGACAAGTCCTTCCTGATGTACCGGCCGCACGCCGCGATCGTCACCAACGTCGAGGCCGACCACCTGGAGACCTACGGCACCCTCCAGGCGATCGAGGACGCCTTCGTGGAGTTCGCCGAGCGGATCGTGCCCGGCGGGTTCCTGGTCTGCTGCGCCGACGACCCCGGTGCCGCGCGGCTCACCGAGCACGCCCGGGCGCGCGGCGTGACGGTCCACACGTACGGCGAGGCCGAGGGCGCCGACCTGCGCCTGGTCGACCTGTCCTCCGGCGCGGTCGGGGCCGGGTACCGGGCCGTGCTCGACGGGGTCGACCTCGGCCCGGTCACGCTGCCCGTCCCGGGGCGGCACATCGCGCTGAACTCCGCGGGTGCCCTGCTCACGGCCGCCCGGCTGGGTCTCTCGACAGCAGCGGCCGTGGCCGCCCTCGCCGGCTACGGGGGGGTGCGCCGCCGGTTCGAGCTCAAGGGCACCGCGGCCGGGGTGCGGGTGTACGACGACTACGCGTACCACCCGACGTCGATGACCGCGCAACTGCGGACGGTGCGGGAGGTCGCGGCGCCCGGCCGGGTGGTCGTGGCGTTCCAGCCGTACCGGCTCGGCCGCACCACCACGTTCCAGGACGGGATCGCGGCGGCCCTCGGGCTCGCCGACGAGGTCGTCGTGATGGAGGTGTACGGACCGGGGGAGGACCGCGCACCCGGCGAGGGCGGGGTCGCACTCGCCGCGGCGGTACCGGTGGACGATGCCCGGAAGATCTTCGTGCCGTCCTGGTCGGAGGTCGCGGCGGAGGTGGCGCGGCGGTCCCGCGCCGGTGACGTCGTGGTGACGATGGGCGCGCCGCCGATCGCGATGCTCGGCGAGGAGATCCTGGTCGCGCTGGACGAGGCGTCGGCCGACCCGGCGGCCGGTCCCGAGCCGGCGCGGTGAGCCCAGGGCGCCCCGCTGCCGCGCGCCGCTGGCAGATGGTGCGCAGCGGCGGGACCGCCGGGCGGTTCGAGGCGCGTGCCCGGCGGCGGCGCCTGCGTTCCCTGCTCCCGCTGTTCGTGGTGCTGGCCACCGTGACGGTCCTGCTCGTGGCCGGGTGGCTGGTGCTCGGGACCCGGGTGTTCGACGTGCGGACGGTCACCGTCGAGGGTGCGGCCACGGTGACCTCGGCCGCGGTCCGGGACGCCGCCGCGGTCCGGCTGGGTTCCTCCCTCGCCCGGGTCGACGTGGACGGGGTCCGGACGCGGGTGTCGGCGCTCGGCCCCGTCGCGAAGGTGCAGGTCTACCGGACCTGGCCGCACACGCTGACCGTGCAGGTCACCGAGCGGGAGGCCGTCGCGGTGGTGCACCGGCGGGACGGGTACGTGGAGCTGGACGCGGGCGGGGTGGCGTTCCGGACCGTGGCCCGGCGCCCCGCCGGGCTGCCGCTGGTCGTCCTCGCCCGGCCGGGGCCGAAGGACCGGGCCACCCGGAGCGCGCTCGTGGTGGCCGCGGCGCTGACCCCCGGGCTGCGGACCCGGCTCGTCCGGATCACCGCACCGACCGCGGAGCAGATCACCGTGGTGCTGAAGAACGACCGGCGCGTGTTCTGGGGTGACTCCGACCGCAGCGACCGGAAGGCCACGGTCGCCACGGCCCTGCTGAGCCGGCCGGGCAAGCGCATCGACGTGAGCGCGCCGCGCGTGGTGACGGTGAAGTGAGACTCATCCGTACGGGTGAGGTTGGAAACGCCGGGGGACACGCCGGGGTGCGTGCTTGAACGACGGAGAGGGCACGCCTACCGTCCGTGAAGTCGGACAGGTTGACATAACAATAACCGTCTAGTTGAGGGTGAGAGTCGGCGCGACCCGCCGCCGTGAACCTCTCAGGCGGCGTCCGGCACGACTCGACCAGGAAGGCATCGGAGATGACTCCCCCGCACAACTACCTCGCAGTCATCAAGGTCGTCGGCATCGGCGGAGGCGGCGTCAACGCCGTCAACCGGATGATCGAGGTGGGGCTCAAGGGTGTCGAGTTCATCGCGATCAACACCGATGCGCAGGCGCTGCTGATGAGCGATGCCGACGTCAAGCTCGACGTCGGCCGCGAGCTCACGCGCGGCCTCGGTGCCGGTGCGAACCCCGAGGTCGGCCGGAAGGCCGCCGAGGACCACAAGGACGAGATCGAGGAGGTCCTCAAGGGGGCCGACATGGTCTTCGTGACCGCGGGCGAGGGCGGTGGCACCGGCACCGGTGGTGCGCCGGTCGTCGCGAGCATCGCCCGCAAGCTCGGCGCGCTGACCATCGGTGTCGTCACCCGCCCGTTCGCCTTCGAGGGCAAGCGCCGCCAGACACAGGCCGACGTCGGCATCGAGGAGCTCCGCAACGAGTGCGACACGCTGATCGTGATCCCGAACGACCGGCTGCTCCAGCTCGGCGACCGGGCGATCAGCATGATGGACGCGTTCCGCACCGCCGACCAGGTGCTGCTGTCCGGTGTCCAGGGCATCACCGACCTGATCACCACCCCGGGCCTGATCAACCTCGACTTCGCCGATGTGAAGAGCGTCATGTCCGGCGCCGGCTCGGCCCTGATGGGCATCGGCTCGGCGCGCGGGGACAACCGCGCGGTCGAGGCCGCCGAGTCCGCCATCGCGAGCCCGTTGCTGGAGGCCAGCATGGAGGGCGCCCGCGGCGTGCTGCTGTCCATCCAGGGTGGTTCGGATCTCGGCCTGTTCGAGATCAACGAGGCCGCGTCCCTGGTCGCCGACGCGGCCCACCCGGACGCGAACATCATCTTCGGTGCCGTCATCGACGACGCGCTCGGCGACGAGGTGCGGGTCACGGTCATCGCGGCCGGCTTCGACAGCGGCGCCCCGCACCACCGCAAGGCCGAGGCCCCACGCCGCGCGGAGCGGCCGGCCGAGCAGGCGTCGCAGACCGGGTCCACGCCACCGCGGACTCCCGGCGCCGCGCCGGGCGACCGGGGCGACCGCGACGCGCACCGCGTCGTGCTGGACGACGTCGACGTACCGGACTTCCTGAAGAACGGGGCGTGACCGAACCCGCCGATCCGGGCCGCCGCGCGGACCCCGGCAGGCGAGCCGCCCTGGCGGAGCGGCTTGCCACGGTGACGGCCCGGATTGCCACGGCGGCCCGGGCCGCGGGCCGGGATCCGGCTGACGTGTCGCTGGTCGCGGTCACGAAGACGTTCCCGGCCGCCGATGTCGTGCACCTGCGGGCCCTCGGCGTCACCGACGTCGCGGAGAACCGCGACCAGGAGGCGGCGGCGAAGGCGGCCGAGGTGATCGCCGTGCTCGGCGCCGGGGGGCCGCGCTGGCATTTCGTCGGGCGGCTCCAGCGCAACAAGGCGAGGTCGGTCGTGCGGTACGCCGACGTGGTGGAGAGCGTGGACCGGCCCGAGCTGGTCCAGGCGCTCGCCGCGGCGGCCGGGCAGCACCGGAGCACCCCGCTGGACGTGCTGGTGCAGGTGTCCCTGGAGGTCGGGGTGGCGGGCGCCCCGGCGGGCCGCGGGGGAGCCGGGCCCGCCGATGTGCCGCGGATCGCGGATGCCGTCGCGGCGGCGCCCGCGCTGCGGCTCGCCGGCGTGATGGCGGTGGCTCCGTACGGCGCCGACCCGGGTCCGGCGTTCGCCGGGCTCGCGGCGGTGGCCGAACGCCTCCATCATGATCATCCGGAGGCGTCGGTCGTGTCCGCGGGGATGAGCGGCGACCTGGAAGCGGCAGTGGCGCACGGCGCAACACACGTGCGTGTCGGTACGGCGTTGCTCGGCGGCAGGCCGCCCCTCAGCGGGTAGCCTCCAGTCACACGAGTCACAACGTTGTAGTTCACCAGCAGGATCCGGACGGAAGGGGCGCCCCCATGGGAGCGTGGCGCAAGGCAGGGGTGTGGCTCGGCCTCGTCGAGGACGACGACCGTCGTTACGTCGACGATGAGCTGGACGCCTTCGACGAGGAGTACGAGGAGCCGGTGCACCGCTCCCGGGTCGACCGGGTGAGCGAGCGACCCGAGCGCACCTACGACCGGAGCCCCGAGCGGTTCGCCCCGCGCGAGCGGGCCGCGGTGCGGCCGATCGCGCGCGGCGCGGCGACCGTCACGAGCGGTTCCGGCGTCCTGACCCACGACAACCTCGCGCTGGCGCCCCAGGTGGCCCTCCGCGAGCGTGCCGTGCCTGCCGAGGAGGAGCAGCCGTACCGCATCACGACGCTGCACCCCACCACGTACAACGAGGCGCGCAGCATCGGTGAGCATTTCCGGGAGAACGTTCCGGTGATCATGAACCTCACCGAGATGGACGAATCGGACGCGAAGCGACTGGTCGACTTCGCGGCGGGGCTCGCCTTCGGCCTGCGCGGTAGCATCGAGCGCGTCACGAACAGGGTCTTCCTGCTCTCCCCGGCGAACGTCTCGGTGACGGCCGAGGACAAGGCCAAGATCGCCGAGGGTGGGTTTTTCAACCAGAGCTAAGGAGCAGTTAGCCCAGTGTCCCTCGTTTGGCAGGTGATCTTCTTACTGCTGTACGTGTTCCTCATCCTGCTGCTCGCTCGCCTGGTCGTGGACTGGGTGAGGATGTTCGCGCGGCGTTGGCAGCCCGGTCGGGGTGCCGCCGTCGCGCTGGAGCTCGTGTACAGCGCCACCGACCCGCCCCTCAATGCCTTGCGCAGAGTAATCCCGCCCCTCCGGATAGGTGGGATGAGTCTGGATCTAGGCTTCATCCTGTTGCTCGTGATTGTCTACGTCCTCATGAGCGTGGTGGGAGGGCTGACCTGATGCGATCGAGTGCCCTACCGCCACGTACGTGTCCCGAGGAGATCTCATGCCGCTGACCCCCGCCGACGTTCACAACGTCGCGTTCAAGAAGCCCCCGATCGGTAAGCGGGGGTACGACGAGGAAGAGGTCGACGCCTTCCTCGACGAGGTGGAGCGTGAGCTCGCTCGGCTGATCGAGGAGAACAACGACCTCCGGTCACAGGTCGAGCGCGCCCGCAGCGGCCAGCCCGCCGCACCCGCCGCCGGTGCGAACGACGCGGAGACGCGCCGCCTCGCGCAGGAGAACGCCGACCTGAAGGGCCAGATGGAGCGGCTCCGCCAGGAGAAGGCCGCCGCCCAGCAGGCCGCGCAGCAGGCCCAGCAGGCCGCCGCGCAGGCCGCGCAGCAGGCCCAGCAGGCGGCGCAGCAGGCCGCCGCGCAGCAGCAGCAGGCTCCCCGCGCCGTTCCGGCCCCCGTGGTCAGCCCGGACGCGGGCGGCGAGCAGCAGGCCCTGCGCGTGCTCATGCTGGCGCAGCGCACCGCCGACGAGCACGTCGAGGAGGCGCGTCGCGAGGCCGACAAGCTCCTCTCCGACGCGCGCGCCAAGGCCGACGAGCTGACCCGGGACGCCCGCAGCAAGGCCGAGGCGCTCGAGCGTGAGGCCCGCCAGCGCCACCAGGAGGCCATGGGCGGCCTGGACGCCAAGCGGTCGGCGCTGCAGAAGCACATCGAGGAGCTCAAGGCGTTCGAGCGGGAGTACCGCACCCGCCTCAAGGCCTACCTCGACAGCCAGCTGCGTGACCTCGACAGTCGCGGTCAGGCCATGGAGAACGAGGTGGCCCGCGCCGAGGCGCAGCCGGCCGGGCTCGGTGGCGGCGCGTCGATGGGCGGTTCGTTCGGCGGCGGCATGCGTGGGCTCGGGCTCGGGCAGTCGGACGCCGGCTCCGCGGACGCGCGTGGGCACTGATCTCCTGACGGGTGAGCAGTGATCGTCCTCAGCCTGGTGCTGCTCGCCGCCGCGGGGGTGCTGCTCGTCCTGGGCATCCTGCGGGGCGACGGCGGTACGGTCCTCCTCGCCGCGTCCATCGTGTCCACCCTCGCCGCCGCGACGCTGCTGTACCTCGGTGTCCGGCCCACGGGCGGGCGATCCGCCGCCGCGGGACGGCCGGACCCCAAGGCCGGTGACACGGGTGGTGAGACCACCGCGCCGGCCGCGGTCGACGCACCGGCCGCCGGCGCCGCGAAGGACGAGCGGACGGCCGCAGACCGGACCCGGGTGCTCGAGACGGCGTCGTCGGCCGGCGGCGCGCCCGCTCGGACCGTCATCGCCGGGGCGGCCGGTGCCGGTGCGGGCGCCGGAGCCACCCGTGGTACCGGCGGTGCGGGCGCCGGAGCCACCCGTGGTACCGGCGGCGCGCACGCCCAGGCAGCGGGCTCCGGTACCGCCGAGCGTGCCCGGGGTGCCGGAACCGGCACCCTCGCCGGCCCCCCGTCCGGCAAGCCCGCCGCCACGGCGGCCGACGCTCCCGCCGGCACGACGCGGGACGCCTCCGGCGGCGCGGTCGAGGTGGACCCCCCGGACGAGCCCGGGATCGAGTCGGCCCAGCTGGGCGACCTCGCGCGGGTCGCCGGCCGGGACGACGAGGTCCTCGTGGTGGACGGCCGGCCGCGGTACCACGTCACCGGGTGCGCGCATCTGACCGACCGCGAGTCCGAGGGGCTCCCGGTGTCGGAGGCGGCCGAGCTCGGCTTCACGCCGTGCGCCCGCTGCGCCCCCGTCGCCACGCTGCTGGGCTGAGCCGCGCGGCGCTGCGGTGCCGGCGTCTCCATGCGCCAAGATGAGCCGATGTCGGAAGCGCCCCTGATGTTCGCGGTCCGGGTGAAGCCCGGTGCGTCGCGGACGAGGGTCGGCGGCCGGTACGACGGCGCCGGGGGGCCCGCGCTCGTCGTCGCCGTGACCGCGCGGGCCGTGGACGGTGCCGCCACGGCTGCCGTGCTCGGCGCGGTGGCCGAGTCACTGGGCCTGCGCCGCTCGGCCGTCCGGCTCCGGTCCGGCCGGACGAGCCGCGACAAGGTGCTGGCCGTCGACGTGGCACCGCCGGGTCTCGCCGCCCGCGTGACCGCGCTGCGCGACGGAACCGGCACGTGACGCTCGACGAGCTCGACCGCATCCTGCTGCTGGGGGCGGCCGTGCTGCTGGTCGCGGTGTCCGCGGTGCGGCTCTCCTCCCGGACCGGCCTCCCGTCGCTGCTGATCTACCTCGGGATCGGCGTCCTGCTGGGGGAGTCCGGTGTCGGCGGCATCGCCTTCGACGACCCACAGCTGGCCCAGGGCCTGGGCGTCTGCGCGCTGGTCGTGATCCTCGCCGAGGGCGGCCTGACGACCCGATGGCGCGAGGTCCGGCCCGCGCTGCCCCTGGCGGGAGTGCTCTCGACGGTGGGCGTCGCGGTCAGCGTCGCGGTGGTCGCCGTCGCGGCCCACCACCTGTTCGGGATGCCGTGGCAGCTCGCGCTCCTGGCCGGGGCGGTGCTGTCCTCGACCGACGCGGCCGCCGTCTTCGCGACGCTGCGCCGGCTGCGCCTTCGGCCCCGGCTCGGCGCCGTGCTGGAGGCCGAGTCCGGCCTCAACGACGCCCCGGTCGTCATCGCGGTCACGCTGCTGTCGCTGGGGCCGGTCACGGAGATCTCGCCGCTCGCCGCGCTGGGGCTGGTCGCGTACGAGCTGGTGGCGGGTGCCGCGATCGGGCTCGCCGTCGGCTTCGGCGGAGCCTGGATCCTGCGCCGCAGCGCCCTGCCCGCCGCCGGGCTGTACCCGCTCGCCACGATCGCGATGACCGTGCTCGCGTACGCGGCCGGGTCGGTGGCCCACGCGTCGGGCTTCCTCGCCGTCTACGTGGCCGGGCTCGTGCTCGGCAACTCCCGGCTGCCGCACCGGCGCGCCGTGCTGGGCTTCGCCGAGGGGCTGGCGTGGCTGGCGCAGATCGGGCTGTTCGTGCTGCTGGGACTGCTCGTCAGCCCCGGGGACCTCGGCCCGGCGGTGCTGCCGGCGCTCGGGATCGGGGCGGTGCTGCTGTTCGCCGGCCGGCCGCTGTCGGTGCTGGCTAGCGCCTCGTGGTTCCGGGTCCGGCCGCGGGAGCAGGCGTTCCTCGCGTGGGCCGGGCTGCGCGGCGCGGTGCCCATTGTCCTGGCCACGATCCCGTACGCGGCCGAGGTGCCGGGCGGCAGGCAGCTGTTCGACATCGTGTTCGTGCTGGTCGTGGTGTTCACGCTCGTCCAGGGCACGACGCTGCCGCCGGTGGCCCGGCTGCTCGGCGTGCTGGAGCCCGGCCGCGCCGACGACCTCCAGGTGGAGGCGGCCCCGCTGGAGGAGCTCGGGGCCGACCTGCTGGCGCTGACGATCCCGCCCGGCTCGCGGCTGCACGGCGTGTACGTGGGGGAGCTGCGGCTGCCGGTGGGCGCCTCGGTGGTGTTCCTGCTGCGCGCCGGGCGGCGGTCCGTCCCGGATGGTGGAACTCGCTTGCGCACCGGTGACAGCCTGCTGATCGTGGCCACGGCGGACTGCCGCGACGACACCGAGCGCCGGTTGCGGGCGATCGGCCGGAGTGGCCGGCTCGCGCGGTGGTTCGCCGGGGGAAACGGGGGTACTGCGGGGTGAACTCTCCCGCTGTGTGGCGCGTTGTGACCTGAACAGGCGGTCCGTATCCTGTGCCACTTGCAAGCACGGAACGTGCTTGCGTCGTGTCGGTGAGTGCTAGGGGGTGGGGCAGATGGCCGATCGAACCGGCGTTGCCACCAAGCTGGCGCGCGTGCTCGGGGGACGGGGTCCGCGCGGCGGGGGTGAGCAGCCCGCCGAGGCGGTTCCCGCGGGCCGCCGTCGCTCCGGGACGGAGCCGTCGAGCCGGGCGAAGGCGGCGGACCCGACGGCCGCGGCGAAGACCGCCGGGACGAAGACCGCCGCCGCGAAGACCGTGAAGGCGACGCCGGCGAAGCGGGCCGAGAAGGCCACCGCCGCCAAGTCGGCGAAGGCGTCCCCGGCCAAGGCGCCCGCCAAGGCCGCGAAGTCGGTCACGGCGGCGAAGAGCACGACACCGAAGACCGCGACACCGAAGACCGCGACGAGGAGCACCAGGACCACCCCGGCGAAGGCCGGCAAGGCCACTGCCGTCAAGGCCGCCACCACGGCGGCCCGGTCGGCCGCGCGCGGCACCGACACCCCGAAGGCAGCCCTCGATCCGATGGCCACGACCGCCACCACCAAGACCGGCACGGCCCGCTCCACCGCGAGCGACGGCGAGTACGCCGACCTCCGCGCCGCCCTCGTGGCGCGGGCGGAGGAGCTCGGCCGCGAGCACGCGCGTGCCGTGTCCGACATCAACGACCTCCAGCGCGACCGGGTCGCGGACGGCGCGGGGGACGACCAGGCCGACGCCGGCACCAAGACCTTCGAGCGGGAGCAGGAGATCTCGCTGGCAAACGGTATCCTCGACCGGCTCACCCAGGTCGAGCACGCGCTCGACCGTCTCGACGCCGGTACCTACGGCCGCTGCGAGCGGTGCGGCAGCGCGATCCCGACGGCCCGGCTCGAGGCATTCCCCAGCGTGACGCTCTGCGTCGCGTGCAAGCAGATCGAGGAACGTCGCTGACCGAGAACCAGGCCCGCGCGGTGCCCCCGTCCTCCCCGCCCGACGGAGGAACGGACGTCGCGCCGCGGCGACGGCGGATCGTGCCGCTGCTGTGCATCGCCGCCGTGGTGCTCGCGGCCGACCTCGCCACCAAGCTCGCGGCCGTCGCGGAACTCGAGCACCGGGAGCCGGTGCGCCTCTTCGGTGGCGCGCTGTACCTGGTGCACGCCAGGAACACCGGGGCCGCGTTCTCGCTCGGCGAGGGGTACACGATCGTGCTGAGCCTGTTCGCGGTGGGCGTGGCGGTGTACATCCTGCGGGCCGCCCGGCGGCTCCGGTCGCTCGGCTGGACGGTCGGCCTCGGGCTGGTCCTCGGCGGGGCAGTGGGGAACCTCATCGATCGCGTGTTCCGGGCGCCGGGGTTCCTCCGCGGCGGCGTGGTTGACTTCCTGAGCCTGTTCGACGACGGCGGCCGGGTGTGGCCGATCTTCAATGTCGCGGACGCCTGTCTGGTGACCGGCGTCTGCCTGCTGGTGCTGCTGGTGTTCCGTGGCATCCAGCCGGACGGCACCCAGGCCGGCGCGGCCGCCGAACGGAAAGCAGACGATGACCAGCAGCGGTGACCACCGCTCGATGCCCGTACCGGACGGCCTGGACGGGATGCGGCTCGACCAGGCGCTCGCGCGGCTGTTCGGCCTGTCCCGGACCGTCGCCGCGACCGTGATCGAGGCCGGGGACGCGAGCCTCGACGGCGCCCCGCGGGCCAAGTCCGACCGGGTCACCGGCGGCTCCTGGCTGGAGGTCACGCTGCCGGCGCCGCCGGCGCCGCCCACCGCCGACCCGACCCCGGTGGACGGCCTCACCGTCGTGTACGCCGACGACGCCCTGGTCGTGGTGGACAAGCCGGTCGGGGTGGCCGCGCATCCGAGCCCCGGCTGGAACGGCCCCACCGTCATCGGCGGCCTCGCCGCGATGGGCCACCGCGTCTCGACGAGCGGCGCGGCGGAGCGGCAGGGTGTCGTCCACCGCCTGGACGCGGGTACGACCGGCCTGATGGTCGTGGCGAAGAGCGAGCGGGCGTACACGCTGCTGAAGCGCGCGTTCAAGGAGCGCGAGGTGACGAAGGGCTACCACGCCCTCGTCCAGGGCCATCCGGACCCGCTGCGCGGCACGGTCGACGCGCCGATCGACCGGCACCCGTCGAGCGACTGGCGGTTCGCGGTCGTCGCCGGCGGGAAGGCGAGCGTCACGCACTACGACACGATCGAGGCGTTCCGGGCGGCGAGCCTGCTCGACATCGAGCTGGAGACCGGCCGCACCCACCAGATCCGGGTGCACATGTCGGCACTGCGGCACCCCTGCGTGGGCGACTCGATGTACGGCGCCGACCCGACGATCTCCGCCCGGCTGGGCCTGACCCGCCAGTGGCTGCACGCCCGGCGGCTGGGATTCGCGCACCCGGACGACGGCCGCGCGGTGGAGTTCACCAGTCCGTATCCTGCCGATCTCGCGCACGCGCTCGACATCGTCCGCGCGGAGTCCTGAGGCAGTGCGTCCGTTCCACCCGCTGCGCGCGCTCGACGAACGGATCGTCCCCCGGCTCGCCCACGGGCTGAACCGGGCCCTCGGCCGGGCGGGGTCGCCCCGTCCCGGCGACCCCGCCCCGGAGACCGGCACCGCCGCCGACCCCGGGGCCGAGCCGGCCGCTCCGGCGGAGACCGGCGGCCGCCGCGGCCGGGTGCTCGGTTCGCTGGCGGTGCTCGGCGTCATCGCGGTGCTCGGCGCGGCCGTGTACGCCGCGCCGGACGCGCCGGCCCCGGGCGACACCGTCGGGGACGTCGTCCGGGTCGGCGCCGCGGAGGGCGACCGGGTCGCCCTGTACGCCGACCGGGCCCGCGCCGAGCTGGGTGCCCTGGTGGCGAGCAGCACCGCCGAGACGTACGCCCTGGTCTCGCTCCGCGGCTACGCGACGCCCGCCGGGGTGCTGCCGCTGCTGGCCGACGTGGAGCCGGCGCGGGTGTTCGTCCGGCTGCCGCTGCCCCAGGTCCAGACGGCGATCGAGTCCTTCGGCGTCCGTACTCCGGCCGTGGACATCCCGATCGCCCTGCGGCGCATCGCCGACGCCCGGGACGCCGGCGCGGCGCAGGACGAGCAGACCGCCGCCGGGCTGTCCGCCGCCGATGCCCAGGAACGCGAGCTCAAGGCGTTCTATACCGACAGCGCCCGGCTGGACCGGGCCGAGGCGGCGGCGTACCGGCAGGGCTGCGCATGCGTGTACGCGCTGGTGGTGCGGGCGACCCCGGTGCGGCTGGCGGAGCTGACCGGCCGGGCCGGGATCCGCGTGGTCGACCCGGCGCCGGAGATCCGGCGGCTCGACCGGACGGTGTTCCTGCCGCTGCTGCCGGAGCAGGCCACGGTGGTGGCACCGCCGCCGGACCGGTCCCTGCCCACCGAGCCGCTGCGCACCCCGCGCCGGTGATCACCACCTGATTTTCGTGCTCCGGCCGGCCTCCCGTCCCGTGATCACCACCTGATTTTCGCGCTCCGGCGACGAGAAGGAGGTGGTGATCACGGGTGGGGCGGCGCGCTCCGGCGACGAGAAGGAGGTGGTGATCACGGGGCGGGGCGGCGCGTCCCGGCCCCCCGGCGTGGCGACACGCCGCCCCACCGGCTCCCTCGCCCGCCACCGTGAGAATTGTCGGACCGGCGTGTGAGAATCAGGGTCGGCTGAGAATCAGTTGCCGGCGACTTCCCCCGCCGTTTTCCGTGTCGTTCCCCAGGTCCGAGGGAGGTCCGCGCCGCAGTGTCAGCGCCGGTCAGTGAGAACCCCGAGTCCTTCGTGCACCTGCACGTGCACACCGAGTACTCGATGCTCGACGGTGCCGCCCGGCTGGGCGACCTGTTCGGCGAAGCCGCGCGGATGGGCATGCCCGCGCTCGCGATGACCGACCACGGCAACGTGTTCGGGGCGTACGACTTCTACCGGCAGGCGAAGAAGCACGGCATCAAGCCGATCATCGGTACCGAGGCCTACATCGCCCCGGGCAGCCGGCACGACCGCAAGCGGGTCCAGTGGGCGGGCGGCGGCCAGGACGACGTGTCCGGCGGTGGCGCGTACACCCACATGACGATGCTCGCGGCCACCACCGAGGGCATGCACAACCTGTTCCGGCTGTCGTCCCTCGCCAGCCTGGAGGGGTACTACTACAAGCCCCGGATGGACCGCGAGCTCCTCCAGACGTACGGCACGGGCATCATCGCGACCACGGGCTGCCCGTCCGGCGAGATCCAGACCCTGCTCCGACAGGGCAACTACGCCAGAGCGCGCGAGGTCGCGGGCGAGTTCCAGGACCTGTTCGGCAAGGAGAACTACTACTGCGAGCTGATGGACCACGGCCTCGAGATCGAGCGCCGGGCCACCAGCGAGCTGATCCGGCTGGCGAAGGAGGTGGGCATCCCGTTCATCGCCACCAACGACCTGCACTACACGTTCCCGCACGACGCGCAGGCGCACGAGGTCCTGCTCTGCGTGCAGTCCGGCAAGACCCTGGCGGACCCGAACCGGTTCAAGTTCGACGCCCAGGACTTCTACCTCAAGTCCCCGCAGGAGATGCGCGGCCTGTGGTCGGAGTTCCCGGAGGCCTGCGACAACACGCTGCTCGTCGCCGAGAAGTGCAACGTCGAGTTCACCGAGGGCGCCGACCTGATGCCGGCGTTCCCCTGCCCGGAGGGGGAGTCGCAGGAGTCCTGGTTCATCAAGGAGGTCGAGGTCGGCCTCCAGCGGCGGTTCCCCGCCGGGGTGCCGGACACGCACCGTAAGCAGGCGGAGTACGAGTCCGGGGTCATCCTCCAGATGGGGTTCCCGGCCTACTTCCTGGTGACCGCGGACTTCATCAACTGGTCGAAGTCGCAGGGCATCCGGGTCGGCCCCGGCCGTGGCTCGGCGGCGGGCTCGTTGGTCGCGTACGCGATGGGCATCACCGACCTGGACCCGCTGCGGCACGGCCTGCTGTTCGAGCGGTTCCTCAACCCCGAGCGCGTCTCGATGCCCGACATCGACGTGGACTTCGACGAACGCCGTCGCGGTGACGTGATCCGGTACGTGACGGAGAAGTACGGCGAGGACAAGGTCGCCCAGATCGTCACGTACGGCACGATCAAGGCGAAGCAGGCGCTCAAGGACTCCTCGCGCGTGCTCGGCTACCCGTACGGGATGGGCGACCAGCTCACCAAGCTCATGCCGCCCGCCGTGATGGGCAAGGACATCCCGCTCGGCGGGATCTTCGACCCGGCCCACCCGCGGTACTCCGAGGCCGGCGACTTCCGCGCCCGGTACGAGACCGACCCGGACGTGAAGAAGGTCGTCGACACCGCCCGCGGGCTGGAGAACCTCAAGCGCCAGTGGGGCGTCCACGCCGCCGGCGTGATCATGTCCAGCGAGCGGCTGATCGACCACATCCCGATCATGCGGCGGGAGCAGGACGGCGCGATCATCACGCAGTTCGACTACCCGACCTGCGAGCGGCTCGGCCTGATCAAGATGGACTTCCTCGGGCTGCGCAACCTCACGATCCTCGACGACGCGCTGGTCAACATCGCCAACAACCGCCAGCACAAGGTCGTCCTCGAGGAGCTCGAGCTCACCGACCCGGCGACCTTCGCCCTGCTGTCCCGCGGGGACACGCTCGGGGTGTTCCAGCTCGACGGTGGCCCGATGCGCGCGCTGCTGCGCAGCATGCGCCCGGACACCTTCGCCGACATCTCGGCCGTCGGCGCGCTCTACCGCCCGGGCCCGATGGGCGCCGACTCGCACAACAAGTACGCCCGCCGCAAGAACGGCCGCGAGGAGCTCACGCCGATCCACCCCGAGCTCGCCGAGCCGCTCGCGGAGATCCTGGGCGAGACCTACGGGCTGATCGTGTACCAGGAGCAGGTGATGGCGATCGCGCAGAAGCTCGCCGGCTACTCCTTGGGCCAGGCGGACCTGCTCCGTCGAGCGATGGGCAAGAAGAAGAAGGAGGAGCTCGACAAGCAGTACGCCGCGTTCGAGGCGGGCATGACCGAGCGCGGCTACTCCGCCGGTGCGGTCAAGACGCTGTGGGACATCCTGCTGCCGTTCTCCGACTACGCGTTCAACAAGGCGCACTCCGCCGCCTACGGCCTGGTGTCGTACTGGACCGCCTATCTCAAGGCCAACTACCCAGCCGAGTACATGGCCGCGGTCCTCACCTCGGTGAAGGACGACAAGGACAAGATGGCGATCTACCTCAACGAGTGCCGTCGGATGGGCATCAAGGTCCTGCCTCCCGACGTCAACGAGTCGGAGGCCACCTTCACCCCGGTCGGGACCGACATCCGGTTCGGCCTCACCGCCATTCGCAACGTGGGGACCAACGTCGTCGACGGCATCGTCACCGCCCGCGCCGATCACGGCAAGGCCGTCA
>JAVEDU010000061.1 GCA_030840805.1 Actinomycetota bacterium
GGCAAGACCCACCTGGCGATCGGGCTGGCGGTCCGCGCCTGCCAGGCCGGGCACCGCACCCTGTTCGCCACCGCCGCCGGGTGGGTCGCCCGCCTCGCCGAGGCGCACGCCGCCGGCCGGCTGCAGACCGAGCTCGTCCGTCTCGGCCGCTACCCGCTGCTGGTCGTCGACGAGGTCGGCTACATCCCGTTCGAACCCGAGGCCGCGAACCTGTTCTTCCAGCTCGTCTCCGCCCGCTACGAACGGGCCTCGCTGATCGTCACCTCCAACAAGCCGTTCGGCCGGTGGGGCGAGGTGTTCGGCGACGACGTGGTCGCCGCCGCGATGATCGACCGGCTCGTCCACCACGCCGACGTCGTCCCCCTCAAGGGCGACAGCTACCGGCTCAAGAACCGCGACCTCGGCCGCGTCCCCACCACCACCGCCGAGGACTGACATGACCACCGACAGAGGGGTCCGTTTTCACCCGTTGCCCAGGGGTCCGTTTTCAGGCGTCGTTGACACCTCCGTCGGGAACGAGCAGCCCGGGATACCTCGACGGAAGACCTGCGCGCGAGCCGCCCTTCGCCACTACCGTCAGTGTCACAGCAGGCATTCCGTGTGTGGGCTGAGAGATGGAGCTGCTCATCTACGGGTACAGGCAGACCGGCGAGGCCGAAGCAGCAGCGCCGCACACCTGCGGCCCGCGGCGCCCATCGCCACCCGCGGGATGCTGCCGGGAGCCGCTGCTGTCACAGCGACGCACCTGGCTCAACAGCGGAACCCGGCGGCCGATGGGAGTCGAGGGCGTGACGGACCGTCGTGAGGACCGTGACTACTCCGCTTCGAAGCGTGATCTGCGGCGGGCGCTGGAGCACGCCGAGGCTCGCTTCCGCTCGCTGTCCAGGCGCTCCGTCGATGTGGCAGTGGTGGTGGACACCGACGGTGTGCTGACGTTCACCAGTCCGGCCGTTTCCCGGCTGCTCGGCTGGGCGGAACAGGACATGGTCGGGCGCTCCGCGTTCGACTTCATCCACCCCGACGACCTGGAGATGTCGCGGCGGCAGTTCGCCGACGCGCTCGCCCGGCCCGGTGCGCAGGACCCGTTCGATCTGCGGCTGATGCGGGCGGACGGGTCGTTCGTCTGGGTGGAAGACCGGATCACCAACCTTCTCGACGACCCGGACGTGGCCGGGATCGTGGTGAACTTCCACGACATCACCCAGCGCAAGGCCGACCAGGAGGCGCTGCGCCGCAGCGAGGCCCGGTATCGCAGCATCGTCGAGACCGCCCAGGAGGGCGTGTGGGTCACCGACCCGGACGGTGGGACGGTGTTCGCCAACCAGAAGCTCGCCGACATTCTCGGGCGCTCCCTCGACGAGGTGTACGCCATGACGGCGACGGACGCCGCCGCCGAGGAGGACAGGCCGCTGGTGGCGGCCCGGTTGAAGGGCCGCCGGGACTCCGGCAGGGACCTGTACGAGGTTCCGGTGGTCCGCCCGGATGGAGAGACCCGTGTCGTCCTGGTGTCGGCCTCTCCGCTGTACGAGGACGACGGCCGGTATGTCGGCTCGCTGGGCATGGTCACCGACATCACCGAACGCAAACACGCCGAGGAGCTGCTGGAACGGCGGGCGCTGTTCGACGAGTTGACCGGCCTGCCGAACCGCGCGCTGCTCCACGACCGGCTCCGCCAGGCCCTGGCCCAGCGCGAGGTCACCGAGCCGATCGCGGTGCTGTTCCTCGACCTCGACGGTTTCAAGCTGGTCAACGACTCCTACGGTCACGCCGCCGGAGACCAACTGCTCCGGCAGGTCGCCGCCCGGCTCCGGTCGGTCGTCCGGTCGGCCGACACGGTCGGCCGGCTGGCGGGCGACGAGTTCGTCATCCTCTGCCCGGGCTCGAGCCACACGGATGCGCAAACCCTGGCGACCCGGGCCGCCCGCGTTCTCGCCCCGCAGTTCGACCTCGGAGCCGTCGCGACTCACGTCAGCGCGAGCATCGGGATCGTGGAGGTGACGCCGGGGCAGGACGCCCACGCGGTGATCGCCGCCGCGGACACCGCGATGCTCGAGGCCAAGCGCCGGGGAGGCGGGGGACACGTCACCTTCGACCAGCAGGTCGCCGCGAACGCCAGCCTCCGGCTCCGGCAGATCGACGACCTGCAGCGCGGGATCGACGCGGCCGAGTTCATCCTGCACTACCAACCGCTCGTGCAGCTCGCCGTCGGGCGAGGCCGGGGACGCGTGGTCGCCACCGAGGCGCTCGTGCGCTGGGAACACCCCGAACGCGGCCTCCTCGGTCCGGCCGAGTTCATCCCCACCGCGGAGCGGTCCGGGCTGATCGGCCCGCTGGGCGAGGCGATCCTGCACAGCGCGTGCCGGCAGGCCGCCGAATGGGCCTCAGCACTGGACGCACCTCCCTGCGTCGCGGTGAACCTCTCGGCGCGCCAGCTCGGGTCCGACGGCATGGTGCGGACCGTGCAGTCCGCGCTACACGAGTCGGGCCTCGACCCGGGCCTTCTGCGACTGGAGGTCACCGAGACCACGGTCATGGAGGATGTCGGCCGCACCGCCCGCATCATGCGCGACCTGCGGGCCCTCGGTATCTCGCTGTCGATCGACGACTTCGGCACCGGCTACAGCTCACTCGCCTACCTCACCCGGCTGCCCCTCGACGAGCTGAAGATCGACCGGGAGTTCATCGCCGGCGTCACAGCCGGCGGCGAGGACCTCGAAGTCGTCCGGGCGATCGTCGCCATGGCGCGCGCCCTGGGTCTGCGCGTGGTCGCCGAGGGCGTGGAGACTCCCGCGCAGGCAGACAGCGTGACCCGGCTGGGCTGCGACCTCGGGCAGGGATTCCACTACGCCAGACCGCAACCGGCCGACGCCATCACCGCGCTGATCCGCACCACCGGCGCCGAATGAGCCCAGGTCGCCGGACCGTCTCGCCGCGCCCGGCGACCCGGGAGGCCGCGTCCGTGCTCCCGGCCTCGGAGGCACCGAGACGAGGGGGCTTCCGACACCCCCGCCTCGGTGCCGCGCCGACCGTGACAGATCGAGGGACGCACCGACATGTCGGCTCCGCATGGACTCTCTGCCGTGGGCGCTCCAGGGCTGGTCGTCATGCCGCTGGGCATGGCCTACGGGCTGGTAACTTCGCGCCGGCGCCGGCCAGCTCCCGGCCCGACCCCACGTCGGAACGAGCCCCGTTCGGAGCCCGGCGGCAACGACGCCACCCGGGCGTCGAGCCACTCGTCCCGGCCGCAGTGGGGCGTCAGCGCGGGGGTTCCGGCCCCCTTCCTCGGCCGCGCCGGTCGACCAGGTCGAAGAACAGGTCGAAGAACACGTCCGCGTCGTCGGCATCCACCGCGTACCGCAGCGCCAGCGTGTGCAGGGCGTCGGCGAGCCGCCGCACGTCGTCCCAGTCGTAGCCCGGGGGAGGCAGCCCCACCACGGCGGCACGCTCGGCGAGTGTTCTCATCTCTCCGGCGACCCGTTCGGACTGCCGGGCCAGAGCCGCCAGCTCACGCCGATCCGCGGGATCCCGCGGCCGCGCCGGCTCCGGCGACAAGGGTCGTGTCACCATTCGTGTTCTCCCTCGACGGTGAACCGAGAGAGAGGACGGTATCGCTGAAAGATCACCGCATGCACGCATACGACCGGCGGTCGTCGACGAGAGGCGCGCTGGCCAGCGCCTGATGACACCCGGCCGGCGCGGCGCGGCGATGGCGAGCTGACGGCGCGGAGTGCCGGGGAGGCCCGGCGGCTCACGTCATCGAGCACGTCGACGGCCGCGGGCGTCGCCGTCAGGGTGTTCGCCTGCGACATCGGCCGTACTCGCGGGGTCGTCCGCTCTACCCGCGCCGGTGCGGGTGGCCTGCTGAAGACGACGGTCGTGAGGGATACAACGTGGGCCCACGGCCTAGGGATGCGCAGCCTGCGCCGCCATCCCTTGCCACCCAGTCTTCGGCGCGGCGGCTCGTTGTGATGACCGCCGTCGGATGAGCGCAGGCGTACGAGCCCACTGCCGAGGCGCCGCACGAGGAGGAGACCCAGGCCTGCAGGTCTGGAACGGCCCGCAGGAGTTGGACGGCTAGGGCACCAGGGTTCGGACCCGGCTCGGGGTGCTCACCCACGGCCGTGCCGTGGGGTGGGTCCGGCGGGGCCGTGCCGCGGAGGCTGGCCGGGCCGAGGGCGCCGATGCGTGCCGCGGCGAGCCGGGTGGTTTCTCCGACGGGGAGGAGCTCGCGGTGGCGCTCGCCACGGCCGGACGGGTACAGGGCGCGCTCGCCGTGCTGAGTCCCGGGCAGCGGCTGGCGCTCGAGGTGACCTGCTTCGGCGGGAACACCTGTGAGGCCGCCGCGGTGATCCTCGGGGTCACCGGCGCCGTGGTCGCGGCCCGGGTGAACGCGGCCCTGCACCGCGTCTCGGCCGTGCTGGAGCCGTGTTCTCCCGGAGGCGCCGGGGCCGTGGACCTGGACGGAGCGGAGGTCCCGGGGCAGGGTCAGGTCGTCGAGGGGGCCGATCCGGATGCCGCTCGGTGGTGCGCTGCCGGCGGGGGGAGGCCGCGCGGATGGCCGCGGTCCGCCGCTACGCCGTCCTGGACACGCCGCCGGAGGAGGCGCTGGACCGGATCGTCGCGCTCGCTGCCGCCTTGTTCGACGTCCCGTTCGCGGTCGTCGGCATCGTGGACACCGAGCGGATCTGGTCCAAGGCCCGGCACGGCCTGGCCCTGACGCAGCTCGGTCGAGGTCCGGGGCTGTGCGGGTCGGCCCTGTTCGGTACGGGTCCGTCTGTTGTCACCGATGCGTTGCTCGACGCGCGCGCGGGTGAATCCCCTCGTCGCCGGCGAGTTCGGTCTGCGCTTCTACGCCGGGGTGCCGCTCACCACCCCGGACGGGCATCACCTCGGGGCGTTGTGCGTGTTCGACGCCGAGCCGCGGCGGGTCGCCGGGGAGGAGGTCCGCGTGTCGATGTACCTGGCGGCCCGGGTGGTGCGGGAGTGGGAAGTCCGGCGTGGTGGCCGGCCGCGAACGGCTGGTGTGAACACCGAACACGTCGAGGTCAGCGCACTTCTCGGCGGGTACGTGCTCGGGGCGGGCGAGGCCGACGTTGCGGCGGCTGTGGAGCGACATCTCGCCGGCTGCACGGCCTGCGCGAATGAGGAAGCCGCGTTGCGCGAGGCCGCCTCCTGGACCGGCGGGTGCACGCCGTCCAACCGCCTGCGGCCCTCAGGCGCCGGATCGGCGGGCAACTCGACCACGACGCGGACGACGACGCCTGACCCCCGACGGGACCCCGTCATCGAGGAGGGTGTCGGTGCGGCGGGACGGACCGATGGAGCCGAGCGGAGCACGCCGTCGCGCTGCCGACTCGCCGTCCGCCGCGGTTCGGAGAGGATGCATACCGCCGATCACGGGGCGCTGTCACAGGTGACCAGGTGGTCGATGGCGCGACCCAGCCTGCCGTACTTCTCGGTATAGGCGACCGGATAGACACCGGGCGGATCGGCGGGGCGGTTCGCGTCGATGTAGCGGTCACCGAGGTTGGCGTGCACGACGACGATGTAGTTGCGCCGAGGCTTACCCGGCAGGCTCCGGACGATGCCGGCGTCGTTGCCGGAGGTGTCCGTCAGCCCGGTCTTGTGGAGGTACAGCACCTCCGCCGCGGCCTGGCACGGGCGGACGTCCTGGCCATAGACACGGCCGTCGACGGTCACGGTGCCGTCCGCCGGGTCGATCCAGCGCGTGGGGGTCAGCTGTGGGATGCCCGGAGCCGGATAGGAACGGCCACACCAGTTGGTCGTCGACAGAACCTGGTTCAGTCCCTGCTCGGCAAGTTCCCGCCGGAAGAACTGCCGGGAGGCGTCACTCAGCAGGGCGCTGGTCACCGCGGTGCCGTTCGGTCTGGTCCACAGAGTTCCTCGACCGCCGTTGATGATCATCAGCAGCTTCGCGGTGTCGAGGGCGCTCATCTGGCTGTCCGCCCAGTGACCGCCGTCGACCGTCCGGGTCCCGACCAGCTGGAGCATCGACAGGCCGAGGTCCTGGAACTCCTGGTTCAGCGGATCCATGGCGTCGTGGTCGTGCAGCAGCTTGATGAGGGCACAGGTCGACTCGTTCTTCGACACCGTGATCATCTCGTCGAAGAACCGCCGGATCGGCTTGGTCACGATGCCGCCGCAGTAGTCGTTCGGCGCTCCGGTGGGGTCGAACCGGTAGGACTCGTCCAGTGCGATCGCGCCGCGGTCGACGAGCTGGAGGATGCCGAACCCGACCATGAGTTTGAGGACCGAGGCCGGATACGGTGACATGAAGTCGATCGGCGCGTTCGCACGTCCGGGGACGGCGTCGACCGTGCCTCGACCGTGGTTGTCGTCCCATTCGGCATCGTCCCATCGCCGCCAGCGGACCTGGTCGGTCGACAGGTTCTTGTCGAGTGGCACGACCTTCCCGTCCGGGTACTGCGGACTCAGCAGCACGTCCGCGGCGGCCCGCGCACGCCCGTTCGCGCGCAGTTCGATGACGGCGACATCGAGGTTCGGAGTCTGGTGGATGCGGACCGGGGCCGCGGCCCCAAGGCCGCGGGTGAGCTGACCCGGGGTGGCCTCGTAGCCGTCGTCCCGGTGGGCAGTGGCGCGCGTCGAGGGCGCCGAGCCGGGCGGGAGAGTGTCCAGCACCTCGTCGAAGTGCTGATCGACGATCGCATGCCGCAGACCGGCGGCCAGCCGCGCACCGCGCCGATCGCTCACACTCGTCCGGTCGTGCACCGCCTCGGCGGGCGCCCCGATCCCGGCGACCACGACCACGACCACGACCGCGACCACGGTCGAGCAGGCGAACACCCGGTCGCGCATGGACAGTGTCATCGGCCCTCCCTGTCCCCACAGAGTCCCCTGTCCCCACAGAGTCGCGGTCCGTCAGCGGTCGAGTGTCACGTCTACGCGGTCGCGAAGACGATCGACCCGATCCCGGGACAGCCGGGAAGCACGCCGTTCCCGCGGCCACGTCGTCGAGACCTGCATCGTGGGCCGCACGCCCACCGCAGCCGTCCGAACCCACCACGGGTGTTGCCGGCCGACGTCGCCGGGCCTCACCGTGGCGGTGACCAGCCACGCCTGGCGCGACTCCCATTGAGATCCCGTGAGAGACCCGCTGTCAACACCAGACCGTGCCGGTCGGCAGGGGAAGTGCGGTCTCCCCAGCCGACACAGGAGACCGGGCCGGGTGGCGCGGAGCGAGGCCGGTGCCGTTCGGACCCACGCCCGGCGGTATGCCGTGCGGCGGCACCTTGGGACGGGCATCGTCGGCGCGGGGGCTCCGGACTTCCCCGGACGGGTCTCTCTGTCGCTGGTCCCGGCCATGAGCGAACGCGTCACCGCCGCTCCTCGCACCGTCCACTGTGGTCACGCCAGCTCAGGAGGCGCGGAGCAACCCGACAAGGCACTTGATGGTGTCGGAGAGGATCCGCGGCCCTTCGGTGACGCCGTCGGCGAGCACGCCGAGGTCCTTCTCCAGCGGGATCACGTCCGCGGCGTCCTTGGCGACATCGGTGGCCGAGACGCCCACATCGGCCGCGTGCAGGGCGAGCGCGTCGCCGACCCCGTCACCGAGGAAGGCGACCCACCGCCGCTGCGCCGCCGTGCACGCACGATCCGGGCCCTGTGCGCCGGACTCACCCGCATGTGGTGACACGGTGCGCCGAGGCATCCCCGGAGACCCCTGCCCGCCGTGGCTCAGGTGGCAGCCAACTGGGCGACCGGCGTGCCGTTGGGCACGTGCTCCGGCGCTGAGGTCGGGCCGGACGCCGCCGGTGTGGTCGCGCGGCCGGCCGCGCTCTCGCGAGCGAGGAACGCTCCGAGCTCGCCGATCGTGCTCATCAGCGGCGCCGGGAAGACGACCGTGGTGTTCTTGTCGACCCCGATCTCCACCAGGTTCTGCAGGTTCCGGAGGTGCAGGGCGAGCGGGTGGGCCATCCTCACGTCGGAGGCCGCCCCGAGCGCGGCGGCGGCCAGCGACTCGCCCTCGGCTGCCCTCGACGCGGGAGGCGGGTGCCGGGGAGCATGGCGGGGTGAACGTCGGCCTGCCCGCCATCGGGGTTCCGGAACGACGCCCGCAACCCCGGGCAGCAGTTGTCGAGGCGATCGACGACCGTTACGCCCCAGTGTTCAGGCACGTGGACGGCCGAGACACCGTGGATCGGTCCGCCTGCCCCGAGGCCCGGTATGGCAACACCGTGGGGGGCCGGTCGGGTGCGGGCTCGGGAGCCCGGCCGTGAGGGACTGGGCGACCCTGTCCTCGGTGGCGACTGCCTTGGCGACCCTGGTGCTCGCCGTGGCCACCTTCGCGTCGGTGCGCTCGGCCAACCGCACGGCCAGGGCCGCCGAGGGCGCCCTGCTGGAGGGGCTGCGGCCCGTGCTGGTGGCCTCGCGCCTGCAGGATCCGCCGGAGAAGGTCCGCTTTGTCGACGGCCGGTGGATCCGGATTCCGGGTGGGTGCGGGGTGGTCGAACGCGCGGACGGGACGATCTACCTCGGCATGGCGCTGCGGAACGTCGGCCGCGGCCTGGCGGTGCTGCACGGCTGGGACCTGACGCCCGAACTGGTCCGGGGTGATCATGGGTACCGTTCGCCGGAGCAGTTCCACCGGCTGGTCCGCGACCTGTACGTGCCGCCCGGTGACACCGGGTTTTGGCAGGGCGCGCTCCGTGATCCCACCGACTCTCTGAACCGGTCGCTGGCCGCCACCGTGGACCGCGGGGAGGGGTTCACCGTGGACCTGCTCTACGGCGACGTCGAGGGTGGTCAGCGCATGATCAGCCGGTTCGGGCTCACGCCGCAGGAACAAGAGGACGGCTCGGTCAGCTGGCTGATCTCGGTGTCGCGACACTGGAACCTCGACCGCAGCGACCCGCGGTAGCCGACCGGCGCAGTCGACGGGTCGGTTCTCCCGAGCCACCAGGCGCCACGGTTCGACGCGCCTGCCCCGCCGGCCGCCGTGCGCGGGTCTGCGCCCCACGTGGGGCCGTGGCCACCGCGCCTCCCCACCGGGGAACGCAAGGCATACAAGGCGACGGGGGCTGCGGGCGCGCCCGCGGCCGCCGGCCGTCAAGATCGACCCCGCGTGCATGCACCGGCCAGCCCCGGCGCGAGGTACCGGTGAGCGGCGCGGCGATGCCGTACCCCCCTCGCAACGTCTGCGACATCTGCGGGCAGCTCGACGCGGACATGCGGGCCACCTTCCCGGGGTGGGGGAGCGACCGGCCCGCGGGTGCAGACGCCGCGCCGACGACCACCTGACCGGTCCGGTGATCGCCCGCCGCCCGGCGACCGTCTTCCCGCTCGGCAAGGAGGGCACCCGGGACGACGGCATCCAGTTCTCCAGCGGCCGGGTCTGCCCCAAGGGCACGGTGTAGAGCGACAACGTCACCCACAGTCGCAACATCTGACCGTCGATCCGTCGCGGGCCCGGACCTCGGTCCGGGCCCCGTTCTGCGCACACTCGCGCGACCTGACGCCGACCCACTCCACCGGCCGGTGGCTACGGAACCGGCCCGCCGCCGTCGCGCCCGGGCTGCGCGCGGTCTCCGCGCGCGGTGTCCGTGTCGCGGGCGCGATCGCCGGTCGGGTGAGCCTTGCGCCAGGTCCGCCCGGTGACCTCGGTCAGCAGCTCCTGGTCGCCGACCTCGAGGGCGCACCGCAGCGCCATCCCACGCAGCGTGTCGGCGACGTGCCGGATCTCCTCCCAGCTGTAGGCATCCGGCTGCATCCGCACCGCCTCCGGTAAGGCAGCCAAGGTCATGAGCTCGTCGGCGAGCCGCTGAGCTCGCCGACCGAACGTCGCCAACGCGAGCCCTTCCGCCGGCTCGAGCGGCCGGTGTTGTCCCCTCATCGCCCATCTCCGACGGCTGGTCGACAGCTCGGGGTCCGCGGGTGCGGGGGCCCCGCCGGCGGCCTCGTCCTCGTGAGGGCGGACGGAAAGCCGCGTTAGCCGCAGTTCTACAACAGCCAGGCGGATCTGGGTAGACCGGCAGATTTCGGGCGGGTGAACCTGGGGCGGAGAAAGATCACCGCGATGATCCGACACCGGCTGGTGCGGATGTCCTCCGCCCACCGCCCCTGCATCGGGGGGCTGGCGGCGGTTCAGCCTGATCGGCTCCACTCGGTCTCGGTGGCCTCGATCCCATGACCTGTACCCGGCGTCGCTACCGCGCGACGAGAAGGCCGGGCAACCTCCAGATCACGACGGGTCGTGCCGTGGACGTCTCCGGGCGGCGGAGCGGGCGAGGTCGACACAGGCGTGAGGAGGGTCGGAGCCCGACACCAGGAGTGGGTGTGCTGACGGCGCGGGTCACCGCCGAGATGGACCGCGGGAGTCGACGACATGGGGGATCAGCGGCGGCGTCGGTGGCCGGTACGGCGCTCTGGATGTGCCGACGGACCACGCGGAGGTAACGCGCACCTGGAGTGAACAGGTCCACCCCGACGTCCTCGCCGAACCCCGCCGGCGCCAGATACGCCGACAAGGAGGGCACCCGCGGAGGTACCCGCGCCCCGGATGTTGATCGGTTGATGAGACTACAGCGAGTAAGCGATTGCGGGTCCACGTGGACAGTCGGTCGACCCGGCACCGGAACAGCACGGGGCGGCCGCCGCCACAGGTCCTCGACCCGCGTCTCCGGTCGCTCCCCGGGCAGGCGAACGCCCCTTCAGGCAGTGTCCCGAGGGGCGTTCGCACGGCGGGGTAGTTCGTCAGGGCCGGTCCCGCGACGCGGTGTGCCTAGATCGGCAGGCCGAGTGTGTTCAGGACGGCGAACGTGGCGTCGGCGGCGCCGTAGTACGTGCCGGTGGCGATGCCGACCAGGGAGTCCAGCAGGGCACCCACCACGGGAATCCCCGAGAACGACGGGGTCGCCGGAAGTGGCGGCACGGTGGCGGCGCTGGCCGTGGACTGAGCGGCCAGGATGAACGCGGAGACGGCGGCGCTCACCAGTCCGAGTCGGACGGTCTTGATCATGATGTTCTCCTTCGCGGGTGCGGGGATGCTGGGCGAGGTGGGTCTAGACCGGCAGGCCGAGTGACCTCAGGACGGCCAGCACGGCGCCGGCCGCGCCGTAGGCGGTGCCGGTGGCGATGCCGACCAGGGAGTCGATGAGCCCGCCGATGACGGGAAGGCCCGTGGAGGGGACGGCGGGGAAGGGCACCGTGGCGGCACCGGCCGTGGACTGAGCGGCCAGGACGAACGCGCAGACCAGCGACGTCACCAGTCCGAGTCGAAATATCTTGATCATGACGTGTAGTCCTTTGCGGGACGTAGGGCCGATCGGTGGCGTGCGGGCGGCGCGGTGGTCAGCCGGTGCAGTGGGGGACCGCCGGGTTGCTGCCGACACAGTTGTTCGGGGTGTTGGCGCTGATCGGTGAGCTGGTGGTCGTCATGACGCCATTGAGGCGGAAGACGCCGCCGGCGGTCAGGACCGCGTGGTTGGTGGACACCGCGGTCTGGGTGAGAGTCGTCGCGGTGGAGCGGACCGCGGCGATCCCGCCACCCTCGGAGCCGGTGTTCCCGGACACGCTCAGCGGGTTGCCCGAGACGCCGGTGGTCGTCAACGTGCCGCCGGGGCCGTTGTAGATGCCGCCGCCCCTGAGCAGCGCGGTGTTGCCCGACACCGGGCTCCGGGTGAACGTCGCGGCGGGCGCGGCGCCGATGTTGGCCAGGCCGCCGCCGTTGAGGGTGGCGGTGTTGCCGGTCAGGCTGCTGCGGGTGAACGTGACGGCACCGTGGTTGAGGATGCCGCCGCCGTTACCGGCGACGCTGCCGTTGGTGATGGCGACGTTGGTGGTGAAGGTGAGGTTGCCGGCCGTGGTCACCTCGGCGATCCGGAAGAGCACCGCCGAGTTACGGGTGATGGTGGCGGGACCGATCATCTCCATCGGGGTGGTGATGAGCGGCAATGCGTTGGTGAGGCCGCCGTGGGGCGAGGTCATGCGGTAGGTACAACCCCCGGCGAGCACGAGGGTGTCCCTGGCCGGAGTGGAGTTGGCCCGGTTGACGGCCGCGACGAGCGCGTTCTCACCGTCGGCGCACGGCACATTGATGGTGATGGCCTGCGCGGCGGGGGTGAAGGTGGCCAGGCCCCCGGCGACGACGGCGGCCCCGATCAGGGCCTGGATGAGAGTACGGGTGCGTCTCATGACGCCATCTTTTCCTGGTCACGATTGCAGGACCGCACGGCGCAGCGCGCCGCGGGCGAACAGGGCGTAGCGCGCGCACGCCACGCTTTCGGCACTGTCCACGTCCGGTGGATCCACACGAAAAAGCCCCGGCTCGGATCATTGCGGACGCTTCACGCCACCGAGGTCTGGGGTAACAATTTGAACCTACTCCCACTCCTTCGCCACGGGAACCTCCAAGTCGTGTTCTGACAACGAGACGTCACAGGCCCGAGACCGGACGAGGCGGCCGGTCTCCAGGCGGCAGCCCGGCTGGGCTGGTCGACAGTGCGGCGGCCAGCTCTGAGGCGCGGCGGGGTTGGACGTGACCTGGCAACGGAGGAACGACGAACATTGCCCGCCGAAGCGTTGCTCCATCGACGCAAGGGAGCGTGTCTTCCTACGGGCCGAGGTCTGTACTTGTGGACGACCCGGCCGATCCGGCGGGATCGAACTGTCGGCTGCCCCGGTTCGAACGTCACCGGAGGTCTCTCGCGGAGAATGGCGACATCGACCTCACCGAGCCCGACCGGACGCGCGTGCACGCCGGGCTGGTCATCCTTGCGCACGACCTGCACCGGACACCCGTCCCGCACGGCAGGCAGACCTGGCAGGGAGTGGCGGGAGGCCGGTGACGCTCCCGCCACAAGGCGCCCTGTCCGCGCCGCCGTAGACCCCGGCTCCGCCGGGGACGCTCGCCGGCACCTGACCACCCACCGACACGACCAGCCGGGCCACAGCAGCCCGGCGGGGTCGCCCGTTGCGACGAGGGCGAAGCCCGCGGTTACCCCCCGTCCAGGAACACCGAACCCCGGCGCGTCGAAGCCACGACGGCACTCCCCGCGACAACCCGGATCCGGGCGGGTGTACCCGCGGATCGACTACCGGCCCCCCGTGGCGCCAACCTCGGGGCCGAGCACACCTACGAGCGGGCCACGGGTGCCCCCAGCCCCGTCGACTTCACGCCCCCGGCACCGGAGCGACAGGGATGGTCGGCCATGCCCAGCCTGAGGACCTGGAGCCCCTTGCCGGGACGAGAACAGACGGGAGCAGCGCAGTGACGCTCTTCCGACGCGAACGGGGACGCGGCGACCCAGGGGGCTCATGATGGCGGCCCGGTCCGCAGGAGGCGACATGGCCATCGCCGTCATGGCGTTGTTCGGCGTCATCGCCACCGCGGGGGTCTCCTTGATCGGCCACCTGCTGACGCGGCAGGCGAGCCGACGCCTGACGCAGGAACACGAGGACGAACGCGAGCGGCTGAGGCTGGACGCCGCCATGCGGGCGGGGATGCTGCTGGCGGGAGTCGACGGTGTACCGGCGGATCGGGCCGCGGCCGCCTCCGGACTGCTGGCCTTGACCCGGCTGGGTCACGCCGAGCTCGCCGTGGCGCTGTTGGTCGACCTCTGGTCCAATCCGTCCGACAGGGATGCTCCCGGGCAGGTCTCGACGGAGACGGCGGTACTCGTCATCGATGCCGCGCTGACCGCCGATCGCGCGAACGCTCAGCTGGTCGCGGCGGAACTGTTGTGCCGAAACGCCCTCCGACTCGACAGCTGCCAGTCCCTGCACTGGCCGAGCGCGGTCGACGGACGATGGATCCCGGGCCTCAGCCCCAAGGCCAAGCTCCTGATCCTGGATGCGCTCGTCACCATGGCGGTCAACGGCAGGTCGAATGAGAACGCGCTGCGCAGCATCGCGGTCCGCCTCTACGGCATCGGGGAAGGTGATCCGAGCGACCGGGTCAAGGGTTGCGTGGGGACGCTCGTCCAGGCGCTGCTCCCGGCGCTCCGGCGGCTGCGGTACGACGACATGATCCAAGGGCCTGCCATGGTGACGCTCCGCCAGCTCGAAGGCGCAGGGGCCGCTGCCTCGAAGAATCCCGACGGATACCTGGAGCGGATCGTGGCGGACCGGAGCCGGAAGCTGGAGGCCTGGTCCGCGACCGGGTGCGACGAGATCGACCTCGGTGTCGGCAGCCTCGGTACGGGAGCGTGCGACTGTCCGCGGCAGCCTGCCGGGGCCTGAGCCGACCGGGATCGCTCCGATCGCGGCCGGAGCACCCGGGAACACGTCGGCGGTCCACGGCGCGAACGGGGCTACGGGAGGAGGTCCACCCGACCCGTGTCGAGGTCGTAACGACCGCCGACGACCAGGGTGTTCCGCAGCAGGCTGCTGCCCCGTAGCCGGGCGACCGTCAGCTCGGTCTGCGCCCGGACCATGTTGTCCTCGAGGTCTCCGGGCCGGTCCTTCGCCGCGCGGTACGCCGGTTCCAGAGCGCGGACGATCGCGCCGATGTGACCGGGCGCGGCACCGCCGTGCCGCTCGATCGGCTCGATGGCCGCGTGGACGGCCCCGCACCGCTCGTGCCCCAGGACGAGCGCCAGCGGGGTCCCCGTCGCGGCCGGGCCGTACTCCACGCTGCCGAGGGTCACGTCGTCGAGGGCGTGCGCGCCGGTACGGACCACGAAGAGGTCACCCAGGCCGCAGTCGAAGACGAGCTCTGGCGGGACCCTGGAGTCGATGCACGAGAAGACCACCGCGTACGGGGCCTGCCCTCCCGCCACGTCCCGCCGGCGGCGCCCGGACTGGTGTGGATGCCGTGCGTGACCGCGCGCCCAGCGGAGGTTGCCCGCGAGGAGCCGGCGCAGCGCCTCGTGACCGTCGGCGGGTGGCTGTTCGGCCCCGTCCGCCGCGGCGGTGGCGCGGGGAGCGCCGAGCGCCGCGAGACCGCCGGCGAGACCTGCCACGCGGACGAACGAACGCCGGGAGAGCGATGTGGTGGCCATGGGGTGCTCCGGGCGGGGTGAGGCGCTCCTCCCATGCTGCGCGCCGATCCGCCCGGCTGCATCTTCGCCTGTCCGCCATAGAATCCGGTCATGACGGAGCCCCGGTGGACCTGTCCCGTGTGCGGCGCCTCGTTCGGCATCCCGGACGGCCCGCCCGCCGCCTGCCCCGTGTGCACGGTCCCGGACCCCGAGGCCGGGGGCAGCCCCAGTCCGGGCGAGGACCCGGAGCTGGCGATGCTCGCCGAGGCGGAGCGTTCGACCGGCTGACGCTGTCCGCCACCGGCCCGCCCGGCAGCACCACCGCGGGACCCGAGGGACTTCCCCGAGCCCGCTCCCTGCTCCCTGCCCGGCGGCTCGTCGCGGCCGGGGCGCCGGAAGTCTGTCCGTTCCTCCGCTGGTCGAGCGCCGCCGATGCGGTTGCGCCGAGGCCGACCTGCCCAGCACCAGCTCCGGCAGCTCCGCGGAGGAACCGGCGCCGTGAGCCGCCCTCCTCGGCGACTGCACCGGTGCGGAGACCGAAGCCTTCCCGCCGGGAAGATGCCCGTTCGGCCCGGCTCCACTCTCGGGCGCGGGGCGGTGTCTCTCCGGCGCTCCACGCGGGCCGGAAAACCCGCGAGGGAGCAGGAATGTGCAGTCCGCACGTGTCTACTGCAATTGCAAAGATTAGGGTTTGGTGAAGCCTTGCCGCCGTAACGCGCCCTCATTGTACCAATATGGTGCGATTTCGCGGCGGAACTCCTCGCGATATGTGATTCCACCTGTACCTGCCGTGATCACTTAACTGAAGAGTTGAGCATTGGCGAGTCATTGTTGCTGGACAGTGGTAGTGACCCAGCTCACTCTAGTTCTTGATCTGGATCGCAGAGAACCGCCGGCGCACTCAAGTCCACAGTCGACGGGCCCCGATCAACCCTCGCGGCCCTCAAGGAAGGGGTAACACCATGATCCGTGTAGCCCGGTACCTTGCCGCCGTCACGCTCGCGGCCGGCCTCGTGGCCGTCCCGCTCGCCGGCGTCCCCGCCTCCGCCGCAGCCGCAGGTGTCAAGGACAAGCTCGTCACGGTCGTCGTGAAGGACACCGCCAGCGGCAACAACGTCAGCGTCTCGCCGAACGTCAACTTCCCGGTCGCCATCGCGGCGTGCAACAACAACATCAATGCGTCGGTCCTCACGGCCATCGACCAGGGCAAGAAGGGTCCGGTCCTCTGCTGGTCGAACCAGCCGGCCAAGCAGGAGACCTGGGTCCAGCAGAACTGAGCCAGTGCGGAACCCGAGGCCCGCACCTGGCAGCCCGCCAGGTACGGGCCGCTCCGTGCGTCGACCGCAGGATCGGTTGCTCCACGTCATGCCGCCCAGCTCCCTGTGCGGCGCTGTCCGACAGCAGGCGTCGCGGCCGGGCTCGTCGCGAGGTGGCGCATCACCCCGGTGGCGTCGATGTCGTACACCACCTCGCCGCCGGTCTCCGCACCGCGCGCTCCGCGTCGGCTCGGGCCGACAACCGCAGACCCACGCACCGGCCGGAGACACGGCGCCCAGGACGGTGTTGCGACCGGGGTCCTGCGTCACGGCCCCGACGCGAGTCCTGATGCCCGGGACCGGACGTCGTGACGGTCCACCGGTCCACGGGACCCGATACGGGCCGGCCCGGTCTGTGCCGAACCGGGCCGGACCGCGCTGAGTCGCCCGGTGCTTGGCACGCTGGGGATGGGAGTGCTAAGACAGGGTCATCGCGTGCGGCGGGCGCGAGACCTTCTCCGGCGGCCGGCACGCGGGCAGCACGAGCCGGGCGCGGCGCCCGGCTCGGGGACGCGAGGAGGTGGCGGTGATGGTGCTCCGATTCGATCCCTTCCGCGACGTGGACCGGCTGGCCGAACAGTTGCTCGGCACTCAGCGGTCTCCGCGCGTGATGCCGATGGACCTGTTCCGGTCGGGTGATCACTACGTACTGGCCTGCGACATGCCGGGGGTCGATCCCGGCTCCGTGGACATCAGCGTCGACGGTGGCACGCTGAGCATTCGGGCAGAGCGCACGCCGCGGTCGGATGCCGAGGCGCAGTGGCTGGCCCAGGAGCGTCCGAGCGGCACCTTCCTACGGCAGTTGAGCCTCGGCGAGGGCCTGGACACCGAGCAGATCCACGCGACGTACGAGAACGGCGTGCTGACCGTCACCTTGCCCGTGGCCGAGAGGGCGAAGCCACGGCGCATCACGGTCGACGTGAGCGGCCTGGGCGCGCGGCAGGTCGAGAGCCGCGCCGGGCAGGCGGGCGGCGGCGCGGACGGCGACGTGCTGGGACCGGGCGCTGCGCAGGCCGCCGGGGCCGAGGCGAGTCCGGCCGGCGCCGGCCCGGGCGGCACGGCGCAGGTGCCTCCCCCCGGCTCGTCCTGATCGGTGCCGTGGGCGCCCCCCCCCCCCCCCCCGGTCGGGGGGGGGCGCCC
>JAVEDU010000069.1 GCA_030840805.1 Actinomycetota bacterium
GATCATGGGCTTTGCAACAGACACGCCGGCGTGGCGTGTTGCAAGCCCCATGATCAACTCGGGGTGGGGGTGGGGGAAGGGATGCGGGTCAGAGGTCCACCGGCTCCCCGTCGTCCAGCACCAGCAGGTGGGTGTCCTCGGGCCCGAGCCGGGCGAGCAGCCCGTAGTACATCTGCGGTACCGCGGCCACCGCCTCGTGGATCGGGATCGCCGTCCGCGGTGCGACCGCCCGCAGGTAGTCCACCGCCTCGCCGATCTTCATCCACGGCGCCACGGCGGGGATCGCCAGCACCTCCACCGGCTTGTCCGGCACGGTGAGCTGGTCGCCCGGGTGGAACACCCGGCCGCCGACGAGGTACCCCACGTTGGGGACCACCGGCACGTCCGGGTGGATGACGGCGTGATCGTGGCCGAACACCTCGATCGCCAGGCCGTCCGCGTCGAAATGCTCACCGGCGCGGGCCACCACGGGCGACAGCCCGAGCTCGTCGAGCCGCGTGGCGGTCGCCTCGTCGGCGTAGACCCGGGCGTGCGGGTTCGCGGCGAGCAGCGGGACGATCCGCTCCGGGTCGAGGTGGTCCGGGTGCTGGTGGGTGACGAGGACGGCGGTCAGCCCGCGCAGCTCCTCGAATCCCCGCGAGAACGTGCCGGGGTCCAGCAGGACCCGCGCGTCGCCCTCCTCGATCAGCAGGCACGAATGGCCGAACTTCTGTGCGCGCACGGCGGTGCTCCCTTCGTCGGTCCCCATCCTGGCGGCCGGGACGCGCCGCCGCAGTCTGTACAGTTAGCTTAGGTCAACTAAGTAACTGGGGGACGGGATGGCGATGCGAGCGGAACGGTCGGTGCCGGGGGGCGGTCTCCACGAGCGTCTCCCGTACCGGTGGGTGGCCCTGACCAACACCACGGTCGGCACGCTGATGGCGACGATCAACTCCTCCATCGTGATCATCTCGCTCCCGGCGATCTTCAACGGCATCCGGCTCGACCCGCTCGCGCCCGGCAACGTCAGCTACCTGCTCTGGATGCTGATGGGCTACCTGCTCGTCACCGCGGTCCTCGTCGTCACGCTCGGCCGACTCGGGGACATCTACGGCCGCGTCCGCATCTACAACGCCGGGTTCGCCGTCTTCGCCCTCGGGTCCGCCGCGCTCGCCCTCACGCCGCTCGAGGGCGGCGGCGGGGCGGTCTGGCTGATCGGGTGGCGGGTCGTCCAGGGCGTCGGCGGCGCGATGTTGCTGGCGAACTCGACCGCGATCATCACCGACGCGTTCCCCGCCCACCAGCGCGGCATGGCGGTGGGGATCAACCAGGTCGCCGCGCTCGCAGGGTCGTTCATCGGCCTGGTCGCCGGTGGCCTGCTCGCGGAGTGGAACTGGCGCGCGATCTTCTGGGTCAGCGTGCCGATCGGGATCGTCGGCACGGCGTGGGCGTACCGGAGCCTGCGGGAGACCGCGGTACGCCGGGCCGCGCGCATCGACTGGTGGGGCAACGTGACGTTCGGCGCCGGGCTCACCGTGCTGCTGGCCGGGATCACGTACGGCATCCAGCCGTACGGCGACCACACCCAGGGCTGGACGAACCCGTGGGTCGTCGCCGGCCTGGTGGGAGGCGTCGCGCTGCTCGCGGTGTTCGGCGTGGTCGAACGGCACGTCGGCCACCCGATGTTCCCTCTCGAGCTGTTCAGGGTCCAGGCGTTCTGGACCGGCAACCTGGCCGCCCTGCTCGCGTCGATCGCCCGCGGGGGGCTCCAGTTCATGCTGATCATCTGGCTTCAGGGCATCTGGCTGCCGCTGCACGGGTACGACTACGCGGAGACGCCGCTGTGGGCCGGCATCTACCTCCTCCCGCTGACGCTCGGGTTCCTCGTCGCCGGTCCGCTGTCCGGACACCTGTCGGACCGGTACGGCGCCCGGGTGTTCACGACCGGGGGCATGGCGCTGTCCGCCCTCACGTACGTGGGCCTGCTGATGCTGCCGGCGGACTTCTCCTACCCGGTGTTCGGACTGCTGCTCGCGCTCAACGGGATCGGCGCCGGGCTGTTCACCGCCCCCAACACGACCGCGATCATGAACTCGGTCCCGGCGCACCAGCGGGGTGCGTCGGCCGGCATGGCCGCCACGTTCCAGAACTCCGGCATGGTGCTGTCGATGGGTGTGTTCTTCTCGCTGCTCATCGCCGGGCTCGCCGACAAGCTCCCCGGCGCGATGCGGGCCGGCCTCACCGCCGAGGGCGTGCCCGCGGGCGCGGCCGACACGGTCGCCGGGCTGCCGCCGGTCGGCACGGTGTTCGCGGCGTTCCTCGGGTTCAACCCCATCGCCGAGGTGCTCCCCGCCGGCGTGCTCGACCGGCTCCCGGCCGGCAACGTGGCGGCGCTCACCGGCAAGGAGCTGTTCCCGCACCTGCTCGGCGGACCGTTCCGGCACGGGCTGGTGGTGGTGTTCGGGCTGGCCGCGGCGATGGCCCTGGTCGCCGCGCTCGTCTCGCTCGTCCGGGGCCGACGGTACGTCCACCTCGACCCGACGCCGGACCTGACCGCCGACGAGGCGGCCGACCGCGAGACGATGGCGGTGTGAAGGACGACATGGACACCCGCACGACGCTCGACGCCGAGGTGGTCGGCAGGCTGCGACTCGCCGTCGGCCGGCTCGCCCGGCGACTCCGCCTGGACGGCGACAGGGGCCTGCCCCCGTTGCAGCTCTCCACGCTCGTGACGATCGAGCTGCACGGCCCGCTCCGCCTCGGCGAGCTGGCCCAGCGAGAGGCCGTCGCCGCGCCGACGATGAGCCGCGTCCTCGCCGCCCTCGACGAGCGCGGTGCCGTCGAGCGGCGGCCGGACCCCGGCGACGCGAGGTCCACCCTCGTGTCGGTGTCGCGGGCCGGGCTGGACATCATTGCGACGGTCCGATCCGAGCGGACGGCGTCGCTGACACGCCGGCTCGATCGGCTGGACGCCGGGCAGCGCGGGGCGATCCTGGCCGCCCTGCCGGCCCTGGAGGCGCTGGTCGCCGAGGAGGTGGAGCGTTGATGTACGGCAGTTACGTGGCACTGGGGGACAGCTTTACCGAGGGCATGGACGACCTCCGTCCGGACGGTACGTACCGCGGCTGGGCCGACCTCGTCGCCCTGCACCTCGCCGGGCAGGTGCCCGGCTTCCGGTATGCGAACCTCGCCGTCCGCGGCCGCCTGCTGGGGCCGATCGTGGCCGAGCAGGTGGGACCGGCCATCGCGATGCGGCCGGACCTGGTGAGTCTCGCCGGGGGCGGCAACGACATCCTGCGTGGCAAGGTCGACCTCGGCACGGTCGCGGCGACGCTCGGCGACGCGGTCGGCCGGTTGCGGGCAACCGGGGCGACGGTCGTGGTCTTCTCCGGTGCCGACCCGACGCATCTCTGGCCGGCCGGGCACCGGCTGATGCCCCGGGCCGTCGCGCTCCACCACGCCGTCCAGAAGCTCGCCGCCCAGCACGGTGCCGTCCACGTCGACCTGTGGAGCGACGACGGGTTCCGCGACGTTCGCATGTGGAGCGACGACCGCCTGCACCTGTCCACTCTCGGCCACCATCGGGCCGCGGCACACGTGCTGGAGCGGATCGGCGTACCGCCGCTGGCCGGGTGGCGCGAGGAGCTGCCGCCCGGCGTCGCGCTGCCGTGGCTCCGCGCCCGCGAGGCGGACCTGCACTGGGCCCGCCGGCACCTCGCGCCGTGGGTCTCCCGGCGCATGCGGGGCCGGTCCTCCGGGGACCTGATCGCCGCGAAGCGGCCGACCCTGGATCCCCTGACCGACGAGGCCTGAGACGGAGACGAGCCCCGGCGGGTGCCGGGGCTCGTCTCCGTCTCGGTACTTCAGGCGCTGCGGTACTTCAGGCGCTGCGGTACGTCAGGCGCTGCGGCGGCGGCGCGGGCCACCCTGCGACACCGAGGCCGCCGAGTGGGTCCGACCGGCACCGGCGTTGCCCGGGTTGCCACCCGAACGGGGCCGGCGCGGTGCGGAACCCTCCGGACGGGGACGGCGGCGGCCCTGCGGCTGCGTCGGACCACCCGCGGTGAGGTCCTCGACCGGGGTGCCGGACGGGGTCCTGGCGCCGGCGATCTCCGTCAGCATCGCGTCACCGGGGCGGACCTGGGCGCCCACGGCCTTGATGCCCGCGCTCCGGGTCATCTGGTCGACCTCGCGCCGCTGCGCGGGGAGGACCAGCGTGACGACGGTGCCGGACTCGCCGGCCCGGGCGGTACGGCCCGCGCGGTGCAGGTAGTCCTTCGGGTCGGCCGGCGGGTCGACGTGGACCACGAGGCTCACGTCGTCGACGTGGATGCCGCGCGCCGCGACGTCCGTGGCCACCAGGACCGGGACGGTGCCGTCACGGAATTTGTCGAGCGTCCGCGTCCGGGCGTTCTGCGCCTTGCCGCCGTGCAGCGAACCGGCGGACACCCCGACCGCGCGAAGCTGCTTGGCGAGCCGGTCGGCACCGTGCTTGGTACGGACGAACATGATCGTCCGGCCCTCGCGGGCGCCGATCTCGGCAACGACCCCGGTCTTGTCGTCCGTCCCGACGTGGAGGATGTGGTGCTCCATCGTCGTGACGCTCGCCGTCGACGGCGCGATCGAGTGCGTCACCGGGTTCGTCAGGTACTGGCGGACCAGCGTGTCGACGTCACGGTCCAGCGTCGCGGAGAACAGCAGTCGCTGCCCGCCCGGCTTCACCATGTCGAGGAGCTTGCGGACCTGGGGCAGGAAGCCCATGTCCGCCATGTGGTCGGCCTCGTCCAGCGCGGCGATCTCGACATCGCCGAGGTCGCACGCCCGCTGCTGGATCAGGTCGGTGAGCCGGCCCGGCGTGGCGACGACGACGTCCGCGCCACGGCGGAGGCCGTCGATCTGCTTGCCGAACGAGGTGCCGCCGACGACGACACGGACCTCCATGCCGAGCGCGTGTGCGTAGGGCTCCAGGGCGTCGTGCACCTGCATCGCGAGCTCGCGGGTCGGCACGAGGACCAGGCCGCGGGGGCGCTTCGGTGCGGTGGTGCCGCCGGCGAGCCGGGTCAGCATCGGGAGTCCGAAGCCGAGCGTCTTGCCGGAGCCCGTCTGGCCGCGACCGAGGAGGTCACGACCGGCGAGCGCGTCGGGCATGGTGAGCGCCTGGATCGGGAACGGGGCCTCGATCCCGTGCCGGCTCAGTGCGGTGACCAGCGCTTCCGGCAGGCCGAGCTCGGCGAACGACGGGAGCGGGCCCTCGGGCAGCGTGCTCACGACGTGGTCGGCAACGGTGGGGGTGGCCGGGTGCTGCCGCTGCTGCGGAGCGCGCCGGGGGGTTCCGCCACCGGGGTTGGTGCCGCCCGCGGGGCGCGGACGCTGTCCCGGCCGCGAACGGCGAGGGGGCCGCTCGGGCGACCAGTCGGGACGGGAATTGGACGTGGGAACAGACAAGGAAGAACCTCCGGACGTGGCACGTCGCGGGGAGGCGGCGCAGCAAGGCGCAGCTGATCGCAAGGACGAGCCCAGGCGCAGCATGTGGTGCGCCTGATGAGTGGGAAAAAGTCGCGGCTGTCGGCACTGAGAAGGCCGAGCCTGGCGGCCTGCGAACGACGCAGAGCGGCGTACGACTTCACCAAGCCTACACGGACAACGGTGTCCCCCGGCCCTACCTGGCCAGCCCGACGGGCACCAGGGGCCGTTCGTACGCCCGATGACGTCCACCGATCGGGCGGTTGTCCGAAATTCGCTTCAAGATTGTGCGCGGGATCACCGATCCTCTAGGTACGGCGCGAACGAACGCACCGCGAGGAGGTCGAGGACCGTGTCTTTCAGAGACGATGTCACGCTGGCGGGCCTGAGTGCCCTGCGGGCCCGGCCCTGGCCGCCCACCTCGGGTGAGCTGGAGCTTCTCCGCCGTGCCGCCGAGATCGCCGATGCCCAGGCGGCCGAGGCCGAGGCGGACCGCGCCAGCGGCGCCACCACGCCGGGCTTCCCGCGGGTCGCCTGACCTGCCCGAACTGCCTCCGGATCGATCATGGGGTTTCCGGCAGACCCGCCCGCGTGTCGTGCCGAGAGCCCCATGATCCACGCGATCTGGCGACCGGCCACCTAGGCTCACCGCGTGGGCGTACCGGCACTGGGTGGACCGGCGACGCCGCGGACCCCGGGTCGGCAGATCCTCCGCGACGTCGTCCGGCTCGACCGTGCCCAGCTCACGCTCGGTGCGGGCACCCGCGGTGCCGTGGGGCTCGCGATCCCCCTCGTCCTCGGCCTCGTGCTCGGCCATCCGGCGGAGGGCGCGGCGGCGGCGACGGGTGCGCTGCTCACCGGTTTCGTCTCGTTCCAGGGCGTGTACCGCTCCCGCGCCTGGGCGATGCTCCTCACCGCCCTCGGGATGGGCGTCACGACGCTGCTCGGTGAGTTCGTCGGCCAGTCCGTCGCGACCGACCTGGTGCTCGCCGCGGTGGGCGGCCTGATGGTCGGGCTGTCGACGGCGCTCGGGCCGATCGTCGCCGCGGTCAGCCGGTTCTGGATGATCGCCCTGCTCGTGGCGACCGGGATCGCGGGCGGCATCTCCTCCCCGTTCGGGCATGCCGCGCTGGTCGTCGCGGGCGGCCTGCTCCAGACGCTGATCGTCGTGGTGCTGTGGCCGCTCCGCCGCTCCCCGGCCGAACGCCGTGCGCTCGCCCGGCTGTACTGGGACCTGTCCGCGTACGCGCAGCTGCTCCCGGCGGCGCGGTGGGTGGCGCCGTCCGATCCTGCGCCGTTCGCCGCGGCGGCCGCGGTGCTCGCCGACCCCCAGCCGTGGGCGCTGCGCGGCGACGGCACCGCGTTCCGGGAGCTGTACGACGAGGCCGAGCGGATCCGGCTCTCCCTGGCGGCCCTGGCGGCGAACCGGGACCGCCTCGACGGCTGGGCGCCCGAGGGGGTGGCCGCGATCGACCACCTGGCCGCCATCGCCGCGGAGGTGCTGGCCGCCGTCGCGGAGGCGGTACAGACCGGCCGGGCCGTCGACCTCCCGGCGGAGCGGGTGGTCGCCCTCGCCGGGGACGCTCCGCCGGGGCTGACCCCGGAGGTCGTCGGGGTCGGCGCCCACCTCCGCGGTCAGCTCCGCGCCGTGACGCGGATCGCCCCGACGGCCGCCCAGGGCTGGCACGGCCCGGTCCGGCGGGACGGCCGGGCCCGGCCGATCTCGCTCAGCTACGACGCGCTGCTGACCCTGCGGGCGAACCTGACCCCGCATTCCGCCGCCTTCCGCCACGCCGTCCGGCTCTCCGGCGCCCTGATGGTCGCGACCGTGGTGTCCCATCTGCTCCCGGTGGAACGGGGTTACTGGCTGCCCCTCACCGTGCTGGTCGTGCTGCAGCCGGACTTCGGTGCCACGTTCACGCGGGGATTCGCGCGGGTGGCCGGCACGGTGCTCGGCGTCGCGGTGGTGACCGCCCTGCTCGCCGCGCTCCGGCCGGGTCCGGGGCTGCTGGTGGTGCTCACCGTGGTGCTCGGGTTCGGCGCGATGTCGCTGTTCCGGGTCAGCTTCGCGGCGTTCTCCGCGTGCGTGACGGCGGTGATCACGGTGCTGCTGGCGTTCGCCGGGCTGCCCGGGTTCAGCACCGTGGTGGACCGGCTGATCGACACGGTGGCCGGTGGCGTGATCGCGATGCTCGCCTACCTGGTGTGGCCGACCTGGGAGGCGGTGCGGCTCCGGCGCTCGCTCGCCGACCTGCTGGAGGCCCAGGGGCGGTACGGCAGCGTGGTGCTCCGGGCGTACGCCGACCCGGAGAGCCGGGACGTCGACGTGCTGCGCCAGGCGCGGCTGGAGGCCCGGCTGGCCCGCACGAACGCGGAGGCGTCGGTGAACCGCGCGTTCGCCGAGCCGCGGCCGCACCGGCGCGTCGACCCCGAGTTGGCGCTCGGCACGGTGGCGGCGATCCGGCGGTACGCCCTGGCGATACTCGCCCTGCACGGCCACCTGCCGACCGCGTCGCCAGTGGTGACGACGCGGCTCGACGGGCTGGTCGACGCGATGGACGCCACGCTCGGGGGTCTCGCCGCCTCGCTGCGGAACGGGGCGGTCTACACCGATCGGCCCGCGCTCCGCGAGCTGCACCGCGAGCTGGTGGCCGCGACCGGCGGGGACCGCACCACCGTGCTCGCCACCGAGACGGACACGGTGGTCGAGGCGGTGGACAGCGTGGCCGAGCTGCTCGACCGTCGCCCGGACCCGCGCGGCTGACGGGTCAGGCGACCCGCGCGATCGTGTTCTCCGACCAGCCGATCGCGTCGAGGTACGCGCCGCGGACCTCGGGCAGCCGGGTGCCGAACTGCTCCACCCGGTTCCCCAGGTACTCCTCGACGGCGCGCAGTGCCTCCCCGACATGCCCGCTGTGGCCGGTCAGCGCGGCGGCGACCTCGTCGCTGACGTTGACCTGGGCGAGCAGCTCCTCGGCGGGCACCCCGAGCGTCTCCGCGAGGCCGGACAACACGCCGGCGAGGAACGCCGCGGAGCTCGGCACGGTGCGGCGGCCGGACACGGCGCGGCCGTTGGTGTCGGCGAGCACGGCGCACATCCGCGCCCGGACGAGCAGGTCGTACGCCGCGATCCCGGCCGGCCCGGGGGTCGCGGACCCGGCCGCACCGGCCTCGTCCCCGGCGGCGAGCATCATCAGGATGATCCAGCTCGCCAGCGTGCCCGGGCCGACCAGCGTCACCGCGTGCCGCACCGACTCCACCGGGTGCCGGAGCGCCAGCGAGGCGCTGTTCGCCATCCGGAGCACCCGCAGGGTCAGGGCCGGGTCACCGCTCAGGATGTCGTCGATCTCGTCGAGGTCCGGCGCCTCGTGCAGCAGGACGGACAGCAGCCGCATGCAGGCGATCCGGGTGGGCGACAGCACGCGGGACCCCTGGGGCTCCGGGTGCGACAGCCAGTAGCCCTGGAACAGGTCGAACCCGAGCACCTGGCAGTACTCGTACATCTCGGCGGTCTCGATCTTCTCCGCCACGGCCAGGGCGCCGTGCGCGTGCACGATCCCGAGGAGCCGGGGCAGGTCCTCGGTGGGCATCGCGAGGACGTCGACCTTCACGTAGTCGGCGAGCCGCAGCAGCTCCTCGTTGCCCTCCTCGAAGGTGAAGTCGTCGAGCGCCAGGCGGTAGCCGGCCTGGACGAGATGCTCGGCCACGGCGATGATGCCGGGCTCGGCGCGGACGTCCTCGAGGATCTCCAGCACGACGCCGTCGGGCGGCAGGACCTGCGCGAGGCGGGACAGCAGGAAGGAGTCGCCGACATTGATGAACGCGGGCCTGTCCCCGACGAGCCGGGCGGGCCCGATCTCGAGGAACGCGGAGACGAGGACCTGCGCGGTCGCGCGGTCCGGGTCGGCCCACGCGGGCGCGCCGTAGGGGTCGCGGAACAGCAGTTCCCAGCCGTGCAGGCTGCCGTCCGCGGCGAGGATCGGCTGACGCGCGACGTGTACCGAGTCCCGGGCGGGCTCCACGACGTCGTCCGGTGCTGCGGCCAAGGCCGGTACCCCCATGATCGGTCGGAACGTGTTGATCACCTCTCGGCGGGTTTGCGGCTGAGCTTGATCAAATCCACCCGCGCGGCTCGGTTGTGATCCGCGTCACCTCCCGGGCGAGGCGGAACCGCACCGCGGCGTGGCGCGTTGACTGAGACGTGTCAGACGACCCTCCCAGTACCGACCGCACCGGCGTCGCCCGGTGACCGAGTGGCTACTGCTCCTCCTGTCCCTTCTCCTCGTGCTCGTGTGTGGTGCCTTCGTCGCCGCCGAGTTCGCCCTCGTCACCGTCGACCGTGCCTCCGTGGAGCGCGCCGCCGCCGCCGGTGACCGTGGCGCGCGGGGCACCCTCCTCGCCCTGCGCTCGCTGTCGACCCAGCTCTCCGGTGCGCAGCTCGGTATCACCATCACCAACCTGGCGATCGGCTTCCTCGCCGAACCGGCCATCTCGCGTCTCGTGGACGGCCCGCTCGAGGCCGCCGGGGTGCCGTCCGGCGCGGTGCCCGGCGTCGCGCTCGCGATCGGGCTCGGCCTCGGTACCGCGCTGACGATGATCCTCGGCGAGCTGGTGCCGAAGAACCTCGCGATCGCGCGGCCGCTGCGGACCGCCGGAGCGACGCAGGGCTTCCAGCGTGGGTTCACCAAGGCGATGGCGCTGCCGATCCGGGGCCTGAACGGGACGGCGAACCGCATCGTCCGCTCCTTCGGCATCGAGCCGCAGGAGGAGCTGGCCTCGGCGCGGACGCCCGAGGAGCTGGTCTCGCTGGTCCGGCGCTCGGCGCGGGACGGCGTCCTCGAACGGCCCACGGCCCACCTGCTGGAGCGGTCGCTGGCCTTCGGCGACAAGACCGCGGGCGACATCAAGACCCCGCGGGTGCGGGCCCACTTCGTCGACAGCGACGAGCCCGTGTCCGCCGTGATCGAGCTGACCCGGCAGACGGGGCACTCCCGCTTCCCGGTGTCGCGCGGCTCGGTCGACAACGTGGTCGGGATCGTCCACGTCAAGCAGGCCGTCGGCGTACCGGTGGCCGACCGCGACACGGTGACGATCGCCGAGGCGATGTCGCAGCCCATCCTGGTGCCGGAGACGCTGGAGCTCGATCCGCTGCTCGCGCTGCTGCGCGGTCACGGCCTGCAGATGGCCGTGGTGGTGGACGAGTACGGCGGTACCGAGGGCGTGGTGACGCTGGAGGACGTGGTCGAGGAGATCGTCGGTGACATCGCCGACGAGCACGACCGTCCCGGCGTGCACGTCCGGCGCCGCCGCGACGGCTCCTGGTCGCTGTCCGGCCTGCTGCGGCCCGACGAGGTCCGCGAGCTGACCGGCGTGGACCTGCCGGCCGGGGACGACTACGACACGCTCGCCGGGCTGGTCCTCGACCGACTCGGCCGGGTGCCGGCGGTGGGCGAGACCGTGACGGTCCCGCTGCCGCCGCCGACCGAGATGCCCGATCCGGACGACGATCCCGACGACGTGACGCGGGCCGCCGTGCTGACGGTGGAACGCCTGGAGGGCCTGCGAGTGTCACGCATCGCGCTGACCGTGGTCGAGCTGCCCGAGGAGGACCGGCGATGAGCGACGTCCAGGCGGTCCTGCTGGCCGTCGTGCTGCTGGCATTCAACGCGTTCTTCGTCGGCGCCGAGTTCGCGCTGATCACGGCGCGGCGTACCCAGATCGAGCCGCGGGCCGCGGCGGGTTCCCGGGTGGCCCGCACGACGCTCCGCGCGATGGAGAACGTCTCGCTGATGATGGCGGGCGCCCAGCTCGGCATCACGGTGTGTTCGCTGGGTCTCGGCGCGGTCGGCGAGCCCGCGCTCGCGCATCTCATCGAGCCGCTCTTCGAGCGGTTCGGCGTGCCGGCGGCGTTGCTGCACCCGGTCGCGTTCGTGCTGGCGATGACGACCGTGGTGTTCCTCCACGTGGTGCTCGGCGAGATGGTGCCGAAGAACATCGCGCTCGCGGGGCCGGAACGCGCGGCACTCGTCCTCGGGCCGCCGCTCGTCGCGGTCGTGACGGTGCTCAAGCCGTTCATCGTGCTGCTGAACGCGGTCGCGAACGGCGTGCTGCGCCTGCTGCGGGTACAGCCGAAGGACGAGATCAGCTCGACGTTCACCCGCGAGGAGGTCGCCGGGCTGGTCGAGGAGTCCCGCCGCGAGGGACTGCTCGACGCCGACGAGTACGACCTGCTGTCCGGTGCCCTCGGGTTCCACGAGCGGACCGTCGAGCGGGTCCTGCTGCCGGTCGGGGAGCTCGCGACCGTTCGACGGGGCGCGCGGGTCGCCGAGGTCGAGCAGCGGTGCGCGGAGACCGGCTTCTCGCGTTTCCCGGTACGGGAGGACGACGGCGAGCTCACCGGGTACCTGCACGTCAAGGATGTTCTGGAGAGCGACGCCGGACGCCGGGAGCGCCCGGTGGCCGACAAGTGGATCCGTCCCCTCGCGTCGGTCCGGCCAGGTGACCGGCTGCACGACGCGCTGCGGGTCATGCAGGCGCGCGGTGCCCACCTGGCGCGGGTGGCGGACGCCGAGGGCACCGTCTACGGCGTGGTCGCGCTCGAGGACGTGCTGGAGGAGCTGGTCGGCGAGATCCGCGACGCCGGCCAGCGGCCCGGCGCGGTGAGCGGCTCCGCATAGGCGCGGGCGCCCACGCCGGAGCTCGGCGTGGGCGCCGGCTCGGCTCCGGACCAGGCCCGGGCGGAGGCGACGTGCCGCCGGAAAATCCCGCCGGCCACGTGGTGCCGCGCGGCGGCGGACCGGTCGATCCGGCACCCCGCCCAGGTGCCCCCGGCGCGGGCGGCGATCGTCTACAACCTGTTCGCGCTCGCGTTCGCGCAGGTGGGTGACGCGCGGTCGGCGGCGGCGCAGTTCGAGCTGATCGGCGACTGCGTGACGCAGCGGCCGTGGGAGTACCTGGGCAGTCCGGCCGAGCGGTGCGTGGCGGTACGGAGCGGCGCTCGCGCCGGCTGAGCCGCGGCCCGTCAGCCGGCGGTACGGCGGACGGCGAGGCGGTTGAGCCACGCGGGCGACACGGCCGCCGCCGCCGCGAACAGCCTCGTCTGCATCCCGACCGTCCGATGTGGAGAGCGGGGGAGTCGGCCGCTCTCGTGGACCGTGCGCCAGACCGCGGCGGCCACGTCGCCGGGCGTGAGCCGCACGCCCAGGGACCGGATGCTGCCGGCGTCCATGCCGGTCACCATGTCCGTCGCGACGAACAGCGGCAGCAGGTCGCGGACGCGGATGCCCGCGGCGTGCCACTCCAGGTCGAGCGCCTCGGTCAGCGACTTGACGGCCGCCTTCGTCGCGCCGTAGGTGGCGAGGCCCGGCTGCCCGTACAGCGCCGACGCGGAACACAGGTTCACGACCGTCGAGCCGGGGCGGAGGTACGGGTGGGCCGCGAGGCAGCCGTTGAGGACGCCGGTCACGTTCACGTCCACCAGGCGCCGGTACGCCGCGGCCTCGTGGGAGGTGAACGGGCCGGACACCAGCACGCCGGCGTTGTTCACCAGGACGTCCAGCGCGCCGCCCCCGCAGAACTCGGCGAGCCGGTCGTGCCAGGCCGCCGGGTCCCGGACGTCCAGCGGACCGGTCACGGCGCCGGGCAGCCCGGCCAGGGCCTCGGTGTCGACGTCGTAGGCCCCCACCCGCCAGCCCCGCGCTCCGAACAGTTCGGCGATCGCGCGGCCGATCCCGTGCCCCGCGCCGGTCACCAGGACACTTCCGGTCACCGTCACCGCTCCCGCCCTGGATACTGACCACCGGTCAGGTTCGCAGCGACAGGGGGTGGCGCGTGCCGACGGCGACATGGGAGCGGCTCCCCGAGAGCCGCCGGCGTGCCGTGCTGACGGCCGCCGAGGCGGAGTTCGGCGCGCGCGGGTTCTCCGGTGGCAGCCTCAACGTCATCGCCCGCAACGCCGGGGTCGCCAAGGGCAGCCTGTTCCAGTACTTCACCGACAAGGCCGACCTGTACGCCCACCTCAGCGAGCTCGCGAGCCGGCGGATCCGGGCGCACATGGAGGAGTTCATCGCCCGGGTGTCGTGGGCCGAGGGCTTCTTCCCCGCGTACACGGAGCTGCTGCTGGAGTGGGTCGAGTACTTCCGTACCCACGAGATCGAGCGGGCCGTGACCGCGGCCGTCAACCTCGAACCCGACCCGGCGGCACGGGCGGCCGTCCGCGGCGTGGCGAACCGGCACTACCTCGAGGTGCTGCGGCCGATGCTCCAGCACGCGCAGGCCACCGGTGACCTGCGCGCCGACGCCGACGTGGAGGCGTTCCTCGCCCTGCTGTTGCTCGTGCTGCCGCATCTCGCGCTCGCGCCGTACAGCCCCGGCCTCGACCCGGTGCTCGGGCTCGCCGCCGACGTGCCGGACCAGCCGGCGGCCGCGGTGCGGCGGCTGGTCGCGGTGTTCGACGCCGCCTTCGGGCAGCGGCACTAGCGCCGGGCCTCGACCGGCAGCCAGTCGAGCATCTCCTGGAGCGGCTCCCGCCACCGGCGGTCCAGCATCAGGTCGTGTCCCATCCCGGGGAACTCCCGCAGCTCCGCGCCGTAGCGCCGGGCCGTCCGCCGCACGTCCGAGATCGGGACCAGGCGGTCCTGCGGCGTGGCGAGCACGAGGACCGGGGCGCCGCCGCGGGGTGGCGCGGCCGGGCGGTGCAGCAGGAGCTGGAACTGCGCGAGCGGCGACTCCGGCCCGCAACGGTCCGCGTACCGCCGGGCCTCCGTGGCGTCCAGCTCTTCGAACAGGTACTCGGGGCGCAGCGGCAACGTGCCACCGGTCATGATGCGCAGGGCGTCCGTCGGGTGCTGCCGCGCCACCGAGAGCAGCGAACCGGCGGCGGGGTGCGCGGGGATCGGCGCGACGAGGACGCCCGCGCGGGCGTCGTACCGCGCCAGCGCCTTCTGCACGACCAGCCCGCCGAGGGAGTGTCCGATCAGGACGGCCGCCCCCGGCAGCTCGTGCGCGGTGTCCACGACGTCGTCGACGTACTGGCCGAGCCGCGCGGTGCGGAGGTTTCCCCCGCTGCCGCCGTGCCCGCGGAGCGAGACGGCGTACGCCGGGAAGCCCGCCGCCGCGGCGGCGTCGAGCCAGTTCTCCCAGCACCAGGCGGCGTGGCCGAGCCCGTGGACGAACAGCAGCGGGGGCCGGTCGGTGGGTTCGGCGGGGAGGCGTTCGAGGACTTCGAGGCTGTTGCTCTTCACGGGCGCCGACCCTACTGTGACCGGAGGTCATATGACCAGTGGTCACAGTCTTCCGGAGGTCGCCGTGCGCGTCTGTGTCATCGGCGCCGGTTCCAGCGGCATCGCCACCGCGAAGGTGCTCCACGAGCGGGGGATCGCGTTCGACTGCTTCGAGCTGTCCGACCGCGTCGGGGGCAACTGGGTGTGGGGCAACAGCAACGGGGTCTCCTCGTCGTACCGGACGCTGCACATCAACACGTCCCGGAAGCGGATGGAGTTCTCCGACTTCCCGATGCCCGACCACCTGCCGGACTTCGCCCGCCACGACCAGATCGCCGCGTACTTCGACTCCTATGTGGACCACTTCGGGTTCCGGGACCGGATCAGGTTCCGGACCGGGGTGTCCCACGTCCGGCACCGCGACGACGGCGTGTTCGAGGTGCGGCTTTCCACCGGGGAGGTCCGGGAGTACGACGGGGTCTGTGTCGCCAACGGACACCACTGGGACGCGCGGTGGCCCGAGCCGGCGATCCCGGGGCAGTTCGACGGTGAGCAGATCCACTCGCACGGATACTCCGAGGAGACCCAGCTCGCCGGCAAGCGGGTCGTGGTCCTCGGCATGGGCAACTCCGGCATGGACATCGCCGTCGACGCGTCCTACCACGCGGCGGAGACCTACCTGGCCGCGCGCCGCGGGGTGCACGTCATCCCGAAGTACGTCTTCGGCCGGCCGCACGACCGGATCGCCGGACACGAACGGATCCCGGGCTGGGTGCGGCTCCCGATCGCCCGGCTGATCCTGCGGTTCAACACCGGTCCGATGGAGCGGTACGGGCTGCCGAGGCCGGACCACCGGGTCGCCGAGGCGCACCCGAGCATGTCCGGCCGGATCCTGGACCGGCTCTCGCACGGCGCCGTCACGCCGAAGCCGAACCTCGCGCGGTTCGAGGGCCGGGACGTCGTGTTCGCCGACGGCTCGCGGGTCGCGGCGGACCTCGTCGTGTACTGCACGGGCTACAAGATCACGTTCCCGTTCTTCGACCACGACTTCCTCGACCCCAGCGGGGACAACGAGGTCGCGCTGTACAAGCGGGTGTTCCACCCGACCGTTCCGGGGCTGTACTTCATCGGCCTCGTCCAGCCGCTCGGCGCGGTCATGCCGATCGCCGAGCGGCAGTCCGAGCTGGTCGCGGACCATCTCCAGCGCCGGTACCACCTCCCGGCCGAGCCGGAGATGCGCCGGGAGATCACCCGGTACCGCGAGAGGATGCGCAAGCGGTACGTCGCGTCGAAGCGGCACACCATCCAGGTGGACTTCGACGACTACATGCGCGACCTGCGCGGCGAGCGGAAGAGGGGCTCCCGGCCCCGCGGCGGCGCGGCCCCCCCGTTGATCATGGAGCTTTCCTCAGGACACGCCGGCGTGTCTGCCGAAAACCCCATGATCAACGGCTGAGGAGTCCCGCGCGGGGGTCTACCGTCGAGGTGACGCTCCCGGAGAGATGAGGTTCGCGGTGAGCGACACCCAGGGCCCCCGCGCCGACGCACTGGCCGAAGAGCTGGTCCTCGGTGCGGGATTCACCGACGAGGACCGGCCGTGGGTGCTGGCCGCGCTGTCGGCGCTGGTGTCGCACCTGACGCGATGGGAGCCCGCCGAGGTGAGCGTGGAGGTCTCGGTGAAGCACCGGGACCACAAGGAGCAGCAGGTCACCCTGCGGGCGGCGCTGCCCGACTACCCGCCGCTGGTGGCGAAGGTCGCCGACCGGGACCTGAACCATGCGCTCGCCGAGGCGAAGCGCGACCTGATCCGGCAGATCGAGGACGAGAAGACGAAGCGCGAACCCAAGAACAACCGGCTGCTCCGGAAGAAGACCTAGCGCCGGGTCGTCGTCCTGCGCCCGCGGGCCGTCCGGCGGTCGCTGATCACGATGCTGGCGAGCAGGGCGACGCCGAACCCGGCCGCCAGCAGGAAGCACACGATGGCGAGCGCCGGGTACCCGAGCAGCCGTACCGAGGTCTCCACCCGCATCAGCATCGCGGCGCCGATGATGAGCGCCGCGATCACGACACCGGCGGTGAGCCGGTTCGCGAGCTTTTGGATGCCGTGGATGATCTCCTGCTGCTCGATGCCGGCGACGTTCAGCTTGAGCTCGCCCTCGGCGAGCGCGTCCATGACCTTGTTGACCCGGCCGGGGAGCCGCTCGGCGAACTCCTTCGCCTCCAGCATCGCGGTGAACACGCCGGTCTGGGACGCCGATCCCGCCATCCGGGCCCGCATGATCTCGGCGGACTGCTCGCGGATGGCCGCGTTCGGGTCCAGCTGCGGATCGAGCCGCCGGGCGACGTCGTCCAGGGTGAGCAGCGCGCGACCGAGCATCGACAGCTCCGGCGGCGGTCGCAGCCCGTTCACCACCGCCGCCCTCGACAGCTCCATGATGATCGCGCCCGCACTCAACCGGCCGAGGGCGACACCGTGGTTCTCCGCGACGACCGCGGCGACCGCGCGTCCGAACGAGGTCTCGTCGGCGTCCTCGCCGCGTCCGGCCAGCGACAGCAGGGCCCGGGACGCGTCCTCGGCCCGACCCTCGCTCACCGCCAGCAGGAGCTTGACGAGCCGGTCGGCCATCTCGGCGGGGACACGGCCGACCATGCCCAGGTCGAGCAGGGCGAGGTCGCCGTCGGCGGTGAGCAGGACGTTGCCCGGGTGCGGGTCGGCGTGGAAGAACCCGTCGACCAGGATCTGCCGGAGGTAGGCGCCGAGCAGCTGCTCGGCCAGCGCGGTGCCGTCCAGGTCCAGCTGGGCGAGCGGTCCGAGGGAGGTGAGCTTGCGGCCGTCGATGTACTCCATCGTCAGCACGCGGGCCGTGGACAGGTCGGTGATCGGCTGCGGGACGTGGATGCGGTCGAACTCCGTGAGGTTCGCCCCGAGCGCGACGAGGTTCTGGGCCTCCTGCTGGTAGTCCAGCTCCGCCAGCATCGAGGTGCGGAACTCGGCAACCAGGTCGGCGAACCCGTACCGGCGGCCGAGCTCGGTGTGCGCGTCCGCCAGTTCGGCCAGTTCCCGGAGCGCGTCGAGGTCGTCCAGCACCTGCTCCCGGATGTCCGGGCGCTGCACCTTGACCGCGACCTGCCGGCCGTCGCGCAGGGTGGCCCGGTGCACCTGGCCCAGCGACGCCGAGGCGAGCGGCTCGGGGTCGAACTCGGGGAAGACCCGCGACAGCCGGACGCCGAGCTCGGCGGAGATGATCCGCTCGACCTCGTCGGAGTCGAACGACGCGACGTTGTCCTGCAGCCGCGCCAGCGCCTCGATGTACGGCGGGGGGAGGAGGTCGGCCCGAGTGGACATCAGCTGGCCGAGCTTGACGTAGGTGGGGCCGAGCCGTTCGAGGTCCGCCGCCAGGTCCGCGGCCGACGCCGCCATGCCGGTCGTGTCGGCGGTCACCTCGTCGGTCTCCAGGCCCATCCCGGAGACGAGATCGGAGCGGCCGTACCGCATGAGCAGGAGGCTGATGTCCTTGTACCGCTTCAGATGGCGCGGACGAAGCGATACCGGCATGCGAGGGTCCTCCGGGTGTGAGGCGGGCTACCCCGGCAGGCTAACCGGTGTCGAGGCGCGGGGCAGGACGTGCCCGGCGTGCGCGCGGGTCGCTTCCGGCGCACCGTGGTGCCATGGAACCGACCGCCGACAGCGTCGCGCTGTACCGCGAGGCCAGCCAGCTGCTCCAGGACCGCCGGGTGCGCGAGGCGACCCAACGGGCGGAGGAGCTGGCGAGCCTGGAGCCGGACGCGCGCTCCGCCCTGGAGCTTCTCGCCCGGACCTACTTTGCCGGGGCCCGGCTGGGGCGGGCGGCCGAGGTGTTCCAGCGGTTGGTGGACGGCGACCCGATCGACGTCTTCGCGCGGATCGGTCTGGCCCGCACGCTGCAACGCCTCAGCCGGCCGGACGAGGCGGCCGCCCACGCCCGGATCGCGGTCGCGCTCGACCCCAACGCGGACACGCTGGCGCTGCTGGAGTCGCTCCAGGCCGCGGTCACCAGCCGCTGACGGTGGCGTGCATCTCCCAGACGAGGATCTCGGCGGGTTCGTCGGCCCGGACGCGCTGACCCCCGACGGCCGTGAAGCGCACCGCGTCGCCGGTCCCGAGCGGCCCGGTGTCCTCCAGGTCGACCGCACCGCGCGCCACGAACAGGTGCAGGAACGGCGCGTCCGGCAGCTCGACGCTCTGGCCCGGCGCCAACCGGGCGGCGTACAGCGCCGCATACTTGTTCTTGATCCGGATGGCGGCCGCATCGCGGTGATGGTCCATCCCGGACGCCACGGGGACGAGCCCACCGGTCAGCAGGGTGTCGGCGATCTCCAGCTGTTCGTACCCAGGGGTGATCCCGTTCACGTCCGGGAGCACCCACATCTGGACGAAGTGGACCGGCTCGTCGTGCTCGGCGCCGCCCAGCCGCCAGGCGTCGTTCTTCTCGGAGTGCAGGATGCCGGTGCCGGCGCTCATCCGCTGGGCGAGCCCCGGGTAGATCACCCCGGTGTGCCCGGTCGAGTCCTGGTGGACGAGCGAGCCGCGCAGAACCCAGGTGACGATCTCCATGTCCTGGTGGGGGTGCGTCTCGAAGCCCTTGCCGGGGCTGACGACGTCGTCGTTGTTGACCAGGAGCAGACCGTGGTGGGTGTTCTGCGGGTCGTAGTGCCGCGAGAACGAGAACGAGTGTTTCGAGTCCAACCAGGACAGCCGGGTCTCGAACCTGTCGTCCGCGCGCCGGACGTCCACCTGCGGGATCGTCTGGGTCATCGCGGACGCTCAGGTGCGGGCGTGGTCGACGGTCGCCGGCTGCTCCCGCGGGACGGTCGGCGAGGCGGCGCGGTGCAGCTCCACACAATGCTGGTCGGCGATCTCCGCGCAGATGTCCGCGGCCTGCTCGCACAGCGGGTCGCCGAGGTCGGCGGCGTTCAGCGCCATGATCATCTTGTACCGCAGGTCGGTCATCCAGACCTCCGTGGTCGGCTCGCAGCGAACGCTACGCGGACCCCGCGGCGGAGGCGAGCCCTACTCCTCGGCCCCCAGGCGGGCCAGCACCTGCTGGGCGATGGTGTCCAGCGTGGCCACCTGTTCCGGCGTGAGGTCGTCGAAGACCAGCCGGCGAACCGTGTCGACGTGCGACGGGGCGGCCGCCTCGATGACCCGGCGGCCTTCCGGCGTCAGGACGACGAACGCGCCGCGCCCGTCGTCGTCGCAGTCCTCCTTGACGACGAGGCCGCGCCGCTCCATGCGGCCGACGTGGTGGGACAGCCGGCTCTTCTCCCACTGCAGGACGCGGGCGAGCTCGGAGACGCGGAGCCGCTCCTCGGGTCGGTCGGTCAGCGCGACCAGCACGTCGAAGTCCGCGAGGGACAGGTTCGAGTCCGCCTGCAGCCGCCGGTTGAGCTGGGCGCTCAGCCGGCTCTGCATGCGCAGGTAAGCGCGCCAGGCGTGCTGCTCGCGCTCGTCGAGCCATCGCGTGTCGGTCATGACGACACTGTACCCCGGAATAGTTGACACATCATCTAAGTTCGGTAGAGTGTAGATGACACGTCAACCAGATCGGTTGGCCGGAAGTATCCGAGGAGACACCCATGACCACGGTTCTCGACTTCACCACCCTTACCGGCGACTACACCCTCGACGCCTCGCACACCCGCCTCGGCTTCGTCGCGCGCCACGCGATGGTCACCAAGGTCCGCGGCGCCTTCAACGACTTCGAGGGCACCATCCACGTCGACGGCGCCGAGCCGGCCAAGTCGAGCGCGAAGGTCGTCATCAAGGCCGCCAGCATCGACACCCGGAACTCGCAGCGTGACGACCACATCCGCGGCGCCGACTTCCTGGAGCTGGAGCAGTACCCGGAGATCACCTTCGCGTCGCGCCAGGTCGCGCAGACCGGTGACACCACGTTCGACGTGACCGGCGACCTCACCGTCAAGGGCGTCACCCGGCCCGTGACCGTCGAGTTCGAGTACGAGGGCACCGCGACCGACCCGTTCGGCAACGTGCGCATCGGCTTCGAGGGCTCCGTCACGATCAGCCGTAAGGACTTCGGCATCACCTGGAACGCCGCGCTGGAGACCGGCGGCGTCCTCGTCAGCGACAAGGTCGTGCTCGAGTTCGAGGTCTCGGCCATCAAGGCCGGCTGACCCAGCTCGTCCCGGCCGGCCGCCACAGACGTCGTCCCCGTCGCCTCGCGGCGGTCGGCCCGCCCACCCGCCGCTGAGAGGATCTCCGCCATGACCACGCCCGAGTCCCACGTGGACGTCCGTCGTTCGGCCGACCGGTTCAAGACCCAGATCGGCTGGCTCGACTCGAAGCACTCCTTCTCCTTCGGCGGGCACTACGACCACTCCAACACCCACCACGGGCTGCTGCTCGTGAACAACGACGACGTCGTCACGCCGGGCATGGGCTTCGAGACCCACCCGCACCGCGACATGGAGATCGTCACCTGGGTCCTCCAGGGCTCGCTGGTCCACCAGGACTCCACCGGCCACTCCGGGGTGATCTACCCGGGGCTCGCCCAGCGGATGAGCGCCGGTCGCGGCATCCTGCACTCGGAGAAGAACGACTCCTGGCGCCTGCAGGGCTCCGAGCACGACGAGCCGGTCCACTTCGTTCAGATGTGGGTCGTCCCGGACGAGAACGGCATCACCCCCGGCTACGAGCAGCGGGAGATCGAGGACGGCCTGCTTGCGGGCGGCCTCGTCCCCGTCGCATCCGGGATGGACAAGCACGACGGCGCCTCGGCCATCCGGATCAAGAACAGGTTCGCCGCCCTGCACGCGGCCCGGCTGCGGCCCGGCCAGTCGGTGGAACTGCCGGACGCGCCGTACCTGCACCTGTTCGTGCCGCGCGGCAGCGTCACGCTCGAGGGCGCCGGCGTGATCGGCGCCGGGGACGCGGTGCGCTTCACCGGCGTCGGTGGACACCGGGTGACCGCGGTCGAGCCGGCCGAGGTGCTCGTCTGGGAGATGCACACCACCATCGCCACCTGAGTACGGTCGAACCGGAAGAGGAGACGTCATGACCACGGTCGACCACGCGGGCTTCGAGGCGGAGCGCGAGCGGATCAGGAACTCGTACCTGCGCCCGGCGGGCGAGCGTCCCGCATCGTCCGCGCGCGGACTGCACCACACGGCGCTCATCAGCAGCGACGTCGAGCAGACCGTCCGGTTCTACCAGGACGTCCTGGAGTTCCCGCTCACCGAGCTCATCGAGAACCGGGACTACCCCGGCTCCTCGCACTTCTTCTTCGACATCGGCAACGGGAACCTGCTGGCGTTCTTCGACTTCCCGGGCCTCGACCTCGGGCCGTACGGCGAGGTGCTCGGCGGGCTGCACCACATGGCGATCAGCGTCGAGCCGTCGCGGTGGGACCACCTGGTGCGCAAGCTCGCCGACGCCGGCGTGCGGCACGAGATCCACAGCGAGGTGTCGGTGTACTTCCGCGACCCCGACGGCGCGCGGATCGAGCTCATCGCCGACCCGCTCGGCGAGATGTACGGCTCGACGGTCCTGTAGCCGAGATGACGTACGCGGGGGACGGTGAGCGCACCGGGGTGCTGATCCCGCGCGTGGCGCAGCAGGACCTGGAGGTCGGGTCGATGACCGCCACGATCGTCGCGTCGATGCGGCAGACCGGCGGGCGGTACAGCCTGTACCGGCTCGACCTCGCCCCGAACGGTGGCGGGGCGAGGCCCCATTTCCACCGCGGCTTCGCCGAGTCCTTCCAGGTTCTGGCCGGCATCGTGCAGTTGTACGACGGCACGGACTGGGTGAACGCCGGCGACGGTGATCACCTGTACGTGCCCGAGGGCGGGATCCACGGGTTCCGCAACGCGCGGCCCGAGCCGGTGTCGATGCTGATGATGAGCATCCCGGGGGCGCCGCGGGAGGACTACTTCGGCGAGCTGAAGCGGGTGGCCGACGGCGGCGCCGAGCCGAGCCCGCAGGAGTGGACCGAGCTGTACGCGCGGCACGACCAGTACATGGTGTGACCTCCGTCCGTTAGTCCGATTCGGCTGTTCGGACGATGGCGCGCCGATGTGTGGTACAGTTTCCGTGTTGCAGTTGCATTCCTCGAACGTGTTGTTACGCCCGTGGGAGTCTGACCGCGGGCGTATTTTTGTGTTCGGGAGAGTTTCCTGGCCTCAGATGACGTTCGTGTCGCAACCCGGGGGATCCGCGCTGTGCGGCCCTCGGCACAGCTCCACGAAGGAGAAGCACATGGTTCAGGGCAGCGTGAAGTGGTTCAACGGCGAGAAGGGCTTCGGCTTCATCGCTCCGGACGGCGGCGGCGCGGACGTTTTCGTCCACTACTCGGCGATCGCGGCCGACGGCTACCGCAGCCTCGATGAGAACCAGCGGGTGGAGTTCGACACCACGCAGGGCCAGAAGGGCCCGCAGGCGGAGAACGTTCGCCCCATCTGATTCACCCAGCACCACACCGACGGCCCCCGCTCTCCGGAGCGGGGGCCGTCGGCCTTTCTGCCGCCGGTCGAAGCGGTGCGGGTCGGGGCGTGGTGCCCGGACTGGATCGTCCGGCGACCGGCATGCCCATCGCGGAGGCGTTGGCGGCCGCACCCGGAGCGCCCGGCGCCCGTGCGACACTGAGCCCCGGTTCGGCTCCGGCCGGGCCACCTGCGAGCCATTCGCGAGCCGGGCGGGCCGATGTCGTCCAGGCGAGCGGGTGTCTCCGCGGGTCAGGAGGGCTCGCCTAGTGGCCGATGGCGGCGGTCTTGAAAACCGCTAGGGGTGCAAGCTCCTCGAGGGTTCGAATCCCTCGCCCTCCGCTCCGACCAGCTCCGCAACGTCGATGAGCTGCGCAGCCGCCGGGGCCGCTGCGACGATCGGTGCGGGCCGGGCGGTGGAGTTCCGTGCATGGTCGGCCGTCGCCGGGGTAGCTCTCCCGAGCGGGCAGCAGACCCAGCGGAGGAGTCGAGTGGACACCGGCCGGATCAGGAACGCCGAACTCGCGAGCCGGGTCACCTCCCCCGAGGAGGCCGCCGCGATGATCCCGGCCGGCGCGAACGTCGGCATGAGCGGCTTCACCGGCGCCGGCTATCCCAAGGTCGTGCCCGGCGCGCTCGCCGAGCGGATCGCGAAGATCAACGCGGGTGGCGGAGCGCCCTTCAAGGTGAACGTGTGGACCGGCGCGTCCACGGCTCCCGAGCTGGACGGCGCGCTCGCCGCGGCGGACGGGATCGACCTGCGACTGCCGTACCAGTCGGACCCGGTGACCCGGGAGAAGATCAACTCCGGTCAGATGCAGTACACCGACGTCCACCTGTCGCATGTCGCCCAGATGGCGTGGGAGGGCTTCTTCGGAGATCTCGACGTCGCGATCGTCGAGGTCTCCGGGATCACCGAGGACGGCAGGCTGATCCCGTCGTCCTCGGTCGGCAACAACAAGACGTGGCTGGACCGCGCCGACAAGGTCATCCTCGAGGTCAACAGCTGGCAGAGCCCCGACCTGGAGGGCATGCACGACATCTACTACGGCACCGCGCTGCCGCCGGAACGACGCCCCGTCCCGATCATGGCGCCCGCGGACCGGATCGGGCAGCCGTACTTCGACGTGGACCCGGACAAGGTCGTCGCGATCGTCGAGACGCACGCCCCGGACCGGAACACCCCGTTCAAGGAGCCGGACGACGTGTCCCGGGCGATCGCCGGGCACGTGCTGGACTTCTTCGCCGCCGAGGTGCGCCGGGGCCGGATCCCCGCGAACCTCCTGCCGCTGCAGTCCGGCGTCGGCAACGTGGCGAACGCGGTCCTCGCCGGCCTCGTGGACGGGCCGTTCGAGCACCTCACCGCGTACACCGAGGTGATCCAGGACGGCATGCTGGACCTGATCGAGTCGGGAAAGCTGGACATGGCGTCGGCGACGGCGTTCTCCCTCAGCCCCGCCGCGATCGAACGGCTGACCGCGGACCTGGAGCAGTTCCGCGACCGGATCCTGCTGCGCCCCCAGGAGATCAGCAACCACCCCGAGGTGATCCGGCGGCTCGGCGTGATCGCGATGAACGGGTTCATCGAGGCCGACATCTACGGCCACGTGAACAGCACCCACCTGATGGGCACGCGCATCCAGAACGGGATCGGCGGCTCCGGCGACTTCGCCCGCAACGGGTACGTCTCGATCTTCGTCAGCCCCGCCGTCGCCAAGGGCGGGGCGATCTCCAGCATCGTGCCGATGGTGTCCCATGTGGACCACACCGAGCACGACGTGGACGTGATCGTCACCGAGCACGGCATCGCGGATCTCCGCGGGCTGTCGCCGACGCGGCGCGCCCGGCAGATCATCGCCCACTGCGCGGCTCCGGAGTACCGGGCCGCGCTGGGGGACTACCTCGACCGGGCGCTGGCGTCCGGCCGGGGCGCGCACACGCCGCACCTGCTGGAGGAGGCGCTGGACTGGCACACCCGGTACCTCCGGGACGGCACGATGCGCCTGAGCTGACTCGGCCGCCCAGCTCGGAGCTCACCGACATCGCGGTGAACTTCGTCAAGGACTCGATCGTTCTCGTCGGTCGGCGGGACGCTGGCGGCGTTCGCGACGTGCGCGGTCGGGTTCGTCGCCCGCCCGGTCGGCGGCATGATCGGCCGCAAGGCCATGCTCGTGGGCACGCTGCTGGCGAGGGGCCACCTCGTCCTGGTCTGCGCCCTGTCGTACATGACCGAGGTGCTCGAGTTCACGCGCAACGACACGCTCGTCGCCCTGGTCTGCGCATCGGTCCTCCGGCTTGCTGCGCTCGCCCCGGCGGGACGGCTCTCGGACCGCTTCGGCCGCCGCGAGGTGCTCATGTTCGGTACGGCCGCGATGGCGTGTGGTCGGCGCTGTTCTTCCCGCTGATGATTGTCGGCACCCTGCCCATGGCGCTCGTCGCGCTGGGCGGCATGGCGCTGACGCTGGGTATCTCGTACGGCCCGCAGGCGGCGCTGTTCGCCGAGATGCTCCGCACCGGCGTGCGGTACAGCGGGGCGTCGCTGGGCTACCAGCTCGGGGGCGACCTTCGGTGGCGGGCTCGCGCCGTTCATCGCCACCGCGCTGTACGCCTCCAACACGTCGTCGTTCTCGGTCGGCGCCGACATGGTGCTCGTCTCGATCATCAGCCTGGTGAGTGTCGCGCTGATCGCCGAGACGTACCGCCGCGACGTGGCCGAGGTCGGGAGCGAGCAACAGCTCGGCCGGGGCACGGGCGCCAACGGCGTCGCCGGTGCCCCGGCCGGTCCACCGCACGGAAAGACACGGCGTGACAAGGATCGAGCACGACCTGCTCGGTGACCGGAAGTTCCCGCGGACGCGTACTACGGCGTCCACACGGCGCGGGCCGTCGAGAACTTCCGCATCAGCGGCCGCGCAGGCGACCGCGATCGCACAGGACTCGCTCCGCAGCGGGGTCAGCGTGGACGACCTCGTGCTCGCGAGTGGGGTGCTCACCCGCGAGCGCCCCGACACGATCCTGCGTCCGGAGCTGGGCACCTCGGCCGGCGGGGAGCTCCTGGGTCCGCCGGCCTCCTAGGAACCCTTGCCGGTGGAGCCACCCGCGACCTCGAAGGACCACAACTCGCTGGAGATCCCGACCGGCTTGGGGGCCGGCTCGCCGGCGCGCTCGGCCTCGGAGCGGTGCCCCTCGCCGAACGCCCGGGAGTGCGTCCAGGCGTTGAACGCGTCCTCGTCCCGCCAGCGGGTCAGGACGAGCCACGTCGTGCGGTCGTCGGTCGGCTTCAGCAGCTCGAAACCCTCGAAACCGTCCGATCCGTCGACGGCGCCCGCCCGGGCGGCGAACCGCCGTGCGAGCTCGTCGCCGCTGTCCGGTGCCACGGTGATCGCATTGATCTTGATGATGCTCATGCGTCCATCGTGCCAGCAGTTCTCAGAGCTGCACCCCGCGCGTCAGGGCGCCGTCGACCAACATGTTCGCGCCGCTCGTGAAGCTCGACGCGGGGCTCGCGAGGAACACGATCGACCGCGCCATCTCCTGCGGAGTGCCCATCCGGCCGGTCGGGTTCAGCCCGAGCGCCAGCTCGTACAGCTCCGGGTTGCCGGTCTGGATGCCCGCCCAGACGCCGCCCTCGAAGTACGTGTTCCCCGGGGACATGCTGTTCGCCCGGATGCCCTTCGGCGCGAGCTGGTTCGCGAGCCCCTGGGTGTAGTGGGCGATCGCGGCCTTGGCGGTGCCGTACGGCCCGGCGGCGAAGTCGATCTCCCGGCCGGAGACGCTGGAGATCGTGACGATCGACGCGTGGGAGCTGGCCTCCAGGTGCGGCAGGGCGGCGTTCACCAGCCCGACCGTTCCCATCAGGTCCACGCGCAGCGACTCGGCCCAGTTCTCCGGCGTGTCCGGGATCGCGAGCGCGCTCACGTTCGAGACCACGATGTCGATCCCGCCGAGCCGCTCGGCGGCCTGCTCCACCCAGGTGGCGAGCCCGGCCGGGTCCCCGACGTCGACCGACGTGCCCGCGACGGTGCCGCGGGAGGCGAGCTCCTTCTCGAGGGCTTCGACCGCGGCGGCGTCCCGGGCACAGAAGGCGACCGACGCGCCCTCGTCGAGGAACGTCTCCACCACCGCCCGCCCGATGCCGCGGGTGCCGCCGGTGACGAGGGCCCGCAGGCCGGTGAGTCCGAGGTCCATGGTCAGCTCCCGTTGAGTTCGGCGGCGCGCCCGCGCAGTTCGCGGTGCATCCCCCCGAAGGCGTCGGCTGCGGGCAGCAGCGCCTTCGGGGCCTTGATGACGGAGGTGTAGTTCGCGTCCACCACGTTGGCGATCGGCGCCTTCACGATCTGGGACAGCAGCTGGTACGCGTCCATCCGGTCGAACCCGTACAGCTCGCCGAACCACCGGACCATCTCCACCTGCGCCACCCGCCAGGCGTCCTCCAGCGGACGGCTGGAGCCGACGGTGATCCAGTGGTCGTCGTTCTCCAGCCGGGGCCACGCCGGGGCCGCGCCCTTGACCAGCTCCACGATCAGGGTGGTCGTCATGGCCCCCTCGACGGCGGTGCCACAGGCCTCCCCCTCGCCCTGCCGGTAGTGCCCGTCACCGACCGAGAACAGGGCGCCCTCGACGTTGACGCCGAGGAAGCACGTGGTCCCGGCGCGCATCTCCGGCGTGTCCATGTTCCCGCCGAAGCGTTCGGGCACCAGGGAGCTGCGCACCTCGCCCCCGGCAGGCGCGACCCCCACGGTGCCGAGCATGGGCTCCAGCGGGAGCTCGATCCGGTGGTTGCTGTGCCGGGCCTCGAACGCCACGGTGCGCGCCGCCCGGTCCAGGTGGTAGATCCACGTCATGTCCGGCAGTGCGTCCTGCAGGGTCGCGGTGACGCCCGTGCCGGTCAGGCCGCCGAAGAACGGGATGGCCGCGGACGCCCCCCAGTCGCGGGCGGGCTCCAGGTCGACGAAGTGGATCGCCAGCGCGTCACCGGGCTCCGCGCCCTCGACGTAGAACGGTCCGGTCTGCGGGTTGACGTACCGAAGGTCCACCTTCTCGCTGGACAGGTCGGTGTTGCTCCGCAGCGCGCCACCGAAGGCGTCGTCGGACCACAGCTTCAGCGCGGTGCCCGGCTTGACCTTCCGGATCGGCGCCGCGCCTCCGAACGTGAACGCGTACTCCTCGAACGTCGGGCTGAACTCGATCAGGTCCATGGCGGCGGAGTCTAGATCCCCGGTCACCGTTTCTCAGGCCCTCAGCCGAACCCGGTCGGCCGTCAGCTCGGCCACCGAGGTGACCCCGACCAGCTGCATCGTCCGCCGGAGCTCGGCCGCGAGGATGTCGGTGGCACGCTGAACGCCGCGCTCGCCGCCGGCCATCAGCCCGTACAGGTACGCCCGGCCGACGAGGCAGCCCCGCGCGCCGAGCCCGACCGCCGCGGCCACGTCGGCCCCGTCCAGGATGCCGCCGTCGACGTACACCTCCGCGCGGTCGCCCACCGCCGCCGACACCGCCCCGAGCTGCTCCAGCGGCGTCGGTGCGCGGTCGAGCTGCCGTCCGCCGTGGTTGGACACCACGACCGCGTCCGCCCCGGCGTCGACCACGGCGAGCGCGTCGGCGGCCGTCTGGACGCCCTTGACGACCAGGGCCCCGGGCCAGGCATCCCGGAGCCACCGCACGTCGGCGATCGTGGCGGCCGGGTCGAACATCTGGTTCACCAGCTCGGCGACCGTGCCGTCGAAGGAGCGCAGCGACGCGAACTCCAGCGGCGCCGTGGTGAGCAGGTTGAACCACCACGCCGGGTGCGCCGCGCCGTCCAGCACCGTGCGCATCGTCAGCGCCGGCGGGATGGTCAGGCCGTTGCGGACGTCCCGCTGCCGGGCTCCGGCGACGGGCGTGTCCACGGTGAGCACCAGCGCCTCGTACCCCGCCGCCAGCGCGCGGGACACCAGGTCGCGGCTCGCCTCCCGGTCCCGCCACAGGTACAGCTGGAACCACCGCCGGGCGTCCGGCGCCGCCGCGGCCAGGTCCTCCAGCGAGGTGGTGCCCATCGTGGACAGTGCGTACGGGATGCCGGTGCGCTGGGCCACCCGGCCGACCGCGGTCTCGCCCTCGTGGTTCATCATCCGGGTGAAGCCGGTCGGGGCGAACGCGATCGGCAGCGCCGACGGCCGGCCGAGCAGCGTCGTCGAGGTGTCCACGGTGGACACGTCGCGGAGCACGCTCGGGACGAACTCGACCCGGCTGTATGCGGCCCGCGACCGGTCGAGGCTCAGCTCCTCCCCGGCGGCGCCGTCGGTGTAGTCGAAGACCGCGCGGGGGGTGCGGCGCCGGGCGGACTCGCGGAGGTCGCGGATCGTGGCGGCGCGCGCGAGCCGCCGGTCGGTCCGGTCCCCGGGAACCTGGCGTGGCCGCAGCAGCGGTGCGAACTCGGACCAGCGGGGCAACCGGCGTTGCGTCATGGTGGTGGTCTCCTCGGGGTGGTGTCGACCGCGATGATGCCGGGTCGGGCGCCGCCGGGCGGCGGATCGTCACCCTTTCGTGCCGCTCGTGGGAACATCGGCACCACCGAGACACCGAGGAGCCTGCTGTGAATGCTGGACCGATCTGCCCCAAGTGTGGCGCCGACATGCGCGCGTACGAGCGGAACGGCGTGACGATCGACCAGTGCACCGGCTGCCGGGGTCTTTTCCTCGACCGCGGGGAGCTCGAGCGCCTGGTGGACGCGGAGAGCGCCTACTACGCGCAGCGCCGGGAGCCCGAGCGTGGGCACCGGGAGCAGGAGCACGGGCGCCGGGACCACGACGACGACGACAGGTCCCACCGGCAGTACGGCTCCGGCCAGAAGCGCAAGGGGAGCTTCCTCGACGAGCTCTTCGGCTGAGCCGCGGGTCCCGGGCCGTCGATGGCCCGGGCCCCTCCGTGCGAGGGCTCCGGGCCCACGCCGGTAGGGCATGATCCGCGCATGACCGCACTCAATGACCTGCTCGCCGGCCTGGCCACCGGCGCCGTGGAGATTGTCGACCTCACCTCGCCGCTGTCGGCCTCGACGCCGATCCTCCAGCTCCCGCCGCCGTTCGCGAACACGCGGGGCTTTTCGCTGACCGAGATCAGCCGGTACGACGACCGCGGTCCGGCCTGGTACTGGAACAACATCTCCACCGGCGAGCACGTCGGCACGCATTTCGACGCGCCGAACCACTGGGTGAGCGGCCGGGACGGCCTGGACATCTCGCAGGTACCGCCGAGGCAGCTCGTCGCCCCGGCCGTGGTGATCGACCGGAGCGCGGAGTGTGCCGCGAACCCCGACTACCTGCTGGAGATCGACGACCTCCGCGCCTGGGAGGCCGAGCACGGCCCGCTTCCCGAGGGTGCGTGGCTGCTGTACCGCACCGGCTGGGACGTCCGCTCCGGTGACCAGGCCGACTTCCTCAACGCGGACGAGACCGGCCCGCACACGCCGGGTGTCTCGGCGGAATGCGCGCGGTACCTCGCCGAGGAGACGTCGATCCTCGGCATGGGCACCGAGACGGTCGGCACCGACGCGGGGGCGGCGCACTCGTTCGACCCGCCGTTCCCGTGCCACTCGTTCCTGCTGGGCGCGGGCAAGTACGGCCTCACCCAGCTGCAGAACCTCGCCTCGCTGCCGCCCACCGGTGCCGTGGTCATCGCGGCCCCGCTACCGATCGTCGGCGGGTCCGGCAGCCCCGCCCGCGTTCTGGCGCTCGTCCCGCGGTGACCGTCGCCGCAGCGGTCGGGCAGGCGCTGGGCGGGCTCGGCGTACGGCAGGTGTTCACGCTGCTCGGCAGCGGGAACTTCGTCGTCACGAACGCCCTGCGCGACGCCGGCGCGGCCGTCGTCTCGGGGCGGCACGAGACGGCCGTGGTGACGATGGCCGACGCGTACGCCCGGCTCACCGGCGAGGTGGGCGTGGTGACGCTGCACCAGGGCCCGGGCCTGACGAACGCGATGACCGGTATCGCCGAGGCCGCGAAGAGCCGCACCCCGTTGCTGGTGCTCGCCGCGGACACGGCGGGCGCGGCGGTGCGCTCCAACTTCCGCATCGACCAGGGCGCGCTCGTCGCCGCGGTCGGCGCCGGTGTCGAGCGCCTGCACGGCCCGGAGAGCGCGGTCGCCGACGCGGTCCGGGCGTACCGGCGGGCGGTCGTCGAACGCCGGCCGGTCGTGCTGAACATGCCCCTCGACGTCCAGGCGGCGCCCGCCGTCCCCGGTACCGCCAGGCTCGCGCCGCTGCCCGCACCGGTACGCCCGAACGCCGCCGATGTCACCGCGCTCGCCGACGCCCTGGCGCGGGCCGAGCGGCCGGTGATCCTCGCCGGCCGTGGTGCCCGCCCGTACCGCGCGGACCTGGAGCCGCTCGCCGAGCGCACCGGGGCGCTGGTGGCGACCTCGGCGGTGGCGGCGGGGCTGTTCGCCGGCAACCCGTGGGACCTGGGCATCTCCGGGGGCTTCGCGTCCCCGGTGGCCGCCGAGCTCCTCGCGGGAGCCGACCTGGTGCTCGGGTTCGGCGTTTCCCTGACGATGTGGACGACCCGGCACGGCCGGCTGCTCGGTGCCGGCGCGACGGTGGCCCAGGTCGACGTGGACGCCGACGCGCTCGGCGCGAACCACCGGGTCGATCTCGGCGTGCTGGGGGACGTGGCCGAGACCGCCCGGGATCTGCTCGCGGAACTGGACCGCCGCGACCACCGGCCGGCGGGCTGGCGTTCCGGCGCGGTACGGGACCGGATCGCCACGGGGGGCCGGCGGGACGAGCGGTACGAGGACGCCGGCACCGGGGACGCGATCGACCCGCGCACGCTGACCATCGCACTGGAGGACCTGCTCCCCGCCGATCGCACGCTCGCCGTGGACTCGGGGCATTTCATGGGCTGGGCGCCGATGTACCTCACCATTCCGGATGCGCAGGGGTTCGTGTTCACCCAGGGCTTCCAGTCGGTCGGCCTCGGCCTCGCGACCGCCATCGGGGCCGCCGTGGGGCGGCCCGACCGGGTCACCGTCGCCGCGCTCGGGGACGGCGGCGCGCTGATGGCCCTCGGTGAGCTGGAAACAGTGGTCCGGCTCGGGCTGCGGATGCTGGTCGTGGTGTACGACGACGGGGCGTACGGGGCCGAGGTCCACCATTTCGGCCCGGACGGACATCCGGTGGACCTGGTGCAGTTCCCGCCGGTGGACTTCGCCGGGTTCGGCCGGGCGGCCGGGTTCGAGGCGGTCACCGTCCGCCGGCCGGAGGACCTTGCCGCGGTGGCCGCCTGGGTGGCCGGGGGAGCGGCCCGGCCGATGCTGGTGGACGCGAAGGTGGTGCCCACCGTGGTCGCGGACTGGCTGGAGGAGGCCTTCCGGGGGCACTGACCCCGATCTGGACGACAGGGCGCAAACCGCTCAGGCGGTGACGGGTCCTGCCGATCGGGCGGACATGAGGTCTGTGCTCGTACCCATCGCTCTCGCGTTCGTCGTTGCCGGCTGTACGACGGGCGTCCCGGCCGCCGCCGGTCCCGGCCCCGCCGCGACCCCGGCCGTGACCACCGCGACGGCCGCGCCCGCCGCGCCGGCCCGCGTGGCGAGCTGGGACCGCGTGGCCCCCAGCGTCCACGCCTCCGCTCCCGAGATCGTGGCGACGGCGCCGGTACGCGGAGATGTCCGCGTCGTGACCGTGCGCACCATCGCGGGGCGTCCCCGGGTCGAGGTCCGGACGGTGGACGGCCGGGCCGCCGCCGCGGCCGCCGTCGCCGCGTCCCAGCGGACCACCGGCGTCGTGAGCGTCTCCCTCGACCGGCGCGTCCACACGGCCGCCGTGCGGTCCGACGACGCGAGGCGGAGCTCCCAGTGGGGTCTCGACCGGCTGAAGGCCGAGGACCTGTGGACCCGGCAGACCGGGACGGGCGTGACGGTCGCGGTCGTCGACACCGGCGTGGAGGCCGGTCACCCGGACCTCGCCGGGGTGGTCCTGCCCGGCGCGGACTTCGTCACCGGGACCGGTGACGGCGGCGCGGACGGCAACGGGCA
>JAVEDU010000022.1 GCA_030840805.1 Actinomycetota bacterium
GTGTCTGTTGCAAAGCCCATGATCAACGCGAGGAGGTCTCGACGTCCGCCCAGAACCCGGCCAGCACGGGCACGGTCGGCTCCGGCGCCTCCACGGCGGGGGAGTGCATCGCCCCGGGGATCACCTCGTGGCGGGCGCCGAGGCGGGTCGCCATCTCGGCCTGGGTCCCGGGCAGCCACGCGTCGTCGTGCTCGCCGTGGCAGACCAGCACCGGCCGGCCGGTCGCCCGCAGCTCCTCGACCCGGTCCGGCTCGGTGAGCAGCGCGTCGCCCATGCCCTTGAGGCCGTAGCCGGAGCTGGCGAGGAACCGCGTCTTGAGGAACGCCTGCAGCTCGGCCGGGGCCGCCTGCCAGCCCGCGTCCAGCCGGGCCAACTGCTCCGCCGCCTCGTACACCGCGAGCATCCCGCCGCTCTCCAGCAGCGGCTCGATGTAGGTCATCCGATCCTTGCGGGACCCCCCGATGGCCGCCGGGCCGGAGCCGAGGAGCACCAGCGAGCGGAACAACTCCGGCGCGCCGATCACGGCCTCCCGGGCGACCAGGCCGCCGAACGAGTGGCCGAGCAGGTGGACGGTCCCCGCGGCACGGCCGTCCTCGGCGGCGTGGTCCTCGGCCAGCAGCGCGGCGGCGACCGCGCGGACGACCGCGCCGAGCCAGTACACGTTGTACGCCGCCGGGTCGTCGGGCCCGGCGGACTGGTACTGGCCGGGCTGGTCCATCGTCACGACCCGGTGCCCGAGGTCGGCCAGCGGGTCCAGCAGCGGGGCGAAGTCCTCCTTGGTCCCGGTGTACCCGGGTACCAGCAGGACGGTGCCGCGGCGGGGCACCGCCGGTGCCGGCGGGGTGTCCAGGATCGCGACGATGTTCCCGGTCTCGTCGGTCAGGTCGAGGCGGCGGGTGCGGGCACGGTGGCGGGCAAGCTGTCTCACGGGGGCCATTCTGTCCCAGCGGTGGCACGGGCGGCCGTTTGCCCCTCCCGCGGCGACCGGCGAGGATGGCCGCGTGGCCCACATCCTCGCCGTCGCGAACCAGAAGGGCGGCGTGGCGAAGACGACCACCGTCGCCTCGCTGGGCACCGCGCTGGCCGAGCGGGGCCGCCGGGTCCTCCTGGTGGACCTGGACCCGCAGGCGTGCCTCACCTACTCCCTGGGCCTCGACCCGGAGTCTCTCGAGATGTCGGCCGCCGACGTGCTGCTCGAGCGTCTGCCCGCGAGCATGGTGGTCCGGCCGACCACCGAGGGGCCCGACCTGCTGCCGGCGACGATCGACCTCACCGGCTGCGAGGCGCGGCTGCTGCCCGTGAGCGGGCGCGAGTACCGGCTCCGCGCCGCCCTGGAGGAGATCGCGGCCGGGTACGACGACGTGCTGGTCGACTGCCCGCCCACGCTCGGCGTGCTCACCGTCAACGGGCTGACCGCCGCGGACGACCTGATCATCCCGCTGCAGTGCGAGACGCTGGCCCACCGTGGCGTCGGGCAGCTGCTGGACACGGTCACCGACGACGTCCAGCGGGTCACCAACCCCGGCCTGACCGTCCTCGGGGTGCTGCCGACGATGTACGACGGGCGCACCAACCACGCCCGTGAGGTGCTCGCCGACATCTCCGGCCGGTACGGGCTGTCGGTGCTCGAACCGGCGATCCCGCGGTCCGTGCGCTTCGCCGAGGCGCCCGCCGCCGGACGCACGGTCCTCACCGCCGCCCGCCGGTCCCGCGGCGCCGAGGCGTACCGGGAGCTGGCCGCGGCGCTGCTCGCCGCCCGCACCCCCGCCCCGGCCGCCCGCTGAGCGACGCCCCGGTACGGCGTGGCCGCGCCGGGGTCCCGCGAACACGCCGGTGGTGCGCCTAGGCTGCCGAACCAGCGACGACGAGGAGGAACCGCGTGTTCGACCTGGTGAACGGCATCCCGGCCCACCCGCTGTTCGTCCATGCGCCGCTGGTACTGATCTCGCTCACGCTGGTGCTCGGGCTGGTGTACGTCGTGGTCCCGCCGTGGCGGCGCCGGGTCGACTGGGCGCTGGTGCTCCTGGCGTTCGCGGGTCCGGTGTCCGCGCTGCTCGCCACCGAGAGCGGGGACCGGCTCACGGAGCGGCTGGGCGCGAGCGCGGCGATCGACCGGCACGCGGCATTCGGCGAGGTGACCCGCAACCTCGCCGCGGCGATGCTGGTCGTCGTGGTCCTGCTGGTGGCCACCGACCGGCTGCGCGCCGCGCGCAAGCGCCGTCGGCGCGCCCTCGCCGAGGGCGACGAGCCCGGTGCGCCGGCCCGGCGTACCGGCGGGGGCGTCTGGACCGTGGTGTCGGTGGTGCTCAGCGTGGTGCTGCTCGGCCTCGGCGGCGTGACCGGGGCGTACCTGTTCAACACCGGGGACACCGGCGCGAGGATGGTCTGGGAGGGCGTCGGCGGGCGTTAGAGCCGGTGCAGCTCGACCTCGTGGACGCCGCCGTCGCGCAGCTCCGCGGTCAGGTACGTGTGCTGTGGCTGGCGGCGCCGGTCCGTCGGTGAGCCGGGGTTCAGCAGCCGCAGGCCGCCGGTCGTGGTGGTGTCCCACGGGATGTGGCTGTGCCCGAAGAACAGCACGTCGGTGTCCGGGTACGCCGCGGCGCAGCGCCGTTCGCGGCCGGTGGCGTCGCCGGTCTCGTGGACGACCGCGATCCGGACCCCGTTGATCTCGGCGCGTGCCACCTCGGGCAGCCGCGCCCACAGGTCCGGGCCGTCGTTGTTGCCGGCCACGCCCAGCAGCCGCGCGCTGCGGGCCGCCAGCGTGTCCAGCAGGTCCACGGTGCACCAGTCGCCGGCGTGCACCACCACGTCGGCCGCGTCGACGGCCGCCCACAGCGCGGAGGGCAGGTCCCTGGCCCGCCGCGGGAAGTGGGTGTCCGACATGGCCACCAGGCGCACGGACGTCATGCGGCGAGGCGGACCAGGAGCAGCACGGCCAGCAGGACGGCGATCACGCCCGCCACGCCCCCGACGGCCGCGGTCACCATCGCGGCCCGGTGCTCGACGGCGTCGAGGGCGGCGTGGTCCTGGGCCGGCGGCTCGGGCGGCGCGACCACCGGGACGATCAGCGGACCCCGGGCGAGCGTGGGCGGCGGGGGCTGCATCGGCGGCGGCGGGACATACGCCGGGACGCCGACGGGCGGCGACGGTGAGACGGCATCGCCGTCACCGTCGCCGCCCGGGCGGCGCCAGACCTCGTCCGGACCCATCAGCTCTCGGGCGTCGACCCGGTACCGGTCTGCGCGCCGGACGCGTCGCCACCCGCCGCGCCGCGACCGCGGCCGCCGCGGCGGCGACGCCGGCGGGGAGCGTCCGCATCGCCCTCGTCGGCCTGCGGCGCGGTCCCGCTCTCGGCCGCGCCGGCGGATGCCGCGGGTCCGGCACCGCGGGTGCGGCGCCGGGTACGGGGCGGCCGGGTGGTGCCCTCGGCGGCATCGGCGCCCTCGGTACGGCGGCCACGGCCGCCGTCGGCCTTGGGCCGCTCGTCGGCCTTCTCCCGGTCCTTGCCCCGGCCCGCGCTGCGGCCCTTGCCGGTCTCGCCCAGGTCCTCGACGTTCTCGGCGCCCAGGCCGGCGCGGGTGCGCTTGTTGCGGGGCAGGGTGCCCTTGGCCGTGGTCGGGATGTTCAGCGCCTCGTACAGGTGCGCGGAGGTGGAGTACGTCTCCGGCGGGTCCGGGTACGGCAGGTCGAGCGTCTTGTTGATCAGCTGCCACCGGGGGATGTCGTCCCAGTCGACGAACGTGACCGCGTCGCCGCTCGCGCCCGCCCGGCCGGTGCGGCCGATGCGGTGCAGGTAGGTCTTCTCGTCCTCGGGGCACTGGTAGTTCACCACGTGCGTGACACCGGCGACGTCGATGCCGCGGGCGGCGACGTCGGTCGCGACCAGCACGTCGACCTTGCCGGCGCGGAACGCGCGGAGCGCCTGCTCACGTGCGCCCTGGCCGAGGTCGCCGTGCACCGCCGCCGCCGCGAAGCCGCGGTCGACCAGCTCGTCGGAGACCTTCTGCGCGGTGCGCTTGGTGCGGCAGAAGACCATGGTGAGACCGCGGCCCTCCGCCTGGAGGACGCGGGCCAGCATCTCGATCTTGTCCATCGCGTGGGCGCGGAAGATGTGCTGGTCCACCTCGGGGACCGTGCGGCCCTCGTCCGGCTCCTCGGCGCGGATGTGCACCGGCTGCCTCATGAACTGCCGGGCCAGCGTGACGATCGGCCCCGGCATGGTCGCCGAGAACAGCATCGTCTGACGCTGGTCCGGGATCATCTTGAGGATCTTCTCGATGTCCGGGAGGAAGCCGAGGTCCAGCATCTCGTCGGCCTCGTCGAGGACCAGGATGCGGACCTTGCCCAGCACCAGGTCACCGCGCTCGGCCAGGTCGATGAGCCGTCCCGGGGTGCCGACGACGACGTCGACACCGTCCTGGAGCGTCTTGATCTGCGGCTCGTACGCGCGCCCGCCGTACACCGACATGACGCGGACGTTGCGGGTACGCCCGGCCGCCTCGATGTCGCGGGTGACCTGGACGCACAGCTCACGGGTCGGCACGACGACCAGTGCCTGCGGGACGCCGTCGGCGCCCTCGGCCGGTCCGAGCACGCGCTGCAGGATCGGGATGCCGAAGCCGAGCGTCTTGCCGGTACCGGTACGCGCCTGGCCGATGACGTCCGCGCCGCCGAGGGCGATCGGGAGCGTCAGCTCCTGGATGGCGAACGCGCGGGTGATGCCGACCGAGGAGAGGGCCTCGACGGTCTCGGCGCGGACGCCCAGGGCGGAGAACAGGGGGTCGGACTCGGTGACCGGGGCTCGTGCGGCGAGCTCCTCCGCGGTCAGGTCCTCGGGGGCGCCGGTCGTCGAGTGGTCGATCTCCACCGCGTGGGCGGCAAAGTCGGTCTCGGTCTCGGGCCGGTCGTCCGTGCTGTCGGCGCTGACGTCCGCCGTCATGTCGTGGGTGCTCAGGGTCTCGCCTCTCTCGGAGCGTCGACGACCGGTCACGGGCGGGTCCCGCACGGCCCTCGCACACCGCGTACAGCGGCGGGGGCGGCGGGCTCGGACGCCCGTGGTGGCGTCGGCGCACATTCACCGGCGGGGCGGAGTGCCCGCGCCTCGTACACCATGGTACGCGGACATCCGCGTCGGGCCCGTCGCAGGACACGCGGTGCCCCCGTGCGCGCGCGGTCGGGGGTGCCGGGCGGTAGCCTCGGCCCGCTCGTTCCCATCCGCCCGCCGGTGTCGCGGCGGCGGTCGTGCCCAGGAGGCCGTGCTGACCACGTCGGATCCCCGTCCTGTCCGGCCCGGCTCCGCGGAGGACGATCCCGAGGCGGTCGTGGACCTGCTGGGCGTCCTCGCCTACGGGGTGCTCGTGGCGTTCGACCGGCTCGCCGAGGACGCCCGGCTGGCCCCGGACGTGCGGCGCCGGGCCGCGCTGAGCGAGATGGCCGCGGCCGAGATGGGGCACTACACGCTGCTGGTCGACCGCATCCGGGCGCTGGGGGCGGACCCCGAGGTCGCGATGGGTCCGTTCGTGGAGCCGCTGGACGCCTTCCACGACTCGACGGCGCCGCGGGACTGGCTGGAGGGCCTGGTCAAGGCGTACGTGGGTGACGGGATCGCGGACGACTTCTACCGCGAGGTGGCGCAGTTCCTGTCCCCGGCCGACCGCGCGCTGGTGCTGGAGGTCCTGCACGACACGCGGCACGCCGACTTCTGTGTGACCGAGGTGCGGGCCGCGGTCGCGGCCGAGCCGGCGGTGGGTGCGCGGCTCGCGCTGTGGGGGCGGCGGCTGGTGGGCGAGGCGATCAGCCAGGCCCAGCGGGTCGCGGCGGAACGGGACGCGCTCGCCCTGCTCATCGTGGGCGGCTCCGGGGACCTGGCCGGGGTTGCGGCGTTGATCAAGCGGCTCACCACGGCGCACACCGAGCGGATGCGCCGGATCGGGCTCAACAACTAGTGGGCCCGGCGGCTCCGTACGGCCTGCGCGACCTCGGCCGCCGTCAGCACCACCGCGGCCGCGGCGACCGCCACGCCCCATCGGGGGGTGCCGCCGACGCCTGCGGCCCACGCGAGCAGCCCACCGGCGACCGAGCCGGCGGCACCGAGCAGCAGCCCGGGCCGTACCCCGACCCGGCCGCGGCCGTGGGTCGTCAGCCGCGCGACGACCGCCACCGCGAGCCCGAGCAGCAGGAGCTGGACGATCTCCACTCCCGCGGACGTCAGCTCGTGAAGCCGACCCGCCGCTGGGCGGCGTCCGCGGCGATCTCGACGTAGGCCAGCTTGTTCGCCGGCACGACGATCCGGCGGCCCTTCTCGTCCTCGAGCGTCAGCACGCCGTTCTCGGTCGACAGGGCGGTGGCGACGGCCTTCTCGACATCCTGCGACGACTGCGCGCTCTCCAGGACCAGCTCGCGTGCGGCGAACTGCACGCCGATCTTGACCTCCACCGTGGGTCCTCCTCTAGAGCGCTGTACCTCAGACAACACGAGGCTAGTCGACCGTGCGTGGCGCGGACGGTCAGGGCTGCCGCGGGAAGCCGGAGATACCGCGCCAGTTCAGCGCCGCGAGCATCTCGACGGCGGCGGACTTCGGGATCGCGCGCTCCTTGGAGAGCCAGTACCGGGCGGACACCTCGGCGGCGCCGACGAGACCCATGGCGAGCAGCTCGGCGGAGGTCCGCTCGAGCCCGGTGTCGGCGGTGATGGTGTCCGCGACGGCGGCCATGCACTCGTGGTTGACGCGGTCCACGCGCTCACGCACCGCGCCCTCGTTGCGCAGATCCGACTCGAACACCAGCCGGTACGCCTCGCCCTCGCCGTCCACGAAGTCGTAGTACGCCTGCATCGCGGCGTGGACGCGCACCTTGTTGTCCGTGGTGCTGGCCATCGCGTCGCGCACCTTGGTCACCAGCGCCTCGGCGTGGGTGTCCAGCAACGCGAGGTACAGGTCCAGCTTGCCGGGGAAGTGCTGGTACAGGACGGGCTTGCTGACGCCGGCGCGCTCGGCGATGTCGTCCATCGCAGCGGCGTGGTAGCCCTGCGCGACGAACACCTCCTGGGCAGCGGCCAGCAGTTGCTTCCGGCGGGCAGAGCGGGGCAGCCGTGCGGTGCGCCCGTTCGCGGCCGGGTCGGTGGAGGCTTGCCTGGTCATCGGCACGCTCATCCTCGCTCCTTCCTCCGCCGCCGGGCGGTGGGCCCGGTTCGGGGATGACAGTACTCACGGGTAGGGCATGCAGGCGAACAGGCCGTGACGGCACGCGGGGCGGACCGGCCTGACTGTTGACGGGCGCGCGCCGCGGGCATACGGTGCGCCGCCACCCGCGGATCGGGGCGGTACGGGGAGGGTCGCGCGTGCAACCGAACGGGGACAGACGGGTGCCCGCCCGGCGCTGCGGCGTGGAGCGCTGGACGGTCCGCCCGCGCCAGGGCAAGCGGGCCGCCCGGCCGGCGGTCGACGCCCCCAGCCTGCTCGAGGCGGTGCGGGGCCTTCCCGGCGTCACGGACGCGGTGCTCGGGCCGGACGACTCCGGCCACCCGTCGCTCCGGCTCACGCTCGCCGACGGCGTGGACGACGCGGCGATGGCGGCACGTGTGGCGGACCTGCTGGACGGCCGGTTCGGGGTGCCGGTGGACGCCCGCCGCTCCCACCTGGTCGAGTACGCCGGCCCGGAGCGGCGGTCCGCCGGGCGGGAGCGGCCGGAGCCGGCGAGCGGCGGCGCGGCGCCCGGCGTGGAGGTGGAGTCCCTCGTCGAGACGGCCCGGGTACAGCCGTCCACTCCCTACGGACACCCGCGCTCGGTGCTGTTCGAGCGGATGACCGTGGTGACATCGGTGGAGGAGTTCGGCGCCGAGGTGGTCCTGTCCACCGCGACGGGCCGCTCCACCGGCCGGGCGTCCGGCCCGGTCGCCGCCGCCTCGGTGCTCCACACGGTGGCGCGGGCCACGCTGGCGGCGGTCGACGGTGTCCTCGCGGGCGTCGGCCGGTGCGCCTTCGAGGACGCGCACATGGCGCTGGTCGGCGGTCGCCAGGTCGTCCTGGTCGCGATCACCCTGGTCACGCCGGGGCACACCGACCGGCTCACCGGCTCGGCCGCGGTGGACGAGGACACCCGGCAGGCGGTGGTGCGGGCCTGCCTGGCCGGCCTGGACCGCCGGGTCGAGGGCCTGCTGTCCGAACGCCGGTCCACACTGGAGACGTGACGAACGCGCGAACTCCCGATGTCGACCTCCCCTCGCTCGATGCCGACCTGCCGTCGTGGCCGGGCCGGGTCGAGCAGCTCGACGGCACCGGGCTGTACGTCCGCGACACCCCGGGCGGCGCGGGTGGCGAGCCGGCGCTGTACGTGCACGGGCTCGGTGGCTCCGCGACGAACTGGACCGATCTCGCCGCCCTGCTCGCCCCGCGCCTGGACGGGCAGGCGATCGACCTTCCCGGGTTCGGGTTCAGCGACCCCGCGCCCCGCGGCGGGTACTCGCAGCCGGCCCTCGCCGCCCGGGTGGCCCGCTGGATCGAGCACTCGGGCCGCGGGCCGGTGCACCTGTTCGGCAACTCCCTCGGCGGCGCGGTCTCGATCCGTCTCGCCGCGACCAGGCCGGAGCTGGTCCGCTCGCTGACCCTGGTGTCGCCCGCGGTACCGCAGCTGCGGACGAGCCGGGACCGCGCCCGGCTGGTGCCGCTGATGTTCATGCCGAACATCGAGCGGATGGCCGCCCGCCGGATCGGGGACGTCACGCCGGCGCAGATGGCCCGCGGCGTGCTGTCGCTCTGCTACGCCGACGTGGCCCGGGTCAGCCCGGGACGGATGGCCGAGGCCGTCGCGGAGGCCGAGCGGCGGATGGCGCTCCCGTGGGCGGCGGAGGTGTACATCCGCAGCTTCCGCGGCCTGGTCACGTCGTACCTGCAGCCGTCGAACCGGTCCCTCTGGCGGCTCGCGGCCCGCGTCCAGGCCCCGACGCTGCTGGTGTGGGGGAAGCAGGACCGGCTGGTGCCGGTGCGGTACGCCGCGCGTACCGCCCGGGCCATCCCCGGCACCCGGCTGCTGCTGCTCGACGGCGTCGGCCACACCGCCCAGATGGAGGCGCCGGAGACGGTGGCGCGGGCGGTCGTCGGGCTGCTCGAGGACACCGCCGACCTGACCTGCCGGCGATGACCGGCCCGGCGACGCGCCGGGGAGCTCGACGGCACGGCGGGTCGGCCGTGGCACCCTGATGCGGTGACCACGCCCCTCCGCTCGGCAACGCGGGAGCAGCTCCGCTCCCGGCTGGAGCGGCAGCGCGCGCGGGAGGTGATGCTGCGGCGACGGCGGCGCGCGGTGGTCCTCGCCCTCCTCGCCGTGGCGGTCCTGCTGGTCGGCGTGGACCTCGTCCGGGGTGCGGACCGGGCCGGCGGGCCGGTCGTGGCCGTCCCCTCCGCCGCCCCGTCCACCGGGCCGGTCGCCGACAGCGAGCAGACGCCCACGGGACCCACCCCGACGCCGGCGGTGTCCGTCCCGTCGAAGGGCGCCGGCACGTTCGCCGTCGCGCCCGGCGGTACCGGGGTGGTGGGCCGCGGCACGCTGCTCCGCTACGAGGTCCGCGTGGAGAACGGCATCGGGCAGGTACCGGCCGAGTTCGCCGCCGAGGTCGACGCCACCCTGGGCGACCCGCGGTCGTGGACGGCGGGGGGCCGGTACGCGTTCCAGCGGGTCTCCGGTGGCAGCACCGACCTCGCGATCACGCTCGCGTCCCCGAAGACGGTGGACCGGCTCTGCTACCCGCTGGACACCGGCGGGTACACGTCCTGCCGGGTCGGCAACATGGTGGTCGTCAACCTCGCGCGGTGGCTGCTCGCCGTACCGGAGTTCCGTACCCATCTCGCCACGTACCGCCTGTACGTGATCAACCATGAGGTGGGCCACCGCCTCGGCATGGGCCACATGGCCTGCCCCGGTCGCGGCCGGCTCGCGCCGGTCATGCAGCAGCAGACGCTCGGGCTGCGGGACTGCCGCCCGAATCCGTGGCCGTACGTCGGCGGGAACCTCGTCACCGGCCCTGCTTCTGCCGGGCAGTGAGCCGGTGGGAACATCTACGGGTCCCCGCCGGGTTACCCCGGTGTGAAGACGGGCCCGCACCCCGCGCGCCCCAGAACGGAAGAGGTTCCGCCGTGTCCTTGCCGCCGCTGGTAGAGCCAGCCGCAGAGCTGACCGTGGAGGAGGTCCGCCGGTACTCCCGGCACCTCATCATCCCCGACGTCGCGATGGACGGGCAGAAGCGCCTGAAGAACGCGAAGGTGCTCGCGGTGGGCGCAGGTGGCCTCGGCTCCCCCGCGCTGCTGTACCTGGCCGCTGCCGGTGTCGGCACGCTGGGGATCGTCGAGTTCGACACCGTGGACGAGTCGAACCTCCAGCGCCAGGTGATCCATGGTGTCTCCGACATCGGCCGGTCGAAGGCGGAGTCGGCGCGGGACTCCATCAAGGAGATCAACCCGCTCGTCGACGTGATCGTCCACGACACGCGCCTCGACAACGACAACGTGCGCGAGATCTTCGCGCAGTACGACCTGATCGTGGACGGCACCGACAACTTCGCGACGCGGTACATGGTGAACGACGCCGCGGTGCTGCTCGGCAAGCCGTACGTCTGGGGCTCGATCTACCGCTTCGACGGCCAGGCCAGCGTGTTCTGGGCCGAGCACGGCCCCTGCTACCGCTGCCTGTACCCGGAGCCGCCGCCGCCCGGCATGGTCCCGTCCTGCGCCGAGGGTGGCGTGCTCGGTGTGCTGTGCGCGTCGATCGGCTCGATCCAGGTCAACGAGGCCATCAAGCTCCTCACCGGCATCGGCGAGCCGCTGGTCGGCAAGCTGATGGTGTACGACGCCCTGGAGATGGAGTACCGCAAGATCAAGGTCCGCAAGGACCCGAACTGCCCGCTGTGCGGGGAGAACCCGACGATCACCGACCTCGTGGACGACTACGAGGAGTTCTGCGGCGTCGTCTCCGACGAGGCGCAGCAGGCCGCGCGCGGCGCCACGATCACCGTCATGGAGCTCAAGGACATGATGGACGCCGGCAAGGACTTCCTGCTGGTGGACGTCCGGGAGCCCGCCGAGTACGAGATCGTCCGGATCCCGGGCTCGGTGCTGATCCCGAAGGGCGAGATCATGTCGGGCGCCGCGCTCGCGACGCTGCCGCAGGACAAGCCGATCGTGCTGCACTGCAAGACGGGGGTCCGGTCCGCCGAGGCGCTCGCCGCGCTGAAGGCCGCGGGTTTCAAGGACGCGACGCACGTGCAGGGCGGCGTCGTCGGCTGGGTCAAGAACATCGATCCGTCGCTGCCGGAGTACTGAGTCACGTGATCGAGCACGGGCCCCTCGACGAGCGTGTCGGGGGGCCCGGTGTCGTGTCAGGCCCGGATGCGGTCCTGGACCTCGTCGAGCGCATCCCGCCCGGCCGGGTGATGTCGTACGGGATGATCGCCGAGGTCCTGGGGCTCGCGTCGCCGCGGATCGTGGGCAACGTGATGGCGCGGGACGGCGGCGCGGTGCCGTGGTACCGGGTGGTCAACAGCGTCGGCCGGCTGCCCCCGCACAAGGAGGCCGAGGCGCGGGCGCGGCTCACGGCCGAGGGGGTGCCGTTCCGCGGCGAGCGGGTGGCGATGCGGGACGCCGCCTGGTGGCCCACCCCGCGTTGATCATGGACTTTGCAACAGACACGCCAGCGTGTCGTGTTCCAATGTCCATGATCAACGCGGGTTCAGGCGGTGTCAGGGCACTGCCACCGCGCCGTCCCGCCGGGGGTCCGCGCCCGCGCCGGTACGGCCCACGACGCTCGCGCCCCCGAAGTAGGCGTCCCGTCGCGGCCAGGCCCGCAGCCGCCAGCCGCTGCGGCGCAGCCCCGCCACGACCTCGGGCCGCAACCCCGGCTCGACGTGCAGGATCGGCCCGACCGGGTGGGTCCGCGGGCCGGCCACCGCCTCCGCGGCCGGCAGGCCCAGGGCGATCGTGCCGACCAGCGTGTGCACGAGCGCGGTCCGGATCCGGGAGGCCCCCGCGGCGCCGGCCGCGGCGACCAGGCCGTCCGGGTCGGTGACCACCAGCGGGCACATCATGCTGCCCATCCGCGCGCCCGGGACCTGGGGCCCGATCAGCAGCTCGCCCTCGCCCAGCATCGAGTTCAGGTGCACGCCCGTGCCCGGGACCCAGACGCCCGAGCCCAGGCCCATCGTCGTCGTCACCACGCAGGCGTTGCCGTCGCCGTCCACCACGGAGACGTTGGTGGTGTCCCCGAGCAGGTCGGGGCCGCCGAGGGCGCCGGCCACCGCCACGGCGCGGGCCGGGGCCGTCATCGTCCCGAGTCCGGACGGCAGCGCGGCGAACGTGTCCCGGCACCGGTTCAGGTCCGTCCGGGCCCGCACCACCGTCCCGCCCGCGAACGGCGCGGCACCGGCCGTGACCTCGTGCACGGCGTACGCGGCGAGGTCCGCCGAGGTCAGCACGCCGCCACCGGCCCGGACCACGTCGACCAGCGCGTCCGCCGTGCTGCCCCGGTAGAACGCGGCGGGACCCTCCGCCGCGAGCAGGGCGAGCATCCGGTCCAGCCCCGGGTGCGCGAGCGTGTCGCCGCCGGTCGCGAGCGTGCCGCCGGGGGCGTACACGGCCGCGCCCTCGCCGACCGCCAGGCCGCCCGCGATGAGGTCGAGCACGGTGGCGTGCGTCGGCGGCAGCAGCACGCCCGCGCCGGCCAGGGCCAGCGCGGGCGCGACGAGATCCGGCCACGGCAGGCGCCCCCAACGGCGGTGTACCTCCGCGCAGCCCGCCGGGACGCCCGGCACCGCGACGCTGGGCGCCCCGATCGAGAACGCCTGCGGGACACCGCCGAACGCCACCTCGAGCACCGTCATCGGCGCGGGGTCGCGGTCGCTGCCGAGCCCCGGTACGGCGACGAAGAAGTCCAGGCAGGTGACCTTGCCGGTCGCCGCGTCGTAGTAGGTGGCGAACCCGCCGCCGCCGAGCCCGGTGAACACCGTCTCGGCGACGCAGGCGGCCAGTACCGCGGCCACCGCCGCGTCGGCGGCCGAACCGCCCGCGCGCAGCACCTCGGCACCGGCCTCGGCCGTCGCGGGATGCCCCGCCGCGACGCCCGCCGGGACGCGCCGCGCGGGGGCCGCCGAGGTTCGCCGCGCTGCGCCCACGGCGGCAGCGTAGAACTCGGACCGGGGCCGCGGGCATTCGGGACTTGGCCGCGGACCCCTCGGTGTAGTTAGTTACAGCGGTGACCCAGCCTCCCGACGATCACACGCAGCGATTCGACCCGTTCCGGGACGATGACGACAGCACCAGGGCGATGCCCCCGGTGCGCCCGGGTGACGGTGATGACGAGACCCGGCTCTTCCCGTTCGACGACGACCGCACCCGCGCGGTCCCGCCGTACTCCGGGGACTCCGGCGACGCCACCCGCGTGTTCCCCGCGGACGGCACCCGTCCGTACCCGGCGCGGCCGGACGCGACCTCGGCGATGCCGCCGGTGTCCGGCGGGCCGGCGCGGGGCGCGGCGGCCCCGGTGCCGCCCGGCGGCCACGGCAACGTCTACGGCGGTGGTACGCGCCCGCCGTACGACGACGACGGCTACGACGACGAGCCCGGGCCGGGCCGCGACGGCCGGCGCACCGCGCTGATCGTCGGCGGGATCATCCTCGCGATCCTGCTGGTGACCGGCCTCGGCGTCACGGCGGCGAAGGTGCTCGTCGGCGGCTCGCCCGGCGACAGCACCAGCGCCGGTCCCGTGACGGGCGCGCCGGCTCCCACCGACGCCGCGAGCGAGGCGCCCAGCGAGAGCCCGTCGCCCACCGACGAGTTCTCGATCTCGGCGCCACCACCGGAGGGGCCGGGCCCGCGCATCCTCGAACTGAGCGCGCCGCCGCGGGTGCAGTGCCCGGACAGCAACACCCAGTCGGTGCAGCTGTCGTGGCGGGTCGCCGGCACGGATCGCGTCGACGTCTCGATGGACGGCGTCGAGGTCCAGCAGTACGACCCCAACGACGACCCGGTGTCGGTGCCGTTCCCGTGCGACGGGCAGGCGCACAAGTACCAGCTGACGGCGTTCAGCAACTCCGACCGGCAGAGCCAGCCCCGGCAGGTCACGGTCCGGCCGGAGTCTCCGCAGCCCAGCTCGGTTCCGCTGTTCCCCGCACCGTCCGCGAGCTGACCCGCTCGGGGGAACTGTCGTACCGGCGTGGTCGAATCGTGCCGTGAGGAGCACGGGGGCCAACACCGGCGTTGGGACGGGGTACCGGCTGGTCCGGCCGGCACCCCGGCCGGTCGAGACCCCGGTGCTCGATGCCGGTCAGCGTGCCGTGGCCGGGCACGACTCCGGTCCGCTGCGCCTGCTCGGCGGCCCGGGCACCGGCAAGACCACCGCGCTGGTCGAGGCCGTGGTGGCCCGGGTCGAGGCGGGCGCGTCGCCGGACGAGGTGCTGCTGCTGAGCTTCGACCGGCGCTCGGCGGCCACGCTCCGGGAGCGGATCGCCGTCCGGCTGGGGCGCACCTCCGGTGAGCCGGTGGCGCGGACGGTGCACTCCTACGCGTTCGCCGTGCTCCAGCGGCAGGCCGCGTGGCGGGGCGAGCCGCCGCCCCGGCTGCTGACCGGGCCGGAGCAGGACGCGGTCATCCGGGAGCTCGTGCTCGGTGACCTGGAGGACGAGCGGGGCCGCTGGCCGGCCGAGCTCACCGGGGCCCTGCGCACCCGGGGGTTCACCGCGGAGCTGCGCGACCTGTTGCTCCGCGGGATGGAGCACGGCGTCACGGCCGACCAGCTCCGGCGCTGGGGGCGGCAGCACCGGCGTCCGGACTGGGTGGCGGCGGCCCGGTTCCTCACCGAGTACGCCGAGGTCACGGCGCTGCGCGGTGAGCCGGCCCTCGACCCGGCCGAGCTGGTGCAGGCCGTGCTGGACGCGTTCGCCACCGACCCGGAGCTGGCGCGGCGGGAGTCCGCGCGGTTCCGGTACCTGTACGTCGACTCCTACGAGGAGATCGACCCGGCGCAGGAGCAGCTCATCGCGTACCTGGGCCGGTCCGCCGCCGCGGTGGTGGTCGCCGGTGACCCGGACCAGTCGGTGTTCGCGTTCCGGGGGGCCGACCCGGCCTGCCTGGCGCGGTTCCCGGACGTGTTCGCCCGCCGCGGGGTCCCCGCCGAGACCGTCGTGCTCGACCGCTGCCACCGGGCCGGTCCGCAGCTCGTGTCCGCGTACCGGCGGGCGGGCGCGCGGCTGCGGGGCCGACGCACCCATCGGGACGTGCTCCCGTCCGCCGCGCCCGGGTCGCCCGCCCTCCTCCCCGACCCTGTCCAGGTCCACACGCTGCGCTCCGGCAGCCAGGAGGCCTCGTACGTGGCGCACCGGCTCCGTGAGGCGCACCTGGTCGAGGGTGTGCCGTGGTCCCGGATGGCCGTCGTCGTCCGGTCCGCGTCGCGGCACCTGCCCGCGCTCCGGCGGGCGCTGCTCGGGGCCGGGGTGCCGCTCGGCGTCGCGCGCGACGAGGTGCCGCTGGGCGCCCAGCCGGCCGTCCGGTCGATGCTGACGATCCTGCGGTTCGCGCTGGACCGCTGGGACGGCGCGACCGAGCGGGACCGCCAGGCGGAGGCCGAGGACGCCGCCGAGCAGCTGCTGACGTCGCCGTTCGGGGGCGCCGACGCGCTCGCGGTCCGCCGCCTGCGCCGCGAGCTGCGCCGCGCGGAGCTGGCCTCCGGGGGCGGTCGGTCCTCGCGCACGCTGCTCCGCGAGGCGCTGCTGTCGCCCGGTGACCTGCTGCTGCTGGACGAGCGGGCCGTCGAGCCCGCGGCCCGGATCGCGCGCCTGGTCACCCTGGCCCGCACCGAGGCGGACGGGGGCGGGAACTCCGAGGAGGTCCTGTGGGCCGTCTGGGCGGCCTCCGGGCTCGCCGAGCGGTGGCGGCGGGACAGCCTCGCGGGCGGCACCCGGGGCGCCGCCGCGGACGCGGACCTCGACGCGGTCGTCGCGCTGTTCGAGGCGGCGGCCCGGCTGGTGGACCGCCTGCCGGCCCGCGGCGCCGATGCCCTGCTCGACCACCTGCTCGGCCAGCAGATCCCCGGCGACACGCTCGCCGACCGGGCCCCGACCGGGGACGCGGTCCGCGTGCTCACCGCGCACTCGGCGAAGGGCCTGGAGTGGGACGTGGTCGCCGTCGTCGGCGTGCAGGAGGGGCTCTGGCCGGACCTGCGGCCCCGCGGCTCGCTGCTGGGCTCCGAGATGATCGTGGACCTCGCCGCGGGGCGTGAGCCCACCCCGGTCGGCCGGGTGACGCAGATGCTGGACGAGGAGCGGCGGCTGTTCTACCTCGCCTGCACCCGGGCCCGGCGGCGGCTGATCGTCACCGCGGTGGCGGACGCGGAGAGCGAGCCGTCCCGGTTCCTCGACGAGCTGGTCCCGTGGACGGGGGACACCGCGCGCCCGCCGACGAACGTCCCGCGTGCCCTGAGCCTCGCCCCGGTCGTGGCCGAGCTCCGGGCGGTGGTCACCGATCCGGTCGCCGCGCCCGCGGTCCGCGACGTCGCGGCCGGACACCTCGCCCGGCTCGCCGCCGAGGGCGTGCCCGGCGCGTCGCCCGCCGAGTGGTACGGGCTGCTGCCGCTGTCCGACGACGGGCCGCTGCGGGGGCCGGACGAGCCGGTCCGGGTGTCCCCGTCGCGGGTCGAGCAGTTCGACACCTGCGCGCTCCGGTGGCTGCTGGAGACGGCCGGTGGCTCGCCGGGGCCGGGTGCCGCGCAGGGGCTCGGGACCCTCGTGCACGACGCCGCCACGCTGACCGCCGACCCGGCGAGCGCGACCGAGGCGGCCCTGAACGCCCGCGTCGACGCGGGCTGGCAGGGACTGGACCTCGGCGGGCCGTGGTTCGCGGACAAGGAGCGCGAGCGCGCCCGCCGGATGCTGCGCAAGCTGCTCGGCTGGCTGCGGGAGAACGGCCGGGACCTCGTCGCGGTGGAGGAGGGGTTCAGCGTCTCCGTCGGCCGCGCCGTGCTGGAGGGCCGGGTGGACCGGCTGGAGCGTGACGCCGACGGTCGCCTCGTGGTGGTCGACCTCAAGACCGGCAAGGCGGCGCCCAGGAACGACGACGTGGGCACGAACCCTCAGCTGGGGGCGTACCAGCTCGCGGTGACGCTCGGCGGGTTCGAGCACGTGGCGCCGGACGCGGCGGCGGGCGGTGCGGCGCTGGTGCAGCTCGGGACGTCGGCGAAGGCGGCGAAGGAGCAGGGGCAGGGTCCGCTGCCGGACGCGGAGGACCCGGCGTGGGCCGAGGAGCTGGTGACCAGGGTGGCGGAGGGCATGGCCGGTTCGGTGTTCACGGCGGTCGTCAACGACCGCTGCCAGGTGTGCCCGGTGCGCACGAGCTGCCCGGCGAACGCCGACGGCGCGCAGGTGACGACGTGACGGCGCTCGACTCGGTGACCGCCGTCGCCCGGCGCTGGGACCCCGACGCCCTGGCGGTACGCCTCGGCCTGCACCAGCCGACCGAGGACCAGGCGGCCGTGATCGGGGCGCCGCCCGAGCCGTGCGTGGTCGTGGCGGGCGCCGGGTCCGGCAAGACCGAGACGATGGCGGCCCGCGTGGTGTGGCTGGTGGCGAACGGCGTCGTGCGCCCGGACGAGGTGCTCGGCCTGACCTTCACCCGCAAGGCGGCCTCCGAGCTGGCCCACCGGCTGCGGCGGCGGCTCGCCCAGCTGCGCGCGGAGGGGCTGTGGGCGCCGCCGGACCCGGACACCGACTCGCCGCTCGACGGTGAGCCCACGGTGAGCACCTACCATGCGTACGCGTCGCGGATCGTCGCCGAGCACGGCCTCCGGATCGGCGTCGAGCCGACCACGCGGGTGCTCGGCGAGGCGGCGAGCTGGCAGCTGGCCCACCGCGTCGTCTACACCTGGGACGGCCCGATGGACGCCGTCGACGCCGCACCGTCCACTGTGGTCGGAGCGGTCGTCGCGCTGGCGGGGGAGATGGCCGAGCACCTCGTCGAGCCCGAGGACGTGGAGCGGCACGCCGACGAGTTGTGTGCGGCGATCGAGGCGCTGCCCCGCAAGGCCGGTGGGCCGCCCGCGGGTGACCCGTACGCCGGCGTGAAGACGCTCCTCGCCCGGCAGCGCTCGCGCCGTCAGCTCATGCCGGTCGTCCGGGCGTACCAGCAGCTCAAGGCCGACGCCGAGGTGATGGACTTCGGCGACCAGATGCGGCTCGCCGCGCGGATCGCCGCCGAGGCGCCGGAGGTCGGCGCGGCGGAACGCGGCAAGTACGGCGTCGTGCTGCTGGACGAGTACCAGGACACCGGGCACTCGCAGCTCGTGATGCTGCGGGCGCTGTTCGGGGGCGGCCACCCGGTGACCGCGGTGGGCGACCCGTGCCAGTCGATCTACTCGTGGCGTGGGGCCAGCGCGGGGACGCTCGCGCGGTTCCGGGAGGAGTTCCGTACCGCCGAGCGGTTCCCGGCGACGCGGTACGCGCTCCGCACCAGCTTCCGGAACTCGGCGCCGGTGCTCGCGGTCGCGAACGCCACGTCCGGCCGGCTGCGCGCGGGCGGGTTCGACGTGGACGAGTTGGTGGCCGGGCCCGGCACCGGCGCGGGCCACGTCGTCTGCGCGGTCCATCCCACGGTGGACGACGAGACGGTGGACCTCGTCGCCCGTGTCCGTGCACTGTGGACGGAGGATGCCCCGCTGCGGGCGGCCGGCGAGGTCGGCAGGTCCGTTGCGGTGCTGTCCCGGAAGCGGTCCCGGCTGGTGCCGCTCTCGGACGCCCTGCGCGCGGCCGGGATCCCGGTCGAGGTCGTGGGCCTCGGCGGCCTCCTGGCGACGCCGGAGGTCCGGGACCTGGTCGCGACGCTGCGGGTGGTCACCGACCCGACCGCGGGCGACGCGCTGGTCCGGCTGTTGACCGGCGCGCGGTGGCGGATCGGCCCGCGGGACCTGGACGCGCTCGGCCGGTGGGCCCGGGTGCTGGTGCGGGGCGCTCCCGCCGCGGAGCCGGCCGAGGCCGGCACCGCCGTGGTGGACCCGGCCGTGGTGGACCCGGCGGTCGCGGAGCCGGACGAGATCGACGACCGCAGCATCGTCGACGCGCTCGACCAGCTGCCGGGGCCGGACTGGTTCTCGCCCGAGGGCTACCGGCGGCTCAGGGCGATGGGCGCCGAGCTGACCGCGCTGCGCCGGCGGACCGGCCAGCCGCTCCCCGACCTGGTCGCGGACGTCGAGCGGACGGTCCGGCTCGACGTCGAGGTCGCGGCGCGCGCCGGCCGGAGCCCGGCGCTGGCGCGGAGCAACCTGGACCGGTTCCTCGACGTGTGTGCGGACTTCGTGGACGCCGCGCCCCAGGCCGGAATCACCGCGTTCCTCGACTACCTCGACGCCGCCGAGGAACGCGAGCGCGGCCTGGCGCCCGGCGAAGCGGAGGTCGACCCGGACCGGGTCCAGCTGCTGACCGTGCACGGTTCCAAGGGCCTCGAATGGGACGCCGTGTTCGTGCCCGGACTCGTGGAGGGGTTCTTCCCGTCGTCGGCCGGTACCCCGACGGCGGCGTGGACGGGCGACCTCGCGGCCCTGCCGTACCCGCTGCGCGGTGACCGGAGCCACCTGCCGCTGTTCGACGTGGCGGACGCGGTGGACCAGAAGGAGCTGGACACGGCGCGGGAGCGGTTCCGCGTCGACTGCGGTGAACGGGACCTGCTCGAGGAGCGGCGGCTCGCCTACGTCGCCTTCACGCGGGCGCGCTCGCTGCTGGTGTGCAGCGGGTATCGGTGGGACCACCGCACGAAGGCGGCCGTGCCGTCGGAGTTCCTGGCCGAGGTGCGGACGATCTGCGAGGCCGGCGGGGGAGAGGTGGCCGGCTGGGCGGACGAGCCCGAGCCGGGGACGGCGAACCCGGTGCTGGCCGAGGCGGAGTCGCGCCCGTGGCCGTACGACCCGCTGGGGGCCCGGCGGGACGACATCCTCGCGGGGGCGCGACTGGTCGCCGAGGCGGCGGAGCGGTTGACGGCGGAGCCTGGCGAGCCGGGCACCCCTCCTGCCGTCGTCGGTCGCGCACCGGCCGGGCCGACGTCGGCCGGCAGCATCTCGGTCGGGCCGATGCCGACCGGGCCGATGCCGGTCGGGCCGATGCCGACCGGCAGCACCTCGGCCGACGTGGCCCCGGCCGACCGAAGGCGGGCGGACGTGACCGGGACGGACGTGACCCCGGCCGACGTGACGCCGGTCGACGTGACGCCGGTCGACCTCGTCCCCGTCGACGTGACGCCGGTCGACCTCGCCCCCGTCGACGCCGCCCTCCTCTCGGCCTGGGACCGCGACGTCGAACTGCTCCTCACCGAGCGCCGCCGTCGCTCCCGCTCCGCCGACGTGCCCGTGCTGCTCCCCGGTGAGCTGTCGGTGTCCCGGCTCGTAGCCCTGCGCCGGGACCCGGTGGAGCTGGCGAGCCGCATCCGGCGTCCGCTGCCGTACAAGCCGGCGCCGCTGGCCCGCCGCGGCACGGCGTTCCACCGGTGGCTGGAGCAGCGGTTCCGCGCCGAGGTGCTCCTCGACGTCGACGCGCTGCCCGGTTCGGCGGACGAGGGCGCGGCACCGGACGACGACCTGACGAGGCTCCAGGAGGCGTTCGAGGCCGGCGAGTGGGCGGCGCGGTCCCCGCACGAGGTCGAGGTGCCGTTCCAGACCCTGGTGGCGGGGGTCGTCGTCCGGGGCCGGATGGACGCGGTGTTCCGGTACCCCGAGCTGGGGGGCGGGTTCCGCTGGGACGTCGTCGACTGGAAGACGGGCCGGCGGCCCGGCGGCGCCGACGCGGAGGCTGCCTCGGTGCAGCTCGCCGCGTACCGGCTGGCCTGGGCCGAGCTGGCCGGGGTACCGCTGGAGGACGTCGGGGCGGCGTTCCACTACGTGCGGTCGGGGGAGACGGTGCGGCCGGTGGACCTGCTCGACGGCGACGGGCTGGTCGGCCTCATCCGTTCGGTGCCGGAGTTGGAGGCGGAGTAACCAGGCTGTCGTCGACCGCCCGGATGCGGAGGCCGTCGGGGCGGTCAGGTGTACCGCGCTCGGCTACCGGGTGGTCGTCCGCGGCGCCCGGGCGGTCGTCATCGCGCGGGTGCCGCGGACTCCGTGCCACGGCCGGTGCCCGTCGGCACGCGGGGCGGGAACCGGCTGCACCTCGACCTGCACCGACCGTGACGCCGAGGCGCGGCGGCTGGCGGACTCGGTGCGCCCGCGTCGTGCAGTGGCGACGGCCGTCCCGCGGCGGTTCACTCGCGGGGGTCGTTGCCCGGCGGCGGACCGATCGTCGACGCCTCCGGGCCGAAGCTCTCGAGGTACGACGGATGCAGGTGGACCCAGCGCTGCCCCGGATCCCACGGCGGGGTCTCGTCGGCGAGGTCGTACGCCAGCAGGTCGAGGCACGCGTGCCAGCCCGTGCCGTCGCGCGACGCCCGGCCGAGCGCGCCGAAGGTGCTGAGGAACGTGAGCACGGTCCCGTCCGCCTCCGGCGCGAGCTCGAACCGGAGGCGGTCGTCACCCCAGCTGACCTCCAGCGCTGCGGGCGGCTCGTAGATGAGCATCTCCCCGCTCGTCGTCGGCCCCTCGCCGCCCGCGAAGACGAACGTCAGGGCCGCGCCGGGCCTGCGGTCCCCGTGGATCTCGGCGGGGAACCACGCGCCGAGGTGTTCGGGTTCGGTGAGTGCGCGCCAGACCTTCTGGGGCGGGTGCGGCAGGTGGCGGGTGAACCGCAGCTGCCACCGGCCGTCGAGGTCGTGGAGCTCGCCGAGCGTCATCAGGGTGCCTCTCCCTCGTCGGGCATGGTGTCGAGGTGGCGTTCCAGGTCGTCCAGCCGGGACTCCCACAGCAGCCGGTACGACGCGAGCCACTCGTCCACGGCCCGCGGCGGCTCGGCGAGGACCTCGAACGGCGCTGTCACCCCGTGGGTATTCCGAACCAGCTCTTTGCGCGTCGAGCAATGGAGGCGCCGGTCGCCGGTGCTCGCCCGGCGGTGCCAGCCGCCGGGTCGCCCGGTGTGATCCCGCGGCGGTGCGGACGCCGGGTCGCCCCGTGTGATCAGCGGAGCGGGGCGGGAGCGGGGCCGAGGCCGGAGCGGGGCGGGGCGGAGCGGGCGGGGCCAGGGCGGCGGGGCGGGGCGTTCAGCTGGAGCGGACCCGGTCCAGCACCGCGTCGGCGACCTCGCCCGGCACCTCGTCCGGCAGCCAGTGCGAGCGCCCGGCCAGCGGCACGAACCGGTACGGCCCCGCCACGTGGTTGGCCGTGTCCTCCGCCCCCTTGCGTCCCTGCGCCAGGTCCTCGTCGCCCCACACGTACGTCACCGGCACGGTCACCGGCGGCAGGCCGCTCTGGTCGTTCCGCCCCATCGCCCGATACCAGTGCAGCGCCGCGGTGAGCCGCTCGGGCTCCGCGACCAACGGGTCGACATAACGAGCCACCCCGGCGGCGTCGAGGCCGGAGCCGTCGAAGACCGCCCGCAGCCGTTTCCCGCCGCCGCCGAGCAGCACCCGCTCGGGCTTGCCCTCCAGCCGGAACAGCAGGAGGTACGCCGACCGCTTCTGCTGGTCGAGCGAGGTCTTCAGGGCCCGCAGGTATGCCGCGGGATGGGCGATGCTGAGTGCGGTGTAGCTGCGGATCCGGTCGGGATGCCGGGCGGCGACCTGCCACCCCACCACGGCACCCCAGTCGTGCCCCACGAGGTCCACAGTGGACAGGCCGAGGGCGTCGAGCAGGCCGACGACGTCGCCGACGAGGTGGCCCATCCCGTACTCCGCCGACTCGACCGGCCGCGCACCCGGGGAGTAGCCACGCTGGTCCGGCGCGAACGTGCGGAGCCCGGCGGCCTGCAGGATCGGTGCCACGTCGTCCCACATCCCGGCGTGCTGCGGGAACCCGTGCAGCAGCAGCACCGGCCGGCCGTCCTCGGCTCCTCCGATGTGGACATCGAACGTCAGGTCGCCCACGGGAACGCGCACGGTCTCGGTCACAGGTCCACCGTAGTCACCGGCGCACCGCGGCGTGGTCGAGCTCGACGACCAGGGCCCGGTGGTCGCTCAGCGGGAGCGGGGGGGTCTCCACGGCGGCGACCCGGCCCACCCACCCGCGCGCCAGCACGTGGTCGAACTGGATCCGCGGCCGGTCCACCGGATAGGTCGCGACCCGCGCGAGCGGCCGCCAGCGCGCCCGGGCGGCGACGGCGCGGACCACGCCGCCCGGCAGGTTCAGGTCGCCGAGCAGCACGTGCGGCCCGGGCAGTCGCGCGACCGCGGCAAGGGCGGTGCGGAGCTGGCGGACGTTCCACCCCGGAACGAACGACAGGTGCGTGGTCGAGACCGTGAGCGGACCGTCCGGGGTCTCCACGACCGCGGACAGCAGCACGCGCGGCTCGTCCCGCAGCAGCAGCACCCCGGGGCGGGACGGCCCGGGCACCAGCACGGGCGCGCGCAGCGGCGAGGCCGGCAGCCGGAGCACGTGCCAGGACCGGACCGGCCACCGGCTCGCCAGCCCGATGCCGTACGCCGGTTCCGTGCCGCCGTCCCCGTCGCCCGCCTCGGCGGCGCGCCACGCCAGCCCCGGCGTACCGATCACGGCCGGGACGAACCGGTGATGGGGGAAGTCCAGCCCCGCGGTCAGGTCAGCGCCGTGGCTCCGGTCCTGCCCCCGGTCCACCTCCTGCAGGCCGATGACGTCCGCCCGTAGGTGCGCCACCGCGGTGCGGAGCCGGGTGAGGTCCACCCGGCCGTCCCGCAGCGACCGGCCGTGCAGCAGGTTGTACGTCGCGAGGCGGATGTCAGCCGATCCTGGTGATCCGGTTCAGCGCCGGCGGCGACACCGGCGAGTGGCTGCCCAGATATGCCACCAGCGCGTCCACGTCGAACCCGGGCGCGGTCGTCCGGGCGGTCCCGGCGATGAGCCGGGTGAAGCCGTCGCCGCCGTTCGCCAGGAATTCGTTCGTGGACACCCGCAGGGTCTGGCCGTCCGTGACGGGCGCGCCGTCCAGTGCCATCGCGGACACCCGCGACCCGCAGGCCCTCGCCGGGTCGTAGCTGTAGGTGAACCCGTCCGACACCTGCAGGATCCGGTCCGACGTGCCCTGCCCGTCGCAGCCCGCGAACTGCTGCTCCAGGGCGGCCTTCAGCTGCGCCCCGGTGTAGGTCAGCGTGACGACGAGGTTGTTGAACGGCTGGACCGCGAACGCCTCCCCATAGGTGACCACCCCGTCCGGCGCGTACACCAGGTCGGCGCGGATGCCGCCCGGGTTCATCAGCCCGAGGTCCGAGCCGGGCCGGTACGCCCGCATCGCGTCCGCGATCACGTCGCCGAGCGGGAGCTCCCCGGCGGGGCTGGCGGGCGACGGAGTGCCGCGGCCGCTCCTGATGTCCGCCGTGATACGCCCGATCTCGCGGCCGGCCACCGGCGCGATCGCGGTCCGGTACTTGTCGACGAGCCGCTTCATCCGCGGGTCGACCAGCGCGGGGTTCAGCACGAACGCGCCGCTCGGATCGCGCCGGTAGGAGCCGTCGGCGTTCCTGATGCCGTTCTCGGCGATGACATTCCGCGCGGACACCGAGGTGAAGCGGTGCGTGCGACGGTCGAGCGAGACGTCGACGTTCGTGGCCAGGACGCCGAAGCTGCCGGCGCTCGTGACGACCGACCTGCCGCGGGAGTTCGGCAGCGAGCAGCTGTAGAACCGGTGCGTGTGCCCGGACACGACCAGCCCGAACTCCGGGGCCAGCCGGGACACGATGCCGCCGATGTCCCCGGCGAAGTTCGCGCAGCCGTTGACGTCCAGCGGGGTGGGCGGGGCGTTCTGCGCGCCACCCTCGTGGACCAGCAGCACGAACGCGCGGATCCCCTGCTCGCGGGCGAGCTTCCTCGCGTAGTGGTTCGCGGTGTCGGCCTCGTCGAGGAAGTCCACCGACGTGATGCCGCCCGGGTTCACGATCGCCGGCGTGCCCCTCAGGGTCTCGCCGATGAACGCCACCTTCACCCCGCCGACCGACCGGATCGTGTACGCCGGGAAGACGGGCTTGCGGGTCCTGCGATCCACGACGTTCGCGGCGAGATACCGGAACGAGGCGCCGCGGAACCCGTCGCCGTCGGCACACCCGTCTACCGGGTGGCAGCCGCCCCGCTGCATGCGGCGCAACTCGGCGACGCCCTCGTCGAACTCGTGGTTGCCGACCGAGGACAGGTCGAGGCCGAGCGTGTTCATCGCTTCGACGGTGGGCTCGTCGTGGAACGCGGCGCTGATCAGCGGGCTGGCCCCGATCAGGTCACCCGCCCCGACGGTCAGCACCTGCCGCCCGCCTCGGCGCGCCTCGGTGCGGAGCCTGCCGACCGTGGTCGCCAGGTACTCCGCCCCGCCGGCCGGTACGCCGTTGACCGTGCCGCCGCTGCCGGCCGGGGGCTCCAGGTTGCCGTGGAAATCGTTGAACGACAGGAGCGTGCCGCGGGCCTGGGGCCCACCGGAGCCGTGCCAGGTGACCTGGGCGGCGCTGAGCGGCGTCCACCGCGGACTCGGGGCCGGAACCGGCCCGCCCCCGGTGAACGGCAGCAGGGCCACCAGCACCACGGCGAACGCCGGCAGCGGCAGGTGGCGGGACCAGGCGCGGAATGAGGGGCGCATCGTTCTCCTCGGAGCGAGGTCGGTCGGGGCGGTTCTCCGCCGGCGGCGATCGCACTCTATGGCGGACCTGCCGGATCTGCCTCGATTTCCGCGGTTTCGCCGGGAGTACGCCGCGGATCGGGTGTGATCTTCTCGGCGGGACGGCGCGCCACGGAACTGATCAGCTCCCTCGGGCGTCTTCTCCGGTGAGGCCTGCGAGAATGGGTCCGAGCGGACGGGTCGGCGATGAGCCCAGAGCGGGGAGGTGCCGGAGTCGTGAGCGCGAAGCTCGACCGACGCAGTGCGACCGAGTGGCTCGTCGTCTTCGGCGTCGGGCTCGCGGGGGTGGCGCTCGCCGCGGTAGCGGTCCTGACGCCGTGGCAGGCCGGTGGCATCGACCTGCGGCGCGACGCCGGTGAACAGGTGATCCGCATCCATGTGCCGGCGACCGACGTCCTGAGCGCCGGGCAGCACGACCCGCGCTGAGCCGTCCCGGGTGGACCCCGGCGGCCGCGTCGCGGGCCACCGGTGATCCGGTGTGGACAATGGGCGCATGACCGCTCCCCTCGGGCCCGCGCCGGGCTGGTATCCCGATCCGGACGGCACCCCGGCTCGACTGCGCTGGTGGGACGGCGTGCGGTGGACCGGCACGACCCGCCCGGTGGCCCCCGCCGTACCCCCGGGCCCCCTCGGCGGACCGCCCGGTCCGTACACCGGCCCGTTCACCGGAGGCTCGGCCGGCGAGTCGATCGAGGCGCCCGCTCGCTCCCGTCGCCCGTTCCGGTGGCTCGTCGGCGGCGCCGTGGCCCTGGTCCTCGTGCTGGTCGCGGTGTTCGCGATCTCCCTCGCCGGCGGCGTGCCGGGGGCGGGTCCGGTCCCGGGACAGCCGCGCCCGAGCGTGCCGCCGCTCGCCGCGCTCTGCCCGCCGCCGTCGGGCGGCCCGAACTCCCCGCCCACGGCACCCGCGCCCCCGGCCGGTCCCCGGGTCACCGACCGGGACGCCGGTATCTCCTACGCCGGCCGGCCGGCGCCGTGGCGGGCGTGGGACCGCGGGACCTGGGACGGCGGGGAGCTGGGCGTCGAGTTCCGCACCGGGTACTACTTCGTCACGGAGGAGTACGCGGGGGGCGACTACCTGGCGTCGGTCCTGTCCGGCTCGGTCCCGGCGACGGTCAACGACGGGCTGAGCCTGGACCTGCGGTGCACCGGCCGGCAGGTCGCCGAGGACGTGCGCGGGGCGTTCTACCCGACCCCGAACCGCAAGAAGGTGCTCCGCGACGAGCAGACGACGCTCGGCGGCCGTCCGGCCTGGGTGTCGGTGTTCCGGCTGTCGTTCACCGAGCCGACGCTGACGGCCCGCAGCGAGCTGGTCGCGGTCGTGCTCGTCGACGTGGGCCGGCCGACCGCCGCCGTGCTGTACCTGTCGATCCCGGAGACGCACAAGCGGTACGAGGGCATCGTGGACGACGTGATCGCGTCGGTGCACCCGCTCTGACCCGGCGCGCGGCGAGGTCGCGGGGCGGCCGGCGACCCCGCCCGATACTGTCGGGGCGTGACCCGAACCATCCCCCGTACCGGTGCCCGTCGCCCGGTGACGGTGCCGTCCATCAGCCACCCGGTCGAACGCCTCACGCTGGACAACGGCCTCCGCGTGGTCCTCGCCCCCGACCGCAGTGCGCCCGTCGTCGGCGTCGCCGTGGTGTACGACGTGGGCATCCGCAGCGAGCCCGAGGGGCGGACCGGGTTCGCCCACCTGTTCGAGCACCTGATGTTCCAGGGCTCGGAGAACCTCGAGAAGCTCGCCCACTTCCGGTACGTGCAGGCGTCCGGCGGCATCTTCAACGGCTCGACGCATCTCGACTACACCGACTACTACGAGCTGCTGCCGAGCAACGCTCTCGAGCGCGGCCTGTTCCTCGAGGCGGACCGGATGCGGTCGCCGCGGATCACCGAGGAGAACCTGGCGAACCAGATCGCGGTCGTGAAGGAGGAGATCCGGGTCAACGTGCTGAACCGGCCCTACGGCGGGTTCCCGTGGCTGCGGCTCCCGCCGGTCGTGTTCGACACGTTCCCGAACGCACACGACGGCTACGGGTCCTTCGTGGACCTGGAGTCGGCGACCGTCGAGGACGCCGCCTCGTTCTTCGAGACGTACTACGCACCGTCCAACGCGGTGCTGTGCCTCGCCGGCGACCTGGACGTGAGCGGCGCCGTGGAACTGGTGGAGCGGCACTTCTCCTCGGTACCGGAGCGGGCCGCGCCGAAGCGGCCGGACTTCTCCGAGCCCGACCTCGACGCCGAGCGGCGAGAGTCCTATGAGGACCCGTTGGCACCGTTGCCCGCCGTCGCGATGGCGTGGCGCGTGCCGGACCCGATCTCCGATGTGGACGCCTACCTGCCGTTCGTCGTGCTCGCCGAGGTCCTCACCGACGGCGACGCGTCCCGGCTGGTCGAGCGGCTGGTGCTCCGGGACCGGACGGCGACGAGTGTGTCCGGGTACTGCGGGTTCATGGGCGACGCGTTCGACGTGCGGGACCCCACGGTGCTGATCCTGTCGATGCACTCGCCGCCGGGGGTCGAGGCCCAGCCGGTCATCGCCGCCGTCGAGCAGGAGCTGGACCGGCTCGCCTCCGACGGGATCAGTGACGCCGAGCTGCACCGGGTGCAGGCCCGGCTCGCCACGCATCTGCTGGGTCAGGTCGACCCGGTGATGTCGCGGACGCTCTCGATGGCCGTCCTGGAGCAGCAGCGGGGCCGTGCCGAGCTGGCCGGAGAGCTGCCCAGGCTCGTTGCCGCCGTGACGACCGACCAGATCCAGGCGGCCGCCTCGACCCTGCGGCCGAACCGCCGGGCCGTGCTCGAGGTCCGCGCCGGAGGAGCCCGATGACCACCCTGACGCCCCCCACCACGGACTACCCGCGGACGCTGCCGGATCTGACCGCGCCACGGCGAGGCCGCCGTCCCGCGGTCAGCGAGCGGGTGCTCTCGTCCGGGCTCCGTGTGCTGGTCGTCCGCCGCCCGTCCGTACCGCTGGTCGAGATGCGCCTGCGGATCCCGTTCCAGCCCGCCGGCGGCCGGTACGGCACGACCCATCTCACCCGGGCCTCCGTGCTGTCGCAGACGATGCTGTCCGGCACCGCAGACATGTCCACCGTGGACATCGCGGCCGCGCTCCAGGAGGTCGGCGGCGGGCTCGCGGTCGGCGTCGACCCGGACCGCCTGCTGATCTCCGGGAACTCGCTGTCCTCCGGCCTGCCGCGCCTGCTGGAGCTGCTCGCGGGCGTGCTCACCGGGGCGACGTACCCGTCTTCCGAGGTCTCCGCGGAGCGGGACCGCCTCGCCGACCGCATCGAGATGGCCGAGTCGCAGCCGGCGCACGCCGCCCGCAAGGCGCTGGTGCGCCGCCTGTACGGCACGCACCCGTACGCCGTGCAGACGCCGGAGCCGGACGAGGTCCGTGCTGTCCGGCCGCCCGCGCTGCGCACGCTGCACGCGGGCCGGGTCGTCCCGGACGGCTCGCTCCTCGTCCTGGTCGGCGATGTGTCCCCGGCCCGGACGCTCGACGCGGTGGAGGCGGCGCTGGAGGGCTGGACGGGCTCCGCGGACGCGTCCGCGCTGAAGCCCGCGCCGGACCCGGAGCCCGGCCCGCTGCTGCTGGTGGACCGTCCCGGCTCGGTGCAGTCGTCGCTGCGACTCGGGCTCGGTGCGATCGGCCGCGCCGACCCGCAGTACGCCGCGCTCCAGCTCGCGAACCTCGTCTTCGGTGGCTACTTCTCCTCGCGCCTGGTGGAGAACATCCGCGAGGACAAGGGCTACACCTACGGCGCGCACTCCTCGCTGGAGCACTCGGTGGCCGGGTCGGTGCTCGCCCTGTCGGCCGACGTGGCGACCGGGGTCACCGCGCCCGCCCTGCTGGAGACCCTCTACGAGCTGGGCCGCATCGCCAGCGTGCCGCCGCGCGGCGACGAGCTGGCCCAGGCCCGCCAGTACGCCCTGGGCACGTTGC
>JAVEDU010000045.1 GCA_030840805.1 Actinomycetota bacterium
GTGGGCCGGCCCCCGGCAACGGGGGTCGGCCCACGACGACGTCTCAGCCCGCCTCGGTGCCCATGTACGGGTACCGGTAGTCGGTCGCCGGCACGAAGGTCTCCTTGAGGGACCGCGCGCTCGTCCAGCGGAGGAGGTTCTGCGCGGAACCGGCCTTGTCGTTCGTTCCGCTGGCCCGCGCGCCACCGAACGGCTGCTGCCCGACGACCGCCCCGGTGGGCTTGTCGTTGATGTAGAAGTTCCCCGCGGCGTACCGCAGCACGTCCGCCGTGTGCGCGATGGCGCCGCGGTCCTGGGCGATCACCGCGCCGGTGAGGGCGTACGCGGAGGCGGACTCCATCTGGGCGAGCATCTCGTCGTACGCGTCGTCGTCGTACACGTGGACCGCGAGGATCGGACCGAAGTACTCGGTGGAGAAGACCTCGTCGGTCGGGTCGGTGCACTCGATCACCGTGGGGCGGACGAACCAGCCCTCGCGGTCGTCGTACGTGCCGCCCGCGACGATCTCGGCATCGGCGCTCGCCCGCGCCCGCTCGATCGCGTCCCGGTGCTTGCCGAAGGCCCGCTCGTCGATGACCGCCCCCATGAAGTGGGACAGGTCGCTGACATCGCCGATCGTCAGCGACTCCACCTCCGCGAGGAAGTCGTCGCGCATCCGGCTCCACAGCGAGCGCGGCACGTACGCCCGGGACGCCGCCGAGCACTTCTGGCCCTGGAACTCGAAGGCCCCCCGGATCATGGCGGTCCGGAGCACGTCGGCGTCCGCGGACGGGTGGGCGACGATGAAGTCCTTGCCGCCGGTCTCGCCGACGATCCGCGGGTAGGTGCGGTAGGTGTCGATCCGCTCGCCGACCGTGCGCCACAGGTGCTGGAACGTCCGGGTCGAGCCGGTGAAGTGGATGCCCGCCAGGTCGGGATCGGTGAGCGCCACGTCCGAGACGGCCAGGCCGTCGCCCGTCACCATGTTGATCACGCCGGCCGGCAGCCCCGCCGCCTCCAGCAGCCGCATGGTCAGCGAGGCCGCGAACTGCTGGGTCGGCGACGGCTTCCACACCACGGTGTTGCCCATCAGCGCGGGCGCGCTCGGGAGGTTCCCCGCGATCGCCGTGAAGTTGAAGGGCGTGACGGCGTAGACGAAGCCTTCCAGCGCCCGGTGCTCGGTGCGGTTCCACACCCCGGCGGACGACTGGGGCTGCTCGGCGAGGATCTGCCGGGCGAAGCCCACGTTGAAGCGCCAGAAGTCGATGAGCTCGCACGCCGCGTCGATCTCCGCCTGGTACGCGGTCTTCGACTGACCCAGCATGGTGGCGGCGTTCAGCGTTTCCCGCCACGGACCGGCGAGGAGGTCCGCGGCCTTGAGAAACACCGCGGCCCGGTCGTCGAACGACAGCGCCCGCCACTCCGGGGCCGCCTTCTTCGCCGCCGCGACCGCCGCCCTGGCGTCGTCGTGGGTGGCGTTGCCCAGCGTGCCGAGCACGTGGTGGCGGCGGTGGGGCGCGACGACGTCGACCCGCTCGCCGCCGCCCATTACCCGGCGCCCGCCGATCGCCATGTCGAGCTCGGCGCGTTCCCCGCCGAGCTCGGCCAGCTTCCGGACGAGCCGGCCGCGTTCGGGCCTGCCGGGTGCGTACGACTGGATGGGCTCGTTGACGGGGACCGGGACGTTGGTGATCGCGTCCATGAGGTGCGTGACTCCTGGTTAGTTGCGGCTGGTGAGGGCACGGAGGAAGAACACGAGGTTGGCCGGACGCTCCGCCAGGCGCCGCATCAGGTAGCCGTACCACTCCTCGCCGAACGGCACGTACACCCGCACCCGGTGGCCTTCGGCTGCCAGCCGGCGCTGCTCTCCGGGGCGGATGCCGTACAGCATCTGGAACTCGAACGCGTCGGCCGGGCGAACGGAGTCGGCCGCGATGCGCCGGCCGGCCACGATCAGGTCGGGGTCGTGGGTGGCGAGCATGGGATACCCCTCACCCTCCATCAGGATCTCGGCGCAGCGGACGTACGCGTCCGTGACCTCGGCGCGGCTCTGGTACGCGACGCTCGCCGGCTCCCGGTACGCCCCCTTGCACAGCCGGACCCGTGATCCGGCGTGGGCCAGGTCGCGGCAGTCGGCCTCGCTGCGGCGGAGGTACGCCTGGATCACCGCGCCCGTCTGCGGGAAGTCCTCGCGCAGCCGCGCGACGATCCCGAGCGTGGAGTCCGTGGTGGTGTGGTCCTCCATGTCGACGGTCACCGTGGTCCCCGCGCGGGCGGCGGCCGAGCAGATCGCCTGCGCGTTGTCCAGGGCCACCGCCGCACCGTCGGCGGGCAGCGCCTGGCCGAGGGCGGACAGCTTGATCGAGACCTCCGCGGCCGAGGTGAGCCCGGCCGCGGCGAGCGCGTCGAGGAGCCGGACGTACTGCGACGCCACGTGCTCCGCCCTGGCCCGGTCGGTGGTGTCCTCGCCGAGATAGTCCAGCGTCACCAGGCAGCCGGTGCCGGAGATCCGGTCGGAGGCGGTGACGGCGGAGCGGACGTCCTCGCCGGCCACGAAGCGGTCGACGACGGAGCGGGTGAGCGGCGTCGCCTCGATGGCGCGCCGGGCGCGGTGGCTGCCCGCGGTCTTGAGAATGGCCTGGCGGAGCACGGCGGATGCCTTCCCGGTGGTGGTGGTCACTCGGCCGCCGCGCGCGGCGCGGGACGGTCGGTCGGCGCGTAGAGGCCGGTCTCGGTGATCGGGCCGTAGAGGTCCGGACGGCGGTCCTGGAGGAGGTTCAACCCGAAGAACCCCTCGGTGCGGCTGCCGAGGGTCGTCTCGTCGAGGTCGGCGGTGTGCACGACCAGCCCCTCCTCGTCCGCCAGCATCGCGACGACCTTCCCGTACGGGTCGACGATCTGGCTGTGGCCCCAGTAGTCGACGCCGGCGGTGTACGCGCCCTTCTCGCAGTGGTTGGAGACGACCAGCCACATCTGGTTGAAGAACGCGTTCGCCTGCGCGGCGAGGTCCATCGCGAACCCGTGGTAGTCGTCGGCCGGGTCGTGTCCCTTCATCGGCCACGCGGTGGACATCAGGCCCAGGGTGGCGCCCTGCAGCGCGAAGACCCGCATCAGCTCCGGGAACGCGAGGTCGTAGCAGATCAGGCTGGCGGCGCGGGCGAACGGCAGGTCGAACACCGGCGCCGACTGGCCGGCGTTGAAGTACGGGAACTCGAAGGTGTTGTGCGTCTTGCGGTACACGCCCACGACGCCGTCCGGGCCGATCAGCGCGGTCGAGTTGAGGATCACGTTGCCGTGCCCGGCCCGCTCGGCAAGTCCGAGCTGGACGTACATGCCGTGCTCCGCCGCCTTCTGCCGGATCACCTCGGTGGCGGGGCCGGGCACCGGCTCGGACTCGCGGAAGTAGTACTGCTTCTGCGCGGCGGTGCCCTTGTCACCGAGGCCGAACGCGAAGTCCGCGTAGCCCTGGAGCCCGACCTCCGGCAGCACGAGCACGTCGACGCCCTGGGCGGCGGCCTCGTCGATCATCTCGACGAACTTGGCCAGGTTGCGGTTCTTGTCGTGCTCGATGCGAACGTTCGCGGCCGCGAGGGTCACGGGTGCCATGCTTTTTCCTCCTGTACTCGGAGCGGTGGGACGACTGGGTTACACGAGCTCGTGCTTGACGAGCCGGCCACCCTTGAGGACGACGGGGACGGCCGTCGGCTTGGCGAACACGTCGATGTCCTCCCAGGGGCGGCCGTCGACGACGATGAGGTCGGCGAGCTTCCCGGCCTCGACGGTGCCGAGCCGGTCGGCCAGACCGAACAGCTCCGCGTTGACCCGGGTGGTGGCGATGAGCACGTCCGCGGCGGGCATGACCTCGGCCTTGAGCGACAGCTCCCGGTGCTTGTGCTCGAACATCGGGCCGAGCAGGTCCGAGCCGCTCGCGATCCGGACGCCCGCGCGGTACGCGTACTCCAGCGAGCGGAGACCCTGCTCGTGGGCCATCCGGATCTTCTCCAGCGGTTCGGGGGCGACCCCGTGCTCGGAGCCCTGGCGGTGCAGCAGCTCATAGGTGGAGAGCGTCGGGACCAGGTAGGTGCCGACCTCGGCCAGCAGCGCGGCGGTCGCCTCGTCCATCAGGTTGCCGTGCTCGATCGACCGCACCCCCGCCTCGACGCAGTTCCGGATCGCCACGGACGAGTAGGCATGCGCCAGCACGTACTTGCCTGCGGCGGCGGCGGTCTCGACCGCCATCCGGAGCTCCTCGACGCTGTACTGGACCGTGTCCAGCTCGTCGGCCGGTGACATCGCGCCACCGCTGGCCATCACCTTGATCTGGTCCGCGCCGGTCCGGATGTTCTCCCGGACGCCCTTGCGGATCTCGTCCAGTCCGTCGGCGACGATCGCGTTCATGCCCACCTGGGAGCAGCACTCGACCGCCTTGCCGCGCTCGGTGGAGCGTCGCCAGTCGGCGTGGCCGCCGGTCATGGACAGCGGTGCGTTCGACACCAGCAGCCGGGGGCCGAGGATGTCGCCCTGCTCGACAGCCTGCCGGAAGCCCGCGTCGCACCCGCCGGCGTCGCGCACCGTGGTGTAGCCCTGCATCAGCGTCCGGCGGAGGATCTGGCCCATCTTGAGCGCGGCGTGGCTCGTCTGGTAGTTCCGGTGCTGCTCCAGGATGTTGACATCGATCGCTCCGATGTGGACGTGCGCGTCCATCAGACCGGGCATGACGGTCCGGCCGGCACAGTCGATCACCTCGTCGGCGCTCGCGGGCACCGCGCCGCCGGCCGCGATGTCGACGATGATCTCGCCGTCCACCACGACCGTGGCGCCTTCCAGCGGCTCCGCGCCGGTGGCATCGAACACGGTGGCGTTCGTCAGTGCGATGGTGCTCAAGGGGAGTCCTCCCGTTACGAGTGGTGGACGCCGAACGCGTCCGCGACGAGTTGGTCGACCTGGGCGCGGTCGGTGGTGTCGACGACGCGGTCGACGGTGCCGACCCGCAGCAGCACGAGCTGGTCGGCGACACTGGCGGCCCGCGTGACGCTCTGCTCGACGAGGAGCACGCCCATCCCGCGCGAGCACAGCTCGGCGATGTAGGTGTAGATCTCGTCGATCACGACGGGCGCGAGGCCCAGCGCCGGCTCGTCCAGCAGCAGGTACTTCGGATCGCGGAGCAGTGCCCGGCCGAGGGCCACCATCTGCTGCTGTCCACCGGAGAGGAGCGACACCTTCTGGTGGGTGCGGTCCCGCAGCACCGGGAACAGGTCGAGCACCTCGCCGACCCGGGCCCGTTCCGCGCGGTTCGCCCCTACGACGAGGTTCTCCTGCACGGTGAGCTGCGAGAGCAGACCGCGTCCCTCGTGGACGATCGCGATGCCGTGGTCGTTGACCCGCCGGTGCGTCGGCTTCGCCGAGATGTCACGGCCGTCGACCCGTACCGCTCCCTCGGTACGCACCGCGCCGAGAATCGCCCGCAGCGTGGTGGTCTTGCCGGCACCGTTCGTGCCGACCAGGGCGACGCTCTTGCCGGGGGCGACCTCCAGGTCCACCCCGAAGAGGGCCTGGGTACGCCCGTACCAGCCCTTCACCGAATCAAGCGTCAGCACCGGCGGCCCTCCCGAAGTACGCGAGCTGCACCTGGCGGTCACCGAAGACCTCGGCCGGCGTGCCGTCCCGGAGGAAGGCGCCGGAGTCGAGGGCGATGACGTAGGAGCAGAGGGTCTTGACCAGATCGACGTCGTGCTCGACGACGACCATGGTCGAGGGGTGATTGCGATGGATCCTCGTGAGGACCGAGGCGAGCTCCTGCCGGCCCTCCTGGTCGAGACCGGCGGCCGGCTCGTCCAGCAGGATCACCGACGGCGAGGACACCAGGACGCGGGCGACCTCGACCAGGCGGCGGCTCGCGAAGGGCAGCTCGTCCACCCGGCGGTGCGACTGCCCGGCGAGGCCCAGCAGGTCGAGCACCTCGGCGGCGGCCGCCGTGTCCCGCCGGTGGGCCCGCCGCTGCGACGGCAGTCCGAAGAACTGGGCGAGCGCGGACGGCTGCGGCAGCCGCTCGGTCCCGATGAGCACGTTGGTCAGCACGGACTCGCGCTCCAGCAGCCGCACGGTCTGGAAGCCGCGGACCACGCCCGCCAGCGCGCGGCGGCGCGCCCCGAGCGCGGTGAGGTCACGGTCGCCGACGTGCACGGAACCCTCCGCGATCGGCGTGAACCCGCTGATCGCGTTGAGCAGGGTCGTCTTGCCCGCGCCGTTCGGCCCGATCAGGCCGATGATCTCGCCCGGAGGCAGGTTCACCGTGACATCGCGGAGCGCGCGGAACGCGCCGTAGCGGACGGTGAGCCCCTCGGTCCGGACGGCCGGGGCGGCGGTGGTCATGCCGTTTCCTCCTGTCCGTCGCGCGCGCGTCTGACCCGTCGCCCGATTCCTCGGCCGAGCCCGACGATCCCGTCGGGGACGACCAGCGCCACGATTGCCAGCAGGGCACCGCCGACGATCGGGTAGAGGTTCGGCTGGCCGGCGAGCGTGAAGAGCTCCGGCACCAGGACGATGTACGCGGCGCCGAGCCAGGCCCCGAGCACGCTGCCCGCTCCGCCGATCACCACGGCGACGAACAGGTACACCGAGGCGAACAGGTCGAAGTCCGGCGGCGCGATGAACCCGGTGATCGCGGCGTACAGCCAGCCCGCCACCCCCGCGTACACGGCGCTGAGCAGGAAGGCCGTGATCTTGGTGCGGGCCACCGCCACGCCGACCGACTCGGCGGCGAGCTCGGTGTCCCGGACCGCGAGCATCCGGCGACCGAGCTGGGTGCGGCCCAGGTGCGCGGCGAGCACGGTCGCGATCACCGCGGGGACCAGCGCGATCAGGTAGGCGTCCACCGGCTCGCTGGAGTCCAGCAGCCCGATCACGATCGGGTCGACCGAGGCGCCCTGGGTACCGCCGGTGAGATCGGTGGTGTTCCGGATCACCCAGGCCAGCAGCTCGCCGAACGCGAGCGTCACCAGCGCCAGGCGCAGGCCCGACAGCCGCAGCGTGGGCACCGCCACGACGAGCGCGGCGACCACCGCCACCACGACCACCGCGGCGAGCTGGACGGCCGGCCCGTAGCCGTACGACGAGACGGTGTAGGTGGTGTACGCGCCGACGCCCATGAACGAGGCGTGGGCCAGCGAGAGCTGCCCGGTGCGCCCGTACAGGATGTCGAGCCCCAGCGTCGCGATCGCGAACGCGACCACCTGCGCCGCGAGGAACACCCAGTAGCTGTCGAACAGCAGCGGCGGGACGGCCGCGATCACCGCGAAGACGGTCAGCCGGGTCAGCTTCCGCCCGAGGCCCGGGCCGCGCGTCGCCGCGCCTGCGCCGGCGCCGGTACCGGTCCGCGACCGGGTGGTGGTGCTCGTCATGCCCGCACCTCGTTCCGCTCGTTGACGAACCGCTTCGGCACCAGGGCCAGGACGACGATGATCAGCAGGAACACCGCGGGTGTCCCGGCACTGGAGCCGAGGAGGAAGACGGCGAGCGCCTCGTAGACGCCGAGCCCCACGGCGACCGACAGCGGCAGCCAGAAGCGGTCGAGGCCGCCGATCATCCCGGCGATGAAGGCCTTGATCAGCACGGGCGTCATGTAGAACGCGTCGACCGAGAGCCGGCTCGCGACCAGGACGGCCACGATCGCGGCGATCACCCCGGCCGCCGCCCACGTCGCCGTCCGCAGCGCCCGCACGTTCACCCCGGCGGCCTGCGCGATGCCCGCGTCCTCCGCACTCGCCCGCAGCGAGGTGCCGAGGCTGGTGCGGTTCAGCAGCAGGTACGCCCCGAGGATGATCGCCGCGGTGAGGACCACGACGACGCCGTCGTTGACGCTCACCACCACACCGCCGAGCTCGGTGCGGGTGTCCGCCCCGAGAGAGGTGAAGGTGTGCGCGTTGGCGTCGATCAGCTGCTGCATGACCGCCGTGATCAACAGGAAGATGCCGAGGGTCACGACCAGGTCGAGCCCGGGGCGCCCCTCCGGGATCCGCCGGATCGCGGCGTAGTCGATCGCGCTGTTCACGATCACGGCGAACAGCGTGCCGAGGATCAGCGCGACCGGCACGGGCAGCCCGTGCTCGGAGTAGAGGAACCATGCGCTGAAGGCCGCGATCATGCCGACCTGGCCGTACGCGAAGTTGATGCTCTTGCTGACCTGGAAGACGATCAGTACGCCCAGCAGGAACAGCGCGTAGAGGCTGCCGGTGGTGATGCCGCCGACGAGGATCGGCCCGAGGACACCCCCGTGGACTCCTGGTTTCGTGGCCCGGTGGTGGGGCGGGCCGGGCCCGCCCCACCACCGGAGAGGTCACTTCTGGAGGGACTGCGTCTCCTCGACGACGACGAGCTCGTCGCCCTTGATCTGGCCGATGCCGACCGCGTCGACGCCGGCGCGGTCGTTCTTGCCCCAGGTCACCGGCGGGACGATTCCGGTCTCGAAGTTCTCGAACGACTCGAGCGCCTCGACGACACAGCCCCGCGAGAGGCCCTCGGCCCGCTTCAGCGCCTCGGCGGTGAGCTGCGCCTGCACCCAGCCGAGCTGGTTGAACTTGCTCGGCGCCTTGCCGGTCTGCGCCGTGAAGTCGGTGATGAACTTCTTCACCTGCGCGTTGTCGCTCTTCAGCGACGAGGTCTCGAGCGCGACCAGCATGTTCTGCGAGAGCGCGCCGAACTCCTTGATGTACGTGTCGTCGCTCATCCCGGCCCACGCGCCCGTCTTCGGCGTGTACCCGATCCGGTCCATCGCCTGGAGCAGGCCGCCGGTGTCGGCGTTGGTGAGGATCAGGAAGACGTACTCGGCGTCGAACTTCTTCAGCTGCGTGGCGATCGGCGTGAAGTCGGTCGTGCCCGGCGTCTCGGGGACGTAGAGCAGCTCGCCCTTGTCCTTGAGCGCCTTCTCCATGCCGAGCTTCGCGTTGTCACCGACGTTGCCGGCGACCCCGACGAGCGCGATCTTCTTCGGCGAGTCCTGCTCCAGCACGTAGTTCGTCAGGATCTCGAACTCCTGGATGTAGTCCACCGTCGCCATGAAGACGTACGGGTTCTTGTCGCCGCCGAGCTGGTCACTGGGGGCGTACGGCGCGATGGCCGGCACCTTCTTGCGGTTGAGGTACGGCACGGCGCCGAGGAAGTTCGGGGTGCCCTCGCCACCGGAGACGACGAGGATCTCCTCCTTCTCGACCAGCTGGCGCATCTGCTTCTGCGCGGTCGAGGGGTCGTACGCGTCGTCGAGGACGATCGGCTTGATCTTGCGGCCCTGCACGCCACCCTCGGCGTTCAGCTTCGCGTAGAAGGCCTCCTGGCCCTCCTTGGTGCCGATGCCACCGGCCGCGCCGGAGCCCGACAGCGGCATCGTCGTGCCGACCCGGATCTCGCTGTCCGTGACACCCGGGCCGGTCTCCTTCGGGTCGCACCCGATCGCCGACGAGCCGGAGCCGCCCGCGACCCCACCGCACCCGGAGGCCAGCAGGCTGAGGCCCGCCAGTACCGCGCCGATCTGCACCTTCTTCAACCGCATGACTTCTCCCTCTTGGTAGATCCCGATCGTGCGAACACCTGTGTCGTGCGGGCCGTCAACCGCTGTCTCTGGCCAGGACCCGCGACGCGATTCCGATCGCTGCCGCGGCCGCGGACTGAGCACTGTGGACTGTGATGCCGCCGGCATCCGCGCACATCAGCTGGTGCTCTCCGGCCGCGGCGGCGAACTGCCGGGCTCCGCCGGGTACCGCCGTCTGTGCCCAGGAGAGGACGTCGTCGTCCACGGCGGGAGTCCAGTGCAGACCGACCGTGTAGCCCGATCCGACCGGGAGGATCCCCACGTGCAGGTCCCAGAAGGACCGGCCGGCGAAGCCGAGCGCGGTCCACTCCCAGCTCGCCCCCGCGGCACGGAGCGCGGCCGCGGCCGGGGCGTCGTCCCCGGCCAGCTCCGGCCCCCAGACGGGGCGGACGTCGGCGCGACCGGTGAGAGCGGACGCGAGGCTGTCGTGGACGGCACGCAGGGCGCGCTGGGCTCCGCTGTCTGCCACTCTTCCTCCCCACGCCGTCGGGCCGATTTACCGACCGATCAGTCGGTACGTCGTGCGGGACGCTACCCGACCGACCGGTCGGTCGGTAGGGTGGAAACAGAAACGTCATCTCCTTCTTCGCAGAGCCGGGGCACGAAAGGGACGAAGCCATGCCAACCAGGGGCGGGGACACCCGGGCACGGATCCTCACGGCGAGTGCGGAGCTGTTCGCCCGCCAGGGCTACCACGGCACCGGCCTGTCCGAGCTGCTCGAGGCGGTGGGGCTCGGGAAGGGCGGCCTCTACCACCACATCACCAGCAAGGAGCAGTTGCTGCTGGAGATCATGCTGGGCCCGATCGACCGGGTTCTCGCGAGCAGCGACCGCATCCTCGCCGGCGACGCGGACGCGACCACGAAGCTGCGCGCACTCGGGACCGACCTCGGCGGGGCCATGGCCGCGGATCTCGCCGCGTGGACCGTCTTCCTCCGCGAGTACAGCGCCCTCGGCCAGACCGGGAAGACGCAGGTGCTCCAGCGGCGCCAGGACTACCTCGACCGTTGGCGGCGCGTCCTGACGGACGGGGCGGCCGTGGGCGAGTTCCGGGAGCTCGACCTCGCCTTCGTCGAGTCGGTCCTGGGCCTGTTCATCTACACGTTCGTCTGGGACCGGGACTCGTCACCGCCCGAGGCGCTGACGGACTCCATCATGGGAGTGCTGATGCACGGGGTGTGCGCGCCGACCCGGCGGCGCGGCGGCGCGAAGCGGGCCTAGGACACGGCGGCCGGGGAGGGCGTCTCCCCGGCCGCGGCGCCTCCCTACTGCGGGAGCGGTGCGTCCGAGGCGAACCGTCGCAGCACGTTCTCGGTGATCCGCGAGACGTTGTTGTCGTACTCGTGGTGCGACAGGCTGCCGCACCACGCGATCGAGCCGGTGGAGAAGACGCCTCCGTCGTTGGGCGTCGTGAAGTACACGAGGTCCGCGCGTACGTTCGGCTGCTCGTCACCGCCGTGCGCGGGCATCGTCGTCCCGAAGTTCTCCCGCACCTCGAGCATCACGTTGGTGTGCCCCTCCGAGGACGCCAGCAGGTACGCGTGCGCGGGCGAGCCCAGCCCCGGTTCGTACCAGTCCAGCTCGAGCCCCGCGGCCCCGTCCCCGCAGAGCCCGAAGTTGCCGATGAGCTCGTCGTCCCCGACTCCCTCGAAGACCCAGGAACCGCCGGGGGCGAAGCTGTCCGGCTTGCGGCGGTAGTAACTCGACGTGTCCTGGCCCTGCGCGATGAAGCCGACGCCGACGATCTTCTGCGGCGCCCGCCCCCGGTTCCGCCAGAGGCCGCCCATCTCGCCGGTGAAGCCCAGGTAGTACTCCCCCGGCGCGGCGGTCCACATCTGCGTTCCGCCGTGCCGCCGGATCTCGATCATGTTGGGGTTCTCGGGGTGGTACCCGGTGACCCAGTAGAAGCCGTTGCCGCCCATGTACATGAAGCGCCCGCCGTCGGCGAGGTACGCCTCGATCGCGTCGAGCATCGCCCCGGTCGTGTACTCGGGGTGGGACCCGGTCACCACGGCCTTGTAGCGGGACAACAGCTCGACGCCCTCGTCGTGCAGGTCCCGGTCGGTGATGACGTCGACCTCGAAGCCCTTCTCGGCGAACCAGTCGACCAGGTGCAGGTCCGCGTTGAACTGCCAGACGTTGCCGAAGGCGTGCCGGTACTTCGGGCGGACGGTCAGGAGCGGCCGCTGCCACGACGAGTAGCAGACCCCGGTGCCGTCGGTGTGGTGGTCGTAGAGGGAGTTCCCGAGCTCGCGGTGGATGTGCTTGTGCAGGTCCTGCGGGCCGAGCACGACGGTCCGCCCGATCGCGAGCTGGATCAGCTCGGCATCCACGCCCATGTGGTCGTTCGCGTAGGCGAGATAGCTGTTGGTCGGAGCCAGGAAGGCGATGCGCGCGGTCGCCGTCCCCTTCGGCGGCACGACGTAGAAGGGCACGTAGTCCTCGTGCTCCCCCGAACGGAGGCGCGCCGCGTACACCCCGCTGCGCAGCCCGGCGGGGACGGTCAGCGTGAAGTCGACCTCCCAGCGCGCATCGTCGAGGTCGTCGTCGTGGAAGTGGATCGCGCCGTACTGGTCGGGGGCGTGCGTGTAGACGTGCTCCGCGCCCGTCCAGGTGGACCCGGTCACCGCCCGGACCGGGGCGTTCACCGTCACGCCGTGCAGCCCGTGGCCGGAGCTGTCGGTGACCGCGGTGAACGGACGGACCCCGTCGGGGGTGATCTGGTCCGCGAAGTCCCACGCGCCGAGGACGTCGGCCGCCTCCCGCACCGGTGCCCGGAGCTGGTCGCGATCCAGCACCCGGCCGGACAGCCGGGGCCGCTCCAGCTTGCCGTTGTAGTGACCGTCCACGATGGCCCGGTCACCCTCTTGGCGGCTCGTCCAGCCCGCCATGACCAGCGGCGCGGACGTCCGGCCCGGGACGACGCCGGCCCGGTGCTCGGTCGTCGTCACCCGGCCCGCGAACGTGTCCTGCCGCGAGATCGGCGCGTTCGCCGCGTGGACCACGGCCTCCTGGTGCAGGCGCACGGTGCCCGTGCCGGCGTCGAACGACGCGGCCACGAGGTACCAGCAGCGCTCGACCAGCGGCTCGCCGGAGCTGACCAGCTCGACGCCGCCGCTGCCGTCGCCGAGCTGGAGCGCGAGGCAGCCCGCCTCGTCGAGGATGAGGCCGTAGCCGGCCTGCTCCGCCTCGGACCACTTCGTGACGATCCCCTGTGGACCCTTCGCCGGGGTGGTCGGCCAGACCAGCGCCTGGACGGTGAAGCTGCCGGTCGGCGTCAGCTCCGGCCGGTCACCGACGATCGCGTACGACCCGGGGTAGGTCTGCTGCGCGCGTCCGGCGTACGTCCCGTTGACCGCGGTGTCGACGACCTCTTCCTTGAAGCCGGGCCCGCGCAGGTCGAGGTCGCCGTGGACCAGCTTGACGATGTCGGCCCGGTAGGACCCGAGCTCCTCCGCGCAACTGACGTAGAAGTCGAGGGTCTCACCGGGTCGGGCGTTGGGACGGTCGCAGTACCCGAGGATCCGCATGGGCCCGCTCACCAGGTTGTTCTGCATGCTGTGCTGCTCCTTCAGTTCCCGGTCTCGGCCACGATGCGCGCGATCCCGGGGTCGCCGAGGTCGCGCAGTCGCGCGAGGAAGATCGCGTGCTGCGCCTCCGCCTGGGAGGTGAACCGCTGGTCGGTGACGGTCAACGGCGCGGCCTTCCCGCCCGGGTGCAGCGCGAGGTACCACTCCTGGTACGGCTTCGTCTCCACGAGGACGTACCGCGGCTTGCCCGGAACGGGGTTCCGGCGCAGGTACCGCAGGAGGATCTCCAGCTCGGGGCTGTGCCCGGCCCCGAACGGGTTCTCCCGGTGCTCCGCGATCGTCTCGGGCGTGATGGTCGGCCGGACCTGCTGGGTGAAGATGAGCCGGTCGACCTCCCGGCCCGCGTGCGTCACCTTCTCCATCGCCTCGCTCACCGGGCTACCTCCGCTTCCTCGTCGTCGTCCTCGTCCTCGTCGTCCGGCAGGAACCGGTCGGCGGCCCGTTTCAGGAAGCGCCCGAGCGGCGGCGCGATGCCCTCCGGCGCGGCGATGACCACCACGGCGAGCAGGGCGCCCAGCACCAGGGCATGCCAGCCGGCGGAGATGTCCTTGAGGATGAAGCCGTCCAGGAAGACCAGCAGCACCGCGCCGACGATCGGGCCCCAGAACGTCCCCCAGCCACCGAGGACGATCATCATGATCAGGTTCGTCAGCAGCGTGAAGCTCAGCGACGCGGGCGTCGTGGACTGCTGGTAGTGCGCCATGAACGCACCCGCGACACCGGTGAAGAACGCGCTGTACGCGAACAGCAGCAGCCGGAACCGGAACGGGTCGATGCCGCGGCTCACCGCGTACACCTCGGAGTCCCGCAGCGCCGTGAACGCGGTGCCGACGGGCGAGTACATGATCCGCCACACCGCGTACGTCGTCAGGACGAACAGCGCGAGGCCGAGGTAGTACGTCGACAGCAACGGGTTCGACGTGAACCCGAAGCCGGGCGACTTCAGCCCGTAGAAGCCACCGAAGATCTCCGGTCCGGTGCCCAGGTAGTTCTGCAGCAGCATCACGAACCCGAGCGTCAGCAGGGCCACGTACACGCCCCGCAGTCGCAGGATCGCGAGCCCGATCACCAGCGCGATCGCCGCGGCGGCGAGCCCGCCCACCCAGATCGCCAGGAACGGGCTGAGTCCCAGGTGGATGGCAATGAGGCTGCTCGCGTACCCGCCGACCGCGTACATCACGAGCTGGCCGAGCGAGAAGATGCCGGAGACCCCCAGGACCAGGTTCCAGCACTGCGCCACCATCGCGTAGACCAGCACGGTCACCAGCAGCGTGACGACGAACCGCTGCCCGGTCTGCACCAGCAGCCACGGGACCAGGGTCGCCGCGGCGAGCGCCAGCCCGACCGCGCCCACGTTCAGGCGGCGCCACGGCCCCGCGCCCGGGGTCACCTCGCGTTCGCGCACGCCCTGCGTCACGGCGCTCACAGCCGCTGCAGTTCCGGCGTGCCGAACAGGCCCTGCGGGCGCACCAGCAGCACCGCGATGATGAAGAGGAACAGCGCCGGCAGTGACCACGCCACTCCCGCGAATGCCTGCACGAATGCCTCCAGGAGACCGATGACGTAGGCGGCGACGATCGTGCCCTTGACGCTGCCCAGACCGCCGAAGATCGTGACGATGAGGGCCTTCAGCATCGGGACGAAGCCGGCTGTCGGGGACAGGGCGAGGATCGAGGTGAGCATCGCGCCGGCCAGGCCGGACAGCGACGCGCTCACGCCCATGACGATGAGGAACACGAGCGCGACGGGGATTCCGACGAGCCGTGAGGCGTCCATCTGCTGGGAGACCGCGCGGATCGCGAGACCGAACCGCGAGGTCTTGAGGAACAGGTGCAGCAGCACCAGGAGCACGACCGCGACCGCACAGACGAGGATCGCCTGGTAGCGGAACACGACGTCGTTGACGACGAAGGCTCCCTCGATCGCCGCCGGCATCGCGCGCACCTCGGGGCCGTACGCGAGCAGCAACGCGCTCTCCAGCACCAGCGAGACGGCGACCGTCGCGATCCAGGAGGCGTTGTCCCAGCCCGGTTTGCCGAGCATCGGCAGGACCACCACCGCGTACAGCACGAGGCCGAGCGCCGCGGAGGCGAGCATCGCCCCCGCGAACGCGAACACCGCGCTGAAGCCCAGCGACACCATCAGCGTGTACGCGACATACCCGCCGGCGACGTAGATCGCGCCGTGGGCGAGGTTGAGCAGGTTCAGGGAGCCCCAGATCAGGGTCAGGCCCACGGCCATGAGGCCGTAGACCGAACCGAAGACCAGGCCGCCCCAGACGGCTTGCAGAAGTTGTCCCATGTTTCCCTCACTTCACCCGAGGTAGGTCGACAGCAGGGCCTCGTCGCCGAGGAGCTCGGCGGCGTTGCCCTCGCGACGGAACTCGCCGGTCTCCATCAGGTAGACCCGGTCGGCCATGCCCTCGACATGGTTGGCGCTCTCGTCGACCAGCAGGAGCGAGAGCCCGTCCCGCGTGATGGCCTTGATCGCGGCGTACACGTCCTCGATGACCTGCGGAGCCAGCCCCAGCGACGGCTCGTCCACGATCAGCAGCCGGACGTCCCCCATCAGCCCCCGCCCGATCGCGAGCATGCGGCGCTCTCCCCCGGAGAGGCTGCGCGCGAGCTGGCCGCCGCGCTCCTGCAACCTCGGGAACAGGGCGTACACCCGGTCGAGGCCGTCCTTGCGGACCTTCCAGGCACCGCGCCGGTACGCCCCCATGAGGAGGTTGTCCCGGACCGTCATCATCGGGAACACGAGGTCGCCCTGTGGAATGTGGACGATCCCCGCCGCGACGATCTCCTCGGGCTTGCGGCCCACCAGCTCCTCGCCCTCGAACTGCACGCTGCCGCCGGAGGGCCGTACGAGCCCGGAGATCACCCGCAGGAGGGTGGTCTTCCCATGTCCGTTGGGGCCGAGCAGCACGACGCTCTCGCCGGCGTCGACGTGCATCGAGACACCGTGGAGGACCTGGGCCGCGCCGTACCCGGCGCTGACGTCAGAGACCCGCAGCATCGGCATCCTCCTTTGTGGACCAGCTCTTGCCGAGGTAGACCTCCGCGACCCGCGGATCGCTCAGGACCTCGGCCGGACGACCCTCGACGATCGGCTGTCCGTGGTGCAGGACGAGCATCCGGTCGGCCAGCGCCTGCACGGCCTTCATGATGTGTTCGATCATCACGACGGTGACGCCGGTGCCGTTGATCTTGCGCACGAGCTCGATGAGCTCGTCCCGCTCCTCCCGGTTGAGCCCCGCGAACGGCTCGTCGAGCAGCAGGACGCTCGCCCCGGTGGCGAGCGCGCTCGCGAACATCAGCCGCTTCAGGTCGATCACGGGCAGCTGCTTCGCGAGGAGCTCCTGCTTGGAGTACAGGTCGCAGACCTCCAGCGCCTCCAGCGCCGCGTCGATCGACTCCTGCGGGTACCGCAGCCGGAACCGGGTGCCCCGCTCGCGGCCGAAGGTGCTGCCCACGAGGACGTTCGTGAACACCGACTGGGAGGAGAACGACACCGACGTCTGGAACAGCCGCGCCAGGCCCAGCTGGCAGATGCGGTTCGGGGCCATCCGCTGGATCTCGACATCCTCCAGCGTGATCGTTCCCGACGTCGCCGGGGCGAGGCCCGAGATCGTGTCGAACAGTGTCGTCTTGCCGGCGCCGTTGGGCCCGACGATCGCGAACACCTCGCCGCGCTCGACGGAGAACGTGACCCCGTCGAGCGCGGCGAGACCGCCGTAGGTCTTCGTGACCTCGTTGCAGCGCAGCACGGTCAGGCCTTCTTCATCCACGGCGGCAGGACGAACTTCCCGTTCGTGTACGGCTCCGGGTAGATGACCGTGTGACCGTCGTCCTTCACCTGGGCGATGATCTGCGGCTGACCGAGCGACGCGTCGGGCTGCTCCACCGGGTAGGCCGCGTTGATGTGGTCCTTCAGGTACAGGACGCCCGTCACGCCGCGGACCGGCGTCTGCTCGACGACCTTCGCGACGCGCCGGTAGTCCTTCGGGTCCCCGGACAGGGCCGCGCAGTGCGCCCACACCTTGACCTCGTCGTACACGCCGCCCGCGTAGGACCAGCCGGGCTCGGTCTTGTAGAGCTTGCGGTACCGGTCGCGGAAGCTGTTGCCGATGTCGTCGACCTGGAGCCCCAGCACGGTCGACCAGATGATGCCGTTTCCGGCCGCCCCCGCGAGCTTCTTGAACTCCGGGTCGGACGGGGCGTAGTGCTGGTAGATCAGGGCCGGGATCGGCGCGGCGGCCCACTGCTTGGCGAGCGCCGCGTTGTCCGGCGGGAAGAAGTCGGACGTGAAGAAGACGCTGGGGGCGTCGCGGCGGACCTTCGACAGGACGGGTCCCCAGTCGGTGACCTGCCCGGTGGGGATGGTGTCGTGCGAGACGATCTCCCAGCCGAGCTCGGTGGCCTTCTGCCGGAACCGCTTGGCGATCTCCGTCCCGCCGGGGTCGGCGCCGGCCGCGATCGCGACGGTCTTGCCGTTGGACGGCGTCCACTCACCGCTCTCGGCGAGACGGTCGAAGAACAGGCCGACGCCCTGGCCGTACGCGTTCTCCGCCGGGTCGCACTGGAAGATGCTCCAGTACTTCTCCGGGTCCTTCTTGTAGATCGTGCGCCAGTCCTCGCGCGTGGTGGCGTGGAAGTAGAGGATCCCCGCCTCGGCCACCACGTCGAGGTCCGGGCCCATCGCGTTCACCGCGGGAGCGATGATCACGTCGGGCTTCTCGGTGTCGACGATCCGGCTGAAGACCTGGCGGACGTTGGTGGGGTCGTTCCAGTCGCCCTGGTCGACCTCGACGTACTTCAGCTTCCGGCCGAGGACGCCACCGTTGGCGTTGATCTCGTCGATCGCCATGAGGGCGCCGTTCTTCGACTCGCGGCCCCACGACGCGCCGGTGCCGGTCATCGGCGCCGCCAGGACGACCCGGAGGTCCGCGCCGCCGCCGCCCGCGGCCGCGCCACCGCCACCCGCGGCCGTGCCGCGACCGGCGCCGAACCCGCCCGCCGCGCCCAGTACGAGCCCACCCACACCGGTCGCCGTCGCCGCCCGGACGAAGTCCCGCCGCGTCGTCTTCCGCGGCTTCTGTCCCTCATCTGCCATTGCTGGAGTCCTTCCCACTCGTGTACCGATCGGATCCGGCGTGCTGTTCATGCGCGGCCGGTGAGTTCGCGAACCCGGGCCCGCGTGTCCTCGTACGGCTGCCCGTCACGGTCGACGAGGTTGTTCGCGCGGTCGAAGAGGCCCACGACCCGGGGCTCGGTCTCGACGTCGGAGACGACGGCGACGAACGCGCGGGTGGTGAAGGCCTGGGGCCGGAAGGCGTACACCGCGGTGTCGCCCACCCTGATGTCCACCGGCTCGGCGGGCACGAGCGTGCCGCCGTAGTAGTCGGTCGCGTTGGCCGTCCGGCCGAAGAACGAGCCCACGTCGACCGGCACCCTCGTGTCGAGGATCGCGCCGGGGTCACGGCCCACGAACGCGTGCGGTTCCCACGGGCGGGTGCGGAACCGGCTGTCGTCTCCGACCGCCGCCGGCGTGTCGCAGGCGTAGAACCCGCCGCCGACCACGTACGCCCGGTTCTCGAAGAGGTGCGAGACCTCGCTGACGTAGACCATCGCGGGCCGCTCGGGGGCGGTGTCGTCGTACAGGTGCGTGGGCGTCGTGCCGGTCAGGCCGTGGCCCGGCTCGGCCACGGTGCCGCCGAGGCGGGCCACCATCTCGAAGCCGCGGGTGGACCCCGCTCCCGGGGTGTTGACCTGGTCGATCCGGAAGCCGAGCTCGGTGAGCCGGTCGCGGGCCCGGAGCACGGTCTGGAAGTTCGGCGCCGGCTCCAGCTGACGCGTCGCGGGGTCGAACAGCGTGCCGGGGAACGTCACCACGCCGGCGATCCGGACGCCCGGCAGCTGCGCGATCTCCTTCGCCGCCGCGTCGAGGTCGGCCAGCCAGAAGCCGCCCTCCTCGTTCGGGTAGATGAGGTCGCCGTCCGCCCGGACCCGGAGCATGACGCCCTGCACCATGCCGAGCGCCACCGCGGCGTCGGAGACCTGGCGTGCCTTGTCGACGGAGAAGATCGTCATGACCTCGGGGCGGGTCGACAGCACCGCCGGCAGGTCGTGCCGCGGGATCTGGACCAGGTGCCCCACGTGGCCCACCGGCAGGTCGAAGCGCCGCAGCGCCTGGACGCACTGCACGTCGACCGCGACCGTGCTGTCCAGCCCCTGCGCGAGCGCGGCATGGGTGATCAGCGGGTTGCGGTTGTAGTGCTTGGTCATCAGGTACGTGCGGATGCCGACCCGCTTGGCCTCCGCGGCCATCACGCGGGCGTTCGCGCGCACGGTGTCGAGGTCGAGGACGTAGGTGTTCGCCGGGATGGCGCCGGACTGCTGCAGCGCGGCCGCGGCGCGGATCAGCGCCGGGTTCCGGCGGGCGGTCACATCGAGGAACACGGGGCGCCTCCTTCGGTCTGGTCGGGCTCGGGACTCACGCGAACGCCCGCAGGGCGGACCCGGAGAGCACGACGGAGCGGGACAGGTTGTGCGGGCGGTCCGGGTCGAGGCCGCGGGCCTCGGCGGCCGCGACGGCCGTGCGCTGGGCGAGCACGAGGCACGCCAGCGGGTCCAGCGGCGAGGAGACCACCGTCGCGCCGGTCGCCCGGACCTCGGCCGCGAGGGCGGGGTCGAGCGGCCCCATGGACCACACCGCGCTCGTCGGCGAGGTCACGCTGATCGGGCCGTGGCGGTACTCCATCGCGGGGTACGCCTCGGTCCAGGCCTGCGCGGCCTCGCGCAGCTTGAGCGCGGCCTCGTGCGCGAGGCCGACGGTCCAGCCGCGCCCCACGAAGGTCCACTGGGTGATCGCGGCGGGATCGACCGGCAGCGCGGCGGACACCGCCCGCTCGGCGTCCACGATGGACTGCTCGACACCGCCGTCACCGGCGTGAGCGCGCAGCAGCGTCAGCGCCGTGGTGGCGAACCGCGTCTGGACGACGGACTGCTCGTCCGCGAAGGCAAGCTCGACGACGGCGTCCGCGCGCTCGCCGACGGGGCCGGCGGGCACCGCGGTGAGGGCGACGGAGCGCGACGCCGGCGCGTCCGCGAGGACGTGGGCGACCTCGGTCGTCGTGCCGGACCGCGAGATCGCGACGAGCACGTCGTAGTCGCGTCCCCGCGGAAGTTCCGAGGCGGCGAAGGCGTCGGTCAGGCCGAGACCGGCCTCCTCGCGCAGCGCGGCCCAGGCCTGGGCCATGTACAGGGACGTGCCGCAGCCGACCACGCACACGCGCTCACCGGGCCGCGGCAGGAGGCCGGCCACCTCGCGGGCGAGGTCGGAAGCCCGGCGCCACATCTCGGGCTGACTCAGGATTTCTGCTGTCGTGTTGCTCATTGGCGGATGTCTACCGGCGTATTCGAGCATGGTCAAGCAATTCTTACGTTCGTTTTTGCTCGATCTGGTGTTTCCCCTGGTCAGCGGCATCACGACGATCCGGCTCGGTCGGGCCGTCCGGTCCGATGGGGCGTCTTTCGGACGGCTTGGTGCACGATCCTGCTCGTTCTGCCCGCCTGTCCGCATTCTTGTGCATGATCGAGCACTGTGTTTTGATCGCGCTGACCGCGAACAGACGCCGCTGCCACCAGCGGCACGGGGAGGCCGACCTGTGAGCACCCGGGAGTTCGACCTGATCGTCATCGGGGACGCGAACCCGGACCTGATCCTGAGCGGCGGTGAGCTGGAGCCCGCGTTCGGGCAGCGTGAACGGCTCGTGGGGTCGTCCGCGCTGGTCCTCGGTGGTTCGGGGGCGATCACGGCGTGCGGCGCCGCGCGCCTGGGCCTGCGGACCGCGATGGTGGCGTGCGTGGGCGACGACGTCCTGGGCGACTTCATGCTGGCCGAGCTCGCGGCGGCCGGCGTGGACGTCCAGGGCGTGCGGGTGCTGCCCGGGATACCGACCGGGATCAGCGTGGCGCTCGCGCGGCCCGACGATCGCGCGGTGCTCACCGCCCGCGGGGCGATGGGGGCGTTCGACCCCGCCCACCTCCCGGCAGAGCTGCTGACGCGCACGCGGCACGTCCACATCGCGTCACCGTTCCTCCAGCCCGGCCTCCGCGACGGGCTCGCCCTGCTGGTGGCCCGGGCGCACGAGGCCGGTACGACCGTCTCGCTCGACACCGGCTGGGACCCGGAGGATCGCTGGACACAGGTGCTGGCCGCCCTCGCCACCGTCGATGTGCTGCTGCCGAATGCCCAGGAGGTCCTCCGGTTGGCGTCCGCAGTGGACGGTCGTCTCCACCCGGACGATCTCGACGCCGCCGACGCCGCGACGGCGCTCGCCGCCGGCGGACCACTGGTCGTCGCGAAGCTCGGCGAGGACGGAGCGCTCGCCGTACGCGACGGAGCAGTGATCAGGGTCGCCGCTCCCCGTGTCGACCCGGTCGACACGGTCGGCGCCGGGGACTCCTTCGACGCGGGGTTCCTGACCGGCTGGCTGGAGGGTCTCGACCTGGCGGATGCCCTGACGCTGGGCTGCGCGTGTGGCGCGCTGTCGACCCGGCGGCCCGGCGGCACCGCGGGTCAGCCGACCCGCGCGGAAGCCGACGCGATGGCGAGTGTCGTCCGGTGACCGTCGACCACCGGCCCGGCGGCCCCGGCGACGGCCTCCCACCGCATAGCATCCGACCCGTGCGCAAGGCGGACCGCTTCGGGCGGATCCTGGAGCTGCTCTCGCAGGGGGGCAGCGTCGCCGTGAGCGACCTCTCCGCGGAGCTGGGCGTCAGCGAGGCCACGATCCGCCGGGATCTCCGCGCGCTCGACGAGCAACGCCTGCTGGAGCGCGCGCACGGCGGCGCCGTCTCGCAGGGCACCGCCTACGAACTGCCGGTGCGGTACCGGGCCGGCCATGCCCGGGTCGAGAAGCAGCGGATCGCCCGGGCCGCAGTCGAGCGGGTGGGTGACGGTGACGTCGTCGCGCTCACCGGCGGGACGACGACGACCGAGGTCGGCCGCCAGCTGGCGCGCCTCTCGGGCCTCTCCGTGGTCACCAATGCCCTGAACATCGCCGCGGAGCTGGCGGTGCGCCCGAACCTGAAGCTCATCGTCACCGGCGGAGTGGCGCGCGGTGCCTCCTACGAGCTCGTCGGCCCGCTCGCCGAGTCCACTCTGCACAGCATCAACATCGACGTGGCGTTCGTCGGGGTGGACGGCATCGACAGGGACGCCGGGCTGACCACCCAGAACGAGACCGAGGCGGCGACCAACCGCGTCCTCATCGAGCGCAGCCGCCGCGTCATCGTCGTCGCCGACGCCTCGAAGCTCGGCCGCGTCGTCTTCGCGTCCATCTGCCCCGTGTCCGCGGTGACCGAGTTGGTGACCCAGGCGGATGCCGATCCCGTCCAGGTCGACAAGCTCCGCGCGGCGGGGCTCACCGTGACCCTCGTCTGACCTCCGCGACACCCGCCCGCCCGGTCGGCACGGCCGGGCGCGGTATCCCCTCGGCCCATGACTGCTCCGGCAGGTAGGAGGCGCACGATGCGTTCGACCGCGACCACGCACTGTGGACGGCGCTCGTGATCCTCTGCGTCACGCTCAACGCGGCGCTCGACGTCACGTACAGCGTGGACGAGGTCCGGTGGCACGCCGGTAACCGGGTGGCCGCGGTGGCGCAGCGGGCGGGCGGCAAGGGCGTCAACGTCGCCCGGGTGCTGCACACGCTCGGCGAGGACGTACTCGTCACCGGACTCGTCGGCGGCGACACCGGAGCGCAGATCCGGGCGGACGTACAGGCGGCGGGGCTCGCCGAGGCGTTCCAGGACGTCACCGGGGAGTCGCGCCGGACGGTGGCCGTCGTGGACGCCGCCGCGGGGGACGCCACCGGGTTCTGGGAACCCGGTCCGCCCGTCGCCCCGGACGACTGGGCGCGCTTCCTCGACCGGTACGACGGGCTGCTGACCGGGGCCCGGGCAGTCGTCCTCACCGGCAGCCTCCCACCGGGGCTGTCCCCCGAGGTCTACGCCGACCTGGTGCACCGCGCCCGCAAGGCGGGCGTCCCGGTCGTACTGGATGCCGATGCGGAAGCGCTGGCGGTGGGCGTCTCGGCCGAACCGGACATCGTGAAGCCCAATGTGGACGAGCTTCGCCGCGCCACCGGGTTCACCGATCGCCTCCCGGGTGCCGAGGCGCTGCGCGCACAGGGAGCCCGCGCCGTCGTCGTGTCGGCAGGCCCGGACGGGCTTATCGCGTCCACACCGGACGGTCGCTGGGCCGCCCGGCCGCAGGACCGCGTGTCCGGTAACCCCACCGGTGCGGGCGACGCGAGTGTCGCGGCGCTCGTCCGGGGGCTCGTGGCCGACACGAGCTGGCCGGAGCGCCTCGCCGACGCCGTCGCCCTTTCCGCCTCGGCGGTGCTGCGACCGCTCGCCGGCGACGTCGACCTCGCCGCCTACCGCCGATTCCGCGACACCGTGTCAATCGAGGAGATCTAGATGCCGCTGGTCACCACCGGAGAGATCGTCAAGGGGGCGCAGGCGGCGGGCACCGGGGTCGGCGCCTTCAACGTCATCACGCTCGAGCACGCCGAGGCGATCGTCGCGGCGGCCGAACGGGTGGGCCTGCCCGTGATCCTCCAGGTGAGCGAGAACGCGGTGAAGTTCCACCTCGGCCGGCTCCGGCCCATCGCGATGGCCGCGGCGGAGGTGGCCGCCGCGGCGGGCGTCCCGGTGTCCCTGCACCTCGACCATGTCGAGGACGACGACCTGCTGCGCCAGGCCGTCGACGCGGGTTTCAGCTCGGCCATGTACGACGCGTCGAAGCTGTCCTATCGGGACAACGTTGCCGCCACCCGGGCGGCGGCCCGGTGGGCCCACGATCACGGCCTGTGGCTCGAGGCCGAGCTCGGCGAGGTCGGCGGTAAGGACGGTGCCCATGCGCCCGGGGTACGCACCGATCCCGTCGAGGCCGCGGCCTATGTGGAGGCGACCGGGGTCGACGCGCTGGCGGTCGCGGTGGGCAGCTCGCACGCCATGACGACGAGGACGGCGAGCCTGGACCTGGACCTCATCTCCCGGCTCCGGGACGCCGTGCCCGTGCCGCTCGTGCTGCACGGCTCCTCGGGGGTGCCCGATCCCGAGCTGCGGGCCGGCGTGCGGCACGGAATGGTCAAGGTGAACATCGGGACCGCCCTCAACGTCGCGTTCAGCGCCGCGGTGCGGGAGGTACTCGGCGGCCCGCAGCCCCCCGTCGACCCGCGGAAGTACCTCCGGCCGGCCCGCGCGGCGATGACCGAGAGCGTGGCCCACCTCCTCACGGTGCTGACCGGAGAACACCCGGCTCACGCGTGAGCCGTTCCGCGGCACCACGGGCAACCCGGGCGTTCCGGCACGCCGGCAACGCCCAGGGTGTCCGGCGTTCTACTGCATGCCGGCGAGGGTGAAGAACTCCGCCCGGGCCGCCGGGTCCTGGCGCAGCAGGCCGAGCAGGGTGGAGGTGACGGTGGACGACCCGACGGCCTGCGCGCCGCGCAGCGTCATGCAGGTGTGCTCGGCGTGGATGAGGACCCCGACCCCCCTGGGGGCCAGCTCCTCGGTGAGCCAGTGCGCGATCTGCCGGGTGAGCCGCTCCTGCACCTGGGGCCGCCGGGCGAAGTGCTCGACGAGCCGCGCCAGCTTCGACAACCCGAGGAGGCGCCGGCTCGGGAGGTAGCCGACGGTGGCGGTACCGGTGAAGGGCAGCAGGTGATGCTCACAGACGCTGACCACGGGGATGCGGCGGGCGATGACCAGCTCGTCGTAGTCCGCGTCGTTGGCGAACGTCGTCGCGGTGAACGGGCGCGCGGTGAACAGCTCCGCGTACGCGCGGGCCATCCGGGCCGGGGTGTCGGCCATGCCGTCGCGGGTCAGGTCGACCCCGAGCTCGGTGAGGAAGTCCCGGGCGGCCGTCACCACCCGGCCGGGGTCCTTCGCCGCCTGGACGGCGCTGAGCGACCGCCCCGCCGTTCCGGCCGATGGCGCCCCGGCGGTGCGGAGCTCGGTGATCGCGCACTCGGTGGCGCCCGGCCCCGTCATGAGCGCGCGTGGCTTTCGGCGGACCTGCCGTCGGCGGCGCCGTGGGCGGTGTGCCCGTCCGGATACACGTCCGCCTCGCTGCGGTGCCACACGGGGTGATCGCCCGCCGTCTCGACGTTGAAGCCGTAGTCGTACACCAGCGAGCCACCGAGGCTCGCGCCGATCGTCACCAGCACTGCGGCGACCACCGACAGCACCGTGACACCGACCGGCGCCGACTCCTCGTGTGCCGCGGCCGTGAGCCGCCACCCCAGGTCGACCAGCACCAGGACGGTCACCGTGATCATCACGAGGGCGTGCGCGTTGATGGTGCGTCGAGCCTGGGTGCCGGGTTCGGAGGATCTCCACCAGTCGATCGCGCCGGTCAGCGCCGCGAGCACCGACACCGCGGCCCCACCGAGCAGCACCCACGTGCCCGCCCGGTAGAGCTCCGTGGCCAACTGCTCGTGCGAGCGGTAGAGCAGCAGCGAGAGGACGTCGAAGACGGCGGTGAACAGGTAGGCCGTGACCGGCACATCGGTCAGCGGTGGGTGCAGCGGTTTGCCGGCCAATCCGCGCAGTCCCTTGTTCTTGCGACCTGCCATGGACAGTGGTGGACCGAAGGTGAAGTGCCGCACGGGGTGCCTCCCCTAGCCAGCGAATAAGATCAGTATTCATTTGTTCTAGACCGGTGAGATGCGGCGGTCAAGAGCTACCGTGACCCTCGTGGACAACGGACGATGGGCCACGCTCGAGGCGCTGGCCGAACCTCACCGCCGCGCGGTCTTCGCCTTCGCCGCGGCGCAGGACCATGCCGTCACCCGCAATGACGTCGCCGTCGCCGTCGGCATGACCAGGCCGCTCGCCGCCCACCATCTCGACCGGCTGGTCGACGCCGGACTGCTGGTCGTCACGTACGCGCGGCCACCCGGCCGCGGCGGGCCGGGCGCCGGCCGGCCGGCCAAGCGCTATTCCCCCGCCCGCACCGAAACCGCCGTCAGCGTGCCGCCGCGGCGGTACGACCTGGCCGCGCGCATCTTCGCCCGTGCTCTCACCGCGGGTCCCGACCCGACCGGGGCCGTGGCCACGATCGCCGCCGACGAGGGCCGCGCCGAGGGCCGAGCGCACGCCTCGGACCGTCCCCTCGGCATCGCCGCCACCCTCGAACTGGCGACCCGGCTCCTGGACGAGCTCGGCTACACCCCGGAACGGACCCGGCGGTGCATCCGACTCCGCAACTGCCCGTTCCACCGCGTCCTCGACGTCGCCCCGGAACTGATGTGCGGCGCCAACCACGCCTTCCTTACCGGACTCCTCGCCGGCGTGGGGGGCTCCCCGCGCGTGACCGCGACCCTGGACCCGCAGCCCGGCCCGGAGTGCTGCGTTCGGCTGCACACCGGCCGACCCGATCGCTGAGACCGGTATCAGGCCGCCGAGTCACCCACACGTACAGCGTTTCGAGCCACGGACCATGCCGTGGCTCGGTGTGATGCCCATGCCAGGCCGAGCTCTCGGTGGGACACCGCCTTCGTCGGCTCGGTGGTGGTGACCACGGCAGCCAATACACCTCCTGGGCGTTCGGCCACCGGCTCCGCACCGCCGGACTGCTCGGGTCGATGGGACGGGTCGCCTCCTCGGTGGACGACACGATGATGGAGTCCTTCTGGTCCACCCTGCAGCGCGAGCTACTCGACCGGCAGACCTGGGCCGGCAGGGACGGGCTCGCCGCGGCGATCTTCGAGTGGATCGAGGCCTGGTACAACCCCCGGCGCCGCCACACCAGCCTTGTCCGGAGAACCGGGGCAGGCTCCCTTGTCGGCCGCTGAGCAGCGGCACCGTGCGAAAGATCCCACTCCACGTTGGGCGGGGAGACGCTGGAGCTGGCGGGCACCTGAGCGTGAACCCGGCCGCATCGCGCGCGGCGTTCCCCCAGCCGGCCGAACCGATCCGCCGAGCGCCGCGGAACCCGCCGCGTTGCTGAACGCGCCGTCGCGGTGGCTACTACCGGTAGACGTCGAAGGTCACGCCGGTGGCGGCATGCGCCTCCTCAAAGGCGATGCGGACCCACGTATACGTGGACTCCTCGTACGGCCGACACACTCCTAGGAAAGCCGTGCCTCCGCTGAGCACGGCGACCGCCTTCCTCGACGACTCGATGAACAGCCCGGACCCCGAGTCGCCAGACCGTCCGCAGTTGTTCACGACGATGCCCTGGTCGAACCGCTTCACCCGGCCGCACCGCGTGCCGGGGAACCAACCGGGGTGACCCTGCTCCCGGGTCGCGGAGCCGGTGTGGCACGCCACGGTCCCGACGGTGACCTCACGCGCACCGACAGTGCCCGTGATGGCGATGTTCCTCGTCCCGGGTGTGCATCGCACAGGGGAGTAGTCCCGGCAGTGGTAGAAGACGAGGTTGCGGGAGAGGCCGCGAAGCCAGTGGTTCCCGGCGGCGGGTGTGTACCGCAGGAGCGCGAAGTCGATCGGGTACCGGTCGTGCCGTAGGTTCCCGACCTCGATCGCCACGGGGACGCCGTTGTGGTAGACGCGGTCGACGCCGACATGCCTGCTGCCGGTCACGCAGTGGCCCGCCGTGATGATGTAGCTGTGGCCGTTGCTGCCGCGGACGTTGAACCCCACCGTGCATGGACCGAACCGCCCCTCGCGCGTGTCGCTGCGGGTCACGTCGAGCCGGTAGCCGCCGCGCATGGGCGGACCGCCGCACAGCTCGAAGTACCTCCGTCCGCGGTCCCGCTCCTCCCGGCACGAGTTGAGGTCCGTGCGGGCCACGGACGGTCCCGGCACGGCGGAGGTTCGGGCCGCGGTCAGCCATTGCGCCCTGCGCTCGATCTCGGCAGGCGAACGCAGGCCCGTCACCAGCGTCCCGGGCGTGGCGCGCACACTTCGCGGCACGGTGAAGGACGCCGGTCGTATCCGGTCCCCAGGGCCCCACGCCACGACCGCGTTGCGCTGGACGTCGGCAACGAACGATACGACGTGACGGTCGTTGATGGCCGCCAGTGCCGCCTGGGCACGCTCCAGGTCACGCAGACTCCACCGCGCTGCCTGGAACCGCACCGGGATCCGGACCGGTCCGAGCGCGCGCAGAGCCGCGCCGGCGTCGTGGACGTCGACCAGCCGGATGACCATCTCGCCACGCGGCTGGTCCAGCCAGATGCCGGCGTAGCTGGCGGGCAACGCGGTGGCGACGCGGTCGCCGTTGACCTCGAAGGCGTGCTGCGCGTCGAGGCGGGCAAGCGCCTCGGACTCGGAGATGCCGAACTCCGACCGGAGGTAAGCGACCGAGCCGGGTACCTCCTCGACAGACAGCCGTGCAGGTTCCGTGCCGCCTGCGGCAGAGGACTGCACTGGCGACGCCGCGGTTGACAGCGCCAGAGCGGAGCCCGTCGCCAGTGCCGCCAACGCCGCGCCGATGCGGCGCCGTGGTCCGATGCCGTGCGTCCGCGGCGCTCCTCGCCCCCCAGAACGTGACAGGTACATCGTCGTACTCCCTCCGCTGCCCCGAGACCTGGACCGGGAGCGGCCTCCTCCCCAGGGAGCGGCCGTCGCAGATGTTGCGTGCGCAAGAACTACCGGGGACTGTGCGACGCCGGATCCGTGGACACATCCCCCGCTCCGGGTATCGCGGCGGTGACGAGACGCGCAGGCCACGCCAGGAGGGCCTGCCGTAGTCGTCGAGTCCGATCCGGCATGTGAGGCCTCTCGGCGTTCGGATCCAGGGGTGGCCGTCGCGGCACCCCCACGAGTGCGAGGCCGGTCGGACGGGTCAGACGCCGCGGCGGGCAGATCGTGGCCGCGCCGTGGAACGGTTCGTGGAACGAACTGTGGTCCCCCGGTGTCCGCGTGTGCCGCCTGAGTACGACCGGATGCGCATTGAGCGGCGTGAACACCCAGGAGCGCGGTGGGCCTGCCGGTCTCCGGAGGCGGTTGGTCACGTTGTGAGCGTCGTGTCTTGCCGAGTAGACCGCTAAGTGGAACAAGGCGCGCCTGCGGCGCGCAACGGCGCGCGGTCAGCCGTCCGGCGGAGAACCGCCCCTCGGGCAAAGACGGCCCCGGGCGGTAAGCCACCGACCGCCGACGGAACCGCGCGCGCCGGGCGTTTCGCCGAGACTCATGCGAGAAAGACCACCGCGATAGTCACGGCGGCACCAACGATTCCGGAGAACAACCCCACCTTCAGCTCGTGCTGACGTCGGCGCTGCTCCATCCAGAACGAACGTCGAGGGCCCGGCGCAGCACGAGGTTGCGCCAGGTCGGCCGGAGCGGGTCGAGGGTCTTGACGAAGTGGTGTGCGATCGGGCGCAGGTCTGGACGTTCGGAATCTGTGTTGGCCACTACGCCCCGGCCCGCGTCAGGGTCTACGCCCGCGTAGACCCTGACGCGGAACGTCCCGCTCGGCAGTTGCTCGATGCTTCCTCTGGACCGCTGCCGTCGGCCCTGGCCGGGTGGCCGGGGATCACGCACCGCGGTTTCATGCCACGAACCATGCCACGGACGAGATCACGAAGAGGTCTGTGCTGGTGGGCCCCGTGGGACTCGAACCCACAACCCGCGGTTGAAGGGGAGCTGGAATGAGACGGCATGGGGCTCTACCTGGGACTACACCGGCCAGCTGTCCGTCTCTACCTGCTCCAGCGGCACCGGCCAGCAGCAGTTCGTGCCACGAACCATGCCACGGGCCCCGCTCTTACCTCCTGCGCAGGGATGCCGTTGCCGCCCCGGCACGCCCCCAGTTCCATAAACCCCCCGAATGCGATGCCGGCTAGCCCGCCTAGCAGGGAGACGTACGGAGCTGCCGACGATGAGTTTCCGAAGACCGCCTCGCCGGTTACCGCGAACATAGCGACGACCAGGACGTTGCCCGCCTCCGTGCGGTAGCAGGAATCGCGACCCGGACTCGGTGAGCTCCTTGAGGCTGCGACCCCCGATTCGGGGAGCAGCGCAGCGGTGACGAGGGCGCCGGTCAGGCAGACTGCGGCGGCGATGCCGCTGGTGCGGCCCAGTCCGATCACCGGATGCAGGGACGTCAGCGCGTAGGTGCCGATGAAGGCGCCGAGCCTGCCCGCCGCCGCGCCGAACCGCAACAGGAACCGCAGCGTCGTGCTGGTGGTGCCGGGGATGAGCCAGAGACCGGCGAAGGCGGCCGCCATGACGATGGACCCGCCGGTCTGCACGAACCGCCGTCGTCGTAGTACCGCAGGAACAGCTCCTCCAGCGACGGCGGGCGGCTGAGCAGCGTCCGCACCCCGGCCCGGGCCAGCGCGGCGAGCAGGTCCGCCGTGGCCTCGGGATGCACCCGGCAGCGCACGCGGTACCCGCCGTTCGCCGGCAGCCGGGGTAGGTCCTCCGGCCGCCGGGCGGCGTACCGCCCGTGAGGTAGTAGCGCAGCCGGCCCGCATACATGTTCGAGCCGTACGACGCGTACCCGACGCGGCCGGGACCGGTGCGCACCTCAGATCCTGGTGAGCGCCGCCAGCCAGGCCTTCGCGTGGAACGGCGGGACGGTGAGGTCCAGTTCCGCCGGCTCCACCGAGTCCACCCGCCAGCCGGCGGCGAAGCTCTGCCCGATCTCGTCCTGGGTGATCCGGCGGGGGCCCCAGTCCCCTGGCTCCAGCTCGCTGAAACAGAGCATGAAGTAGCGGCCACCGGGCCGGAGCACCGACCGGAGGCTCTCGACGTACGGCACGCGGTCCGCGTCACCGAGCACGTGGAACATCGCGCTGTCGAGCACCGTGTCGTACCGGCCATCGAGCGACGGCAGGTCGAGGACGTCCGCGACGATGAACCGCGCGGCCAGGCCGCGTTCCCGTGCCTTGGCGCGCGCCCGTTCGATGGCGACCGGCGCCGCGTCGACCCCGGTCGCGCCGAGCCCGAGCGCGGCGGCCATGAGCGCATGCTCACCGGTGCCGCAGCCCGCGTCGAGCACCTCGCCCCGGACCTCACCGGATTCCGCGACCGTCCGGAGCGCCGGCTGCGGTCGGCCGATGTCCCACGGGGGCGTCACGGTGTAGAGGGCGTCGAAGTCCTCCGGCCGTCGCGGCCGCACCACGCCGGGCATACCGTCCATGGCTCCCTTGTCGGTCATAGCCGCAGGGTGGCACGGACGGCCGCCCGGCGCAGCCAGCCGATCCGGCGCTGGTCCCTAGTGCTGCCTGCGAGGCTGTGTCCGGCTACGCCCGAGCGTGAGGAACAGGCCACCCAGGACGAGCAACAAGGCACTCAGGCCGAGCAGTTCGCCGGACCACGGGCTGATCCCGGTGACGGGAAGCTCGGGTGACCTCGATGCGGAGTTCGGCGTACCGGATCCGGGGCCGTCCCCGCCGGGACCGGTCGACCCCGTGGTGGGGGGCTGGGTGGTGGGGGGCGGCGTGGCGGGGGTGGTGGCGCAGCCCGGTGTGGTGAAGGTGTCGTCGTCGAGCGAGACCTGACCGTTGCGTGCGAGCGCGCGCCCCTCGATCACCGCACCCGTGGTCACGGTGATCGACGTCAACGCCATGATCGTCCCCTTGAAGGAGGACGTCGTTCCCAGTGTCGCCGAGCTGCCGACCTGCCAGAAGACGCGGCAGGCCTGGGCACCGTTGATCAGCTGGACATCGCTGGCCGAGGCGGTGATCAGGGTGGACGCGACCTGGAAGATGAAGACCGCGTTCGGGTCGTCCTGGGCGTCCAGGGTCAGGGTGCCGCTCACGGCCAGGGGCCCGGTGGACTTGTAGGCGCCCGTGGTCAGCGTCCGCCCGACCAGATCTCCGGCGACGCGCGCCGTCGGAGCGCGACGGGCGGCGTTGTCATAGGCGATTCTCAGGTCGGACTGTGCCTTTGCGGCGTGCGCGTCACCGGCGTGCGTGGCGCCGCCGACCGTACCGGGCGAAAACCCCGGGGTGGTGGTGCCGGGGCTGACCCCGAGATCTCCGCTCAGCGTGCTCGGCCCGATGTTGGTGACGGTCTGCCCTCCCAGCACGGAGTAGGTCCGCGCCGTGCCGAGTCCCACCGGCGCCTCGGCGGCGTAGGCGGCGGGCTGAGCCGACGTCACGGCCACCACCAGCAGCGCGCCGGTCAGCGCCGCGAGCCCGACACTCGCGATCCACCGCTGCGGGTTCGGGCCGTGGAAAGGTCTGGAACGAACGCGATTGCCAGTCATCCTGTTGCCTCCGTCAATTGAATCCCGCCCTTGGGGCGGGATTCGCCACCGGAGGTCCAACGTGATCATTTTTCGTGTCCGGGCACATGTTCAGGGGGAGCGGAGCTGCTGTGGCGCCACGCCGGAACGGAAACGCAACATCACGCCGTGTATACGATCACTTACTGAGTGTAATCTTCTCGGCCCGTAAACACCAGCGGGGCGGCAAATCTCCGGCGACACTCGGCGGAATACATGCCGCCGTGCCCGTCCGGGATGCCCGGTCGTCGCGCGCTGTCAGGCGCCGGTGGTCGCCGGGTGCCGCTTGTTCGCCCGCTTCGCCTCGTACATCGCCGCGTCCGCCGTCGACAGGAGCGCACTCGTGTCGTCGCCGGCGGCGGACATCGCGATGCCGATGCTGGCGCCGATCTGGACGGTCGCATCTCCGATCAGCATGGGCGCCCTGAGCGTGGTCTCGATCCGGTCGGCGAGGGCTCGGGCGCCGGTCTCGTCGGTGAGACCGGGGCAGATGATGACGAACTCGTCTCCCGCGAGCCGGGCGGTGACGTCGTGGGGACGCACCACCGCGGTGAGCCGCGACGCGGCCTTCGCCAGGACGGCGTCGCCGGTCTGGTGGCCGTACTGGTCATTGACCGCCTTGAACCCGTCCAGGTCGATGAACAGCACCGCGACGGGCTCTCCCGCCTGCTGGGTGGCATCGAGGGCGTCGAGCGCCGCGACCCGGTTCGGCAGGCCGGTGAGCTGGTCGTACAGGGCCAGGTGCGCGAGCCGGTCGCCCGCCTCCCGCCGCTCGGTGACGTCCGCGACGTAGGTGAGCACCCGCTGGCGACCGTCGTACTCCATTGCGGTCGACGTCGTGGACACCCACACCGGGGTGCCGTCGGCCCGGCGGAGACGTCTCTCCAGCAGGACGACCTCCTCGTCTCCACCGGTGATCCGGTCCAGGGCGAACCCGGAGGCCACGGGGTCGTCGGAATGCGTCAGCATCTGGGCGCGTACGCCGACCAGATCGGCGACGTCGTACCCGAGGATGTCGGCGAAAGCCCCGTTGGCGGCGACGATCCGCCCGTCGTGGTCGCGCACCATGATGCCGACCGGCGCGGCGTCGAACATGCGCTGGAGCTGCTCCTCACTGTCGGCGAGCGCCTCCCGGGCCCGTTCAGAGTCGGTGATGTCGACCGCCGTGCCGATGATGTGCTGCTCCCCGTCGCCCGTGGTGACCAGTCCGACCGAGATCAGGGCCGTCACGGGGTGGCCCGCGGTGTGGCGGTACACCCGCCGCCCGGTGTAGTGGGTGATCTCGCCGGCCCGCATCCGGCGCAGGGCGGTGGTGAACTCGGTGCCGTCCTGGGAGCGGACGAGGAGGTCGCCCGCCGCCGTGCCGACCAGGTCCTCGGGGGTACGGCCGAGCATCGTGGCGAACACGTCGTTGACGTGGATCACGGTGCCGTCGAGCGCCACCTCGGACTGGCCCACCGGCGACCGGTGGTACAGCGAGCGGAACCGCTCTTCGCTGCGCTCGACGGCGAGTCGGGCGTCGATGCTGGCGGTGTGTGTCCGTGCATTGTGGATGGCGACGGCCGCGAGGCCGGACAGCAGATCGAGGGTCTCCTCGTCCTCGGTGGTGAACGCCGCGGGACGGTCGGAGTAGACCTTGAGCACGCCGATGATGACGCCGTCGTGCCGCAGCGGAACCATGACCGTCGACCGCAGGCCCACCGCGAGACACACCGCCGCGTCGATGTTCGGGTCGGCCTCGACGTCATCGATCCGGGCGCTGATCCCGGTCGTGGCACAGCGGCCGGAGGCGCTGTCGCGTATGGACAGTCGCAGCCCGACATGGTCGCGGGCGGTGCCGTCGCCGGCCGCGTACACCATCTCGTCGCCTTCCCGCAGCTCCACGACCGCCGCGTCGGCGCGGGTCAGAGCGCGGACCTGGGCGGTGATCAGCTCCATCGCGTGCTGCTCGTCCAGCGTCGCGAAGGCGATGGCGTGCTGAACCTCGAGCAGGGCGGTGGTCCGGGCACGCCCCGCGCTCAGCCGCGCGCCGACGTGGGCGAGCCGGTCGCCGAGCTCCCGCAGTTCCACAGGCGCGCCGGGGTCCAGGAGGTCCGGTCGCGCTCCGGCGCCGAGTCCGTCGATGGACTCCATCAACGAGTGCAGCGGCTTGCCGATGGCCGCGCGCGTGCCGCGCAATCCTCGCCGGGAAACGGCAAGGCCCGCGACGACCGACGCCAGCGCGACAGCGATGCCGAGGCCGAGCAACACGCCCTCGGATTCTTCCTGCACCCGCATGTTGCGAGACAGTTCCACGCTCGCGGCCGCGTGGGCGTCGCGAATGTCGCCGGCGAGCCGGTCACCCTCGCGGAAGAACGCGGCGTCGGGCTTCCCCCCGCGGGGCAGCAGGGCCACCGCGGCCCACTGGTCCTGCCACGCGTCGGTAGCGACGAGCAGTTCCCGCGTGCGTGGCGAGTCGAACGACTCGATCGGTACCCTCGCCCGCTGTACCTGGTGCACGGCGGCGGTGTAGGCGTCGAGGAACTGGCCATCGCCGGTGGCCAGCAATCCGCGGAGCGCGGTCTCCTGCACGGTGAGCCCCGCACCCAGGTCTTGCGTCGCGTTGCTGACCTCGATGGCACGGTGCAGCCGGGGGTGCAGCACGCCGAACGCCACGACGAAGATCGCGACGCACACCAGGCCGAGCGCGGTGGTGACCACCGCGGTACGGCGCCACACCGTCCACAGTGCGCTCGCGATGCTCGGATTCCGACGAAACCCCACGATCATTTCCCTTCGTTGTCGCGGCTCTCATCGGCCGGACGGAGACCGATATGAGCTGGACAGCGGATAGTCGGCGAGATCACGGTTCTGGCACAGGCATCAAATCTCGGGGCCTGTTCCACCCCTGTACCGGCGTCACCGCCGAGAAAGGACCTGCGGGTCGGCGACGGCAAGGTCCTCGACACGGACCGCCTGCGCCTGTGCGAGGTGCCGGTGGACGAGGTCCGGTCCATCCTGGACGGTCGCACCGTGGAGGGCGCCGTCTGGCGCCGGGTTACCCTCCGGTTTGGGATCCCAATCTGTCCGTGGCGGCCGCTCTCCCCCAGACCCCGGTGACCGCGGTGTGCCCGCCCCGCGCGGGCACCGGGGCACCAACAGGCCGACGAAGGCTGTCGGTGCCCACGCGCGTGTTCCGGGTGCCCCGTGGCACCACCGGCGTGAGCACCGGAGGCGGGTCGTGATCTGCGACCTCGGTTCGTCCAGACTCGCGGCAAAGCACAGGATGGCGAGCAGGAGTTCATGGCGCGATAGGTCCGGGGAGAGCCACTCCCACCGTGAGTCCGTCCGCGCCACGACATTGCCTCGGTCGTCGAGCAGCGTCACGTCCCTTCCGCGCCGCACCAGCGCGTAGGCGCGGCCTCCGACCTCGAGGCTTGCGACAAATGCCGATCACTCCCAATTCGAAAAGTGGTCCGCCAGGACTGCGCTGCGCTCGTCCCCGTGCAACTCCTCGTAGGCCAGGACCTCGCCCTTGAAGCAGAATCGGCCAGCAGAGAGAGCAACCTCCTCCTCCGGGGAGAGGAAGTCCTCACACCAGTCTGTGAGCAGATCGAGGCGCAATCGCCTCCTCTCCTCCGACCACCGCTCAATTCGCCAGCCGCGCCGCTGCTTGCAGTCCCAATGTTGGTCATCGACAACCAGGAACCCCACGAGGGACCCGTCGCGCGTCACCCGTCCAACCCGGACACTGTCGGCGTCACCCATCTAGAACCTTCGCCTGTGGTTGATGTGAAAGTTGAAGTAGTCGTGCCTTCCTGGAGCTGAATCGCTCCGGCCCGTCCACAACCCGAGTCTCGGACTCACCGGAGCGATTCACCGAGCAGATCCTGACCAAGGCCAACCGTCAAAGGACCTCAGACGCGCCACTACAGATTGGGTTCCCGGACTAGCCTCCTCCTTAGCCCGGGTCAGCTTCTCCACCGCCCTGCGTCTCGAGGGTTTCGACAGCCTCCTTCGAGACGGCCAGCAGCACCTGGCCAGGAGCCGCATCACACGCCAGGATGGTGAATTCCGAGTTTATGATGATCGATTCAACCAAACTCGTTGAACGGCGCTCCCGAATCACAAGGTCGCCCAGGAAGATCGGTCGGCGTTGCAACGAACGAATACGCTGTGGAATCCACTCGAAACCGTTGGCGCCTCGCCGGATCAGTCCGTGGCGCCATCTACCTGCGAGCCCCCTCGTTGAAACGAGACGGATTGCCGCATCAAATAAGGGCTCGGGCGCCTGAGCGGGCCGTCGACCTCGGAGGTATGCGACCAGCAGGGCGCAGACGGTCGCCGATACCGCGGTCGTGACAATGGAGACGACGTGGTCACGCATGCCGGTTCATCCACGATCCGAGGATCGATCAATCACAAAGACCTCCAGAGCTTACGTGCGGCGTAGAACGTAGAAGGCTGGAACCGCTGCTTGGCCGCAGAGTACTTGCGCCAAGCGCGCCCTCCCCTGCCGACCCGAGCATGGCGCGCCGCAGGGTAGGCATGACGCGGAGCCCACCGCCGCGTGCCATTGCGCGCGAGACGTGAGGCACCCCACTTGACGCCCCTGGCGATACCATAGTTTCGACCGCCGCCGACGGCACCATCAAAGGCTCCCCGCGCAATGTGCTTCCACGCGGACTGGCGGCGGTGGTTGACGTACCAGTTTGCGCCGCCTAGGGCGCCTCCGGCGATCGCACCCGCGGCAATCGCACAACCAATTCCAGCGGAGCGGACACAGACGGCACCTACCACGACACCCACCGCCACGCCGCGGACCCACTTGTTATTCAGTGCACGCTTCGCCCACTTCTTCCAACCGAATCGGCCGTCGAGGTCGGTGCAGTTGATCGGATCGGCGCTGCAGTATTCGTAGGCGTTGGCGTTGCCGCGGCGATGGGGTCGGTGGACAGGAACCGTCCGGTGGTGGGGTTGTAGAGGCGGACGCCCATGAGGGTGAGCCCGCCGGGGGTGTCGGCGGCGCGTTGCTTGGCGCCGAGCCAGCCGTAGCGGCGCTGCCCGACGGTGGCGGTGTCGCGGGGGGTGCCGTATTCGTCGGTGGTGCCGTTGCTGCTGGTGAGGGTGCCGTCGGTGCCGGTGGTGGCGATGACGTCACCGTGCAGGTTGGCGACCTGGAACCTGTTGCCGGTGGCGCTGTGGTGGATGGCCGACAGGTCACCGCCGATGCCGCCGATGTTGCGGGTCCACCCGGTGCCTTCGTCGGTCCATCGGGACTGCCCAGGGTTCGGTTGACTCCTTGCCTGTGAGGCTGCGGCCTCGCTGGAAGGATCAGCACCGTGCCCACGCCCTACCCCAAGGAGTTCCGCCGCGATGTGATCGCGGTCGCCCGTCAGGGTGACCAGTCGATCGCCCAGGTCGCCCGGAGCTTCGGGGTCTGGGAGTCCTGTCTGGCCCGCTGGTTGCCGATCGCCGACCGCCGGGACGGCCTCGCCGCCGGCCCGCCCGCCGCCGGTGAGGACTCGGCCGAGCTGCGGGAGTTGCGGAAGCGGACCAGGCAGCTGGAGCAGGAGAACGAGATCCTGCGCCGGGCGGCGGCCTACTTTGCCCGCGATGTGCTCCCAAGATGATGTACCCGCTGGCCGGTCGACCTCGCCGCCGAACAGATCCCTGTCGCGGTGACCTGCCGGGTGCCCGGCCTCTCCGAGCAGGCGTTCTACCAGCGGAAAGCCGACCCGGTCAGCCGGCGCGACGGGGACGACGCGCAGCCGATCGACGCCGCGGTCGACATCCACCACGACGACCCCGAGTTCGGCTACCGGTTCATCACCGACGAGCTGCCCGGGCACGGCATCACCGCCAGCCGCAACCGGGTCAACCGGCTCTGCACCCAGCAGCGGCTGTGGTCGGTGCACTCCCGTAAGCGGGGCACCGGCCGCAGGCCCGGACCGCCGGTCCACGACGACCTCGTCCGCCGCGACTTCACCGCCGCGGCGCCCAACGAGTTGTGGCTGACCGACATCACCGAGCACCCCACCGCCGAGGGCAAGCTCTACCTCTGCGCAGTCACCGGCGCCTGCTCCAAACGGATCGTCGGCTACCCGATCGACGC
>JAVEDU010000048.1 GCA_030840805.1 Actinomycetota bacterium
GAAGAACGGCGTGCCGCCGCCGACCAGCACCGGGTGCGTGACCACCTGGTACTCGTCGATCAGGCCGGCGCGCATCGCCGCGCCCGCGAGGACGGCGCCGCCGATTTCCATCGGGGCGCCGTCCTCGGCCTTCAGCCGGGTGATCTCGGCCACGGCGTCGCCGGTGACCAGGCGCGCGTTCCCGCTGACCTCGTCGAGGGTCGCGGAGAACACCACCTTCGGCGTCTTCTGCCAGACGCGGGCGAACTCGACCTCCACGGGCGTCGCGTCCGGCTGCTGGTCGGCGGTCGGCCAGTGCGCGCTCATCACCTCCCACAGCTTGCGGCCGTACAGCGAGACACCGATCTCGCGGGCTCGGTCGTTGAACCACTGGTGCAGCTCGGCACTGGGCACGCTCCAGCCGATGTCGTCGCCGCGCGCGGCGATGTAGCCGTCCAGGGTCGCGTTCATCGAGTAGATCAGTTTCCGCACGGTGTCAGCCTCCCATCAGCTGTGTCGGTCTCCTGTGTACCGACCGCGCCGACAACGGAAACTCATCGGTGCGCGATCTGCACCCTCAGCCCCGTTCTTCACCGCAGGAACGGGAGTTGACGAGGCGGGAGTAGCGCTGGGAAGAGGCTGCGCGGGTGCGCGGCGCAGGCGCTCTATCGTGATCGGGTGTTGCCTGCCCCGACGCCCCGGCTCCGCTTTCGCGAGATGACCGAGGCAGACCTGCCCGAGATCGCCACTCTCGAGATCGGCGGTTCCCGTGGCCCGGGGGGCTGGATCGAGTGGAACTGCCGCAATGACAACAACCATGGGTCCGGGCTCTGGATCATCGAGACGCACTCAGGGAGTTCGTCGGCGACTGCGGTCTGACCATGCAGGAGGTAGAGGGAGAGTGGCTGGTCGAGGCCGGCTGGCACGTGCGCTCGTCGCTCCGTCGTCAATCCAACGATCACACCTACCGCACGGCGACCCCTCGCTATCAGTGATGGAACGCTCCACCTCGGCGGCTGCAGCACGCCACCGGCACGGCGCGATCACGAGGACGTTCTCTGATCAGGAGGGAAGAGTCGCGTCTGTTTCCACTCCCGTGGTTTAACGCCGATAAGCTACATTATGTCAAGTAGACGATGCCCCGACCCGAGTCAGGGCCTCTTGTCCTCGATCTCCCACGCGTGGTCCAGGAGATGCCAGGCGATCCGCCGAACCCCGTACCGCACCGGCCAGGCACCCTCGGGTGCCCCGGACCGCATCGCGCCGAGCAGGGCGTCGCGCTGCTCGTCCCACGGTGTGCGCGGCGGTACCCGGACCCCGAGCTTCCGGCCGTAGGCCCGCTCGGCCTCCCGGACGTGGGCGGCGATCGCGTCCCGGTCCCGGCCGCCGCCGCGCGGGCCCTTCCGCAGCACCTCGGGCACGCCCGCCACGATCTCGTCGAATCCCGCCCAGCACGCCGTCAGCAGGCCGGCCAGCCGGTCCGTCTCGGCCGCCAGCAGCGGCTCCTCGTCGCAGCCGCCCCACCGGGACGGCGCGCCGAAGTCCGTGGTCGTGTCGCCGGTGAGCCGTTCGACGACGTGGACCTCACCGGGGTCGAAACCCGGTCCGGCGACCTCCGCGTACCGGGCGGCGTAGTCCAGCAGCGTGTCGATCGCGGCTTCCTCACCCTTGCCGCGGCGGCACCAGCCGGGCCAGTCGAGCGCCGACGCGAAGACCCAGGTGCGGCCGAGCTCCAGGCTGACGCGGGTCGGGTTCGGCATCCGGGCATGGTCGCACAGCGCCCGCCGCCGCAGGACCGCTCACCGCTCCCCTACGCTCGTGTCGACGGTACGGCGACGACGGGGGTGCGGGTGAGCGGGACCGACGGACTCGGGACGTTCGTGTCGGGGCTGGACTATCCGATGTTCGTCGTGACGGTGGCCACCGGGACCCAGCCCGCCGAACGGTCGGGGTGCCTGGTCGGGTTCGCCACACAGTGCAGCATCTCCCCCGCCCGGATGCTGGTATGCCTGTCGAAGAACAACCACACCTACCTGCTCGCCCGCGCCGCGTCCGCGCTGGCCGTGCACCGACTCGCCGCCGGGCAGCGTGACCTGGCGTCGCTGTTCGGCGAGGCCACCGGCGACGAGGTGGACAAGTTCGCGCGGTGCGCATGGCGTACCGGCCCGGCCGGTCAGCCGGTGCTCACCGACAGCGCGACCTGGCTGGTCGGGACCGTGCTCGACCGGATGGACCTCGGCGACCACGTCGGGTTCCTCCTCGCGCCGATCGAGGTCGGCGGCGCCCCCGACGGCCGTCCGCTGCAGTTCTCCGACGTGCAGGACCTGGACGCCGGCCACCCGGCCTGAGGTCAGGGCAGCTCGCTCAGGATGCGGCGCCGTTCCGGTCCCGCCAGCCGGTCGACGTACAGCATTCCGTCGAGGTGGTCCGTCTCGTGTTGGAGGCACCGCGCCAGCTCACCGGTTCCCTCGACGGTGACCGGACGGCCCGTGACGCTCACCCCGGTCACCACGACGTGGGCCGCCCGCGGGGTGTTCGCGGTGACGCCCGGGATCGACAGGCAGCCCTCCGGCCCGTTGTCGGAGCCGGACGCCGTCATGATCCGCGGATTGACCACGCATCCCAGCCGGAGGTCGACGTTGTAGACGAACACCGCCAGTCCGACGCCGATCTGCGGGGCCGCGAGCCCCGCGCGGCCCGGCATCCGGACCGTGTCGAGCAGGTCGGCGGCGAGCCGGCGCAGGCCGTCGTCGAACCGCTCGACCGCCTCGCACGGGGTCCGCAGGATCGGGTCGCCGATCAGCCGCAGCGGCCGGATCGTCATCGTCCACCCTTCCGGGCCGGGATCATCCCGTCACGGTAGGGCCCGGCGGTGCCTCCCGACGAGACCCGCGACGCGCCGGGCCGGCGGCGCGCACCGCTCCCCCGGCGTGGCCGACCGGGCGCGCCGCGCCGGTGCCTCGGCGTGATCGGGCCGGCGCGGCGACCGCGGGCCCGACCGTCGCGGGCGCGGAGCCGCCCGCACCTGCCCACGAGCTCCGGCGCGTAGGTCCCGGCCGTCCGGTTCCGACGCCGGTCCGGCCGGGAGGGCTCAGCGGTCCAGCTCGGCCCAGACGACCTTGCCGGTGGCCCGGGGCCGGACGCCCCAGCGGTGGCTCAGCGCCTGGAGGAGCTCGAGCCCGCGCCCGTTCTCGTCGGTCGCCGCGGCGACGCGGCGGTGCGGCCGGTACCGGGCGCCGTCGGTCACCTCGATGTACAGCCGCCGGGGGCTGGCCCGCACCCGCAGCGACACGGGCGCGGCGCCGTGGACCAGGGCGTTGGTCACGAGCTCGCTGAGCACCAGGCAGGCGACCTCGGCGGCGTCCTCGGACAGCCCGAGCCCGTCGGCGGCCGCGCGGAGCATGTCGCGCGCCCGCCGCACGGCGGTCAGCTCGGCCGGCAGCGCGGCGTCGACGGGGTCGGCGGGCCGGCCGCCGCCGGGATCGACCGGGGACCGGACGAGCAGCAGCGCGGTGTCGTCCTCCGCCCGGTGCGTGAGGCCCATCCGGTGGAGCACCCGGTCGGCGATCGTCTCGAGCGGCTCCCCGGCGAGCCCGCCGAGCAGCTCGGACAGCTCGTCCAGCCGGTCGTCGATGTCCCGCGTGCGGACCTCGACGAGGCCGTCGGTGAACAGCGCCACGAGCGTGCCCGGTTCCAGTTCGCTGACGTGGTCCTCGTACTCGGGGACACCGCTGCCCAGCGGCGGGGCCGGCGGCACCGGGAGCGGGTGGGCCCGGTCCGCGCCCGGCGGGACGACGCTGGGCGCGAAGTGACCGGCGTTGGCGAGCTCCAGGCGCCGCGTCGCCGGGTCGAACACGCCGTACAGGCAGGTCACGAGCTGGTTGCCGTCGAGCTGGTCGACGAGCCGGTCGAGCAGGGTGAGCACCTCGCCGGGCGGCAGCTCCAGCTGGGCGTACCCGCGGACGGCCGCCCGGAGCTGCCCCATCACGGCGGCGGCCTGCACCCCGCGCCCCATCACATCGCCGATGACCAGCGCCACCCGCCCGGCGCCGAGGTCGATCACGTCGTACCAGTCGCCCCCGACCTCGACCTCCGCACCGCCGGGGACGTAGCGGGCCGCGACCTCGACCTCCTCGAGCGACGGGAGAACCGGCAGCAGGCTGTTCTGCAGGATCTCGGCGGTGCGGCGCTCGCGCTGGAACCGCTGGGCGTTGTCGAGCAGCACCGCGGCCCGCGACGCCAGGTCGACCGCGAGCAGCAGATCGGGGTGGCCGAACGGGACGCTCCCGTCCGCGCGGCCCATCGTCAGCACACCGAGCGTCCGGCCGCGCGCCACCAGCGGCACCCCGAGCGCGCCACCGACCGGCGGCAGGGCCCCGCGCGTCGACGCCGGCTCCGGCAGGACCACGGGCGCCAGGACGGGTTCACCGTCCCGCGCGACGCGAGCGGCAAGGTCCGCGCCGATCGGGCAGTCGAGGTCCGCGTCCCCGGCGTTCGCGTGGCGCAGGACCACCCGCTCCGGTACGGCACCGCCGGTGGCGTGCACCGCGCACCAGTCGGCGAGCTCGGCGACCACGAGGCCGGCGATCGCCTCGAGCAGCTCCTGCGGTTCCAGCGTCGAGCCGGCGAGCCGGCTGGCCTCGCTGAGCAGGTTGGCCCGGCGGAGGCGAGCGGTGGAGTCGCGGAGCACCCACATCAAAGTGTCCGGCCCGACCCGGATCGCGTGGTAGTCGTACCCGGCGGGGCGGTAGGTCTCGTCCTCGGTCCAGAGGAACTCCCCCGACTCCGGGACGCCGGTGTCGAGCGCCCGCAGGCAGGCCGCCAGACTTCCGTTCAGCGTCATCTGCGGCCACAGCTCGCGGCAGGTGAGCCCGATCGCGGACGCGGAATCGGGCTGCCCGGCCCGTGCGGCCGCGTTCATGTAGCGGAGGGTCATGTCGACGGCACGGCCGTCGCGGTCCCGTACCGCGGTGGAGAGCGTCACCGCATCGGGCAGGCTGTCGAGGACGTCTCCGAGCCCCGCTCCGGGCGGGACGTCCCCGGCCGGACCGAGATCGAGATCGACGGTCGTGGACAACCGTGCTCCCCCCTGCGTCCTCGACCACACGACGGGGCCGGTGCGGGAGCTCATGGGGGACACCGTAACTGTAAGTATCCCAGATGTCGCCATGCGTGGCGACATTGTCACTCCAGGCGATATATCAGGCTCTCGCGCTGCGATTGTTCGACCTCGGCGAGCGTCGGGTCCGGGTCCCCGACCTGCGCGAGCGTGACCTCCGCGGGGGACGGCGGTGCGTCCGCGCCGGGCCAGGACTCCGGCTCCCGCAGGTGTGAGCGCACGAATGCCTCGGGACAGTGCGCGACCACCTCCTCGGGCGCGACGATCAGTGCGGTACGCGGCGCCTTGCCGACCGCGGTGAGGCGGTCGAGGACGTCCGCGCGGGCGGTGACACAGGCCGCCCCGTTCACCCTCAGGGTCCGGCCGCGGCCCGGGACGACGAACAGGAGTCCCCCCAGCCGGTGGCCACAACGTTTCGCAGCGTGTCGATGCGGCGGTTCCCGGTGGCGTCCGGGAGCGCGATCTCCCCGAGTCCAGCACCGTGACGAACCCCGGCGGTCCGCCCCGCGGCGTGACGTCGCAGCGGCCTTCGCCATCCGCGCTCGCCACGAACAGCGGCGGCGAGCAGGCGATGAACCGGGCCGCCGTCGCATCGAGGCGGGAGATCTCCGTGCGCGCGGCGATGCCGTCCGTCGGCTCGTGGCGGGCCCGCAGCTCCGCCGCGCTGGTCAGGGCGTCGGCGACGAGGTCGTCGGCACGAGCGGCACCCTAGCGGGACGCGCCGGAGCCGCCCGCGGGTGCCGGGTGCCGGTAACGGCCACGGAGGTACAGCAGTGCGCTCTCGTCGGCTCCGTCGGCGAGGTCGGGCAGCTCGACGCTCACGATCTCGGTCTCCACGAGCAACGACCAGCCGGCCTCCCGGGCACCGCGGAGACGGACGGTCGCGTAGGCACTCGCGTCCCGCAACACCGGCCCCGCCCCGCCGTCGGCCCACTCCCCCGTGCGGAACATCCCGCCCGGCGACGGGTGCAACCCCGCGAACACGTCCGCGACGACGCGGTGCCGCCAGGTGAGGACGTTCACCACCGCCGACCCGGACTCCTCCAGCCGTTCCCACAGGTCGGTGTCCGGACCGATCAGGCCGAACAGCAGGGCGGGCTCGCCCTCGGCGACCGTCGTGGCGGAGACGGTGAGCCCGGCGCGGTCGCCACCGGCGCCGGCGGTCCACACCGTGACGGGGGCGGGCAGCCGGCCGCGGAGGCGTCGTGCCGGGTCCCGGTCCGCTGCCGGGGTCGCGAAGGGGTGCTCCGAGTGGATGGACAAACCGGATTCCTCCCGTGTGGCGCCGCACGTCCGACCCTAGCCGACGTGTCCCATCTCACCGTCCGTCCGATGATCATCACCGACGGCAAGATGGCGTTGACCTGCGGAAACCGGCCCCCCCGATCCGTGCGGCGGCACGTAGAGTGGTGCCCGTCTTCCGGGCTTCAGCCCGGCACGGTGGGAGGAGCAGTATGCCGGGTGGTCGTCATGGGTCGGGTGTGCAGTCGCACCGCCGGGGCCGCTCCCGGACCCGGAGCAGGCGTACCCACCTCGCGGTCGCGCCGTGGATCATCATCTCGATCGTGGCGGTCGTCGGGCTGACCGGCGTGTCCGCCGGCTGGGCGTGGCTCGTCCAGGCCCCGTGCAGCACGCCGCAGATCGGCCTCACGGTGGTCGCGTCCCCGGACCAGTCCAAGATCCTCTCCGCGCTGGCCCAGTCCTGGACCGAGACCCAGCCGGCGGTACAGGGAAAGTGCGCCGCGGTCGAGGTCGTCACGAAGAACTCGGCCGACGTCGCCGCCTCGCTCAGCCCCACCTGGGATCCGCGCCGGGACGGCGCGCGGCCCGACGTGTGGGCCCCGGACTCCACCGCCTGGACCCGGTACGCGTCCGCCCGCCCCACCGCGGCCGGCATGATCCCCGCCGACCAGCCCAGCCTCGCCCGCACTCCCGTCGTCCTCGCGATGCCCCGGCCGATGGCCGAGGCGCTCGGCTGGCCGCGCAAGCAGGTCGGCTGGCACGACCTGGCCACCCAGTTCGGCGTGGGCTCGCCCGGCTGGTCCAAGTTCGGGCACCCGGAGTGGGGCAAGTTCAAGACCGGCATGACCGACCCGGTGAAGTCCACCGCCGGGCTGCACGCGCTGCTCGCCATCACCGACTTCAACAACGACGAGAAGGTCAGCGACGCCGAGCTGAAGAACGCCCTCGGGTTCTCCCGCTCGGTCACGACCTACACCAACGACACCGACGGCCTGTTCGAGAAGCTGCAGAAGGCGGACGAGGCCGGCAAGGCGATGAGCTTCGTGTCCGCGTTCCCGGCGCTGGAGCGCGACATCTCCGACTACAACGCGGCCGGCCCGAAGGTGCCGCTCACCGCCCTGTACCCGCCGGAGGGCATCGCCGACGCCGACCACCCGTTCGTGGTGCTGAACGCGCTGTGGGTCGACCCCCTGCGCAAGCAGATCGCCCAGGACTTCCTCTCCTACGTCCGGGGCCCGGAGGGCCGCAAGGCGTACGCCGACTCCGCGTTCCGCGGACCCGACCGCTCCGCGCCGCCGATGCTCACGCAGGAGCGCGGCTTCGAGCCGACGATCAACGCGGTGCAGCGATCCGTCCTCATGCCCGACCAGGTGACCCGCACGGTCATCGCGTGGACGGCGCTGCGCAAGCGGGCGAACATCCTGTCCGTCATGGACGTGTCCGGCTCGATGGCCACGCTCGTGCCCGGGACGGGGAAGAGCCGCCTGGAGATCGCCCGCGGCGCGGCCCTGATGGGCCTGCAGACGTTCAACCCGGACACCCAGGTGGGACAGTGGGTGTTCTCGACGAACCAGACGGCCACCACCGACTACCGCGAGCTCGTCCCGATCGGTCCCGTCGGCGGGCCGTACCAGGGCGGCCTGCGCCGGGACGCGATCATCCGCAACCTCAACGCCGTCCAGCCGAAGGGCAACACCGGGCTGTACGACACCGCGCTCGCCGCCTACAAGGAGTCCAAGCGGGCGTACCAGCCGGGCCGGCTGAACCTCGTCGTGCTGATGACGGACGGCGAGAACCAGGACGGTGTCGGGCTGTCCCGGGAGGCATTCTTCAACGGCCTCAAGGCGGAGGTGGACCCGAACCGTCCGGTGGCGATGCTGACGATCGCGTACAGCGACGACGCGGCGATCGGCGACCTCCAGGAGATGTCGAAGATCACCGGGGGCAAGTCGTTCGTGTCCAAGAACCCGGCCGACATCCAGAAGGTCTTCCTCGCCGCCCTGTTCGGGCGGTAACCCGGTGCCGGAACAGGCCAGGCCGCTCGCCGTCTTCGACATCGACGGTGTGGTCGCCGATGTCCGCCACCGCCTGCACCACCTGGAGTCGAAGCCGAAGGACTGGGACGCGTTCTTCGCCGGGGCGGCGGACGACCCCGCGATCCCGGCGGGGATCGCGCTCGCCGCGGAGTACGGCCGGGACCACGACCTGGTCTGGTACACCGGGCGGCCGCAGCGGCTGCGCCGGACCACGATCGCCTGGTTGCGCCACCACGGGCTGCGCGCGGCGGTGCTGCACATGCGGCCGGCGCGGGACTTCCGGCCCGCGCCGCGGTACAAGGCCGAGCTCATCGCCGGGCTGGCGCAGCGGGCCGAGATCGCGGTGGTCGTGGACGACGACGCGGCGGTGGTGGAGGCGCTGACGGCGGCGGGCTACCCGGCGCGGCTGGTGGACTTCCTCCCCCGCGACGAGGCGCTCGTCGAGGCCCAGGACCGCGACGGCGGCACCTGACGCCGATCGGCGTTGATCATGGACTTTGCAGCAGACACGCCCGGCGTGTCTGCTGCAAAGTCCATGATCAAC
>JAVEDU010000072.1 GCA_030840805.1 Actinomycetota bacterium
ACGGCGAGAACGGGCGCCCGCGGCCGGTTCCCGCTGGACCCCGCGGCGGCCGAGCCACACCCACACCGACAGGGTCAGCAGGATCATCGCGAACCCGAACGCCACGTCCTCGACCGGCGCGTACACCAGCCGCCAGTCCCCGATCAGGCGCGGCCCGCCGTCGGACAGCACCGCGCCGGGGTCGTAGACCACCATCCGCCGACCGGTGAGCACGCCGTTCGCGGCGAGCTGGAAGCCCACCACGATCGCGTACGTCGTCCACCACACCTGCCGGAACACGAGCCGGGTCCGCAACACGAGGAGGTCCACCACCAGCGCGCCCGCCACGCCGAGCAGCGCGGCGACGGTGTAGGTCACGAGGGCTCGTCCCCGGCCGGCCAGTGCCGCTCGACCGCCCGCACCGCCTCGAAGCCGAGGATGGCGCAGGTCGGGGTGACGACGAAGAACAGCAGCTCGTCCAGCGGCAGCCCGCCCGGCAGCACCACCCCGGTCAGCTGCCGGGCGTCGAACGACCAGTGCCCCGCCGCGATGGCCGCGAGGTCCCACAGCCCGAAGACGACCACCACCGGCAGCAGGGTGAGCAGCAGGCGGCGCCGGCGGCGGAACACGTTCACCCGCAACAGCGGCTCCAGCCACAGCGCGCCGAGCAGACAGCCCGCCAGCACCGCGAGGTAGGACAGGTGCGTCACAACGCGGGCACCACGGCGTCGAGCCGTTCGCACAGCACCCGCGCGGCCGCCTCGGGGTCGGCGGCCTCGGTGAGCGCGCGCACCACGACCACCCGGCTCGCCCCGGCCGCCAGCACGTCGTCCACTGTGGACAGGTCGATGCCCCCGATCGCGAACCACGGCCGGGCGGTGCCCGCTGCCGCCGCGTACGACACCAGCGGCAGCCCCGGCGCCGGCCGGCCCGGCTTGGTGGGCGTCGGCCAGCACGGCCCCACACAGAAGTAGTCGATGCCGTCGGCGGCGATCGCGGCGTCCACCTCGGACTCCGCATGCGACGACAGCCCCACGAGCGGGTGCTGCCCGACGACCCGGCGGGCCACCGGCACGGGGAGGTCGTCCTGCCCGAGGTGCAGCACCGGCGCGCCGGTCGCGAGCGCCACGTCGGCCCGGTCGTTCACCGACCACAGCGCACCGTGCCGGGCCGCCGCGTCGGCGAACACCTCCGCCAACGCCATCTCCTCGCGCGCCTCCAGCCCCTTCTCGCGCAGCTGGACGATGTCGACGCCGCCGGCGAGGACCGCGTCGAGGAACTCCGCGAGGTCGCCCCGGTCCCGCCGGGCGTCCGTACACAGGTACAGCCGCGCGGACGCGAGCCGCTCCAGCCGCGCCGCCGCGAGCACCGGGTCAGCCACCGGCCACCGCCACGACCAGCTCGAGGACGTCGCCGTCGGCGAGCACCACACCGGCCATCTCCGACCGCAGCAAGGCGGTGCCGTTGTGCTCGACCACGACCTGGCCCGGCCGCAGCCCGAGGGTGCCGAGCAGCTCGGGGAGCGTCGTCCCGGCCGCCAGGCTGCGTTCGGACCCGTTCACGGTGAGCTCCACGGTCAGAACCCGATCGCCTGGGCGCGCCGCTTCACCTCGGTGGCACGGTTGCCCACCAGCGCCTCGACGGGGGTGCCCGGCAGCGAGTCGTCCGGGGTGTACAGCCACCGCAGCGCCTCCTCGGGTTCGTACCGCGCGTCGTACAGGAGGTTGAGGACCCCCGCGAGATGCTTGACGACCTCGCCGTCGACGATGAAGTCGGCGGGCACCCGCAGCACCCCGTCGCGGCGTACCGCGAGGAGCTTGTGGTCGCGCAGCAGCTGGTGGACACGGGTCACGGGGAGGCCGAGGATCTCGGCCACATCGGGCATGGTGAGCCAGCGGTCAGGCTGGCACTGGTCGGTCTCGGTCACCCCTCCACCCTGCCACGTCGGCGCGCGCCGCCGTCGGCGGGCCCGCGCACCGGTGTCGCCGCCGATACCGCGGGGAGATGGACATCATCGGGAATCGGGCTCCGGCCGACGGCCCCCACGACCGGGACCTGCCGCGCGACCGGGACACGGCGGCGGACCTGGACACGGCGGCGGACCTGGACCTCGACGCCGCGCCGGGACCTCGACGCCGCGCCGGGACCCCACGGCCGGCACGGACCGGGGCCGGCCGCTGTCGGACCTGGCCTCCGCCGAGTCGCTCCCGGTCGGTGCGCTCGGGCCGGGGGCCGGGACGCCGGTCGGCGGCTCCTGGATGCAGTTCCTGTTGTCCGGCAGCTACGACGGCACCCGGTCCGGTCCGCAGGACCAGCTCCGGCAGGGTGCGCTGGTCCACGGCCTCCCGGCGGCGCTGACCCTGATCCTCGGTCTCGGCGCCCTGCTGCGCCGGCGCGCGGACGGCCCGGGCGGGGTCCGGGGCCTCGCGGGCGGCGCGGTGCTGACCGGTGTCGTGCCGGTCGCCATCGCGCCGGTGTTCCTGCCGCGGGCGGCCGGCGCGCCGACGGTCGAGAACGGCTTCGGCGGCTAGCGCGACTGCACCTCGTACAGCGGCAGGGCATCCCGGAACACCGGCTCGTACCCGGCGGCATCGAGCATCGCGGCCACCTCGGCGGGCGAGCGCTCGTCGGAGATCGCGAACTGCTCGGTCGCCTCGCCGGGATGGGAGTACCCGCCGGGCTCCGTCGAGGACCCCGCGGACATGTGGGTCACGGCGATCCGCGCGAGCCCGTCCCGGAGCGCCGCGGGTTCCCGGGTGGACAGCACGATGCCCGCCTCGGGCTCGTAGAGCCGGAGCACGCACAGGGCCTGGACGAACTCGGCGTCGCCCACCGGCACCTGCGGCTGGAACCCCGACGCGCTCGGCTTGATCCGCGGCAGCGCGACGGTGACCTCGGTGCGCCAGTAACGCCGGACCAGGAACGCGGCGTGCGCCGCCACCGCGAGCACGTCCGCGCGCCAGTCCGGCGCGAGGCCCAGCAGCGCGCCGACGCCGAGCCGGCGGACACCCGCCTCCGCGGCCCGCTCGGTGGAGCTGAGCCGCCGGTCGAAGTCGCGCTTCCAGCCGGCGCGGTGGACCTCGGCGTACCGCGCCCTGTCATAGGTCTCCTGGTAGTGCACGACCCCGTCCGCACCGGCCCCGACCAGCCGGGCGTACGTGTCGTCGCTCCACGTCTGGGTCTCCAGCGCGATGCTGGGCACGAACGTCCGCAGCCGCTCCACCACCGCGACGAGGTAGTCGGCGCTGACCTCGACGCGGTGCTCCCCCGCGACGAGCAGCAGGTGCCGGAAGCCGCGGTCGACCAGGCCGCGCGCCTCGTCCGCCACCTCGTCCACGCTCAGCGTGCGACGGGAGATCGCCAGGTCCTTCGCGAAACCGCAGTAGGTACAGGTGGACAGGCAGGCGTTCGACACGTACAGCGGCGCGAACAGCCGCACCGCGCGGCCGAACCGCCGCAGGGTGGCTTCCCGGGCCCGGGTGGCCAGCTCCTCCAGCCGACCGCCGGCGGCGGGCGAGAGCAGGACCGCCACGTCCTCCAGCGTGAGCCGGTCCCGGCGCAACGCGGCCGTGACGTCGGCGTCGGTGGCCGCCGCACCGTGGGCCGCCAGGGTGCCGACGTCCAGCTCGGCCAGGTGCCGGGCGAACAGGCCGGGGGCCGTGACCATCAGAGGCTCCCGAGGAAACCGGTGAGCGGGCTCGACGCCTCGGCCTCCGTCGCGGCGCGCATCTCGCCGCGGCCGGCGAGGTGACCCAGCCGTCCGGCGACGGTCGCGAGCGCGAACGCCCGCGCCATCGTCACCGGGTCACCGGCCACCGCGATCGCGGTGTTGACCAGCACCGCGTCGGCGCCGATCTCCATGGCCTCGGCGGCGTCGCTCGGCACGCCGAGACCGGCGTCCACGACCACCGGCACCCCGGCGGCGTCGATGATCGCCTCCAGCGCGTCCCGGGTCCGGAGTCCGCGGTTCGAGCCGATCCACGCACCGAGCGGCATCACGGTGGCGCAGCCGGCCTCCTCCAGCCGCCGGCACAGCACCGGGTCCGCGGAGCAGTACGGCAGCACGGTGAACCCGTCGGCGACCAGCATCTCGGCGGCCTTCAGCGTCTCGATCGGGTCGGGGGCGAGGGTGCGCGGGTCCGGCGTGACCTCCAGCTTGACCCAGGCGGTATCGGTGGCGGCGCGACCCAGCCGGGCCAGCCGCACGGCCTCTCCCGCATCGACGGCACCGGAGGTGTTCGGCAGGAGCGTCATCCCCGGCGGGATGTGGGCGAGGAGGTCCCCCTCCCGCCGGGGGGCGTCCAGCTCCACCCGGCGCAGCGCGACCGTCACGAGCTCGGCCTCACTGGCGAGCAGCGCCTCGCGCATCACGGCGTGGGACGAGAACTTGCCGGTCCCGGCCAGCAGGCGGCTCGCGAACGCCCGGCCCGCGACGACGAACGTGTCCATGGCTTCAACTCCCCACGCGGGCATGACCCCGATCGGGTGGTACGGGTCGCCGGAGGATGTGTCCGGCCTCTCAGCCCGCCTCCGCGGGCTCCCCGGTAGGTACGCCGGGGACTGTACTCGCGGCCGGCACCGGTGCGGCGGCGAGGTGTGGCAGCGTCACGCCCGTAGACTCGGCGCCGTGGACACGACCGTCACCGACCCGCTGGACGGGGCAACCCTCGACGGGCGGTACCGCATCCGTGGGCGGATCGCCCGGGGCGGGATGGCGACGGTCTACCACGCGCTGGACACCCGGCTGGAGCGCACGGTCGCGGTGAAGCTGCTGCACCCGGCGTACGCCTCCGACCCCGCGTTCGCGGAGCGGTTCGTCCGCGAGGCACGGTCGATCGCCCGGCTGTCGCACCCGAACGTCGTCGCCGTGTACGACCAGGGCACCTACGACGACCAGGCGTTCCTGGTGATGGAGTACGTCAAGGGCCGGACGCTGCGCGACGTGCTGACCGAGCGGGGCCGGCTCAGCCCGCCGGAGGCCGTCGGCGTGCTGGAGGCGATGCTCGACGCGCTGTCGGCCGCGCACAGGATCGGGATGATCCACCGCGACGTCAAGCCGGAGAACGTGCTCGTCGGTGACGACGGTTCGGTCAAGGTCGCCGACTTCGGGCTCGCCCGGGTCGTGGACGCGGGGCACAACACAGCCACCCGCGGCGTGCTGATGGGCACGGTCGCCTACGTCCCGCCCGAGCTGGTCACGACCGGAAAGGCCGACCCCCGCAGCGACGTGTACGCGGCCGGCATCGTGCTGTACGAGATGCTGACCGGCACCGTGCCGTTCCGCGGCGAGACGGCCCTGTCGGTGGCGTGGCAGCACGTCAACGCCGATGTGCCGCCGCCGTCGGAGGTCATCGGCGGTCTGCCGGTGCCGCTCGACGAGCTCACCCTGCACGCGACGCGCCGGGAGCCGGGCGCGCGGCCCACCGATGCCGGGGCGTTCCTCGCCGAGCTGCGGGACGTCCGCGCCGACCTGGGGCTCCCCCAGATGGCGCCGCCGCCGCGCGCCGAGCAGCCGCAGCGCACCCAGCCGACGATCGCCGTGCCGCGGGGCGACCTGCTCGCCGACGCGGACGAGGTCCCCGGGCCGGCCCCGGCGGGGCCGCCGGTGCCCGGGCGGGCCGGGCTGCTCCGCGGGTCCGCGGCCGTCCCGGTGCCGGGTGCCGCCGCCGACCCGGCCGTCGATCCCGGTCCTGCCGCGTATGCCGCCTCGGCCGCCGAGCCGCCGGTCGAGCCGCCGGACCGCGGGCCGCGCCGCCCGATCCGGCGGGGCCCGCTCGCCCTCGCGATCGTCCTGGTGCTCGGGCTGCTGATCGCCGCCACGGGCTGGTATCTCGGCGTCGGCCAGTACACCCAGGCGCCGTCGGTGCTCCGCAAGACCCAGGCCCAGGCCGAGGCGATCCTCCGGACGGCGGGGCTGAAGGCCGGCCTCGGCGACCGGGCGTACAGCGAGGACGTGCCGGTGGGCTCGGTCGTGGAGCAGGACCCCGCCCCGAACGGGCGGGTCCGCCGCGACGGCACCGTCCGGCTCGTCCTGTCGCGGGGACCGGAGCGCCACGACGTCCCGGCGGTCACCGGGAGGTCCCAGGCCGACGCCGAGGCCGCCGTCCGCGCCGCCACCCTGCGGCCGCTGGTGCGGCAGGCGTACAGCGACACCGTGCCGCGGGGCCGGGTGGTGTCCGCGGCGCCGAAGGCCGGTTCGTCGGTACGCCGCGACACGGTCGTCACGCTCGTGGTCAGCAAGGGCCCGCCCCCGGTGTCGCTGCCGGACGTCACGGGCCGGCCGGTCGCCGACGTGACGCGGGATCTCACCGCGAAGGGCCTGGTCGTCACGGTGAAGGAGGAGTTCAGCGAGACCGTCGCGAACGGGCTCGTGATCTCCCAGCAGCCCAGGCCCGGGACCGTGCTCAAGGGCAGCACGGTGACGCTGGTCGCGAGCAAGGGCCGGCCGTTCGTGGACGTCCCCGACGTGCGCGGGAAGTCCTTCGCCGACGCGCAGACGGCGCTGGCGGCGGTGGGGCTGGTGGCCCAGCGCGGGTTCGACATCCCCGGCGGCGACAACACCGTCCTCAACCAGAGCCCGGGGGCGGGCGACAGCGTCCGGAAGGGCAGCAAGGTCACGCTGTACCTGTTCTGAGGGGCCGTATCGGCCGCGGGGTAGACTCCCCCGCATGCAGCGCTGGTACGGCTACCTGTTGACGACGCCCGGAGATCTCCGGTCGCCGTGGCTGCTGCCGCGCTGACCCACCACCGAGATCGAGCCCCGGGCCCCGTCGGTCCGGGGCTCAGTCGTGTGTGAGGAGAGAACAGTCATGGTCATCGTCATGAGTCCCGGCGCCGCCGAGGTCGAACTGGCCGAGGTCGTCACCGCCATCGAAGCGGGCGGCGGGGCGGCGTTCGTGTCCCGTGGGGTGGCACGCACCATCGTCGGCGTCGTCGCCGGCGAGGCGGTGCTGGAGGCACTCGACGTCGCGCGCCTGCCCGGCGTCGCCGAGGTCGTGCGGATCACCGCGCCGTACAAGCTCGTGAGCCGCGAGAACCACGCCCACACCACCACCGTGCACGTCGGCGGGGTGCCGATCGGGCCGGACACCTTCACGCTCATCGCCGGTCCGTGCGCGGTCGAGACGCCGGAGCAGACCCTCGCGGCGGCGCTGATGGCCCGCGGCGCCGGGGCAGCCCTGCTCCGCGGCGGCGCGTACAAGCCGCGGACCTCGCCGTACGCGTTCCAGGGCCTCGGGGTCGACGGGCTGCGCATCCTCGCCGACGTCCGCGCCGAGACCGGGATGCCGGTGGTCACCGAGGTCGTGGACGCCGCCGACGTCGACGTGGTGGCCGAGTACGCGGACATGCTCCAGATCGGCACCCGCAACATGCAGAACTTCGCGCTGCTGCAGGCCGTCGGCTCGATCGGCAAGCCGGTGATGCTCAAGCGCGGCCTGACCGCGACGTACGAGGAGTGGCTGATGGCCGCCGAGTACATCGCCCAGCGCGGCAACCTCGACATCGTGCTGTGCGAGCGGGGCGTGCGGTCCTTCGAGCCCGCGCTCCGCAACATGCTCGACGTCTCCGCGGTCCCGATGGTGCACGCGATGTCGCACCTGCCGATCATCGTGGACCCGTCACACGCCGCCGGCCGCCGCGACCTCGTCGTACCGCTGGCCCGGGCCGCCATCGCGGCCGGCGCCGACGCCGTCATGGTGGACGTGCACCCGCACCCGGAGACCGCGCGGTGCGACGGCCCGCAGGCGCTCACCGACGGGCCCCTGGACGAGCTCGCCCAGGTCGTCGCCACCCTCCCGACCATCCTCGGCCGCCGTTCGACCGCCCCGCAGCCGGCCTGACCCGATTGTCCTGAAACACCACCGGTCGGACCGGTCTGTCGCTAGGCTCGCCGTCCCCTCCCCCGGGACGGAGACACGACATGAGGCCGGCTCACCCGCTCCTTGCCCTGCTCCTCGCCGCGACGACCGCGACCTGTGCGGTCGTCGCGGCGACCGCACCGGTCGCGGCCGCGCCGCCGGGCCGCGACGCCGCGGCCGTGCCCCGCGGCCCCGCCGCCGTGGTCGCCCTGGGTGACAGCGTCGCCGGCGGCGAGTCGGCCGGCGCGTACGAACCCGGCACCGACCGGGCCGGCAACCTCTGTCACCGGTCCACCCGGGCGTTCATCCAGGTCGCGCCGTTCACGGGGATCGACCGCAGGGTCAACCTCGCGTGCTCGGGTGCCGCCACGAGCGACGTCGCCGCCGGGGGCACGTCCCGCTACGGCGAGGCGCCGCAGGTCGAGCGGCTCGGCACCATCGCCCGGACGAACCGCGTCCGGCTGGTCACCCTCACCGTCGGGGCGAACGACATGGGGTTCAACAGCCTGGCGCTCGACTGCGTCCGGGCGTACCTCCTGCTGGGCCCGCGCTGCCAGGACATCTGGGCGCCGCGGCTGCCGGCCCGCCTCGCCGCCGCCGCGCCCGGCATCCGGCGGGACCTGGACGACATCCGCGGCGTGATGAGCTCCGCCGGGTACGCGGTCGGGGACTACCAGCTCGTGCTCCAGTCGTACTCCTCGCCGATCACCGAGGACAACCGGTATCCGCTCACGCGGCTGGTGCACGGCTGCCCGTTCCGGCTCGACGACGCGCAGTGGACCCGCGAGTCGGTGATCGCCCAGTTCACCGCGACGATGGGGGCCGTGGCGGCGCAGGCGGGCGCGCGGTTCCTCGACATGGGGCCGGCCCTGCGCGGGCGGGAGGTCCGCGCCCGCGGGATCGGTCACAGCCAGGAGTGGGCCGGCGGCATCCGGATCGACGTCGAGCAGATCCACCACGGCGTCGGCGGCGACCTCGTCGCGCAGTCGCTGCACCCGAACGCGCGCGGACACGCGCAGCTCGGGCGGTGCCTCGCCGCGTTCGCCGCCCTGCCGGGGCGGTCGCCCGGTGCGTACGGCAGGCGGACGGGAACCTGACCGCGGTGCCGGTGTCCCCGGCGGCGCCGCGGGTGGCGCCTCCGACGGCCACCGTCCCGCGGATCACCGAGCCGCCGCCGGTCACCCCCTCGCGTTGATCATGGCGAGAGGCGTGCGGCGTCAGCCGCGCAGGAGGTCGGTGAGGACGTCCACGGCGTGCTCCAGGCCGCGGTCGTCCACGTCGAGGTGGGTCACCAGCCGGGCCGAGCGCCGGCCGGTGGGGCCGAACAGCACGCCCCGCTCCCGGGCGGCCGCGGCCAGCGCCGGAGCGTCCAGGGGCGCGTCGGTGAGATCCAGCAGCACGATGTTCGTGGTCTCGGCGGCGTCGGCCGCGGTGACACCGAGGGGCGCCAGGGCGTCCCGCAGGACCTGCGCGCGCTTGTGGTCGTCGGCGAGCCGGTCGAGGTGGTGCCGCAGGGCGTACCGGCCCGCCGCGGCGAGCACCCCCGCCTGCCGCATCCCGCCGCCGAGCCGCTTGCGGACCCGCCGCCCCTCGGCGATCCGCGCCGCGCTCGCCACCAGGACCGACCCGACCGGGGCGCCCAGCCCCTTGGACAGGCAGACCGACAGCGTGTCGAACAGCCCGCCGTAGGTGGCGAGCGGGACCCCGGCCGCGACATGCGCGTTCCAGATCCGGGCGCCGTCGCAGTGCAGCGCCACCCCGGTCGCGTCCGCGACGGCCCGCAGCCGCCGGAGCGCCGCGAGCGGCTGCACCGTGCCGCCGCCGCGGTTGTGGGTGTTCTCCACCGCGAGGGCGCGCGTGGTCACGATGTGCCAGTCGGGCGCGCGGATCTGCGCCGCGTACGCCTCCGGATCGGCGATCCCGCGCGCGGACGGCACCGTCCGGGTGGAGATGCCGAACAGCGCGGCCGCCGCGCCCTGCTCGTACGTGACGATGTGGGCGTCGCTGTCGCAGACCAGCTCCTCCCCCGGCCGCACGAGCAGCGTCAGCGCGATCTGGTTGCCCATCGTGCCGCTCGGCACGAACAGGGCCGCCTCGTGCCCGAACAGCGCCGCGACCTCGGCCTCGAGCGCGTTGATCTCGGGGTCCTCGCCGTACACGTCGTCGCCCACCGGCGCCGCGAACATGGCCTCCCGCATCCCGGCCGTGGGCCGGGTGACGGTGTCGCTCCGCAGATCGACGATCACCCGCGGAGCATCTCCGCGATGAGGAACGCCAGCTCCAGCGACTGCTGGGTGTTGAGCCGCGGGTCGCAGGCCGTCTCGTACCGGCCGGCGAGGTCGAGGTCGCTGATGGCCTGGGCGCCGCCGAGGCATTCGGTGACGTCGTCGCCGGTCAGCTCCACATGGATGCCGCCGGGGTGGGTGCCGAGCCCGCGGTGGACCTCGAAGAACCCGAGCACCTCGTCCACGATCCGGTCGAAGTGGCGGGTCTTGTAGCCGTTGGACGACTCGTGGGTGTTGCCGTGCATCGGATCGCACTCCCACACGACCAGGTGCCCGCTCGCGGTGACCTTCTCGACGATGGCCGGGAGCACGTCCCGGACCTTGCCGTTACCCATCCGGCTGATCAGCGTCAGCCGGCCCGGGACGCCGTCGGGGTCGAGCCGCTCGACCAGCTCCAGCGCCACGTCCGGGGTGGTACCGGGGCCGATCTTCACGCCGATCGGGTTCGCGATCCGGGACACGTACTCGATGTGCGCGCCGCCGAGCTGCCGGGTCCGCTCGCCGACCCAGACCATGTGGGCGGACAGGTCGTACGCGCGGCCCTCGTGCTCCCGGGTCAGCGCCCGCTCGTAGTCCAGGATCAGCGCCTCGTGCGAGGAGTACAGGTCCACCGTGCGCAGCACCGAGTCGTCGATCCCGCAGGCCTGCATGAACGCGAGCGCGCGGTCGATCTCGCGGGCGATCGCCTCGTACCGCTCCCCGGCCGGGGAGCGGCGGACGAAGTCGTTGTTCCACTCGTGCACGGCGTGCAGGTCGGCGAGGCCGCCGTGGTGGGCGTACGCGCGGATCATGTTCATCGCCGCGGCGGCGTTGGCGTACGCGCGGACCATCCGGCGCGGGTCCGGGATGCGGAGCTCCGGCGACGGCACGAGCGCGTTCACCATGTCGCCGCGGTAGCTCGGCAGGCCGAGCGCGTCGAGATCGGACGAGCGCGGCTTCGCGTACTGACCGGCGACCCGGCCCACCTTGACCACCGGCATGCTGGCGCCGTACGTCAGCACGACGGCCATCTGCAGCAGCGTGCGGGTGAGCGACCGCAGGTGCGGCTCGGTGTTGTCGTCGAACGTCTCCGCGCAGTCACCGCCCTGGAGCAGGAACGCGCGGCCGTGCGCCACCTCGGCGAGCTTGTCCCGCAGCGCATCGACCTCGTACGGCGCGACGATCGGCGGCACCGCAGACAGCGTCCGGGTGACCTCGTCGACCACCGAGCGGTCGGGCCACGGGGGCTGCTGCGCGGCGGGGAACGCACGCCAGGTGTCCATCCCGAGCGGGTCGGCGGCGGCAACGGGCACGGGGACGGCGGGCGCATCGGTCACCGGAACAGGGTACGTCGGAGCCCGGTACGTCATGGCCGCACCCAGCGGAACGACACCGGATGCCCGGGCCGGGCCTGCGCGGCGAGGTCCAGGTCGGCCGGTTCCACCACCCCGATCACCGGGTACCCGCCGGTCACCGGGTGGTCGGCGAGGAACAGGACGGGCCGGCCGTCCGGTGGCACCTGCACCGCACCGCGGACCATCCCCTCGGACGGCAGCTCGGCGTCACCGTCCACCCGGTCCAGCACGGGACCGTCGAACCGCAGCCCGATCCGGTTGCTCTGCGGGCTGACCGTGTAGGTCACCGTGCCGAACCGCCGCCGCGCCGGGGCGGTGAACCAGTCGTCCCGCGGTCCGGGCAGCACGCGGAGCACGATCTCGTCGGGCAGGGGCGGCACCGGGGCCTGGTCGACCATGCCCGGCTCGCCCGTCGGCCGGCCGATCGGCAGCCGGGCGCCCGCGGCGAGCGGGTCGGGCCCGAGCCCGGCGAGCACGTCGGTCGACCGGGACCCCAGCACCGGCGGGACGTCGATGCCGCCCCGGACCGCGAGGTACGTGCGCAGCCCCCCGGCGGGCGGGCCGACGACGAGCCGGTCGCCGGCGCGGGCACGCAGCGGGCCGTTGAGGAACGCCTGCCGCCCGCCGAGCGCGACCGGCCCGGTGGCGCCGGTGAGGGCCAGCGTGGCGGGCTCGGTGAAGCGGGCGACGAGACCGCCGAGGGTGATCTCCAGGCCCGCCGCGGACTCGGGGTTGCCGACGAGCCGGTTCGCCAGCCGCAGCGCGGCGCGGTCGGCCGCGCCGGACGGGCTCACGCCGAGCGCGGCGAAGCCGGGCCGGCCCAGGTCCTGCACGGTGGTCAGTGGTCCGGTCTCGAGGATCTCGATCACGCCGGCACGAACCTCACCCGGGTACCGGGCGTCAGCAGGGCGGGTGGGTCGCGGTCGACGTCCCACAGCGGGGCATCGGTGTGCCCGAGGAGCTGCCAGCCGCCGGGCGACGGGCGCGGGTACACGCCGGTGTACCCGTCCGCGAGCCCGAGCGCGCCCGCGGGCACCGCGGTGCGGGGCGTCGACCGCCGCGGCACGCGCAGCGCCGGGTCGCCGCCGGGGAGGTAGGCGACCCCGGGGGCGAAGCCACAGAACGCGACGACGTACCCGGCGGCCGCGTGCCGCCGCACGACCTCCTCGGCGGACAGGCCGGTCAGCTCGGCGACCTCGGCCAGGTCGGGTCCGTCGTACACCGCCGGCAGCTCGACCAGCCGCCCCTCCCCCGGCGCCACGGCGCCGGCGTCGGTGCCGGCCAGCGCACCGGCGAGCGCGTCGAAGGAGGTCCGCCCGGGGTCGTACGACACGAGCAGGGTCCGGGCGGCGGGGACGAGCTCGCGCACCCCGGGCGGCGGCGCGTCCGAGACGGTCCGGTGCAGGCCCATCACCTCGCCGAGATCGGCGAGCTCGACGAGCACGGCCTCCCGGCCGTACCGCATGACGCGCACGCTCACTCCTCCGTGGTGAACCGGCGGACGGTCACGTCCGCCGCGAGCAGCGACGCCCGGACCCGGCGGGCGATCTCGACCGCGCCGGGGGTGTCGCCGTGGACGCAGAGGGACCGCGCCTCCACCCGCACCGGGGTGCCGTCGATCGAGGTGACCGCCTGCTCCGTCGCCAACCGTACGCACCGCGCGGCGATCTCGGCGGCGTCGTGCAGGACCGCCCCGGGCTCCCGGCGCGACACCAGGTGACCATCCACTGTGTACGCACGGTCGGCGAACGCCTCCGCCACCGTGGTCAGACCGGCCTCCCCGGCGAGGCGGAGGAACTCCGAGCCGGGCAGCCCCAGCACGGGCAGCGCGGGGTCGAAGCGGGCCACCGCCTCGACCACCGCCGCCGCCTGCACCCGGTCGGTCACGATCGTGTTGTACAGCGCGCCGTGCGGCTTGAGGTAGGACACCCGGCCGCCCTCGACGCGGGCGATCCCGTCGAGCGCCCCGAGCTGGTAGAGCAGCTCGTCGGTCAGCTCGCCGGGGTCCATCGCGATGGCGCGGCGACCGAAGCCGGCCAGGTCCCGGTAGGACACCTGGGCTCCGATCGCCACGCCCCGCGCGACCGCGGCTCCGCAGACCCGGCGCATGATGGACGGGTCTCCCGCGTGGAAGCCGCAGGCGACGTTGGCGCTCGTGACGATGTCCAGCAGCGCCTCGTCGTCGCCGAGGCTCCAGGCCCCGAACCCCTCGCCGAGGTCGCTGTTGAGGTCGATGACCGTCACGGCGTGGTCGTCTCGAGGATGAGCCGCTCCTCCTCGCGCTCGGCGGTGAGGTCGGCGTCCCGGGTCTCCGGCGCGAACAGGAGCGCGACGACGGTGAGGCCCAGCGCGGCGGCGACGTACACGCAGATCGCCATCGGGGTGTCGTACCTCTCCAGCAGCGCGAGCGAGATGAGCGGCGCGAGCCCGCCGCCGAGCACGCCGGCAACCTGGTAGCCCAGCGACGCGCCGCTGTACCGCAGCCGGGTGCTGAACAGCTCGGTGACGAACGCGGCCTGCGGGCCGTACATCATCGCGTGGAAGAGCAGGCCGCCCACCGCGGCGAGGATGATCAACGGGGTCGACTTCGTGTCGAGCAGCGCGAAGAAGGCGAACACCCAGACGGCCGCGCCGACCGCGCCGGCGAGGTACACGGGCCGGCGGCCCACCCGGTCGGACAGCGCGCCGAACAGCGGGATCAGCACCAGCTGGAGGGCGGAGCCGACCATCACGGCGGTGAGACCGAGGGTCCGCGGGAGGTCGAGGGTGGTCGTCACGTAGGAGAGGATGAACAGCACGAACGTGTAGAACGCGACGTCGGTGCCGATCCGCGCCCCGATCGCGACGAGGAGCTCCCGCGGGTAGAGCCGGACCACGTCGACGATCGGCATCCGGGCCCGGGTCGCGGTCTCGGCCACCCGGACGAACAGCGGCGACTCGCTGATGGTGAACCGGATCCACAGCCCGACGATCACGAGCACGCCGGACAGCAGGAACGGGATGCGCCAGCCCCAGGACAGGAACGCGCTCTCCGGCAGCAGGACGCTGAGCAGCGCCAGCACGGCGGTGGCGAGGATGTTGCCCATCGGCACGCCGACCTGCGGCCAGCTCGCGGCGAGGCCGCGGTGCCCGGGCTTGCCGTGCTCCAGCGACATCAGCACGGCGCCGCCCCACTCGCCGCCGAGCCCGAGCCCCTGCACGAACCGCAGGGTCACCAACAGGATCGGCGCGGCGATCCCGACCTGCGCGTACGTGGGCAGCAGGCCGATCAGGAACGTCGCGATGCCCATCAGCAGCAACGTCACGACCAGGACGTTCTTCCGGCCGAGCTTGTCGCCGAAGTGCCCGAACACGATCCCGCCGAGGGGCCGCGCCGCAAACCCGACCGCGTAGGTGGCGAACGCGAGCAGGGTGCCGGTCACCGGGTCGAAGGACGGGAAGAACAGCTTGTTGAAGACCAGCGCGGCGGCGGATCCGTAGAGGAAGAAGTCGTACCACTCCAGCGAGGTCCCCACGAGGCTCGCGATGATCACGCGGCGGACCGAGCTGACGGGGCGGTCGGCTCCCCTGGTGTCGGTACTCGTCATGTCTTGTCCTTCCGGCCGGCCGGTGGTCTGGTGGCAGGACTGTATGGATTGTTGAACAATCCGGCAAGGGGACGGTCCGGTACCCTCGGGGCGTCGTGGCGGTGTCTCGCGGCCGGACCGGTCCGGGAAAGGTGGTGTCGGTGGTGGCCGTACCCGCCCGGGTGCCCGAGGATGCCGTCGCGGGACTGCGGACCCTGAGCGGACGGTCGAGCACCTCCGAGCAGGCGGCCGACGCGCTCCGGCGCCACATCACCGAGGGCCTGCTGCGGCCCGGCGCGCAGCTCCGCGAGGAGGCCGTCGCCGCGGCGCTGGGCATCTCGCGCAACACCGTGCGCGAGGCGTTCCGCGCCCTGTCCCGCGAGGGGCTCGTGGAGCACACCCTGCACCGGGGCGTGTTCGTCCGGCGCATCTCCGCGGCCGACGTCGTCGACATCTACCGGACCCGGCGGCTGCTGGAGCCCCTCGGGCTCCGCGCGGTCGCCGACCGGCCCCGGGCCGTCGCGGCGCTGACCCAGACCGTCACCGCCGCCGAGACCGCGGCCCGGGCCGGCGACTGGGCCGCGGTCGGCACCGCGGACATCGTCTTCCACCGCACCCTCGTGGACGCGTGCGGGAGCGACCGGCTCGGCCGCCTGTTCGACCAGCTGTTCGCCGAGCTGCGGCTGGCGTTCGCGGTGATCGACGAGCCGCGGGCGCTGCACGAGCCGTACGTGGGGCGCAACGGCCGCATCGTCCGGTTCGTCGCGGCCGGGCGGGCCGAGGACGCGTGCGCCGAGCTGGACGCCTATCTCCGGGACGCCGAGGCGCAGATCCTCGCCGCACTGGACGACTGACCCGCCGACCCGACCCCCGCGTTGATCATGGGGTTCGCAACAAGACACGCCGGCGTGTCTGTTGCGAA
>JAVEDU010000110.1 GCA_030840805.1 Actinomycetota bacterium
GGGGGCGCCCCCCCCCCCGGGGCCCCCCCCGCCGCGCCGATCCCCACCTTGACCGACGAGGAGGATCCCGTGCAAGCACTCGACCGCGTGGCGACCCCGATCGTCTGGAGTCTGACGCGCACACGACATGTCCTGGTCATCGACCACACCTGCGTGCTGTTCGGCCGGTACGCCGACCCGCTCGCCGCCGCGCCCGCCCAGACCGACCGGGCGACGCTGTGAACTACCCGCCCGCCGAGCGCCAGGAGCTCGCGGAACGGCTGCACGGGCAGCTGGTGCGCGACCCCTATCGCTGGCTCGAGGACCCGGCGAACCCCGAGACAAAGACCTGGATGGCCGCCCAGGACGAGCTGTGGACGCGATACACCGCCGCGCTGTCCGGCCGCGACCGCCTGCGCGCCCGCGTGGCCGAGCTCTCCGCCACCGGGACCGTCACCGCACCGCGCTGGCATGCCGATCGGCAGTTCTTCCTGCGCCAGGTGCCGGGACAGGAGCACGCCGTGCTGTACACCGCCGGGCCGGACGGTGTCGCCCGTGCACTGGTGGACCCGGTCGAACGGGACCCGACCGGGGCGACGACGCTGGACCACTGGCAGCCGGACCGGACCGGACGGCGGCTCGCCTACCAGCTGTCACGGCGCGGGAACGAGCAGTCGGAGCTGTACGTCCTGGACGTGGCGACCCGGACGGTGGTGGACGGGCCGATCGGCCGCTGCCGGTACTCCCCCGTCGCCTGGCTGGCGGACGGCACCGGGTTCTACTACGTCGGCGCGACGGCCGAGGGCCGCCGCGTGTACCTCCACCGGGTCGGCTCGCGCCGGGACGTGCCGGTCTTCGGCGGCGACGCGGCGACGTCGTACGGCCTCGGCATCAGCGAGGACGGGCGGTGGCTCGCCGTCTCGGCCTCCGCCGGGACGTACAACGACCTGTGGCTGGCGGACCTCGACGCGTCCGACCCCGAGACGCCGGCGCTGCGCGAGGTCCAGGTGGGCCACCCGGCGCGGACGGTCGTGAACGTCGGCCGGGACGGGCGGCTGTACGTCGTCACGGACGCCGGCGCCCCACACGGTCGGCTCTGCACGGCGGACCCGGAGCACCCGGAGCCCGCGCACTGGCGGGAGTTGCTGCCGGAGGACCCCACCGCGGTACTCGCCGATTTCACGATCCTCGACGGGGCCGCCCTGGCACGGCCGCTGTTGGCGGCCGGCCGCACCCGCCACGGGATCGGCGAGATCGTCGTCCACGACCTCGCCACCGGCGTCGTGGTCGGCAACGTGCCGCTGCCGGGACTCGGCTCGGTGGGCTCGTTGTCCACGCGCAGCGGCGGCGGAGGGCACGAGCTGTGGTTCGGCTACACCGACAGCGTCACGCCACCGGCCGTGTACCGATACGACGCCAGGACCGGCGAGACGACGCCGTGGGCCACCGCGCCGGGCACGGCCAAGGTGTCCGGCGTCGAGTCCCGCGAGGTCGTGGCCACGTCGCGGGACGGCACCCCGGTCCGGCTGGTCGTCCTCTCGCGACCGTCCACAGTCTCCGGTCCGCGTCCCACGATCCTCTACGGGTACGGCGGGTTCGGGGTCACGCCCACGCCGTCGTACTCCAGCTTCGCGCTGGCCTGGGTGGAGGCCGGCGGGGTGTTCGCGACCGCGCACCTGCGAGGCGGCGGCGAGGAGGGCGAGCAGTGGCACCGCGACGGCATGCTCGATCGCAAGCAGAACGTGTTCGACGACGCCGTCGCCGCCGCGGAGGCCCTGATCGCGCACCGCTGGACGACCCCGCGGCAGCTCGGTGTCTTCGGCGAGTCGAACGGCGGGCTGCTCGCCGGTGCGGTGCTGACCCAGCGGCCCGACCTCGTCGCCGCGGCCGTCTGCTCCGCGCCGGTCCTCGACATGGTGCGGTACGAGCGGACCGGCCTCGGTCCGATGTGGACGGCCGAGTACGGCTCCGCCGACGACCCGGACCAGTTCCGCGCACTGCTGGCCTACTCGCCGTATCACCGCGTCGAGCCGGGCGTGAAGTACCCGGCCGTGCTGTTCACGGTGTTCGGCAGCGACTCCCGCGTCGATCCGCTGCACGCCCGGAAGATGTGCGCGGCGCTCCAACACGCCAGCGTGGGGCGCCGTCCGATCCTGTTGCGGCACGAGGCCGACGTGGGCCACGGCGCCAGGGCGGCGAGCCGGGGTGTGGGGCTGGCGGCGGACATGCTGGCGTTCCTCGCCGCGGAGACGGGGCTGCCACTGTGACGACGTTCCGCGCCCTGGCCCGGCAGGGCGGCGGCTGGCTGCCGCTGCTCGGGGTCGCCGACCTGGCCGGCACGCTCGGCACGCTCGCCCTGCCGGTCGTTCTCGGACACGTCATCGACTCCCTGGTGTCGGGGGCGAGCGACCGGCACTGGCTCGCCGTGGCAGGTGCCCTGATCGCCGTCGCGGTCCTCGCCGACCTCGTCGGCGCGTTCGCCGCGCCCGTCTGTATCGCCCGGACCACCTCGTGGCTGCGCACCCGACTGGTACGGCATGTCTTCGCGATCGGTCCCGAGGCCGCCCGGCGCTTCGACACCGGCGATCTCGTCAGCAGGGTCTCCGGTAACGCCGTCGACGCGGCCCAGGCGGGTCCCGGCCTGGTGGGCGCCGTGACCGCGGTGCTGCCGCCGCTGGGCAGCCTGGTCCTGCTCGCGTATCTCGACGTGTGGCTGGCTGTGGCATTCCTCGGCGGCCTGGCGCTGGTGGCGTGCGTGCTGACGGCGTTCGCGCGGCGGACCACGGCGGTGATGACGGCGTACCAGCAGATCCAGGGCCGGATCGCCGCCCGGCTGGCCGAGTCGCTGGCCGGAGCCCGCACGATCGCCGCCGCCGGCACGGTCGAACGCGAGGAGCGGCGGGTCCTGGAGCCGCTGCCGGGCCTGCGCGACGAGGGCGGCCGGATGTGGCAGGTGCTCTCCCGCTCCAGCGCGCAGGCGGCCGCGGTCGGACCGCTGGCGCTCGTCGCGGTGCTCGCCGCCGGCGGGATGGAACTGCTGGCCGGCCGGATCAGCGCCGGTGAGCTGTTCGCGGCCGGCCAGTACGCGGTGATCGGCGCCGGGCTCGGCGGGCTGACCGGAGTGTTCGGGCAGTTGGCCCGCGCCCGCGCCGCGGCGCACCGCGCCGAGGAGGTCCTCGGCATCGCGCCGGTGGCGTACGGCCCGCAAGGGCTGCCGCCGGGCCCGGGTCAGCTCGTATTCCTGCACGTCACCGCCCGCGCGGAGGGCACGACGCTGCTGGACCGCGTCGACCTGGCGCTGCCCGGTGGTGCCGCGGTGGCCGTGGTCGGCCGGTCCGGTGCCGGGAAGTCCGTGCTGGCGGCGCTGGCCGCCCGTCTCCGCGAGCCGGACGAGGGTCAGGTCGTCCTCGACGGCGTGCCGCTGGACCGGCTCACCCACGCCGAGCTGCGGGACGCGGTCGGCTGCGCGTTCGAGCGTCCCGTGCTGGTCGGCGAGACCGTTGCGGACGCCGTCGGGCTGGGGCTCCCCGCCGACCGCGTCAGGGCCGCGGCGCGGGCGACCTGCGCCCACGACTTCGTGAGCCGGTTGCCGGAGGGATACGACACGCTCCTCGCGGATGCCCCGATGTCCGGCGGCGAGGCACAGCGGCTGGGCCTCGCCAGGGCGTGGCACGCGGGGCGGCTGCTCGTCCTCGACGACGCCACGTCCAGCCTGGACATGGTGACGGAGCTGCAGGTCGGTCGGGCGCTCACCGCTGACCGCGGCCGGCGTACCCGGCTCATCGTCACCCACCGGGCGGCGACCGCGGCCAGAGCCGATCTCGTCGTCTGGCTGGACGCCGGGCGGGTGCTGGGCGTCGGACCACACGACCAGCTGTGGACGGCGCCCGCGTACCGGGAGGTCTTCGGATGAGGCGGGAGGTGCGCTTCGGGGTCGCCGCGATGCCCCGGCGGCCGCTGCTCTCGCTCGCCGTGTGGTCGGTACCGGAGGCGCTCCCGAGCGCGCTGTTCGGCATCGCGGTGGCACGTGCGGTGGACCGCGGGTTCCTCGCCGGGCGGCCGCTGGTCGGGCTCGCGTGGCTCGGCACCCTGGTGCTCGCCGGGATCGTCGGCGCCGCCGGTTCCCGGCAGGTGTACCGGCGGCTCGGCGAGCTGGTCGAGCCGTTCCGCGACGAACTGGTCCGCCGGGTGGTCGGCGGCGCGCTCCGACACCGCATCGCGGGACGCGCGGAGGACGGCGCGGTGGCGCGCCTGACCCGGCAGGTCGAGATCGTCCGGGACACGTACGCCGGGCTGATCGTCGTCGTCCGCGGGTTCGTCGTGACGGTCGGCGGGGCCGTCGTCGGGATGCTGTCCGTCGCGCCGGTCCTGGCGCTGCTGATCCTGCCGCCGTTCCTGCTCGGGGTCGCCGGGTTCCTCGCTACGCTCGGCGTGTCCGCCGGCCGGTACGGGGCCTCGGTGCGGGCCGACGAGCGACTGTCGGCGACGGCGGGGGCGGCCCTGGCCGGTACGCGGGACGTCGCGGCCCGCGGCGCCGAGGAGCACGTCGCCGCGCTGGTCGCCGGGCCGATCGCCGACCAGGCCGCCGCCGAACGCGCACTCGCCCGCGTCGCCGTTCTGCGTGGACTGTGTTTCGCCGTCGGCGGCTGGCTGCCACTGGTCGTCCTGCTCGGCGCGGGCCCGTGGCTGATCGGCCGCGGGCTCACCGCCGGCGTGATCATGGGCGGGCTGACGTACGTCCTCTTCGGACTGCAGCCGGCCCTGGGCACGCTGATCTCCGGGCTCGGCGGCAGCGGGCTGCGGTACGTCGTGACACTGGGCCGGATCCTCGACGCGACCACCCCGCCGGCCGTGTCGCCGCCGCGCACCGCCGTCGTCACGGGGTACGACCTGGAGTTGTCCGGCGTGACGTTCGCGTACGGGCCGCACGCCGAGCCCGTGCTGCGGGATCTCGACCTCGCCGTGCCCGTCGGCGACCACCTCGCGATCGTCGGATCCAGCGGGATCGGGAAGTCCACCTTGGCCGGGCTGCTCTGCGGGCTGCTCCGCCCCGACGCCGGCACGGTCGCCCTCGGTGGCGCGCCCGTCGCGGACCTGCCGCCGGACTGGCTCGCCACCGCGCGCGTGCTGATCCCGCAGGAGGCGTACGTCTTCGGCGGCACCGTCCGGGACAACCTGACCTACCTGCGTCCCGATGCCACCGATGCCGAGGTGACCGGCGCCGTGGCGGCCGTCGGGGCGGAGCCCCTGCTGGCGCGCCTCGGCGGCTACTCGGCCGAGCTGGCGCCGGCCGAGCTGTCCGGCGGGGAGCGGCAGGTCGTCGCGCTCGTACGGGCCTACCTGTCCCCCGCACCCGTGGTCGTACTGGACGAGGCGACGTCCAATTTGGACCCCACGGCCGAGCGGCGGGCCGAGGAGGCGTTCGCCGCACGGGGCGGCACGCTCATCGTCATCGCGCACCGGCTCAGCTCGGCCCTGCGCGCCCGCCGCGTCCTCGTCCTCGACGGCACCACCGCGACCCTCGGGGACCATTCGACGCTGCTCGCCACGTCGTCGCTGTACCGGCAGCTGTTCGGGGCGTGGGACGGTACCGACCTCGGACCGTCCCGGAATGTCGGTACGGCGTTTCCGGAACGCGCACGGGCGACCGCGGACCCGCGTTCCGCCCCCGAAACGCCACGAATCAGAGAAACGGGTTGATCGGGGCCGTTCCGGCCCATTCGCGACTCGGCCCTCAACCTTCGGGTCCGCGCCGCCGATGGATCTGATGTCGTCATCAGCTCTACCGGGGAAGGACCGATGGCTGCGCCTGCCGACCCCACCGCGTATGCGCGTGTGGCTGCCGAACGAGACCTGCTCGCCGCCGTGCTCCACGGCGCCGGGCTGCTGCTCGTGGTGTTCGACCGGGCGGGCTCGGTCGTCCTGCTGAACGGCGCCTGCGAGGCGGTCACCGGCCTGACCGCCGCCGAGGCGATCGGCTCCCCGGCCTGGGAGCTGTTCATGTCCGAGAGCGACGGCGGGGTCTTCAGGACCGAGCTGGCGAAGGCACGGCCGAGTGACTTCCCGGTGCACCGCGAGCACCTCTGGATCGGCAGCCACGGCAACCGGCACCGCATCGCGTGGACGTACACCGCGCTGCTCGACGGCGACGGAGCCATCACCCATGTCGTCGGTGCGGGCACGGACGTGACCGAGCAGCGGAGCGCCGAGGCCGCGCTGCGGCAGCGGGCGGAGACGGACCCGCTCACCGGGGTGCCGAACCGCGCCGCGTTCGAGAGTGCGCTCGCCGCCCATCTCGACCCCGAGATGGGGCTGGGCTGCGGGCTGCTGTTCTGCGACGTCGACGGCTTCAAGGCCGTGAACGACACCTACGGCCACGGCGTCGGGGACCAGGTGCTCATCGGCATCACCCAGCGGTTGCGCTCCACCGTCCGCGACAGCGACCTGGTGGCGCGGCTCGGCGGGGACGAGTTCGTGATCCTGCTCCCCGGCGTCGGCTCCATCGAGGTCCGGGCGCTCGCCGCCCGCATCGAACGGGTGGTGCGCCGACCCCACCCGGTCGGCGAGGTCACCGTCAAGGTCGGCATGAGCATCGGCGTCCGGGTCGCCGACGCCGGCGACGAGCCCGCCGAGGTGCTGCGGGAGGCGGACGCCGCGATGTACGCGGTCAAGGCCCGCCGCGGCCGGCGCGCACTCACCGTCGCCTGAGCCCGCGTCGGCCAGGTGGCTCCTGCCCCGACACGCCGGTGTGCCTCGCGGTGGGGACGGACATATCGGCGCGCCTTCCCGGTTCTGTCGGACCCCCGTGTCACGGTGTGGGGGTCCAGAGCGGAGTGCGGAATCCGCACAGCTCCAGAATCCCGGGAGGTTCACGTGCACGAGTCCTACTGCCCCGACTGCCGGTCCGAGCAGCTGTTCGAGCAGCCCGAGTGCATCGACGACCACGGCACCGACTGCCCGGACTGGGCCTGCGTGACCTGTGGATACGCGGTCTTCACCGGCCCGTCGCCGCTCGCGGTGGAGCTCGTCGGCGCCGCCGCCCGCCGCGTCGCCTGAGCCACCCCGCGCGGGGGAACAAGGATCGAGTGCCCGGCGGTAACAGCGTCGCGGCGCCGCCGCGCCCGGTACGCCGGACGGAATCTTCACGACCCGCCAGGCCCGGAGCGGGAGGCGGCTGTGTTCGCTTCTGCACCAGCGACGGGCGTCCCGGGCTCGGGGCGCCGGTCGTCGCGACCACCTCGGCGAGCCGGAACCGGTGCGCCGCGCCGCGTCGGCCGGCTCGCCCGGAACTGCGCAGCCGCACCGACCGCCGCCGGCGGCGGGTCGCGGCCACCGACGATCCTCCACCGCCGCGAGCCGGAGCCGGCTCGCCCGGCCGGTCGGCTCCGCCCGGAACGGCGTGGCCCGACCGGCCCTGAACCCCCGGCGACGGCGATCCGCGAGCACGCGGGTGACCACGCCGGCCGAGGTCCGCGGGACGCCCCTGCCACCTGAGCACACCGTGTCGTCGTGGCGCGATCCGGTAAGTTGAAGTCGACTTCAGGTCGAGGAGGCGCGCCGTGACAGCAGCCGACCTGCTCACCATCGGCGAGGTCGCCACCGCGCCGGGATCGCACATTCCGCGTTGCGCTACTACGAGCGCGAGGGCCTGATCAGCGCGGTCCGTTCACCCGGTGGACAGCGCCGGTACCCGCGCGGCGTGCTGCGGCGCCTCGCCTTCGTCCGGACCGCCCAGAACGTCGGACTGTCGTTGGGGGAGATCCGCACCGCGCTCGCGACACTGCCGGAGGCGCGGACACCGACGAAGGCGGACTGGGCGCGCCTCCCCGGATCCTGGCGGTCCCGGCTCGACGAGCAGATCAACGGCCTGATCGCCCTGCGCGACGGTCTCAGCTCGTGCATCGGCTGCGGTTGCCTGTCGCTGCGGCGGTGCGCACTGTCCAATCCGGACGATGTCGTGGGCGCCGCCGGACCGGGGCCGCGCTTCCTCCCGCCGACGCTCCGGCGGACGCCCGAGACCGTCCGCTAGTGCGCGAGGAACGACAGCAGGTCCTGCCGGGTCAGCACGCCGATCGGCTTGCCCTCGTCCAGCACGACCGCGGCGTCGGCCTTCTCCAGCGCGGCCACCGCCTCGGCGACCGGCTCACCCGCGCCCACGGTCGGCAGCGGGGCGGACATGTGCTTGCCCACCGGATCGGTGAGCGACGCGCGGCCGGCGAACAGCTCGTCGAGCAGGTCCCGCTCGACCACCGCGCCGACGACCTCGGCGGACATCACCGGCGGCTCGCCGATCACCACGGGCATCTGCGAGACGTGGTACTCCCGCAGGATGTCGATGGCCTCGCGGATCGTCTCCGCCGGGTGTCCGTGCACCAGCTCGGGCATGTTGGCGCTCTTGCGCCGCAACACGTCACCCACGCTCGTCTCGTCCGAGGTGACGAGGAAGCCGTAGTCGGCCATCCAGTCGTCGTTGAAGATCTTCGACAGGTACCCGCGGCCGGAGTCCGGCAGCAGCACGACCACCACGTCGTCCGGCCCGGCCCCCCGGGCCACCTCCAGCGCCGCGACGACCGCCATCCCGCAGCTGCCGCCGACCAGCAGGCCCTCCTCGCGGGCGAGCCGGCGGGTCATCAGGAACGAGTCCCGGTCGCTCACCCCGATGATCTCGTCCGGCACCGAGGGGTCGTACGCGGTGGGCCAGAAGTCCTCCCCCACGCCCTCGACCAGGTATGGCCGGCCGTCGCCGCCGGAGTACACCGAGCCCAGCGGGTCCGCGCCGATCACCCGGACGCCCCCACCGGAGGCGTCTTTCAGGTACCGCCCGGTGCCGGTGATCGTGCCGCCCGTGCCCACTCCCGCGACGAAATGCGTCACGCGGCCGTCCGTGTCCGTCCAGATCTCCGGCCCCGTCGAGCGGTAGTGCGACTCGGGGCCCTCCGGGTTCGCGTACTGGTTCGGCTTCCAGGCGCCGTCGATCTCCCGGACGAGCCGGTCGGAGACGTTGTAGTACGAGTCGGGGTGCTCCGGCGGCACCGCGGTCGGGCACACCACGACCTCGGCGCCGTACGCCCTCAGTACGTTGATCTTGTCCGCCGACACCTTGTCCGGGACCACGAACACGCAGTGGTAGCCGCGGGTCTGCGCGACGATCGCCAGCCCGACACCGGTGTTCCCGCTGGTGGGCTCCACGATCGTGCCGCCCGGCCTCAGCTCGCCGGACTTCTCGGCGGCCTCGATCATCCGGAGGGCGATGCGGTCCTTCACGCTGCCGCCCGGGTTGAAGTACTCCACCTTGGCGAGAACCGTGGCCTCGATGCCGTCGGTGACGTGGCGGAGCTTGACCAGCGGGGTGTTCCCCACGAGATCGACGAGTGAGTCGTAGTACCGCACGGCGGGTGGCCTCCTGCGTCTCCGCGGGACCGGCACGCTGCCGGGACGACCGCGTCACAACCAGGGTAATCGAGAGACCTCACGGGCACGTTTCGACTGCCGACGGGAGCGAGGTCACCGTACGTCACCGGGGGTCCGCCGTGTTCCGGCGTCGGCGTCGCCCCGCCCCGCCCACCGGCAAGGCCAAGAGCCCCCGCGACCTGGTGGTCAAGGCCCGGGCCTGACCGTACGATCCGCACCTGCCCCGAGAACGAGGAGGTACGCCGTGGACCTCGACGAGGCGCGCGAGGTGGTCCGGGCGCAGCACCACGCCGTGCTGGCGACGATGCGACGGGACGGCACGCCGCAGATGTCGCCGGTGGCGGCGGGCGTGGACGACGCCGGGCGGATCGTGATCAGTACACGGGAGACCGCGTACAAGACGCGCAACCTCCGCCGGGATCCACGGGCGTGGCTCTGCGTGCTGCCGGACGGTTTCTACGGACGGTGGATCCAGGTGTCCGGCGACGTGGAGATCGTCTCGCTGCCGGACGCGATGGAACCGCTGGTCGACTACTACCGAGCGGTGGCCGGCGAGCACGCGGACTGGGCCGAGTACCGCGCGGCGATGGAGTCCGAGCAGCGCTGCGTCGTCCGGATCACGCCCACCGCGGCGGGTCCCGACCGGGCCGGCTGACCCCGGCGGCCCGGGGAGCCGGCCGAACCGCCGTACCACCCGGCCAACCGGCCCCCCTGACCGGCCTCAGACAGCCAGGTCGGTGCCGGGCGAGCTACGGTTGCCGAACGCACCGGATCGGAGGGGGTGACCCGCGTGGGCAGGGCTGCACATGCGCGCCGGGTGGCCGCCGCGGCGGCGTACGGCGGCGGTGGACTCGGACTGGCCGGAATGGCCGCGTACGGACTGCTGATCGGGCAGGCCAAGCTCGCCCGGCGGGCGATTCCCCGCGCCGAGGTACCGCCCCCGTCCTCCGACGGGCTCTACGGCACCGACCACGAGGGATCGCCCGTCACGCTGGCGATGCTCGGGGACTCGAGCGCGGCCGGCTACGGCGTCGGGCTGGCCCGGGAGACCCCCGGTGCCCTGCTCGCAGCCGGGCTGGCCGAGGTCGTCGGCCGGCCGGTGCGACTGGTGTGCCGGGCCGTCGTCGGCGCCCGCTCGGCGGGACTCGAGGCACAGGTCGAGGCCGTCCTGCCGGAACGCCCCGCCATCACCGTGATCATGATCGGCGGCAACGACGTCACCCAGCGGGTCCGCGCCCAGGACGCCGTCCGGCAGCTCGACCAGGTCGTCCGGCGGCTGCGCACCGAGGGCAGCGAGGTCGTCGTCGGGACCTGTCCCGATCTCGGCACGATCCGGCCGATCCAGCCGCCGCTGCGGTGGGTGGCCCGGCGGGCCAGCCGTACACTCGCCGCCGCCCAGACCATCGCGGTGGTGGAGGCCGGCGGCCGATCGGTGTCCCTCGGTGACCTGCTGGGGCCCGAGTTCATGGCCTCGCCGGCGGAGATGTTCTCGGCGGACCGATTCCACCCGTCCGCGGAGGGGTACTCCGCCGCGGCCGCCGCCCTGCTCCCCTCGGTCGCCGCCGCACTCGGGGTCTGGGACCCCGCCGAGGACGTGCCCAGCAGTGCCCGCGGCGAGGGGGTGCTCCCGCTCGCGCAGGCCGCCGTCGAGGCCGTCGACGCCGCCGGTACCGAGGTCAGCGGTGCCGCCCTGGCCGGACGCGACCGCGGCACACTCGGCCGCTGGGCGCAGCTGCGGCACCGCATCCGGCTGTTCACCACGGCGCCGGCGGATCCCACCGTGCCGCTGCCCGCGCCCGGAGGGCCGTCGTGACCGCGGGCCGGCTGCTGATCCGCACCGGGGCCGGCGTGCTCGCCCTCGGGTTGCTGGGCGGGGCCGGCCTGGCGCTGGAGGGGCTCGTCGCCGCACGACGCACCTACGTGTCTTCCGACAGCGCGCCCGCACCCGAGGGGACGTACGGCCCCGCGGATGGCCCCACCCTCCGGCTGGTGCTGCTCGGTGACTCCACCGCGGCGGGCCTCGGCGTCACCCGGACCGAGGACACCGTCGGCGGGCGGCTCGCGACGCTCCTCGGCGGCACCGGCCGACGGGTCGTGCTCGACGGCGTCGGGGTGTCCGGCTCCCGGGCCGGCGATCTGCGCACCCAGGTGTCCCGGGCGCTTCTGCACGGCCGGCCCGACGTGGCCGTGGTCCTCGTCGGCGCCAACGACGCGACCCACCTGACCTCGCTCGACGCGGTACGGCGCGATCTCGGCGATGCCGTGGCGCGGCTGCGCGCCGCCGGGATCGCCGTGGTCGTGGGCACCTGCCCGGACCTCGGCGCGGCACGGGCGTTCGCCCAGCCCCTGCGGGAGATCGTGGCCTGGTCGGGCCGGCGGACCGGGGCGGCGCAGCGGGAGACCGTACGGCAGGCCGGCGGCGTGCCGGTGGACCTCGCCGCGCGGACCGGGCCGGTGTTCCGCGCCGATCCGGGAACGCTGAGCGAGGACCGCTTCCACCCCTCCGCCGACGGGTACGACCTGTGGGCTCTCGCGCTCTATCCCGCCGTCTACGACGCCGCGCAGTCGGTCGCCGCGCCCCGCTGACGGTGCGCTAGTTTCTGAACGTCCGTTCAGTCGTACGACAGAGGAGCACGCGCATGGCCGGTTCCACCGGGCCCGACGCCGTCATCGTCGCCACCGCCCGTTCGCCGTTCGGCCGGGCCTTCAAGGGCTCGCTGAAGGACGTCCGGCCGGACGACCTGACCGCCGAGATCATCCGGGCCACGCTCGCGAAGGTCCCCGAGCTCGACCCCGCCGACATCGTCGACCTGCACCTGGGCTGCGGTCTCCCCGGCGGCGAGCAGGGCTTCAACATGGCCCGCACCGTGGCCGTGCAGCTCGGCTACGACCACCTCCCCGGCGTCACGCTCACCCGGTACTGCTCGTCCAGCCTGCAGACCACCCGGATGGCCTTCCACGCGATCAAGGCCGGCGAGGGCGACGTGTTCCTCTCCGCCGGCGTCGAGACGGTGTCCCGGTTCGTCAAGGGCAACTCCGACTCGCTGCCCGACACGATGAACCCGAAGTTCGCCGACGCGGCGGCCCGCACCGAGACGGCCGCGGCCGGCGGTACGACGTGGCACGACCCGCGCGCGGACGGCAACGTTCCCGACATCTACATCGCGATGGGGCAGACCGCCGAGAACGTCGCCGACCTCGAGGGGATCACCCGCGCGGAGATGGACGAGTTCGGCGTCCGGTCGCAGAACCTGGCCGAGAAGTCGATCGCCAACGGCTTCTGGCGGCGCGAGATCACCCCGGTCACGACGCCGGACGGCACCGTCGTGTCCACCGACGACGGTCCGCGCGCCGGCGTGACGATGGAGGGCGTGGCCGGCCTGAAGCCGGTGTTCCGCCCCGACGGCCGGGTCACCGCCGCCAACGCGTGCCCGCTGAACGACGGCGCCGCCGCGGTCGTCGTGATGAGCGCGACGAAGGCCGCCGAGCTGGGCCTCACCCCGCTCGCACGCATCGTCTCCACCGGCGTCTCCGGGCTGTCCCCGGAGATCATGGGACTCGGCCCGGTGGAGGCCACCCGGCGCGCGCTCGCCACCGCCGGCATGTCGATCGACGACATCGACCTCGCCGAGATCAACGAGGCGTTCGCCGCGCAGGTCATCCCGTCGGCCCGCCAGCTCGGCATCCCGATGGACAAGCTGAACGTCAACGGCGGCTCGATCGCGGTCGGCCACCCGTTCGGCGCGACCGGGGCGCGACTCACCGGGACGCTGATCAACTCGCTCCAGTTCCACGACAAGCAGTTCGGGCTGGAGACGATGTGCGTCGGTGGCGGTCAGGGCATGGCCATGGTCATCGAGCGCCTGAGCTAGCGGCGGTACGTCCCACCTTCGTGATCACCACCCCTTTTTCGCACGGGGGCGACGGCAAACCGGTGGTGATCACGAGGGTGGGGCGCGGGTTCACGCCACCCCGAGGTACGCCTCCTTGATCGCCGGGTCGCCGAGCAGCTCCCGCCCGGTCCCCTCCTTGACGATCGAGCCGGTCTCCAGGATGTACGCCCGGTCCGCCACGGACAGCGCCTGCTGGGCGTTCTGCTCCACCAGCAGCACGGTGGTGCCCTGGGTGTTGATCTCCCGGATGATCGAGAAGATCTGCTGGATCAGCTTCGGCGCGAGGCCCATCGACGGCTCGTCGAGCAGCAGCAGCCGCGGCCGGGCCATCAGCGCCCGGCCGATCGTGAGCATCTGCTGCTCGCCGCCGGACATCGTGCCGGCCACCTGGGTCCTGCGCTCCTGCAGCCGGGGGAAGAGCCCGAACACCCGGTCGAGGTCCGCCCGGAAGTTGCCGCGGTCGCGACGGGCGTACGTGCCCATCTCCAGGTTCTCCATGACGGTCATGCCCGGGAAGATTCCCCGTCCCTCCGGCGCCTGCGAGATGCCGCGCACCACCCGCAGGTCCGCCCGCACGTGCGTGAGGTCCTGCCCGTCGAACCGGATCGACCCCCGCGAGACCGGACGCAGGCCGGAGATGGCCCGCATGGTGGTCGACTTCCCGGCGCCGTTGGCACCGATCAGGGTCACCACCTCCCCCTCGGAGACGGTGAGGCTGATGCCGTGCAGGGCCTGGATCCGGCCGTACGCGACCACGAGGTCCGAAATCTCAAGCAGCATCCTCGGGTACCCCCAGGTAGGCGGCGATGACCGCCGGGTTGTCCCGGATCTCCGCGGGGGCGCCCTCGGCGATCTTCTTGCCGAACTCGAGGACCACGATCCGGTCGGTGACCCCCATGACGAGCCGCATGTCGTGCTCGATGAGGAGCACGGTGTAGCCGTCGTCGCGGATGCGGCGGATCAGCTCCAGCAGCTTGGCCTTCTCCGCGGGGTTGAACCCGGCGGCGGGCTCGTCCAGGCACAGCAGCTTCGGGCCGGTCGCGAGCGCGCGGGCGATCTCCAGCCGGCGCTGGTCCCCGTACGGCAGGTTCCGCGCCGTCTCCTCGGCCCGGTGCGCGACCCCCACGAGGTCGAGCAGGGCCAGCGCGCGCTCCCGCCCCTCGCGTTCCTCCCGGCGGTGCCGCGGCAGCCGGAACAGTGCCGACAGCACGCTGGTGCGGTGCCGCGCGTCGGCACCGACCATCACGTTCTCCAGCGCGGTCATCTCCGGGAACAGCCGGATGTTCTGGAACGTGCGCGCGATGCCGAGCCGGGTGATCTGGTGCTTCTTGCGCCGGCCGAGCTTCCGCCCGTCGAAGACGACGCTGCCGCTCGTGGGCTGGTACACGCCCGTCATCACGTTGAAGCAGGTGGTCTTCCCGGCGCCGTTCGGGCCGATCAGCCCGAGGATCTCGCCGCGGTCGATGTGGAAGCTGACCCCGTCCAGCGCCGTCACGCCGCCGAACCGCAGCGTGACGTCGCGGACATCGAGCATCCTGTCCTCAGACATTGACCCCCGCCTCCACCTGGTCCTGCCGGGCCGCCAGCTCCACCGCGCGTCGCCGGCTCGGCAGCAGTCCCTGTGGGCGGAACACGCTCATCACGATCAGCGCCAGCCCGAACACCAGGATCCGGTACTCGGCCAGCTCGCGGAACCGCTCCGGCAGGTACGCCACCAGGATCGCCCCGACGACCACTCCGAGCCGGTTGCCGGCCCCGCCGACGACGACCGCGGCGAGGAACAGGATCGACAGCTGGATGATGAACGACTCCGGGTTGATGAACCCCTGCTGCCCGGCGAACACCGCACCGGCGAGACCACCGACCGCCGCGCCCATCGCGAACGCCCAGAGCTTGAACTTGAACGTCGGTACGCCCATCAGCTCGGCGGCGTCCTCGTCCTCGCGGATCGCCAGCCATGCGCGGCCGACCCGGCTGCGCTCCAGGTTCCGGCTGGCGGCCACGATCACGAAGATCAGCCCGAGCGCCAGCCAGTAGTACGGCTTGGCGTCGATCACCCCGAACAGCCGGGAGCCGTCCGCGAGCTCACCGGGCGGCGCCGGTACGTCGGAGATGCCGGCCGCGCCACCCAGGACCCCGGAGTTCAGCGCGGTGAGCCGGACGATCTCGCCGAAGCCGAGGGTCACGATCGCGAGGTAGTCCCCGCGCAGCCGCAAGGTGGGCGCGCCGAGGACGACACCGGCGACCATCGCGAGGGCGATGGCGATCGGTACGCACACGAGCCACGGGTACGCGGTCGCCAGCTGGCTCGACGGCGACCCGAACACCGCCACGGAGTACGCCCCGACCGCGTAGAACCCCACGTAGCCGAGGTCGAGAAGCCCCGCGAGGCCGACGACGATATTGAGCCCGAGGGCCGCGAGGCAGTACACGCCGACGATGAACAGCACGGTCGGGAAGTCGCTGTCCGGGGTGGACAGGATCGGCGGGTCCAGGATCGGCAGCAGCACGAGGAGGACCGCGAACGCCCCGAAGGCGACCCACTGGACCGGCTTCGGGAGGCCGTTCCACCACTGCCGGGGCCGCGTGACGAGCTGGACCCGGCGGTCGTCCAGGGCCCTGAGCCTGTCCGCGAGACCGAGCCGGTCGGAGATCGTCATGCCCGCGCCTTCCCGAGCGACTCGCCGAGGATGCCGGTGGGCCGGAACATCAGCACGACGATGAGGAACACGAACGCCACCACGTCGCGCCACTCCGACCCGATGATGGCGGAACCGTAGTTCTCCATCAGGCCCAGGAGCAGGCCGCCGAGGAGGGCGCCGCGCAGGTTGCCGATGCCGCCGAGCACGGCCGCGGTGAACGCCTTGATGCCGAGGACGAAGCCCGCGTTGAACCGGGTCACCCCGAACTGGAGGTCGTAGAGGACCGCCGCCCCGCCGGCCATGAGACCGCCGAGGATGAACGTCAGTGCGATGACGCGGTCCTTGTTCACCCCCATCAGCGCCGCGCTGTCCGGGTCCTGCGACACCGCGCGGATGCCCCGGCCGAGGCGGGTGCGGCGGATGAACTGGTCCAGGCACAGCATCATCACGATCGCGGCGGCGACGATGAGGAGCTGGCGGTTGTTCACCGACGCGCCGAACAGGTGGAACTGCGTCTGCGGCTCGATGAGGTTCGGGACCCGGACGTTGTTCCGGTCGACCAGCACACCGAACGCCTCGGAGATCGCGAACGAGGCGCCGATCGCGCTGATCAGGAACACCAGCGGCGGGGCGTTGCGCCGGCGCAGCGGCCGGTACGCCACCCGCTCGACCACGAGCGCGGTGGCCGCGGAGGCGACCATCGCGCCGACCGCCGCCGCGGCGATGTAGAGGACGACCATGCCGGCGGACGGCACCGGGTCGTCACTGCCGAGCCCGAACGCGTGGAGCACGAAGATGGAGGCGAAGGTCCCGGTGACGAACACCTCGGAGTGGGCGAAGTTGATCAGCCGCAGGACGCCGTACACGAGCGTGTACCCGAGCGCGATGAGCGCGTAGATGGCGCCCTGGGTGAGCCCGGTGACGGACAGGTCCCAGAAGTTGTCCAGCAGGAATTGCACGGGCTCCAGGCCTCAGCCTTCTGGCGTGACGCGGCCGGGCACCGGTGAGGGCGCCCGGCCGCAGACGGTAGGTCGTCCTACTTGATCTCCTGCTCCTCCACGATCTGACCGGCCTTCACCTTGTAGGCCCAGATGACCTTGTCGGTGACCTCACCCTTGGCGTCGAACGCGATCGACTTCGTGACGCCCTCGCCGTGGAACGACCCGATGAAGTCGTTCAGCGCCTCGCGGGTGGTCTTGCCGGCCTTGATGCCCTCGATGAAGACGGTGGCCGCGTCGAACGCCTCACCGGAGTACGTGCCGGCGTCGACCTTGAACGCCGCCTTGTAATCCGCGGCGAACGTGCCCTTGGTCTTGCTCGGCGGCAGGCACGGGCAGGTCAGGATCGTGCCCTCGGCGGCGGCCTGACCGGCGGCCTTGACGAAGCCGGGGTCCTTCACGCCATCGGCCGCGACCATGACGATGTCCTTGCCGCCCGCGTCCGTGAGCTGCTTACGGAGCAGGCCACCCTCGGCGTAGTAGCCGCCGTAGAAGAACGCCTTCGCGCCGGACGCCTTGATCTTCGTGACCGTGGCGGCGAAGTCGGTCTGCTTCGCCTGGACCGTGTCGGTGCCGATGACGGCGCTGCCGAGGTCGCTCTTCACGATCGTCGCGAGGCCCTTGCCGTACTCGGTGGCGTCGTCGACGACGAAGACCTTCGGCGCCTTCATGACGTCCTTGATGTACCGCGCCGCCGCCGGGCCCTGCGAGGCGTCGTTGCCGAGGATGCGGTGGAAGATCTTCCAGCCGTTGTCGGCGAGGGCCGGGTTGGTCGCCGACGCGGTGATGATCGGCAGCTTGCCCTGGTCGAACGTGCCGTTCGCCGCCTTCGACTCGCCGGAGAACGCGGGGCCGATGATGCCGAGCACCGTCTTGTCGGTGACGGCCTTCCGCGCCAGCCCCGGCGCCTGCGCCGGGTCACCGGCGGAGTCGAACTCCTTGAGGCCGACGCAATCCTTGGCATCCTTGTTGTACTGGTCGATGGCGAGCTTGGCGCCGTTGCGGATGTTGATGCCCAGGTTGGCCGAGTCGCCGGTGAGCGCTCCGAAGTAGCCGATCTGGTACTTGCAGCTGCCGGCGTCGCCGCTCCCGCCGCTACCGTCCGAGCTCCCGCAGCCGGCCGCTGCGAGCGCGACCACCGCTGCGGTGACCGTCATACGTGCCATGCGCTGGAACCGCACCTGAGACCTCCACCTGAACACTGGGCACCCCACGGACCGTGTTTCACACCACAGTCCGTGTCTGGATCTGGTGGACCGCACTATAGAAGCGCCGTGTAACGGGAGACAGCACCGGGCCGCGTCGTGACCTCACCGTTACCTTGATACCGGCATACCGGTCAGAGTCGGTCAGTCGCGACGGCCACCGCGGCCGCCGCAGCGGCCAGGGCCGTGGCGTCGCCGGTGCGCAGCAGGTCGGCCGCCATGACCTCGAGCTGGTCGGGCAGCACCAGGTCGTGCTCCGGCCGGGGCACCGCGCGCGGGGGCCGGCCCTCGGCCTCCGCGCCGAGATCGGCGAGTCGCTGGACCAGCGCGTACAGCACCTCGGCACGGGCGGCGCCGTCCGGACACGACGCGGCCCAGCGGGCGGGACTCCAGCTCGCCGTCCGGCCGGTCAGCCGGTCGACGAGTGCCCGCAGCCGCTGGGCCGCGTCGGTGTGCTCGGTCAGGGTCAGCGCCGCAGGTAGCTCAGCAGGCGCAGGATCTCCAGGTACAGCCAGACCAGGCCGACCAGGATGCCGAAGCTGGCGAACCAGCCGAACCGGCGCTGCACCCCACGGGCAACGCCGTCCTCGACCACCGCGAAGTCCTGGATGAACGTCAGCGCCGCGACGCCGATGCAGACCAGGCTGAACACGATCGCCAGCGGGCCGCCGTCCCGCAGGCCGAGGTTCACGCCGAACATCGCGAGGATGAAGTTCGCCGCCATCAGGACGATGACGCCGATCATGGCGCCGAACAGCCACTTGGTGAACTTGGGCGTCGCCCGGATGATCCGGAACTTGTACAGCGCCGCCATCCCGGCGAACACCGCGAACGTGCCGATCACCGCGGAGATGACGATCCCCGGGTAGGCGTTCTCGTAGTACTTGCTGATCTGGCCGAGCAGGACGCCCTCGACCGCCGCGTAGGCCATGATCGCGACCGGGTTGGTGACCTGCTTGAACGAGATGATCAGCCCGAGGACCAGCCCGATGCCGAGCGCTCCGAACAGCGCGATCGGCGCGAGCAGGGGCGGGATCATGGCCCACGAGACGGCACCCGCGACGAGGACGACGCCCAGCAGGGTCAGCGTCTTCATCACGACGTCGTCGACGGTCATCCGGTCCGTGGCCGCCGCGACCGGCGCACCCTGGCCGGTGGGCGCGTACTGCCCGGGCGCCTGCTGGTACTGCCCCTGCCACTGCGGCTGGCTGCTGTACTGGCCCTGGTAGGGGTTCGACGCGGCGTCCTGGCGCCAGGGATCCCGACCCAGGACCGGGTTGTTGCTGCTCACCGTGCCTCCTCGACACACTCCGCGACGGTCGCCGCGAACGGCAAGCTTATCCCGGTGCGGCAACGTCGGCCGGGTACGGCCGTGCCCGGGGCGGGACTCGAACCCGCACGCCCTCACGGGCAGCCGCTTTTAAGGCGGCCGTGCCTGCCGATTACACCACCCGGGCCAGGAGCGGTCGGGTCACACCGTACGGGACCGGCTCAGTCCACCGAGGCTTCGCGCTTGAGCTTGTCGGTCGGCGTCGCGTACATCTCGAACGACTCCCGCGGCTCGTGCAGCTGGCCGAGCGAGACGACCTCCCGCTTCAGGAACAGCGCGAGCGTCCAGTCGGCGATCACCCGGACCTTGCGGTTGAAGGTGGGTACCCGGCTCATGTGGTACGTCCGGTGCATGAACCACGCCGGGAAGCCCTTCAGCTTCACGCCGTAGATCTGCGCCACACCCTTGTACAGGCCGAGGCTCGCGACCGAGCCGGCGTACTTGTGCCGGTACTCCTTCGGCGGGCCGCCCCGGAGCACGGCGATGATGTTGTCGGCGAGCTGCTTGGCCTGGCGCACCGCGTGCTGGGCGCTCGGCGAGCAGGTCGTACCGGGGACCGGGCTGGTGAGGTCGGGGACCGCCGAGCAGTCGCCGGCGCTCCACGCGCCCTCGACCACGTTGCCGTTCGGGTCCACGGCCTGGAGCGTCGCGAGGCAGGTCACCCGGCCGCGCGCGTCCAGCGGCAGGTCGGTCTTCAGCAGCAGCGGGTGCGCCTTCACGCCGGCCGTCCACACCACGGTGCTCGCGTCGAACTCGGCGCCGTCGGACAGCACGATGTGGCCGCCGACGCAGGACTCCAGGCGCGTGTTGAGGCGCAGGTCCATGCCCCGGTCCAGCAGCCGCTGGATCGTGTAGGCGCCCATCTCCGGGCCCACCTCGGGGAGGATCCGGTTGGCGGCCTCGACGAGCACCCAGCGCATCTGCTTCTGGTCCAGCTCGGGGTAGTACCCGATCGCGTCGCGCGCCATGTCCTCGAGCTCGGCGAGCGCCTCGATGCCCGCGTACCCGCCGCCGACGAACACGAACGTCATCAGGCACTGACGCAGCGCCGGGTCGTCCGCGGTCGCGGCCGCGTCCAGCTGGGCCAGCACGTGGTTGCGGAGGTAGATCGCCTCGCCGATGGTCTTGAAGCCGACCGCCGTCTCCCGGAGGCCCGGGATCGGCAGCGTCCGGGCCACCGAACCGGGCGCCAGCACGATGTGGTCGTACGGGATCTCCCGGCGGGCCCCGGCGGCCGGGTCGATCAGCGCGACCTTGCGCGAGTGGTCGACGCCGACGACCGAGCCGGTGAGGATCTTGCACTTCCGCAGGACCTTGCGCAGCGGCGCGACCACGTGCCGCGGCGACAGGTTCCCGGCCGCCGCCTCGGGGAGGAACGGCTGGTAGGTCATGTGCGGCTGCGGGTCGACGACGGTGATGTCAGCCTCGCGACCGGCGAGCTTGTGCTGTAGCCGCAGGGCGGTGTACATGCCGACGTACCCGCCACCGACCACGAGAATGTGCGGACGACTCATATCGCCAGCGTACGGCTGCCGGCCGGAAGACACCCAGCCGAGGTTCCCCACCGCGGCATGACGCGCGCCACAGTAGCCCTCGCCTCGACATTTCTTGCGGTGATCGTGGTCACCCGGCGAGCTCGACGGCCCTCGCGAACACGTCGTCGAGCATGACCTCGGTGAGTCGTCCGGTGAACGTGTTCTGCTGGCTGACGTGGTAGCAGCCGAGCAGCGTCACCCCGTCGAGGTGGACCTCGGCGCCGTGTCCGAAGACCGGACGCGGAGTCGGGGCGGCGAGGGCCGACCACAGCGCGGTCCAGCCGAACCCGCCCAGCACCACGATCACCCGGGGCCGGACCAGCTCCAGCTCGCGGACGAGCCAGGGTCGGCAGGTGTCCCGTTCCGCCGGGGTCGGCTTGTTGGCGGGCGGCGCGCAGCGGACGGCGGCGAACACGCGGGTGTTCCGCAGCTCCAGGCCGTCGTCCACGGACACCGAGGTGGGCTGGTTCGCCAGGCCCGCGCGGTACAGCGCCGCGAACAGCCAGTCGCCGCTGCGGTCGCCGGTGAACACCCGGCCGGTGCGGTTGCCGCCGTGGGCGGCCGGGGCGAGCCCGACGATGCCGATCCGGGCGTCCGCCGGGCCGAAGCCGGGGATCGGGCGGCCCCAGTACTCCTCGGCGGCGAACGAGGCACGCTTCACGCGCGCCGTCTCCTCCCGCCAGGCGACCAGCCGCGGGCACGCCCGGCAGCACGCGACGGCGTCGTCGAGAGCGGCCAGATCGGCGGCGTCCCGCGCGTACCTGGCCACCTGCCGCGCCGTTCCGGCGACCGGGCCGGTCGCCGCGAGATAGGGCGGGACCGTCACACCAACCGCGACCGGAAGACCTCGAGCGTCCGCGCCCAGGCGGCCCGCGCCGCGTCGTCGGCGTACACCTCGGGGCGGTCGTCGTTGAAGAACGCGTGCCGGGTGCCCGGGTAGTCGTACACGGCCACCTCGCCGCCCGCCGCCGCGATGGCCTTGCGCGCGAGCTGGATGCCGTCGGCGGCGGACGTGCCGTCCTCCTCGGAGCAGTGGAGGACGGCGGTCTTGCCGGCGTAGTTGCCCCACTCGGGGTTCGTCCGCTGCCACGGCACGGCGGGATAGAAGCCGACGGCGGCCACGATGTCGTCGGACAGGGCCGCGGACCACAGCGCGAGGCTGCCGCCCATACCGAACCCGACCGCGCCGACCGGCCCGCCGAACTCGGCGCGCAGGTGCCGGGCCGCCTCGGCGATGTCCTCGGCCGCCTTGTCCATGGCGAGCCCCATCATCAGCCGCATGGCCTCGTCGGGCTCGCCGGTCGCGGCGCCGCCGTACAGGTCCGGCGCGAGCGCGACGAACCCCTCGGCGGCGAACCGGTCACAGACCGACCGGATGTGCCCGACGAGACCCCACCACTCCTGGATCACGACCACGCCCGGGCCGGTGTCGGCGGCGGGGACGGCGAGGTAGCCGTCGGAGGTACCGCCGTTGCTGGTGAACGTGACATTCTCGCCCACGGGTCCTAGCCTCCTCGGCCGAACGAATGGCGGTACCCAACCACGAATCCGGACCCACGGGTACCGCACGCGACGACCATCACCTCGCGCGCCCGGACGCACGCCGCGCAACCCGGGCTTTCGTGACACAGGAGCGCATAACGAGCACACACAGTGACGCCTATCACGCAATCTCGCCTCCGGCGGTTGCGCGGGGCTGGGATCATGATCAACATCGGGAAGGGACGGACGGATGACGCAGCCACGGCGGTGGACGAGAACGCCCGAGGTCTGGGCGCTGATCGCCATGCTCGCCATCTCCGGACTGGCCTGCGTGCTGGGCATCCTCGCGCCGATGAGCGAGCGAGCCCCCGTCGCGCTGAAGGCGGTGCTCGCCATCATCGCCGGTGTCCTCGCCCTCTGGCTGTGGTGGGCGGGCCGGGAGCCGCGGCGGGTGTGGCTCCACGGCGGGCTGATCATGTGCGTCGCCGGGGCCACCGCGATCATCGCCGCCGCGCAAACGCCGCAGGGCGCAGTGGCGTGCTCCCTCAGCTACCTGTGGGTCACGGTGTACGCAGCCTTCTTCCTGGGGCGGACCGCGACGCGGTGCTACGTCGGGCTGGTCAGCGTGGCCTTCGCGATCGCGCTGGTGCTGTACCCGTTCCCGGGCGCCGTCCAGATCTGGGTCCTCGTCATGGTGACCGTGGCGATCGGGGCGGAGGCCGTGGCGGCGATGGTCGCCAAGCTGGGAAGGCTGGCCGAGACCGACCAGCTCACCGGCCTGTTCAACCGCACCGGTCTGCAGCGGGCGGCCGTCCGGACGCTGGCCGAGGCCACCCGGCGGGACACCCCGCTCACCGTGACGGTCATCGACCTCGACGGGTTCAAGCTGATCAACGACCGGGACGGTCACGCGGCCGGCGACCGGCTCCTGGTGGACCTGGCGTCGGCGTGGCAGGGCTGCCTCCGCGCGTCCGACGTGCTCGCCCGGCTGGGTGGCGACGAGTTCGCCCTGCTGCTCCCCCACTCCGGCGCCGAGGAGACCGAGGCGGCCCTCGCCCGGCTCCGGGCCGCGTCGCCGACCCACTGGTCGGCCGGAACCGCGATCGCCCGGCCGGGGGACGACCTCGACGACCTGCTCGCGCGCGCCGACCGGCACCTGTACCTGGACAAGGCCCGCGACCGCGAGACGGCCAGTTAGCCGCGGTCCGCGGTCCGCACGCCGCCCGCGACAGCAAGGGCCGCCGCATCACGACGCAGTACGCGGAGCGGGCGGCGCGGTACGGCCCCTCGACGGTCACCCGCCGCGGGCGGAAGTCCCTGACCGGCGGCGACGGCCACTCGCCGCGGGTGTCGTTCCGCGTGACCGCCGAGTTGCAGGCGAGAACCGAGGAGATGGCGGCGCCGCGCGGCCAGCCGCTGTCCGCGCTGGCGCGAGAGGCGCTGGAGCGCTACCTCGCGTCCTGACCGACCGGCGGTATGCGGCCGGGCGAGGCCACCGACAGCGCGATCCCGTCCAGGATGTCGTGCTCGCTGGCCACCACCGACGCCGCGCCGATCTCGTCCATCAGCACCCGCAGCACCAGCGCGCCGGCGCCGATCACGTCCACCCGGCCGGGGTGCACCACCGGTAGCCCGGCCCGCTCGGCCCGGGTCGCGCCGAGCAGCATCGCGGTCACCTCCGCCACCCGGTCGCGGGAGATCCGGGCGTGGTGGATGCGGGTGGAGTCGTACGCCGGCAGCTCCAACGCCAGCGCGGTCACCGTGGTCACCGAGCCGGCGAGCCCCACCAGCGTCCGGGCCTCGGCGACCGGGACGGTCTCGGTGGCCAGCGCCACGGCGGCCCGGATGTCGGCCTCGGCGGCCGCGATCTCGGCCGCGGTGGGCGGGTCGGAGTGCAGGTGCCGCTCGGTCAGCCGCACGCAGCCCACGTCCACCGACCGCGCGGCCTCCACTGTGGAGGTACCGAGCACGAACTCGGTGGAGCCGCCGCCGATGTCCACCACGACGTACGGCCCCTCGACCGGCAGGCCGCGGACCGCCCCGGTGAAGCTGAGCCGCGCCTCCTCGTCCCCCGTGATGACCTCCGGGTCCTGCCCGAGCACCGCGCGGACCATCGCGCGGAAGTCCCCGGCGTTGGAGGCGTCCCGGCTCGCCGAGGTGGCGACCATGCGCACCCGCTCGGCGCCGGTCTCGGCGATCGTCTCGGCGTACCCCTCCAGCGCGATCCGGGTCCGGTCGATCGCCGCCGGGGACAGCCGGCCGGTCCGGTCCACGCCCTCGCCGAGCCGGACGATCTCCATCGTCCGGACGACGTCGGTGAGCCCGCCGCCGTCGAGGTCGGCGACCAGCAACCGGATCGAGTTCGTCCCGCAGTCGATCCCCGCGACCCGCGTCACGCCGGGTCCTCCACGTGCACGCACGGCCCCGCGCGCCACCACTCCGGCAGCGCGGCGAGGGCCTCGTCGCCGAGCGGGTTCACGCCCGGTCCGGCCGCGAGCGAATGCGCCACCAGGACGTGCAGGCATTTCACCCGGGTCGGCATCCCGCCCGCGGAGGTGCCGGCGATCTCGGGGACCTCGATACCGTCCTCGGCGCCGATCTCAGCGCGGCGCGCCAGGTATGCCTCGTGCGCGGCCTCGTACCGCTCCGCGAGCCGCGGGTCGGCCGCGATCCGCTCGGTCATCTCGCGCATCATCCCGGCGGCCTCCAGCGTGCCGATGGCCGAGCACGCCCGGGGGCACGTCAGGTAGTACGTCGTCGGGAACGGGGTGCCGTCCGGGAGCCGCGGCGTCGTCTCGACGACGTCGGGGCGGCCGCACGGGCACCGGTGCGCGACGGCCCGGGTACCCCGCGGCATCCGCCCCAGCTGAGCCTCGACAGCCGCGAGATCGGCCGCCGAGGGGGGTTCGGGGCTCACTTGCCGGGCGCCGGGAGGACGGCCGGCGACGCGGGCACCGCGGCCGGGTTGTCGGCGGCGCGGACCCCGGACCAGAGCTTGCCGTACCAGGGGCCGTCCACCCGGGCGCGGGACGCGCGGGGCACCTCGGGGGTGTCCGAGGCGGCCGGCGGCTGCGCCGCGGACTTGTCGGTGATCACGTACGCCACCTCGCCCGGCAGCACGTACTGGAGCCGCTCACGGGCCTGCGCCTTGACGTAGGCCGGGTCGTTCCACTTCTGCCTGCGCTCCACCAGCGCCGCGATCCGCTCCCGCTGCGCGGCTTGCGCCTGTTCCATCCGGGCGATCTCGGACTGCTGTGCCAGATACCGCTGCGCCGGGTACGCCAGCGTCAGCACCAGCGCGGACAGCACCAGGCCGAGCACCGCGGCGCGGCCGGTGAGCCCGCCCCGGCGCCGGCGGGCCGGTCGGCCCGCCGCGCCCGAGCCGGTGCGGCGCTGCGGTGCCGGGCGGCTGGCCGAGGACGTCCGGGTGGTCGCCCGCGTGCCGGCCCGCCCGCCGGACGGGCGGCGGGCAGTGGCCCGGGAGCCAGGCGACTGGCTCCCGGGCGTGCGGCGGGGCGTGGCGGGCATCGCGCTGTCAGCCCTTCGGGGTGTACCGGGGGAACGCCCCGAGCCCGGCGTAGCGGGCGGCGTCGTCCAGCTCCTCCTCGATGCGGAGCAGCTGGTTGTACTTCGCGACCCGCTCGGACCGCGCCGGGGCACCGGTCTTGATCTGGCCGCAGTCGGTCGCCACCGCGAGGTCGGCGATCGTGGTGTCCTCGGTCTCGCCGGAACGGTGGCTCATCATGCTGCGGTACCCGCTGCGGTGCGCGAGCGACACGGCGTCCATCGTCTCGGTGAGCGTGCCGATCTGGTTCACCTTGACCAGCAGGGCGTTCGCCGCGCCGAGCGCGATGCCCTTCTCCAGCCGCTCGGGGTTGGTGACGAACAGGTCGTCGCCCACGAGCTGGGTGCGCTTGCCCAGCCGGTCCGTCAGGGCCACCCAGCCGTCCCAGTCGTTCTCGTCCAGCGGGTCCTCGATGGACACGATCGGGTAGTCGTTCACCAGCGTCTCGTAGTACGCCGCGAGCTCGTCCGCGGACTTCTGCGCACCCTCGAACGCGTACGCGCCGTCGGAGTGGAACTCCGTCGCCGCGACGTCGAGGGCCAGCGCGATGTCGGAGCCGAGCGTGAAACCGGCCTTCTCGATCGCCTCCGCGATGAGGTCCAGCGCCGCACGGTTGCTGTCGAGGCTCGGCGCGAAGCCGCCCTCGTCGCCCAGACCGGTCGACAGGCCCTTGGCCTTCAGCACCGACTTCAGCGCGTGGTAGGTCTCGGCGCCCCAGCGCACCGCCTCGCGGAACGTCGGCGCACCGACGGGCGCGATCATGAACTCCTGGATGTCCACGTTGGAGTCCGCGTGCGCGCCGCCGTTGACGATGTTCATCATCGGTACGGGCAGGACGTGGGCGTTCGGGCCGCCGACGTACCGGAACAGCGGCAGCCCCGCGGAGTCCGCCGCCGCGCGGGCGACGGCCAGCGAGACGCCGAGGATCGCGTTCGCGCCGAGCCGGCCCTTGTCCGACGTGCCGTCGAGGTCGATCATCGCGGCGTCGATGAGCCGCTGTTCGCTCGCCTCGAACCCGAGCAGCTCGGGACCGATCTCGTCGATCACGGCCTGGACGGCCTTCTCGACGCCCTTGCCGCCGTAACGCTCGCCGCCGTCGCGCAGCTCGACCGCCTCGAACGCACCGGTGGACGCACCGGAGGGCACGTCGGCCCTCGCGACGGTGCCGTCGTCGAGGGCGACCTCGACCTCGACAGTGGGGTTGCCGCGCGAGTCGAGGATCTCGCGGGCGACGACGGCCTCGATGCTGGCCACTACGGTCGCTCCTTCGTCGGGGGGCTCGGCGGGGTCCGGCGGGCCGGGGTCTCCCGATGCCGAGGGTAGTCGTCCCCCACCCGCCGCCACCGCTGCCCCGCCGGGGGCCCGCCAGGTGGACGTACGGCCGGGTCCGGTCCGCCGTGCCCGCTCGGCTTGCGGGCACCCGCGGTGCGGGCCAATCTCCACTCGTGACCACCAACGAGATTCCCAGGCTCACCGAAGGTGATGTCGTCGACCTCATCCTGGCCGATCACCGGCTGTTCGAGGACCTCCTGCACCAGCTGCGCGACGTGACGCAGGACCGCGTCGAGGTCCGCAGGGCGCTGGCCGACGTCGTCGCCGCCCACGCCGAGGCCGAGGAGGCGTACGTCTACCCGGCGCTCGTCCGCAAGCGCGCCGTGGACGAGGACGACGTCGAGCACGGCACGCACGAGCATCTGGAGGGCAACGAGAAGCTGCTCGCCCTGCTCGAGGTGGAGGACGTGACGTCCGAGGACTTCGACGAGGCCGTCGAGGAGCTGACGAAGGCCCTCGCGCACCACCTGGACGAGGAGGAGCGGGAGATCCTGAACCCGGCACGCACCGAGGTCGAGGACTCCGTGAAGCAGGACCTCGGCCGGAAGTTCGCCGAGGAGCGGAACCGGCAGCTCGACCTGCACGCCGGGGAGCCGGAGAACCTCCGCACGCTCATCGAGAAGGAGCGCGCGCGCATCTCCGCGTGACCGCCCGGGCCGCGGGGCGCGCCGATCAGCGCGTCCCGCGGACCACCACGACCGGGCCGTCCGCGTGCCTGAGGATCTCCCGCGTCGTCGAGCCGACCAGCAGCTCACCGAGCGTGCTGTGGCCGTGCGAGCCGACGACGAGCGCCTGGCCCCCGTACTCCTTGGCCACCCGGAGCAGCGTGTCCGCCACGGTGAGCTCGTCGGCGACGGCGAGCCCGTCGGCGTCCAGCCCCAGCTCCCGCGCCAGTGCGGCGCCCTGCTGCGCCACCCGCTGAGCCTGCTCGTACATCGCCTGGTCCAGCTCGAACGCCGAGCGGACGTCCACCCCGGCGGGGGGCAGGTCGAGCGTCGGAACCTCCATCAGGTCGAACGCGCGTCCCGCCTCCCACACGACGACCACCAGCGCAGGGCGCGGGGCGAAGAGTGCGGCCGCTTCGCGGAGGGCCCGCTCCGCCGCGGGCGTGCCGTCGAAACCGATGACCACGGGGCCGGATGCCACCCGATCGACGCTACTCCTCGTCGGCGAGGTCGGCCGTGTACCAGTTCGTCGGCGTGACCACGTGCAGCCGGCTCCCCCGGCCGACCATGACCGGCTCGGCGGGGAGCGGGATGCCGCCGGGCAGACGCAGCGTGAGCTCTCGGCGTGGCACGAACGCCCGATCGTCCAGCGTGCCGACGACGAACCGCGAGTGCTCCTCGTCGTACCCGCCCGCGAGGCCCACCGTGGACCCGTTCACGACCATCGCCGTGGCGCCCTTCACGCGGGTGCGCCACATCCGGAGCCCGTCCCGGCCGATCCGCACGATCGGGAATCCGGAGTCGTAGTACGCCCACACCCCGTCGTCCGTGACGTTGAGCGCGTAGCAGTCCAGCACCGGCGGTACGCCCTCCGGCGGCGCGTAGCTCCAGAAGTCGTCGACCCCCGGCCCGAACCGGACCAGGCCCGGCGCCCCGATCGGCGGCGGCGCGCCGTGCTCGCCCCAGCCGAGGTTCCCGGCCACGCCCTGCTCGGTGTACCCGACCCACACCGCGCCGGTGCCGTCCGCGAACACGTGCTGGGCGCCGTCACCGAAGGTCGCCTCGGTGAGCAACCGGCCGGCGCGGTCGTACACCGCGGCGTTGCGCTCGGCGCCACCCGGCCGCCACTCGCAGGCCGCGCCGACGAGGACCAACCGGCCGCCGGGCAGCAGCTGCGGGACGGGGAAGCTCAACGCCACGTCCTCCAGCCAGATCACCTCGACCCGGTCGGGGAGGTGGACGGTGACGCGGACCGGTACGCCGGGGACGCGACCGCCGCCCCGGCCGCCCGCCCGCTGCGCCACCCGGCCGGACATCAGCAGCTCACGGACCTCCGGGTCCGACCACAGCGCGACGAGCTCGCCGCGGGGCCCGACCGACGCCTCCACCAGCACGTCGCCGCGCAGGGGCGGCAGCAGCTCACCGCGGTGACGGAGTTCCTCGACGCCACGTTCGACCCTGCGGCGTCCCCACGCGATTCCAATCGGCACAGGGCCATGATGCCCGAGATTGCGCGTCCGGACCGGCTCGGCCCGGGAACGTCCACGATGGACGCGTACGCCGGTTGCGGCCGGTGATTCTCAGCTCACGCCGAGCAATGCGGAGAGATGACGGGGCGACGGTGAGCCGTGCGCCAGCATCGCGTCGTGCCACGCTCGCGGCGTCGTACCGCCCGGGCGGGCGGCCCCGATCGCGGCCACCTCGGTGTACCCGACGAAGTAGGTGGACAGCTGCGCGGAGGTGAGCAGCGACCGCCGCCACTTGCCGGCCGCCTCGCCCTCCTCCTGGAAGCCGCGGCCCGTCATCAGGGCCATCGCGTCCTCTTCGGACAGGTCGGCGCAGTGCACGCCACGGTCGAGGAGCGCGTTGATCGTCATGCGCAGCTGCATCTTCAGCTGCTGGAGCTTCACCGGCAGCCCGCCGTACCCGGCATCGGTCATCGCCTGCTCGGCGTACACGGCCCAGCCCTCGATGAACGACCCCGACGCGCACACGGCCCGCACCCGAGTGGACCCCCGGAACCGGCGGGAGTGCGACAGCTGCACGTGGTGACCGGGCATCGCCTCGTGCACGGTCAGCCCGTGCAGGAGGTGGTCGTTGTACTCCCGGTAGAACGACTCCACCCGCTCCGGCGACCAGTCGGCCGGCGTCGGCGAGATGGTGAAGAACGTGGGCACCGTCGCCGGCTCCAGCGGCCCCGGCGCGTCGCAGTACGCCACCGCGACGCCGCGCGCGAACTCCGGCATCTCGACGATCTCGCACGGATCACCGGGCAGGCCGACGAGGTCGTACCGCCGGACGAAGTCGGTGGTGTCCGCCAGCGCGGCCGCTGCCTTGCCGACGATGGTGGCGTTGTCCGGCCGGTCCTCGGCGAGCCGGGCCAGGGCCGCGCGCACCGACCGGTCGCCGGTCAGCTGTTCGGCGACGTCGGCGATCTCCTCCGACAGCCGCTCCAGGTCCGCCTCCGCGCGCCGCTGGAGCTCGCCCGCGGTGAGATCGGAGTCCAGCGCGTGCCAGAGCTTGGCCTCCCACAGCCGGGAACCGAGGCGCGGGTCCCGGCCCGGCTCGGTCAGCCGCTCCCGGAGCCGGTCCCGGTGCCGGTTCACCGCCGCGAGGGCCTCGGCGACCGGCTTGCGGACGAGGTCGGCGCCGCCCGGCACCTGGTCCGCGAACGCCACCACCTCGTCCCGGATGAGCCGCTCGGTGCCGTCCCATTGCGCCAGCGCCGTCTCGACATGGACCGCCGGGCAGTCGGTGAGCACGGCGTCCGCGGTCGCGAGGGCGTCCGGCAGTGCCTCCAGGCGTGCGCTGAGGGCGGTCAGGCGCTCGGCGGCGGGTGCCGTGGGCCGGGCCATCAGGCCGTGGAGCAGGAAGCCGGGGTTGTGCACGAGCGGGTTCCACTCGTGCTCGCGCAGCTCGGTGAGGTCGAACAGGCGGGCATCGACGGCCGCCGACAGCAGCTCGAGGTCGACGGCGTCCTCGGCGTCGAGCTCATCGGGGTCGACCTCGGCCAGCACGTCGCCCGCCTGCCGGAGCTCGGCGACCCGGGCGCGTACGGCGGCGTCGGAGTGGTCCGGCAGGACGGCGTCCAGGCGGTGGTCCCCGACCGCCCTGGCGAGCTCCGGGTCGGCGAGCAGGAGGCCGTCGATGATCTGTTCGGCGAGCGGGACGAAGTCGTGGGGCATGCGCCGACCCTAGGCGTTCTCCGCCGCCCGCACGGCGTCCGCGAATCGGAGCGCCTCCGCCCGGAGGGCCGCCTCCGCGTCGATCCCGCGGTCCCGCGCCGCCGCGACGAGGCCGAACAGCGTCCGGCCCAGCTCGTCGGCGGACGCCACCGCGGACGGTGCGGCCCCGGCGTGCGGCGTATCGACCTCGACCCCGGCCCGGCCGGCCCGGGACAGGTACTTCGCCGCCAGAGACAGTGCGGGCTGGGAGAGCGCCACGCCCTCGGTCACGGACTCGCGCCCCTTCTCGGCCTGTTTGATCTCGTGCCAGTTCGCGTTCACCTCGGCGGCGCCGTCCACCGTGACGTCGGCGAAGACGTGCGGGTGCCGCCGCACCAGCTTCGCGACGAGGTCACCGGCCACGTCGTCGACCGACCACCGCTCGCCGGCGGGCAGCTCCTCGGCGAGCCGCGCGTGGAAGGCGACCTGGAGCAGCACATCGCCCAGCTCCTCCCGGAGCGCGTCCAGGTCGTCGTCGACGAGCGCGTCGTGCGCCTCGTACGCCTCCTCGAGCAGGTACGGCGTGAGGCTGGCATGGGTCTGCTCGGCGTCCCAGGGGCAGCCGCCCGGCGAGCGCAGCCGATCCATCACCGCGACGACGTCGAGCAGCCGGGCGCCGGGCGGGTCCCAGGAGCCGAACATGACCTCCACGGTCACGTCGTGATGCCCGGCGGTGAGCGCGGTCGTGAGGCCGGCGTCGCCGTCCGGCCCGGCCAGCCACACGGCCGTCTCGGAGCCCTCGAGCAGGACGGCGATCTCGTCCGCGCGCGCGCCACCGACCACGGTCACGGCGACCCCGGCGGCCCGCAGCGCCGCCACGGCGGACGTGTCGGCCTGCGCGTACACCGGCGCGGACCGGACGAGATCCCAGGCCTCGGCGGTCAGCAGACCCGCCGGCAGGCGCGGCGAGGTGACGAGGAAGACGACCCGCGCGGTCACGGCGCGGCCGGGACCTGACCCTGCGGCGCGGCGGCGGGGTCGGGCGAGAGCTGCTTGATGCCGGGCTCGACCGCCGGCAGAACGAGCGCCTGCTGGACGTCGAACTTGCCGTATCGCGGGTTCACGGTCACCCGCTGCGCGTCCGCGGCCGCGGAGCGCAGCTGCGCCATCCGGGCCTGCACCTCCGCCACCTGGGCGTCGGTGAGGCCGGCGCTCCCGCCTCCGACCGCCCGCGCGAGCGCGTTCTGGACCGAGACGAAGTATCCGGCGAGCGTGCCGAACACGTCCGGCGACACCCCGAGCTGCGCCGCCTGGGCCCGGATCTGCTCGTCCTCGCGGGCCCCCGCCACGAACGCGCCGCTGACCTCGATGTGGTTCTTGTCGGCCACCGCCCGCAGCAGCTGGGTCTGGATGAGGACGTTCAGGGTGTTCTGCGCCGCCTCGCCGCGCGGGCCCTGCGGCGAGCTCGCGACCGCGCGGTCCAGCTGCGTGGTCGTGATCCGGTGGTCGCCCACGTACGCCGCGGTGCCGGCATGCGACTGGCAGCCGGCGGTACCGGCCAGGGCGGCCACGGCGAGGGCGGCAACGAGCACACGACGGATCAAGGCGTCACTCCCGGGAGGTCGGTACGAATCCCTCCACCCTGCCACAGTCACGAACCGACCGTGACCGGCTCGGGGGCGAGGGCGTCGATGACGCCGGACGCCCACTCCAGCAGCTCGGTGTCGCGCAGCGCCCGGCCGCCGATCCGGGCGGTGGTCGGCGCCGGGATGGCCACCGCACCCACCGTCTGCTTGTACATCGAGCCCGGGTACAGCCGCTGCAGCCGCATGACCCGGCTCTCCGCCAGGGGCAGCGGGGAGAACCGCACGTTCTTGCCCTGGAGCGACACCTCGGTCAGCCCTGCCTTGCGCGCCTTGACCCGGAACGCGGCCACCGCGAACAGGTTCTGCACCGGCTGCGGCAGCACGCCGTACCGGTCCACGACCTCCGCGCGTACCGCCTCGAGGCCCGCCTCGTCGGTGATCGCCGCGAGCTTGCGGTACGCCTCCAGCCGCAGTCGCTCACCCGGCACGTAGTCGTGCGGCAGGTGCGCGTCCACCGGGAGGTCGACCTTGACCTCGACGGTCTCCTCCGGCGCCTCGCCCTTGTACTCGGCGACGGCCTCGCCGACGAGCCGGACGTACAGGTCGAAGCCGACGTTGGCGATGTGGCCGGACTGCTCGCCGCCGAGCAGGTTGCCCGCCCCACGGATCTCCAGGTCCTTCATCGCCACGGCCATGCCCGAGCCGAGGTCGGTGTTCTGGGCCAGCGTGGCGAGCCGGTCGTGCGCCGTCTCGGTGAGCGGCTTCTCCGGCGGGTACAGGAAGTAGGCGTACGCGCGCTCGCGGGCGCGGCCCACCCGGCCGCGGATCTGGTGCAGCTGCGACAGTCCGAAGGCGTCCGCCCGCTCGACGACGAGCGTGTTCGCGTTCGGGATGTCCAGACCGGACTCCACGATCGTGGTGGAGACGAGGACGTCGAAGTCCTTCTCGTCGAAGCCCACCATCACGCGCTCCAGGACGTCCTCGTGCATCTGACCGTGGGCGACGGCGATGCGCGCCTCGGGCACCAGGTCGCGGAGCCGCTGCGCCGCGCGCTCGATCGACTCGACCCGGTTGTGCAGGTAGTACACCTGCCCGTCGCGGAGCAGCTCGCGGCGGACCGCCGCGGCGATCTGCCGCTCCTCGTACGGGCCGACATAGGTGAGCACCGGGTGGCGCTCCTCCGGCGGCGTGAGGATCGTCGACATCTCCCGGATCCCGGTCATGCTCATCTCGAGCGTTCGCGGGATCGGGGTCGCGGACATCGTGAGGACGTCCACGCTCGCGCGGACCGTCTTCAGGTGCTCCTTGTGCTCCACACCGAACCGCTGCTCCTCGTCCACCACGACCAGGCCGAGGTCCTTGAAGCGGGTGGAGCTCTGCAGCAGCCGGTGGGTGCCGACCACGATGTCCACGGTGCCCTCGGCGAGCCCGCGGACGACCTCGGCCGCCTCGGCGTCGGTCTGGAACCGGGACAGCTGCTTGATGGTCACCGGGAACTGGGACATCCGGTCGGTGAACGTCTGGAAGTGCTGCTTGGCGAGCAGCGTCGTCGGCACGAGCACCGCGACCTGCTTGCCGTCCTGCACGGCCTTGAACGCGGCCCGCACGGCGATCTCGGTCTTGCCGTACCCGACGTCACCGGCGATGACCCGGTCCATCGGGTACTGCTTCTCCATGTCGGCCTTGACCTCCTCGATGGCGGTCAGCTGGTCCGGCGTCTCGGTGTACGGGAACGCGTCCTCGAGCTCACGCTGCCACGGCGTGTCCGGGCCGAACGCGTGCCCCGGCGTGGAGGTGCGTGCCGCGTACAGCCGGATCAGCTCGCCGGCGATCTCCTTGACCGCCTTGCGCGCGCGGCCCTTCGCCTTCTGCCAGTCCGCGCCGCCCATCCGGTGCAGGGTCGGCGCCTCGCCGCCCACGTACCGGGTGAGCTGGTCGAGCGCGTCGGTCGGGACGAACAGCCGGTCGCCCGGTTGTCCCCGCTTGCCCGGCGCGTACTCCAGGATCAGGTACTCGCGCTCGCCGCCGTTGATGGTGCGGCGGATCATCTCGACGTACCGGCCCACGCCGTGCTGCTCGTGCACCACGTAGTCGCCGGGCTGGAGCTGGAGCGGGTCGACGGCGTTGCGGCGGCGGGAGGGCAGCCGCGTCTCGCGGGTACCGACCCCGCGCGCGCCGGTGATGTCGGCCTCCCCGAGGACGGCGACGCGTGGCCCGGCGAGCGTGAAGCCCCGGTCCAGCCGACCGGTGGTGATCGTGACCGAGCCGGGCTTCGGGGCGTCGTCGATGCTCGGGACGAGGGTCGCACCGAGGTCGTGCTCGGCCAGGACCTCCAGGGCGCGCTGCGCGGTGCCGTGGCCGGCGAAGACGAGGACGGTGGCCCAGCCCTGCGCGGCCCAGCCCCGGACATCACCCACCGCACGGTCGGTCTCGCCGCGGTAGTTGTCGGCGGCCCGTGCCTCCAGGGTCAGGCCGGCGCCGGCGTCCGGGGCCCCGTCGTCCTGCGGCGCGGCGCCGAACGGGCTCACCGACCACCAGGGCAGCCCCAGGTCCGATGCCGCCTGCCGCACGTGGGCGAGGTCGCGGAAGGCCGCGGCGCCGAGGTCCACCGGCGCGGTGCCGCCGCCCGCCGCGGCGGCCCAGGACGCGCCGAGGAACTCGTCGCTGGTCGCGACCAGGTCGTGCGCGCGGGTCCGGATGCGCTCCGGGTCGGCGAGGACGACATGGGTACCGGCGGGCATCGCGTGGAGCAGCAGTTCGAGCGAGTCGCCGCCCAGCAGCGCCGGGGTGAGGGACTCCATGCCCTCGACCGCCGTGCCGTCGGCGAGCTTGTCGAGCATCTCGCGCAGCTCGGGGTGGCGCTCGGCCAGGACGCGCGCCTGCTCCCGCACCTCGGGGGTGAGCAGCAGCTCGCGGCACGGCGGGGCCCACAGACCGTGCGTCGCCACCTCCAGCGAGCGCTGGTCGACGACCGCGAAGTACCGGACCTCCTCGACCTCGTCGCCCCAGAACTCGACCCGGAGCGGGTGCTCCTCGGTCGGCGGGAACACGTCGAGGATGCCGCCGCGTACCGCGAACTCGCCGCGCTTCTCGACCAGGTCGACCCGGGCGTACGCGATGTCGACGAGCCGCTCGACGGTCGCCTCCAGGGACGCCTCGGTCCCGGCGGCGAGCTCGACCGGCGCCAGGTCGCCGAGACCGGCCGGCATGGGCTGGAGGACGCTGCGGATCGGCGCGACGACGACCTGCACCGGGCCCGTGGTGGGGTCGTCCGTGCTCGGGTGGGCGAGCCGGCGCAGGACCGCGAGCCGGCGGCCGACCGTGTCCGCGCGCGGGGAGAGGCGCTCGTGCGGCAGCGTCTCCCAGGACGGGAACGTCACGATGCCGTCCGCGGGCAGCAGGCAGGTCAGCGCCGCGGCGAGGTCGTCGGCCTCCCGGCTGGTGGCCGTGACCGCGAGGACGGGGCGGCCCGCCCCGCCGCGGCCGGGGTCACCGGCGAGGGCCGCGACCACGAACGGACGCAGCGCCTCCGGTGCGGTGAGGTCGACGGAGTCGGTACCGGCCGCCTGCACCGCCGCGGTGAGCGCGGGGTCGGCGACGACGGCGTCGAGCAGACCGGCAAGGGTCATGGTGTGGAGCCTCCGGGCACACGCAAAGCCCCCAACCGTGATGGACAGGGGGTAGAGCCCAAGCCTACGCCGGGATCTCGACGCCCCTTCGCGTTGATCATGGGGTTGTCGGCAGACCCGCCGGCGTGTCGGGCCGAAGCCCCACGATCACCGCGGGTGGTGATCGCGGCGGGACCCTCGTTACGCTCCGGAACGGACACCCCACGACGCCCCGGAGGCCCCCGTGTCGGACCCGCAGGGCGAGGACGTGATGCCGGACCCCAACGGCGCACCGCAGGACGACTCCGCGCTGCGCGCCGACATCCGGCGGCTCGGGAACCTGCTCGGCGAGTCCCTCGTCCGGCAGGAGGGCCAGGAGCTGCTCGACCTCGTGGAGCAGGTCCGCCGGCTGACCCGCGACGACCCCGCGGCGGCCGCCGACCTGCTCCGGGACGTCGACGTCCGGACCGGGATCCAGCTGGCCCGGGCGTTCTCCGAGTACTTCCATCTCGCGAACGTCACGGAGCAGGCGCACCGCGGACGGGAGCTGCGGCAGCGCCGGGCCACCTCCGGCGGGTGGCTGGACGAGTTCGCGCGACTGGTCCGGGAGCGCGGGGTGCCGCCGGAGGAGATCGCCGCCGCCGCGGAGCAGCTCGCCGTGCGACCCGTCTTCACGGCGCACCCGACCGAGGCCGCGCGCCGCTCGATCCTGTCGAAGCTGCGCGCCGTCGCCGACCTGCTGGACGAGGAGGCCACCGCCGCCGCGATCACCTCCACGATCGGCGGTGCCGTGAACGTCCGGACCAACCGACGCCTCGCCGAGGTCATCGACGTGCTGTGGCAGACCGACGAGCTGCGGCTGGCACGCCCGGAACCCGCCGACGAGGCCCGCAACGCCGTCTACTACCTCGCCGACCTGTACGCCGACGCCGCGCCCGACGTGCTGTCCGACCTGAGCGACACGCTCGCGGGCCTCGGCGCCCCGCTGCCGGCGACCGCGCGACCGCTGACGTTCGGCACCTGGATCGGCGGCGACCGGGACGGCAACCCGTACGTGTCCGCCGACGTGACGATGCAGGTGCTGACCATCCAGCACGAGCACGGCATCCGCGGCGCGGAGCGGGCGGTCGCCCGGCTCGCCGAGGAGCTGAGCGTCTCGCGGCGGATCGCCGGTGCCTCGGACGAGCTGTCCGGGAGCGTCGCCGCCGACCTCGAACGCCTGCCCGAGATCGCGCCGCGGTACCTGCGGATCAACGCCGAGGAGCCGTACCGGCTGAAGATCCGCTGCGTGCAGGCAAAACTGGCCAACACCCGCGCCCGGCTCGCCCGTGGTCTCGCCCACGAGCCCGGGCGGGACTACCTCGGCGCGGGTGAGCTGATCTCGGACCTGGAGGTCATGCGGCGGTCGATGGCCGAGAGTCCCGCGGGCGAGCTGATCGCGGACGGCCGGATCGCCGAGGTGATCCGGGCGGTGTCCGCGTTCGGCCTGCAACTGGCCACGATGGACATCCGAGAGCACGCCGATGCGCACCACGCCGTGCTCGCGCAGCTGTTCGACGCGCTCGGCGAGACCGAGCGGCCGTACGCGGAGCTGGACCGTTCGCAGCGGACCGAGCTGCTCGTCGGGGAGCTGTCGGGCCGGCGGCCGCTGGCGGGTGCCGATCCGCACCTGGACGAGCCGGGGACGAAGACCTTCGGGGTGTTCACCACGATCCGCGAGGCGTTCGAGCGGTTCGGTCCCGACGTCGTGGAGTCCTACATCGTCTCGATGACCCGGGGGGTGGACGACCTGATCGCGGTCGTCCTGCTGGCCCGCGAGGCGGGGCTGGTGGATGTCCACAGTGGACAAGCGCGGATCGGGTTCGTCCCGCTGCTGGAAGAGGTCGCCGAGCTGAAGTCCGCCGGTGACATCCTCGACGCGCTGTTGTCCGTCCCGGCGTACCGCGCGCTCGTCGCGGCTCGCGGCAACGTGCAGGAGGTCATGCTCGGGTACTCGGACTCCAACAAGGACGCCGGGATCGCGACGAGCCAGTGGGAGATCCACCGGGCCCAGCGCGCCCTGCGGGACGTGGCCGCACGCCACGGCGTCCGGCTGCGACTGTTCCACGGTCGCGGTGGGACGGTCGGCCGCGGTGGCGGTCCCACCCACGACGCGATCCTGGCGCAGCCGTGGGGCACCCTGGACGGTGCGATCAAGGTGACCGAGCAGGGCGAGGTCATCAGCGACAAGTACTCGCTGCCGTCGCTGGCCCGGGAGAACCTGGAGCTCACCGTCGCCGCCGTGCTGCGCGCGACCGTGCTGCACACCGAGCCGCGGCAGCCCGCGGAGGCACTGGCGCGGTGGGACGGCGTGATGGACACCGTCAGCGACGCCGCGCATGCCGCATACCGCGAACTGGTCGACACCGAGGACCTGCCGCGCTACTTCTGGGCCTCCACGCCGACCGAGCTGCTCGGCGCGCTGAACATCGGCTCCCGGCCGGCCAAGCGGCCCGACGCGGATGCGGGGCTGAGCGGCCTGCGCGCGATTCCGTGGGTGTTCGGGTGGACCCAGTCCCGGCAGATCGTGCCGGGTTGGTACGGCGTGGGCTCCGGGCTCGCCGCAGCCCGGTCCGCCGGCCTACAGGACGCGCTGGCCGACATGTACGGCGAGTGGCACTTCTTCCGAACGTTCGTGTCCAACGTGGAGATGACGCTCGCGAAGACGGACCTGTCGATCGCCCGGAGGTATGTGGACCGGCTCGCCGACCCGGCGCTGAAGCACGTGTTCGACCTCGTCGTCGCCGAGCACGACCGGACGGTCGCGGAGGTGCTGCGGCTCACCGGCGCGGACGAGCTGCTGGCCGCGCAGCCGCAGTTGCGACGGACCCTCGCGGTGCGCGACCTGTACCTGTCGCCACTGCACCACCTGCAGGTGGAGCTGCTGGCGCGGTACCGGGCCGGCGAGGGGACGGAGAACCCGTCGCTGCTGCGGGCCCTGCTGCTCACCGTGAACGGCGTGGCGGCAGGCCTGCGGAACACGGGCTGAGCTACGCCGGGCCCAGCTCCTGGCGCAGCACCGGCAGGAGCTCCCGCTCCGCCCAGTCCAGGAACGGCCCCTGCACGTCCCCACCCACCTGTATCAGCGCCACGTCGGTGAAGCCGGCCTCGGCGAACGGCGTCAGCTTCTCGACCCACTCCCCGACGTCCGCGCCGCACGGCATCGACCCCGCGACATCCTCCGGCCGGACGAACTGCGACGCGCCGGCGAACGAGGCGGGCCCGGGCAGCTCGGCGTTCACCTTCCACCCGCCGCCGAACCACCGGAACTGCTCGTGCGCCCGAGTCACCGCCGCGTCCCGGTCGGTGTCGTAGCTCCCGGGCAGCTGGCCCACCCGCGGCTTGCCGCCACCGCCGAACTCGTCGAACCACCGCGTCAGCTCGGCACGAGGCTCCACCGCGACGAGCACGTCCGCGTGCGCACCCGCGATCCGGCAGGACTGCCTGCCGGAGACGGCGATGCCGAGGGGCACCCGGGTGTCCGGCAGGTCCCAGAGCTTCGCCGACTCGACGTCGAAGTACTCGCCGCGACGGTTGACGTACCCGCCGTCGAACAGGTCGCCGATGATCCCCACGGCCTCGACCAGCATCTCGTGCCGCACGTCGACCGAGGGCCACCCGCCGCCGACCACGTGCTCGTTGAGGTTCTCGCCCGCGCCGAGCCCGAGGGTGAACCGGCCCTCGGACAGGATCTGCACGGTCGCCGCCTTCTGCGCGACCACGACCGGGTGGTAGCGGACCGTCGGGCACGTCACGTACGTCATCAGCGGGATCCGCGAGGTCGCCTGCGCCGCCGCGCCGAGCACGCTCCACGCGTACGGCGAGTGTCCCTGCTCGTCCAGCCACGGGAAGTAGTGGTCGCTGATGACCGCGAAGTCGAACCCGGCCTCCTCGGCCCGGACGACGTCGCGGACGAGCTCGCGGGGACCGGACTGCTCACACATCATCGTGTATCCGATTCGCATGGGCCCCAGCCTGCTGGGGCCCATGCGTGGTGGCAACCCCGCGATTACCGCTGCGGTGCGAGCACCACCGTGAACGTCACCGACCGGCCACTGGCCGCATCCGTCGTCGCGACCCGGCCGCCGTACGTCCCGGTCGTCACCGGGCCGCCCGAGTCGGCGGACAGCGAGGTGACGCGCCCGGCCCCGGTGCCGTACAGCGTGACGCGGGACGTCACGTCCGCCGGGGGCATCCAGGCCGTGGTGGCCGAGGACTTGTCCGCCCAGTACGACACGACCCAGGCGCCCGGGTCCGTGACCGCCACGTCCGGGGTCGTGTGGCTGGTCAGCCCGGCCGCCTCTGCCGTCTTCGCCGCGGTTGCGACCGGCGCGGTCGTGGAGGTGCCGCGGTACGCCAGGAGCTGGATGTTGATCTTCTGGGTACTCGGCGCGGTGACCCCGACGGTCGTGCCGGCGTCGTCCGCGACCGCGACGCGCTGGTACACGCTGGTCGTCATCTGGTTGACGACCCGGTCCACGAGCTGCCAGCCCGCGGGCTCGGTCAGCGCGATGGTGCCGTTGGACGTGACGGCCAGCAGCATGCCGTCGTCCGCCTGCACCGACGCCGGGACCGTCACGCTGGCCGAGGTGCCGTTGACGTCCCGCACGGCCGAACCGCGGAACGCGATGACGCCCGCCGACGAGTCCACCACGACATCGCGGGTGGTCTCCCCGGTCAGCCCGCCCGCGTCGGTCACGGTCAGGCGCACCGGATAGGTGCGGTCGGCATCGAACGTGTGCGTCACGACCGAATCCGTCCCGGTCGTCCCGTCACCGAAGTCCCAGGCGTACGAGGAGATCGAACCGTCCGGGTCGGACGAGGCCCCGCCGTCGAACCGGCACACCGTCGCGGAGCACGTGGAGGTGAACGAGGCGGTGGGCGCACGGTTGGGCGCGACCTCGAGCTGCGCGGTCGCGGTACCGACCAGGCCCTCGTTGTCCGTCGCGGTGAGCGTCACCGTGTACGTGCCCGCGGTGCGGTAGGTCCGCGACGCGGTCGCGCCGGTGGCGGTGGAGCCGTCGCCGAAGTTCCAGCTGTAGGACTTCACGGTGCCGTCGGCATCGGTGGTGCCCGCCGAGTCGAACTGGCACGCCATCCCGAGGCAGCTCGTGGCGACCTTGGCGACGGGCGCGGCATTCGCGACCGCACCGCCGGGCCGGAGGAACAGGGCGCGGGCCCGCCAGTCCTTGCCGTCCACACCGGATCCGCTGAGGACGGTGCCGCCCGTCGTGGGGAGCCCGCCGACGAAGGGTGCCGACCGCAGTACGCCGTTGCCACTGTCTGCCCACAGCAGACGGTCACCGGCGAGTGTCATCCCGGCGACCCTGCGCCAGTCGAGGTCGGCGAGGCTGTCCGTCGCGGTGAACCGCTGGGCCCCGACGATCCCGCTCTCCGGCGTGAAGTACCGGTAGTACAGCGACGACTGACCGGACTGGGTGTAGTACACCCGGCCGTTCCAGAAGAACATGCCGGTCGCGTTCCGCAGCTCGTTGCTGAAGTCGGTGAGCCCGTTGAGGGGCACCGTCGTGGTGACGCCCGGCGTGCGGCCGTCGAACGTCCGCCGCTGGAACGTGCCGTTGGTCCCCCCGGTCCAGAGGGTGTTGTCGGTCATGAACGCGGCACGGACCGCGCCCCAGGACGTACCGCCGGCGGGCGCCGTCACGTTGGCGCCGACCACCGGGCGCTGCGACGTGTCGACCCGCCGGTACTGCAGGTCGTTGGAGTAGCTGACGGTCGTCCGCGGACCTGCCAGGAAGACCTCGTTCGGCAGGACGCCGGTGGTGTCGGCAGGAAGGCTCTTGCCGCCGGCGAGCGGCACGAACGCCATGCGTCCCCGGTACTGCTGGTTGAACCGGTCGGTGTCGCTGCCCACCCAGAGTCCGGTCGGCGTGGCGTACAGCTCCCGCGCGCCGACGCCGCGCGAGCGGCCCGGGTTCCACGACAACGGCAGACCGTTGCGGGGGTCGAGCGCGGCCACGCCCTCGCGGGACACCGCGCCCTGACCGGCCGCGTCGGCCTTGAACGGGTTGTTCAACCAGCGCTGGTGGCCGCCGACATAGACGACCGAGCCGGTGATCGCGACCGAGTGCAGCGTGTCGCCGCCGGTGTAGTCGACCCAGGTCGGCTCCTGCCCGGCACCGGACCGGGCGGTCTCCCAGCGCGCGGCCGTGTCGCAGAGCGTGCCGGCGAACCCGCCGCCGGTGGAGACGACGACGAAGTAGCTGCCGTCCGGTGCGAAGTCGATGTCCCGGACGTAGGAGTCGTAGGCCCGGTCCGCGCAGGCGGGCTGGTACCGGGTGGTGGACCAGGAGCTCACCGCGGCGGTGTCGCCGGAGAGGTCCGCCATCACGGCCTGGTCGCGGGGCAGCCCGTCGACGGTGGTGAAGTTGCCGATGGCCACGAGCGTCTTGCCGTCCGGCGTGATGTCCAACTTGTACACACCGATCGCGCCGCCGTTGCGCGGCGCGGCGAACGTCAGGCCGAAGAACGGGTCGAGCGCGCCGGTGGCCGCGCTGATCGCCACGACGCTCGGCCGGCCCTGGCCGCGCACCTGGGTGAACGTCCCGCCGAGGTACAGCCGGGTGCCGTCGGTCCGGATGTCGCGTACGACGCCGTTGATGCCGGGGACGGCGAAGCCGGGCACGGCCTTGCCGGTGGCCACGTCGAGCCGCGCGATGCTCTTGCTGCGTACGCCGTTGACGGTGTTGAAGGCACCGACCACGTACACCGACTTGTTGTCGGCGGCGGGCAGCAGCGCCCACACGCCGCCGTCGAGCTCCGGTGCGAATCCGGCGTCCAGCCTCCCGGTCGCCGCGTCGAAGGCCATCAGGTTCGCTCGCGGGTACGTGGTCGCCCGGTCGGGCGACGCGACGGACGCGAAGTTGCCGCCGGCGAAGATCCGGCTTCCGATCTGGACGATGCCGAGCACGTCGCCATCGAGCACGTGCGGCGTCTTGGCCGACGGCTGCTCGGCGACCTGACCCTCCTGCGGCACCTGAACGGCGCCGGCCGGAGCGGACGCCCCCAGAATGGAACAGCTCAATGCCAAGGCTGCCACACCGGCAGCCCACCGAATTCCCACCACGGAAGAGTTCCCCTCGCGTCGACTACCGGACCCCCCTGGTGGTACGGCGAGGTCAGCATGACCGGCGCGGAGGCCTGCTTCCAGCACGAGCGGCGAAGTCTGCCCGATCGGCCTACTCAGCGTTACTAAAGGTGCCTCTAAGATTACTGACCGTCATTACTTTGGCGGGTCGGCGCGGAGCCTCGGCTCCTGCGCGAGATCCCGGAACGCCCGTAGCGCGCCCGGCGAGGAGTCCACCGAGAAGTCGTACCGCGGCTTCCGATCCTGCCGTGCGCTGAAGTACACGAGCGCCTTGATCTGGGGGTACGCGGGCACGTAGGCGCCCGCCTCCCGGAACCACTTCGCCTTCTGTCCCGGGTTTCCCTCGGTGACGCCGAACTCCCCGACCATCACCGGCCGGGGGTGCCCCTCGGCCCACGCCATGAACGGCGCCATCAGCTCGTCGAAGCCCCGGAACTGCTTGCCGCCGTACACGTCCGCGCACAGCCAGTCGACCTGGTCGTCGCCCGGGTAGTACCGCTGCGCGCGGCCGTCCGCGAACGCGGTCGCCATCGGGCACCACACCCAGCCGGCGTTGGTGGCGCCGACGTCCGTGAAGATCTGCCGGACGTGCCTCCAGGCCGCGATGTAGTCCTCCGGCGAGTGCACAGTGGACCGCAGATTCGGTCGGTCCATCTCCCAGCGGAACCGCAAGAGGATCGGTACGCCGAGATCGCGCACGGCGTTCGCCCGCTCCCGGATGAGGTCGTCGTACCGGCCGGTCGTGATCTCCCGCGTGTCCGTGCCCGACCAGGACAGCAGCAGCACCTTGCCCTGGCCGACGAACGCGAGGTCGGGCTCGTTCGGGAACGCGTCCTCCCAGTGGTGGAAGACGTGCGCGATCGTCAGCGGCCGGCCGACGGTGTCCTCGAAGCCGCTGAACGCCGCGATCCGCCCCTCCGGCGTGAGGTCACCGGAGTTCGCCCAGGCGCCCAGCCAGGACCCGGACATCGGCGGCTCCGGGCCCCGTCCGGTGGTCGTGATCGGACCGGTCCGGCTCGGAACCGCCGTCGAGACGGTCACCGGAGGCTCCCGCGGGGTGCGTTCACCGTGGGTACAGGCGGCGAGGAGCGCGCCCACCAGCAGCGCCGGGACCAGCAGCGTCACGCCACGCCGGGACAGCCCCCGCATCCGGTCACCCCTCGCACTGTCGGTCGTCCTGTCCGGAGCCTTGCACACCGGCACCACCTCGCGGCGGAGGGCGGCGGCGTATCCCCCGCAGCGCGGACAGCCGCAGCGGGCCCCGGGCGGCCCACAGCCCGGCCCCGTACAGCGCCACCCCGACGACCGTCGTCCCGATCAGCACCGGCAGCGTCCGCCCGGCGAGCACCGCGGCCGCCAGCGGCAGCGCCCCGAAGCAGGCCACGGCCAGCCCCGCCGCGACGGCGGTGCCCCGCCCGAACGGGTGCAGTCCCATCGACCACCCGAGCTGGGCGAGCGGCAGCAGGTTGTTCGCCGCGATCGCGGCCGCCCACGCGACGGCCGCGCCGAGGATCCCGATCCGCGGCACCAACAAGAAGTTCAGCGCCACGTCGAGCGCCAGCGCGAGGAGCGCGTTGGTGAGCGTCCAGGTGGTGCGACCCGCCATGTTGAGGACGTTGTCGACCATCCCGCACCCGGTCGCGACGAGCATGGTCAGCGCCAGCAGCACCATCACGGGCTCGGCGACGGCGTAGCCCTTGCCGAACAGCGCGAGCACGAACGGCGAGAACACCGCGAACAACAGGTACAGCGGCCACGTCAGCACCATCAGCCATGCCGTCGAGGTGCGGTACAGCTCGGCGGCCGCCGCCCGGTCCCCCGTCGCGAACAGCGTCCCGAACCGGTGTTGCACGCCCGTGCCCAGCGCCGTGCCGCCGAGCTGGCCGAAGACCAGGAACCGCGTCGCCGCGGTGTACAGCGCGGCTTCCGCCGGACCGGCGAGCGCCGCGACCAGCACGATGTCCAGCCGCTGCAACGCGATCTGCGCGACGCTGCCGAGCGCCCGTGGGCCGGTGAAGGCCCAGAACTCCCGCCACGGCGGCCCGTCCGCGACGTCGGGAGTGCCCCCCCGCTCGGCCCGCCGCACCAGCCGGCCGAGCCACACCGCCGCGACGGCGGCGCTCAGCAGGTACGGCCCCGCCCACACCAGCGGCAGCGCGACCGACACCGACCAGCCGGCGGCGACGGCCACCCCGAGCCCGGCGACCTGGGCGAACGGCCGCCCGACCTTGTCCACCAGCACCAGCGGCCGCACCCGCCCGAAGCCCCGCGCCGCCGCCAGGAACAGGTCCGACAGCGCCGCGAGCGGGACGAACCCGGCGAGCACCCGCAGCGGCAGCACCGCCGCGTCGCTGTCACCGCGCGCGATCAGGTCGCTGATCGCCGGCGCGAGCACGAACAGCCCCGCGCTCAGCACCACCGACAGCACCGTCACCGGCAGGAGCGCCACGCGCAACGTCGGCCGCAGCCGGTCCGGCCGCCCGAGCGCCCGGTGCCGGGTCAGGAAGTACACGGCGCCGGTACCGGTGCCCAGCCGCGCGATCGTGTACAGCAGCAGGAACACCGACGTGGCCGAGAAGAACACACCCGCCTCGACCGCGCCCACCCCACGGGTGACCCCGATGGTGAACACGGCGCCGAGGACCGCCGTCACCCCGGCGCCCACCATGCCGGCCGAGCCGCTGCGCGCCACGCCGCCCAGGTCCGCGCGACTCCGTGGCGCCGCGCTCACCACGGGCATCGGCACGAGCTCAGCGCCGCCATGCGGTCAACGCCGCCATGACGGCGTTCTCCCCCACCAGGCGGCGAGCCGCTCGTCGTACGGCCGGTAGTGCTCGTCGAGGCGCGCCCGCAGCTCGTCCGGCATCGGCGAGCGCGGCCGGGCGTTGTGCCTCTCGAACTCGATCCCGCCGGCGCTCGGCAGCCCGAGGAACCGTTCCACCTCCGCGAACGCCGGGGCCGGGTCGTCGAAGAAGTCCTGACTGTCCACAACGCAGAGCCGCTCGCGGCCGAACACGGACTCCAGGTGCTCCAGCTGCTCGATGTACTGCCCGCGCGTGACGTAGGCGTTGTGCCGCCAGTGGTCGCTGTCGTACCCGGGCTCCGCGCGCAGCTTGTCGACCTCGCCGGCGATCCGGACCGGCTCCAGCTCGAGCGCGTGGGGAAACTCCTCGGTCTCGAAGCCGCGCGCCTTCTCGTGCGTGTAGGCCGAGTACGCCCGCTCGACCGGGTCACGCACCAGCACGACGAGCCGGACGTCCGGCAGGTCCACGGCGATCCGCTCCGGCGCCAGCGGGTGGAACATGTAGTACGGGCTCGACTCCCCGGTCACCGCCCGCGGACCGGCCGCGCGGCGCGCCGCCCGCACGGTCGGAAAGTGCCCCACGTACCACGGCAGGCCGCGGTCGTAGTTCACGTCGAAGTAGTGCACCCCCTTGTGGAACACCGCGGGCATCACCGAGGGGTGCTGGCCGAGCGTCTTCATCATCGACGTCGTCCCGCACCGCTGGGCACCGACCACCAGGAACCCCGGCCGCATCCGGTGCGTGTGTGTGAGGCGCCCGACGGCCCGCGTCACCACGCGCACCGTGCGGCGTGCCCTCGTCCGCATCGTCAACGGTCTGCTCATCCCGTACGTCCCCGTCCTGTTCTCGTCAGTTCCCGCGACAACTGTCCCAGTACCGGCAGCAGCCACTCGCCGAGCCTGCCCAACCGGGCCCCGGCCTCGGCCTGCCCGTCGGCCAGGTACCGCGTGCCCAGCTCCACGAGGTAGAGCGCGGCCACCACGGGAGCGGCCTCGACCGGTACCCCGAACGGCGCCAGCAGCTCCGCCGCACGGACCACAGTGGACGCGGCCGCCTCGTCGGCGGGCACCCGCCGCACGGTGATCGCCGTCTGCAGGTCCAGGTGCAGCGCGTCGTATCCGAGCGGTACGCCGGAGTCGAACCGTTCCCAGTCCCAGATCAGGACCCGGTCGGCGAGCGTGGCCAGGTTGCCGGCGTTCCAGTCCCCGTGCCAGCAGCCGGTCGGCAGCGTGACGGCCGTGGTCACCGCCGCGGCCAGCGCCCCGGCGAGCGCGGCCCCGCCGGGCCGGTCGCCGAGCGCGTCGACCCGGTCCGCCAGCCCGTCCGTGTACGGCCCGCGAACGGGCTGTTCGGTGACCCCCGCGACGCCGGCGACCTCGACCATCGCCGCGACCCGGCGCGTCCCGTCGTCCGCGGCGCGCGGCAGCCACACCGGGAGCGCGGACTGCACCAGGATCTCGGCGCCGTTCCACGAGCCGTGGTGCAGCACGGCCGGCACCTCGACGCCGCGCAGGGAGTGCCCCGCCAGCATGCGCAGCGCCTCGGCCTCGTCCGCGACCAGCCGCCGGGTCAGCGGGTCGACGCCGACCTTGGCGAACCCCAGCGGCTCGCCCGCCTCGTCCAGCACCTGGAACACCGGCTTCCGGTTCGCCCGGGCCGGTCCGATGTGGAGCGCAAGCACGACGGGGCGGCCCAGCACCGCGGCGAGATGGTCCTCGATCGTGTCGCCATGCGGAGCCCGCACCGACAGTCGCTGACCGAACACCGTTCCGGCCGCCCCGGTCCGGAACAGCCCGGCGAGCACGGCCGTGCGGGCCCGGGCCCGGGCGGTGCGGTGCTCGGTCGCACGGCGCACCGCCGCCGCACCGGCCCGGCGGGACCCGGCGGGCACGAGCAGCTTCGGGTTGCCGGCAGACGGGACGAGGACGTAGGTACGGTCGTCGCCGGCCCGCCGCGCTCCGATGTGGACGGATGCGGGCGGCGGCCAGAGCACGGGCACGAGGCTGCGCAGGTATCCGGCCGCCGACGTGTCCCGCGGCCCGGTGGTCACCGGGAGTCCCGCGCGGCGCGTGCCGCGGCTCTCCGCTGCAGGTCGTTGCGCCACAGCAGCCCCACCCCGATGAACGACAGCGCGAGCGGCATTCCGATCGCCGGGTACACCACCATGTAGAACAGCGGCAGCAGCACGGCGAGCCCGCCCGCGATGCCGATGGGCGTGCTGTCCCGTCGGTACCGCCAGGCCACCGCCAGGAAGAACGCGACATAGCAGAACGCGCCGACGAACCCGTTCTGCAGCAACAGGTTCCAGAGCTGGCCATCGCTGCCCACGTCGCGGTTGCCGCACAGCGGACACGCCTTCGTGGCACCCACGGCGATCGACTGGTTGCTGCCGATCGTCTGCCGTGTACCGCCGTAGCCGAGCACCGGTGAGCTGACCGCGGCCCGGAACGCGATCCCGTTGAGCGAACTGCGGGTGTCGTTGCTGTGCCCGCTGTTGACCCGAGTGGTGATCATGGTCTGGACCGGCGTCGTGACGAACAGCACTGCCGCGACCGCCAGCCCCGCGGTGAGCCACCCGACCGGAGCCAGCCGCCCCTGCATCGCGAACCGCACGACCACGTACGCCACCGACAGTCCCAGCCCGATCCAGAGCCCCCGGTTCAGCGAGTACACCACCGGGTACAGCGACACCAGGAGCACCGTCACCGCGACGGCCTTGCGGAGCAGCGACGTGCGCACCAGCCAGCCGACCACGAACCACGGCAGCAGCAGGCTGTAGCAGTAGCCCCAGGTGTTCGTGTAGGCGTACGGCGCGGCCGGCCGGCCCACGCCGCCGAGGACGTCCTGGACCTGCGCGAAGTTGACCGTGGTGAGCCGGCCGACGAAGCCGTTGTCCAGCAGGGATCTCGGCAGGACGTACGACAGCGGGGTCGCGAAGCTGCCGTGCGGGAACGCCGCGCCGACCACCCCGCCGGCGACGGTGCTGAGGAACAGCACGCCGAGCAGCGAGACGACCAGCCGCCGCGGGACCTCCCGCTCCCACATCGTGCCGATCCAGAGCATGACCACGGTGATCGAGGTGTACTGCATGACCCGCAGCACGAACGGCGCGATCTTGATGCCGGCCGGCGGCATCGTCGCGGGCGCGGTCTCGCCCAGCACGAGGAACCCGAGCAGCACCCACACCAGCAGCAGCGCCCACAGCCCGAAGCCGGGCGGGAACCGCAGCCGCCGGCGCCGGAGGAGCTGCACGGCCATCGGGGCAGCGGCCCCCACGAACGCGAACGTGGTGAGCCCGAGCGCCCACCAGATCGGATATCCGGCCAGCAGCACGACGAGCGGCCAGGCCGTCGGGATCCGGACCAGGGCCGGCACGTCCGGGCGGCGCCGGGCCGGGGTGGACGCCGCGTGCTGGGGGCCCTCCGAGCGCGGTGCTCCGGCGTCGTGCGGCGACCCTGCGGCCGGGGGCGGCGGCGGCTCGCCCGTCGTGGGCCACCGCGTCTGCGTCACGGGGTGCCCACCTCCCACTGCACGTCGGCCGGTCCGCGCACGATCAGCGCGAGCGGGTGCCGCGGGACCCCGATGCCAGGTCGGTGTCGCCCTGGCCCTCGGGCCGGGCCGGACCCGGCGACTCGGCGTCGCCGTGGGTGAAGACGAACGTGACCGTGTCGTCGTCCTGGAGCGGGTGGACCGGCGTGTCGCGCGCGTCCGGCGCGGCGGAGGCCCGGACCACGTCGGCACGGCCCGTCGCGGGCTCCGTGACCACCGGGTGGGGCGGCGCGGCCACCGGGCCGGGCTCGGCGGCACGGGGCGCCGGCTCGGCGGCGACCGGAGGGCCCGCCGCCCGCGTCCGGTCGGTCCCGGCGCGCGGCGCCTTGCCGAGGAACCCGACCACGACGGCCCCGACGAGCCGCGCCCGGACCTCCTCGAACCGGCGGAACGACTCCGCGAGCTCCTGCGTGCGGGTCCGCTTCGTCTCGACGACCACCAGCACGGCGTCGGCGTACCCGGCCATCACCTGGCCGTCGATCGCGACGTCCGGCGGCGGGGCCTCGAACAGTACGTACCCGGACCGGCCCCGCAGCTCGGCGACGAGGCCTCGCACCCGGTCCTCGCGCATCTCCTGGGTCAGCACGCCGGTGGCGTCGGCACCGCCGGGGCCCAGCACGACGAGTCGTGACCGGTCCGCCACCTCGGTGACCGCGGCGTCCAGGCTCAGCTCACCGCGCAGCACCTCGACGAGTCCGGGTCCCGGCTGCACGCCCAGCGCGTCGAGGGTCCAGGAGCGCGGATCCGCGCAGATCACGAGCACCGGGACGCCGAACCGGTCCAGCGACGCGGCGAGGTTCGCGGTGACCAGGCCGGCCGCCTGTCCGGCGGACGCGCCGGACATCACGACGATGCGGGCCTGGGCGTCCGTCGCACCGCCGTCCCCGGCGAGCGCCGAGGCGAGCGTGTTCCGGAGCCGGCCGAAGTCCCGGCCGGCCGCACTCTGGTAGGTCGCCACGTCGGGCGGACCGCCCCGGCGGAAGTCGAGCAGCACCGGCATCCCGGTGCGGGTCGTGACCTCGGCGGCCCGGCGGAGACGGGTGTCCGCCCGGTCGATCAGCAGCGCGAGCAGGAGCCCGGCGAGCACGCTCGCGGCGAGCCCGGTGCCGAGGTTCAGCACCAGCTTCGGCTCGGTGGGCGCGGTCGGCAGTTCCGCCTTCGTGATGATCGAGCCGGGCGTCGGCTCGGCCGCCTGCAGGGGGCTCAGCCGGGAACCGATCTGGGTGAGGCTGTTCTGCACCACCGCGAGCTGGGACTCGGCGCGGTTGCGGTTGACCGAGTTCGGCGCCAGCTGGGCGATCTGCCCGGACAGGTCCTGGAGCGCCTTCAGCTGGGCGGCCTGCTGCTTCTCCAGGGCGGTGACCTGGGCGGTGATCTCGTCCTGGGCGTTCGCCCGGCGCTGGTCCAGGTAGGCCTGCGCGAACGCCGCCGAGCCCGCCCGCGCCTCGCTCGGCGTCGGCGCGGCGAACGCGATCTCGAGCACCTGCGTGTTGGCCGGGACGGTCACCGACACCCGCCGCGCGAGTTCCGTCGCCGACGTCCCGCTGCCGAGCTGCTCCTTGGCGCGCTCGGCGACCACGAGGGAGGTCACCAGCTGCGCCTCGGTGTCGAGGTTGAGTCCGGAGATGTTGCGGGCACCGGTCTGGGTCTGGTCGGTGCTGGTCCCGGTCGCCTGCACGAGTACCGCGCTCGAGGCGTCGTACACCCGCTGCTGCCGGGCCGTGACGACCCCGGTCGCGACGAGCCCGAGCACGACGACGGCCACGATCGCCCACCACCGGCGCTGGATCCAGCCGGTGTAGTCGACGATGGAGCGCGAGCCCTCCTCGTGCAGCGAATCCATCCCGGGGTTCCTCACTGGAATGCAGGTGGACAGCGGCGGCATGTCCTGCGGCCAGCATAAGCGCCCACCCCGAGCCGCCCGGTCGTCTTGTCCGATCCCGTCCGGACGGACGACTCCGTTCGGACCGGACGTCCAGCTAGGCTCGGCCGATGCGCGTCGGCTACCTCATCCAGAGCCATCGGGACCCGGAACAGGTGGCGCGGCTCGTCCGCACCCTCAAGGCCGGCAGCCCCGGCGCGGCCGTCCACGTGAGCCACGACTTCTCGTCGTCGCCGCTCGACGTGGCCGCGCTGACCGCCGTTCCGGGGGTGCTCGTGCGCCCCGCGGAGGGCGGGTACGGCGACTTCAGCCACGTGCGGCGGTACCTCGACGCCGTCGACGACCTCGTCGCCGAGGGCATCGCGGTGGACTGGGTCGTCAACATCACCGGCCAGGACTACCCCCTCCGGCCGGTCGCGGACGCGGAGGCGGATCTCGTCGCGGGCGGCGCGGACGGGTACCTGGAGTACTTCCCGGCGATGGACCCCGCCCGGAGCACGTGGCCGGTCCGGCGGGCGCGGTCGCGGTACCTGTTCCGGCACCGCCGCATCGCCACGCTGTCTCCCGCCGCGAAGCGCCGGCTCCGTCCGCTGCAGGCGATCAACCGGGTCCAGCCCCTCGTGCGCGTCCACGTGTCCTACGGGCTGATGGTGGGCGTGCGCCGGCGGTCACCGTTCGGCCCGGGCTTCGAGCTCTACGGCGGGTCGGCGTACTCGTCGCTCTCCTGGCCGGTCGTGGCGTACCTGCGGGAGTTCTGCGCCGCCCGGCCGGACCTGATGCGGTACTACGAGCAGTGCCTGTCCCCGGTCGAGTCGATCTTCCAGACGATCCTGGTGAACAGCGGGCGCTTCACCCTGGTGGACGACTGCAAGCGGTACTTCGACTTCCGCGACAGCACGATGAACCACCCGAAGTTCCTCTCGGTGGCCGACCTGCCGAGGGCGCTGGCGAGTGGCGCCGACTTCGCCCGCAAGATCGACGACCCCGGGGTGCTCGACGCCCTGGACGCCCGGCTCGCGAGCAGCGGTCAGCGGTAGCCGAACCGCCGCCGCAGCGGCCACGTCACCGCGGACACGAACCGGCGCAGCGACGACGGCAGGGCGGTACGCCACTCCTCGTCCAGCCGCAGCGGCATGAGGCCGGTGCGCATCCGGACCCGGCCGCCCGCGACCGTGTGGGACTCGCCGAGTCGCAGCCCGTCGGGGGTGAGGATGCCGGACAGGTCCGGCTCCGGGCCCCCGGTCGACACGGCGGCGACGCGGCGCAGGGCGGCCGCCGGTTCCCGCACGAGGTCCTCGTACCGCACGAGCACGGTCGGCACCCCGAGCCGGCGCAGCGTCGCCGTCATCAGCGTCACGGTCACCCACCGGCGGCTGATCTGCCGCGGCGAGCGCTGGTTCATGTACGGCTTCGGCGCCGCGCCCGCCGGCATCTTCACCTGCTTGGTCCACGAGTACACGACCCCGCGCGGGTCCCGGACCACGTGCACGAGCCGCAGGTCGATGCCCGGCGCGCGCCGCAGGATGTACGCCAGCGACGGCCGCTTGGTGGAGTCGACCACGACCTCGGCCCCGGACACGGTGGCGATCGCGGCGTACAGCGCGGTGAGGACCTCGGTGTACTCGTCGAGCCGGCTCCGGAAGCCCGGCAGGCGCCGCGCGCCGAGGATCGCCGGGAGGCGGGACGTCCGGTCCACGTCGGCCTGCAGCGCGAGCACCCGGCCCGTGTCCACACGGTCCCAGCCGCCGAAGGCGACCCGGCCGACCTCGGTCCAGAACGGGCAGGCGCCGAACCGTTCCCCGCACGCGCACAGCAGGTCCCGTTCGACCCCGTCGCGCCAGAGGTAGAAGAGCTCGCCGACATCGCAGTGCGCCGGGAGCTGGCCGAGCATCAGGTCGAGCAGCGTCGAACCGCTACGCGCCATCCCGCCGATGTAGAGGACACGGACGGGGTGGGGGCGGGCGGCTCCGGACGGACCCGCGCCCTCGGCGCTGCTCACCACTGACGGCCTCCCTCTGGGAGGCCGATTCTAACGGCCGTCACTCCCGTCATCGGCTCGGTTGCAGAGCGTTTCATCTGTATGGCGCATGTTCGGTGACCGTTCGGCCGTCTTGGCTCCACCCCCACGGCGGCGGCGTAAGGTCCGAGTCTGACGAGGAGGTCAGAAAGTGCGCGGTTCGCCGAGTTCGGACGCCGGAGATCTGCTCTTCGTCGGCTCGAGCGGTGGACACCTTGCCCAGCTGGTGGCACTGCGGCCCTGGTGGGCCGGCCGGCGGAGGCGCTGGGTCACCTTCCGCACCCCCGACGCCGAGTCGCTGCTCGCCGGCGAGAGCGTCGAGTGGGCGTACCACCCGACCACGCGCCACGTCGGCAACCTGCTCCGCAACACCGTGCTCGCCGCGCGCACCCTGCGCCGGTACCGTCCCGACGCGATCATCTCGACCGGGGCCGGGGTGGCGCTGCCGTTCTTCGTCCTCGGCCGGCTCGCCGGGATCCCGACCGTGTACATCGAGGTGTACGACCGGATCGAGACCCGGACGCTCACCGCGCGCCTGTGCCGACCCTTCACCTCCGCTCTGCTCGTGCAGTGGGACGAGCAGCTGCGGCTGTACCGCGGTGCCACCCTGGTCGGGCCGCTGCTGTGAGCGACTCCCTCGTGGTGATGGTCCTCGGCACGGACGTCCACCGGTTCGACCGCGCGGTCGAGTGGCTCGACCGCTGGCTCGCCGACCAGCCCCAGCCGGCTCCCCGCTGCATCGTGCAGCACGGCTCGGCGGCGGCACCGCGGCTCGCCGAGGGCCGGGACTTCCTCGACCACGCCGAGCTCCAGCGGCTCATGGCCGAGGCCACCGTCGTCGTGGCCCACGGCGGCCCGGCGACGATCACCGAGGCCCGGCGTACGGGCCACCTCCCGATCGTGGTGCCCCGCGACCCCGGCCGCGACGAGCATGTCGACGACCACCAGCAGCGGTTCGCCCGCCGGCTGGACGAGGCCGGCCTGGTGCACGTGTGCGAGACCGAGGAGGCGCTGCGGGCGACGCTGGACCGGGCGGTCGCCGACCCGGACGCGTTCGCGGTGGCCACCCCGGAGGAGGCCGCCGACGGCACCGCGCCGGTGAACGAGGCGGTCCGAGCGGTCGGCCGGGTGGTCGACGGGCTGACGGCCGCACGGCGGCGCTCGTGGCCGCGCCGGCGCCGTCGTCCACGCCGCGACCTGCGCGTGCTGTTCGTCGGCGGGCTCGGGCGCAGCGGCTCGACGCTCGTCGACCGGATGCTCGCCCAGATGCCGGACGTGGCGTCGGTCGGCGAGCTGGTCCACATCTGGGAGCGGGCCGTCCGCGACGACGAGCGCTGCGGCTGCGGCGAGGCCTTCTCGGCGTGCCCGTTCTGGCAGAAGGTCGGCCAGCTCGCGTTCGGCGGCTGGGAGAACATCGACGTGGACGAGGTGCTCCGGCTGAAGGCGCTCGCCGACCGCACCCGGTTCGTCCCGGCGCTCGCGCTGCCGCGGCTCTCCGCGCAGCGGCGCGCGGACGTCGTCGCGTACACCTCCTACTTCGCCGCGATCTACGCCGCGGTGCGCGAGGTCAGTGGCTGCGACGTCGTGGTCGACTCGAGCAAGCACGCCTCGCTGGCGTTCGCGCTGCGCTGGGCGCACGAGATCGACCTACGGGTGCTGCACCTCGTCCGGGACGCCCGCGGCGTCGCGTACTCGTGGTCCAAGCGGGTGCTGCGCCCGGAGGTCGTCGGCGACGAGCAGTACATGACGCAGTACTCCCCCGCCGAGGTCGGCGTGCTGTGGACCGCGCAGAACGCGGCCTTCGGCGTCCTGGACGCGACCGGCGTGCCGGTGCTCCGGCTGCGGTACGAGGACGTGCTCCGCGATCCCGGGGCGGCGCTGGCGCGGCTGCGCCGGCACGCCGACCTGGGCGAGCGGGCGGACGCGCTGGACTTCCTCGGCGCCGGTGGCATCGACCTCGACGTGGACCACACGGTCGCGGGGAACCCGATGCGGTTCCAGACCGGACACGTCCCGCTGCGGGCCGACGACGAGTGGCGGACGAAGCTGCCGCGCGGTCACCGCCGGCTGGTCTCGGTGCTCACGCTGCCGCTGCGCCTGCGGTACGGGTACCTCCGGTGACCGCGCCGTCGCATCCCGCCGTCGACGTCGTGGTGCCGACCCGCGACCGTCCGGAGATGCTCCGGGAGGCACTGGACGCGATCGTCGGCCAGGACTACCCCGGGACGATCACGGTCCGGCTGGTCTTCGACCAGAGCCCGCCGGACGCCGCGTTCGCCCTCGACACGCCGGACCGGCGGGTGGTCCTGCTGACGAACGACCGGACGGCCGGGCTGGCGGGTGCGCGGAACACCGGGATCCTCGCGTGCACGGGCGAGTTCGTCGCGTTCTGCGACGACGACGACAGGTGGCTCCCGGGTAAGCTCCGGGCGCAGGTCGCCGCGGCGGAGCCGGCCGACGAGCTGGTGAGCTGCGGGATCCGGGTGCGGTACGACGACCGGCTGGTCGACCGTCCGCTGACCGCGACCCAGGTGACGCTGGCCGATCTGCTCCGGTCCCGGCTCACCGAGCTGCACCCGTCGACGTTCCTGTTCCGCCGCGCGACGCTGGCCGACGGGATCGGGCTGGTGGACGAGCAGATCCCGGGCAGCTACGGGGAGGACTACGAGTTCCTTCTCCGGGCCGCCCGCCGCGCGCCGATCCGCAACCTCTCGGACGTGCTGGTCGAGGTCCGCTGGCACCGCCGCTCGTACTTCAGCAGCCGGTGGGACACCATTTCCACGGCGCTCCAGTGGCTGCTCGACCGGTACCCGGAGTTCCACGGCGAGCCGCGGGGCCGGGCCCGGGTGACCGGGCAGATCGCGTTCGCGCGGGCGGCGGCCGGGCAGCGGCGCGACGCCGTGCGGTGGGCCGGGCGCACCCTGCGCGGCAACGCCCGGGAGCCCCGCGCCTACCTCGCCCTCGCGGTGGCCACCGGGGCCGTGAGCGCGGACGCGGTGCTGCGGATGCTGCACACCCGCGGCCGGGGCATCTGACAGCTCGGCGTCCCCGCCCCTTCCGGATCGATCATGGGGCTTTCGGCCGACACGCCGGGTGTCGCGCTGAAAACCCCATGATCAACGCGGGGTATGGGATGGATCTCCGGGGAGGTTGTCATGTCCACCTGCCCCACATGTCAGACTGACGAAGTAGGAAAGCCGTGCGAGTGAGGAGACCGATGGGCCGGGACGCGTCCGACACCACCCTGGACGGCGCCTCCCTCGACGACCTCGAGCTGCTCCTCGGTGGCGCCTATGCGCCGCTGACCGGGTACCTCGCGGCCGACGAGGCGGCGCGGCTGCGAGAGACCGGCCGGCTCGACGACGGCACCGCGTGGCCGCTCGCGCTCACGCTGGCCGCCGCCGACGGCGCCGCTCCCGGCGTACCGCTGGTCCTGCTCGATCCCGAGGGCGCCCCGGTCGGCCGGGTCACGGTCACCACGGTGGCCGCCGGGCTGGTCGCCGGGCCGGTCGAACAGGTGGCGCCGCGGGAGGTGGCCACGTTCGGGTTCCTGCGACGGCCCGCCCGCGAGGTGGCCGCCGAGGTGAGCGGCCCGGTGCTCGGCGTACCCGTCGACGGGCCGTTGTCCGTCGCCCAGCTCGACCACCTCGCCTCGGTGGCCGCGTCGCTGGGTGCGCGCGTCCTGCTGCTCCCCCTGGTCGGCGCGGGCCGGCCGGAGGACCCCGACGCGCTCGTCCGGATGACGCTCGCCGCCGCGGCCACCCTCCCGTCGACGGTGCGCGTCGTCGCCGTACCGCTGCCCGCCCGGCCCGAGACGGTCGACGCTCCGCTGCGGGTGCACGTCGCCGCCGCGTACGGCGCCACACACGTCGTGTCGGCGGTCCCCGCCGCCGCGGTGCCGGTGATCGCGCCGGTGGTCGACCCGGAGCCGGTCCATCCCGACGCCGTCGCCGCCGAGCTCCGCCGCACCCACCCGCCGCGGACCGAACAGGGGCTGACCGTGTTCTTCACGGGCCTGTCCGGCTCCGGGAAGTCGACGATCGCCCGGGCCCTCGCCGGCCGGCTCGCCGAGCGGGGCGACCGGACGGTCAGCCTGCTCGACGGCGACGTGGTCCGCCGCAGCCTGTCCGCCGGCCTGGGATTCTCGCGCGAGGACCGCGACCGGAACGTCACCCGCATCGGCTGGGTCGCCGCCGAGGTCACCCGGCACGGTGGCGTCGCGGTGTGCGCACCGATCGCCCCGTACGAGTCCGTCCGCGCCGAGGTCCGGCGGATGGTCGCGCGGCACGGCGGGTTCGTCCTGGTCCACGTTGCCACCCCGATCGAGGAGTGCGAGCGGCGCGACCGCAAGGGGCTGTACGCCAAGGCCCGCGCGGGCGTGATCCCGGCGTTCACCGGGGTGTCCGACCCGTACGAGGTACCGGCCGACGCCGATCTCACGATCGACACGACCGGGCTGACGATCGCCGAGGCGACGGACCGGGTACAGCGGCTGCTCGTCGATGCCGGCTGGCTGCGGGAGGCCTGAGCGTGGACTGGATGATGGCCGGTGCCGGCTTCTTCGTCGGCATCGTCGTCGGGCTGACCGGGATGGGCGGCGGGGCGCTGATGACGCCGATGCTCGTCCTGGGCTTCGGCGTGCCGCCGCTCGCCGCGGTGTCCTCGGACCTGCTCGCGTCGTTCGTGATGAAGCCCATCGGAAGCATCGTGCACCTGCGCCGCGGCACCGTGCACCTGAAGATGGTGGGCTGGCTGATGGTCGGCTCGGTGCCGAGCGCGTTCGCCGGCGTGCTGATCCTCAAGGCGCTCGGGGACAGCGAGCAGGTGCAGAACGCCGTGAAGACGTCCCTCGGCGTCGCGCTGCTGCTCGCGACCGCGGGGCTGATCGGCAAGGCGTACCTGCAGATGCGGGACAAGGCCCGGCGCCGCCGCGGCGAGCTGCCGCCCCGGCCGCCGGCCGGCACACCCGTGCTGGTCCGGCCGCTGGCCACCGTGATCGTCGGCGTCGTGGGCGGGCTCGTGGTCGGGATGACCTCGGTCGGCTCCGGATCACTGATGATCATCGCCCTGATGATGCTGTACCCCGCGCTGTCCGCGTCGCGGCTCGTCGGCACCGACCTGCTCCAGGCGGTGCCGCTGGTCGGCGCCGCGGCGCTGGGGCACGCGTTCTTCGGCGACCTGCACCTGGACCTGACCGTGGCGCTGCTGATCGGCAGCGTTCCCGGGGTGTACCTGGGCTCGCGGATCTCGTCCCGGGCGCCGCAGGGCATCGTCCGGCGGGCACTCGCGCTGGTGCTGATCGCGTCCGGGCTGAAGCTGCTCGGGGTCGGCACCGTGGAGTTGGCCTGGGCCGTGCTCGCGGTGTGTGTCGCCGGACCGCTGGCGTGGGCCTGGGTCCGGTCGCGGCAGGGCCTGGCGCCCGTCGCGTTCCTGGAACGGAAGAGACGGCCGGCGGAGCGGGATCTGGAGCCGTCGGCGGGCTGAGCCGCCCACGAGCGGTGGCGCGTGTACCGCTGCGTCAAGTCGCGTACCGCTGACGGGCGGCCTGCTTGCTGACACCCAGGACGATCCCTATCCGGCCCCGGCATCGGCCGTTGTGCCTGGCCGCGTCGACCGCCTCGTCGAGGCTGCGCTGGGCGGCGGCGAGCGTGGTCGAGGCGGCGGGCGGCGGGGTCGTCGATCTCCGCCGCCTCGGGGTGCGGGGAGTCCCGCCACGCCTCGGCGTCGGCCGCAGTGCGCTCCAGGTCTTCGCGAGTGCGTGGCATGGCCGTCACCTCAGAGAAGCCTCAGGAACTCGGTGGGCATCGCATTGCGTGGATGATCACGGGGGTCGCCTTCCGGATCGACAATGACGAACTCCAGGAGCGTCGGGCCGATGACGAGCATCCGCTCCGCCCCCTGGCGAACGAGCCGGAGCGGGTTGCGCACCGTATGGAGCATCTCCGCCTCGCGCCCACCATGCTTGCGAGCGCTGTCCGCCACCTGCACGAGACAACGCACGTGGTCGACAAGTCCGGGGTCAGCGCCCCGGTGACTCGGTCGTCACGCTCATCGAGATACCGCTGCGCCGGTCGCGGACAACGCGAAGGCCCGGTCCCACCGTCCGGCGGTGGTCCCGGCCTTCACTTCTCGACACCTGCAGGAGTCGAGCTCGTCATCGCGCCAGCGATCGCGTCAGGCGGCCTGGACCACGATCCCGGCCGCGACGGTCCGGTTGGTGCCCTCGTCCACCAGGATGAACCCGCCGGTGGAGCGGTTGCGCCGGTACTCGTCCACGAACAGCGGCTGCGTGGTCCGCAGTGTGATCCGGCCGATCTCGTTGAGCGCGAGGTGCCCGGGCGCCTCGTCGCGGTGCAGCGTGTTGACGTCCAGGCGGTACTGGATGTCCCGCACGACGGCCCGCACGTTCCGCGTCGTGTGCTTGAGGGCGTACTTGCGCCCGGGCTCGATCCTGGCCTGCTCGTCCATCCAGCAGATCATCGCCTCGACGTCCTGCGCGGCATGCGGGGCGTTGTGCGGCCGGCAGATCATGTCGCCGCGCGAGACGTCCAGCTCGTCGGCGAGCCGGACCACGACCGACATGGGCGGGAACGCCTCGTCCACCGGTCCGTCGGCCGTGTCGATCGCCTCGATCCGCGTGGTGAAGCCGCTGGGCAGGATCATGACCTCGTCACCGGGCTTCATCACGCCACCGGCGACGGTGCCGGCGTAACCCCGGTAGTCGTGGTGCGTCGCGGACTGCGGGCGCACCACGTACTGCACCGGGAACCGCACGTCGACCAGGTTCCGGTCGCTGGCCACGTGGACGTTCTCCAGGTGGTGCAGCAGCGACTGACCGTCGTACCAGGGCATGTTCTCCGACCGCGTGACGATGTTGTCGCCGTGCAGCGCGGAGATCGGGATGACGGTCAGGTCGGGGATGTCGAGCTTGGCCGCGAAGGCGGTGAACTCGTCCTTGATCTCCTCGAACCGCTCCTGGGAGTGGTTGACGAGGTCCATCTTGTTCACCGCGAGGACCAGGTGCGGCACCCGCAGCAACGTCACCAGGAAGGCGTGCCGGCGCGACTGCTCCACCAGCCCCTTGCGGGCGTCGACCAGCACGATCGCGAGGTCCGCGGTGGAGGCGCCGGTGACCATGTTCCGGGTGTACTGGATGTGCCCCGGGGTGTCGGCGATGATGAACTTGCGCTTCGGCGTCGCGAAGTACCGGTACGCCACGTCGATCGTGATGCCCTGCTCCCGCTCGGCCCGCAGGCCGTCGGTGAGCAGCGCCAGGTTCGTGTACTCGTCGCCGCGGTCCCGGCTGGTCTTCTCGACCGCGTCGAGCTGGTCGGTGAAGATCGCCTTCGAGTCGTACAGCAGCCGGCCGATCAGCGTGCTCTTGCCGTCGTCCACCGACCCGGCCGTGGCGAACCGCAGCATGTCCATGTCGTGGCCCATGTCTAGAAGTACCCCTCGCGCTTGCGGTCCTCCATGGCGGAGTCGCTGACCTTGTCGTCCCCGCGGGTGGCCCCGCGTTCGGTGAGCCGGGTGACGGCGATCTCCTCGATGATCTTCGGCAACGTGTCCGCCTCCGACCGCACCGCCGCGGTCAGCGTGGCGTCCCCGACGGTCCGGTAGCGGACCGTCGCGGTGAACACGTCCTCGCCGTCCCGCGGCACCGCGAACTCGTTCGCGGCGAACACCATCCCGTCGCGAAGGAACACCTCGCGCCGGTGGGCGAAGTAGATCGACGGGATCTCGATGGCCTCGCGCTCGATGTACTGCCAGATGTCGAGCTCGGTCCAGTTGGACAGCGGGAACACCCGGATGCTCTCACCCAGGTGCACCCGGCCGTTGTAGAGGCTCCACAGCTCGGGCCGCTGCGCCTTCGGGTCCCACTGGCCGAACTCGTCGCGGAACGAGAACACCCGTTCCTTGGCCCGGGCCTTCTCCTCGTCGCGCCGCGCCCCACCGAACAGCGCATCGAACTTGTGCTTCTCCGCGGCGTCGAGGAGCACCGGCGTCTGGATCCGGTTGCGGGAACCGTTCGGCTCCTCGCGCACGAGACCCTTGTCGATGCCCTCCTGCACGCTCGCGACGATCAGCTGCACACCGAGCTCGGCGACCCGCTTGTCCCGGAACTCCAGGACCTCGGGGAAGTTGTGGCCGGTGTCGACGTGCATCACCGGGAACGGGATCGGTGCGGGCGCGAACGCCTTCTCGGCGAGCCGCAGCATCACGATCGAGTCCTTGCCGCCCGAGAACAGCAGGCACGGCCGCTGCATCTCCGCGGCGACCTCCCGGAAGATGTGGATCGCCTCGGCTTCCAGGGTGTCCAGCTGGCTGAGCCGGTAGTTCGAGGTCACAGGCCTTCTCCGGTCGGGCGGACGGCGTCGAGGATCGCAGGTGCCAGGGCAGGCGAACAGACGATCAGGTCGGGCAGCAGGGGGTCCGGCTGGTTGTACCTGAGCGGCGAGCCGTCCAGCCGCGACGTGAAGAGTCCGGCGGCCCGGGCCACCGCGGCCGGGGCGGCGGAGTCCCACTCGTACTGGCCGCCGCCGTGCACGTACGCATCGACCTCGCCGAGGACCACGGCGGAGACCTTGACGCCGGCGGAGCCCATCGGCACCAGCTCAGCGCCCAGCCGCTCGGCCAGTGCCGTCACGAAGGCCGGTGGCCGACTCCTGCTCACAGCAAGCCTCAACGCGCCGTCGGCCCGAACCGGTGTCACCGGCGGCACATCGGTGGCGAGGGTCACGCCCCGGGCGGGAAGCGCCACGGCCCCGGCGATCAGCGTGCCGCGCTCCCACAGGGCGACGTGCACGGCCCAGTCGGTGCGCCCCTCCTCGGAGAACTCCCGGGTGCCGTCGAGCGGGTCCACGATCCACACCCGGTCCGCGCCGAGCCGGACCGGGTCGTCGGCCCCCTCCTCGGACAGGACCGCGTCGCCGGGCCGCAGCGCGGCCAAGCGGGCCATCAGCAGCTCGTGCGAGGACCGGTCACCCGCGGCCTTGAGCGCGGCCGGGTCGGCGAAGCCGGTGGCCGCGCGCACCTCGAGGAGGAGCCGGCCGGCCTCGTCCGCGAGGAGCCGCGCCAATGCAGCGTCGTCTGCGGCGCGACCGTCTGGTCGCGCCGTGGGATCGGTCTGCATCAGTAGGCCCCCGAGGTTCGCACCAGCGCGGTGACCGTCCGGAGCAGGATCACCAGGTCGAATGTCAGGGACCAGTTTTCCACGTACCTCAGGTCGAGCCGCACGGAGTCCTCCCACGAGAGGTCCGAACGCCCGCTGACCTGCCACAAACCGGTGAGTCCGGGCTTGACGACCAGCCTCCGGCGGACGTCCTCGGGGTACTGCGCGACCTCGATCGGCAGCGGCGGCCGGGGCCCGACGAGGCTCATCTGGCCGCGCACCACGTTCAGCAGCTGGGGGAGCTCGTCGAGGGAGAACCGGCGCAGGGTACGGCCGACGGGCGTGACGCGCGGGTCCTGGCGCATCTTGAACAGGACGCCGTCGAGCTCGTTCTGCTCGTTCAGCTGCTCCTGGTGCCGCTCCGCGTCGGCGTACATCGTGCGGAGCTTGTACAGGACGAACTCCTTGCCGTCCTTGCCGACCCGGACCTGCCGGAAGAACGCCGACCCGGGGGTGTCCCGCCGGACGAGTGCCGCGAGCACCAGCATCAGCGGTCCGGCGACGACGAGCGCTAGCATCGCGACGACCCGGTCGAACAGGCCCTTGAGGATGCGGCGGCTTCCGGACAGCTCGGCGTGCTCGACGTGCAGCATCGGGAGGCCGTCGACCGGGCGGATCGTGGTGCGGGGACCGGCCACGTCCAGCAGGGCGGTCGAGACGACGAGGTCGGTACCGGTGCGCTCGAGCGTCCACGACAGCCGCCGCATCGCGCTGGAGTCCATCTCGGGGCACGCGAGGACGGCGACCGTGTCGGCGCCGGTGGCCCGGACGGCGCGGTCGACGTCGTCGAACGTGCCGAACACGTCCACGCCGACGTCGTCCAGGCGCGGGCGCTGCGGCCGGTGCGGCGGCAGGCAGACCCCGACGATCTCCATCCCGTGGTAGCGCTCGCGGCGCAGCTGGCGACAGAAGTTCGCCGCCGCGCGCTCGTACCCCAGCACGACGACGCGGCGCATGCAGTCACCGCGGTTCCGGAGCCGGAACAGCCGGCGCCGCAGCGCGAACCGCGCCGCCACCCCGGCGACCGTCACCAGCGGGAGGGCCACCACCACATATCCACGGGCCACCTGGACATTGCCCGCATAGGACAGCACCGCGAGCGCCGCGGTGAGCCCGATGCCGGCGTTGAGGACCCGGCGGTACTCGTCGTTCCCCACGAACAGGAAGCGCCGCTCGTACGCGTGGCTGACCAGCAGCGCGAGCATCCACGCGAACGGGAACAGCAGGGTGAGGACGACGTACGGAATGGTGTACGCGCCGACCTGGCCGAACCGGAGAAGGAAGGCCACGGCGCCGGCCAGCAGGGCCACGCCCCCGTCGAGCCCGGCGGCGGTCCACAGGTACCGCCGCTGCCACGACAGCGAGTCCGGGACGGAGTACGAGCGATCGGGCGCGGTCAGCTCCTCGAGGTCCGCCACGGCGGTACGGGTCACGGCGAGGTCGCCGTGGACGACCGGGCGCGGGTCGAGGCCCACGCCGCCGACCCCGCGTCGACCGGGCTTGGCCACACCGAACGTCGTCATTCCCCACCCCCGTCCACGGTGCCGGCAGCTTCTGCCCGCACCGCACCCTTGCCCCCGGTACGGGCCCACCCCGTCGGTGCGGCCCCCCTCACCCAGCTCGCGTTCTGCCGGGCTCCCGACGCGACACGGGACAGATCAGCCATCGGCATCGCCCTCGATCCCGCAATCACTGTCTGTAGTCCCTTTGGCACTGTCGGTGCTGCACGAGTCAGCGAACCATCCCAGCGTATTCGCCCTTCTGACCAGCGGGAATGCGCCAACCGGCGTAATCACGGCGCCGAACGGGCCAATAATTCAAGGAATACGGAGGGTTACTACGTCCGGTAGCTGAAGGGCCACTCACAGCGATGGGACAGCCATTCGGTCCCCGGCCGGTGGGCGGGGGTGGCGGGGCCCGGGCCGCGAACGAGCGGGAACCCGCGACGCGGAGGCGCGGGGTGGGCGCAAGAGCCGCGGCGGGGCGGGGGGCGCAGTTGCAGCGGAGGCGCGTGGAGCGCGGAACGAGCGGCAAACACGTGCCACGCGAAAGCACGACCGGGCACGGTCGGGGGCGCGGGCACGGCGGGGCGCGGGCACGGCGGGGCGCGGCGGGGCGCGGGCACGGCGGGGCACGGCGGGGGCGCGGGCACGGGGGAGCTGCGGGCACGGCGGGGCACTGCGGGCACGGGGGAGCTGCGGGGGCTGGAGCGCGGGCGGCCGGGAGCGCGCACCCGCCAGCGCGGGGCACTGCGGGCGGCGCCGGGCCACGGCCACCGGAGCGCGGGCGTGGGAGCGCGGAACGTCGCGGTCAGCCCGCGTGGAAGGCGTTCTGGGCCGCCTCGAGCCCGTCCGCCACCAGCGCCTCGACGGCGTCGGCGGCGAGGTCCACATGGAAGCCGAGCTCCTTGCGCTCCGCCGGCGAGAAGTCGCGCAGGACGAAGTCCGCGGGGTCCTGCCGCCCCGGCGGCCGGCCGATGCCGAACCGCACGCGCAGGTAGTCCCGGCCACCGGCCGAGCCGCTGATCGAGCGGAGGCCGTTGTGGCCGTTGTCGCCGCCGCCGAACTTGAGGCGCACGGTGCCGTACGGGAGGTCCAGCTCGTCGTGCACCACGAGGATCTGACCCAGCGGCACCTTGTAGAACTGTCGCAGCCCGGCGACGGGGCCGCCGGACTCGTTCATGTAGGAGCGTGGCTTGGCGAGGACGACGCGGTGGCCGTTCAGGCGGCCCTCGACCACGTCCGATCGGCCCTTGTGGGCCTTGAACTTCCCGCCCAGGCGCTCGGCGAGCAGGTCCAGCACCATGAAACCGACATTGTGCCGGTTGCCCGCATACGACGGACCGGGATTCCCCAGGCCGACCACGAGATGGGTGTCGTCGGCCATGCTGGGGAACCCCGGTCCGTCGTTACGGCTGGATCAGGACGAGGAGTCGGGCGTCTGCGGCGCCTCGCGCTCGATGCCGGCCTCGCCCTCGAGCCCGGCCAGCTCGGCCTCGACGGCCTCGGCGGACGGCGCGGCGGCGACGGCGACCACGAGCGCGTCGGGCTCGGTGACGAGCGTCACGCCCGCGGGGAGCTGGACGTCACCGGCGGACACGTGGTGGCCGACCTCGATGTCGCCGATGTTGATCTCGACACCATCCGGGATGTTGGTGGCTTCGGCCTCGACCGTGAGGGAGTTGAGGTCCTGGTTCACCAGGCCGCCGGGGCGGGCCTCACCGGTGAGCGTGATGGGGAGCTCGATGGTGACCTTCTCGCCGCGGCGGACGAGGAGCAGGTCGACGTGCTCGAAGGTGCCCTTCAGCGGGTCGCGCTGGATGGCCTTCGGCAGCGCCAGCTCGTCGCCGCCCGGCATCGCGACGGTGAGCAGCGTGTTGATGCCACCGCGGATCGCGAAGGCGAACTCACGGACCGGGAGGGCGATGTGCCGCGGCTCGGTGCCGTGGCCGTAGAGCACGGCGGGGATCTTGCCGGCCCGACGGGTACGGCGGGCGCCGCCCTTGCCGAACTCGGTGCGGGGCTCGGCGGAGATACGGACCTCGGACACGGTGGAACTCCTCGTCACAACGATTGCGGTGGGGCTGCCGGGTGGTCGGACCAAGTCTTTTCACGGGCGCCCGCCGGGCACACGCCACGACCACCGCGTCGATCACGGAAGCTCGCAAGCGTCCCTCGCCGGGCAACCTCGCAATACTAGACGACCCGGCCCCCGCACACCGAATCGGGTTGCGCGGGGGCCGGGATCGTGCGATCAGCGGGGTCGTGCGATCAGGCGGTGCCACCGAACATCGACGTCACCGAACCGTCGGAGAAGACCTCGCGGATCGCCCGCCCCACCAGCGGCGCGATCGACAGCACGGTCAGCTTGTCGAGCTGCTTCTCCGCCGGGATCGGGAGCGTGTTGGTGAGCACGATCTCGGTGATCCGGCTGTTCTTCAGCCGCTCGGTCGCCGGGTCGGACAGCACGCCGTGGGTGGCGGCCACCACGACCTCGGCGGCGCCGGCCTCGAACAGGGCGTCGGCGGCCTTGGTGATCGTGCCGCCGGTGTCGATCATGTCGTCGACCACGATGCAGACGCGGCCCTCGACCTCGCCGACGACGCGGTTCGCGACGACCTGGTTCGGCACCAGCGGGTCGCGCGTCTTGTGGATGAACGCCAGCGGGCAGCCGCCCAGCTCGTCCGTCCAGCGCTCGGCCACCCGGACCCGGCCGGAGTCCGGGGCGACGACCGCGAGGTCACGGCCCGCGTAGGCCTTCGAGATGTGGGACGCCAACAGCGGCAGGGCGAACAGATGGTCGACCGGGCCGTCGAAGAAGCCCTGGATCTGCGAGGTGTGCAGGTCGACCGTGAGGATGCGGTTCGCGCCGGCGGTCTTGAACAGGTCGGCCACCAGGCGGGCCGAGATCGGCTCACGGCCCCGGTGCTTCTTGTCCTGGCGCGCGTACGGGTAGAACGGCAGGACCACCGTGATGCGCTTGGCCGAGCCGCGCTTGAGCGCGTCGACCATGATCAGCGTCTCCATGACCCACTCGTTGATGGGCTGGGTCATGCTCTGCACGACGAACGCGTCGCTGCCGCGCACCGACTCCTGGTACCGCACGAAGATCTCGCCGTTCGCGAAGTCGTACGCCGAGGTGGGCGTCGGCGCGACCCCCAGGTGCTCACCGATCTCCTCCGCCAGCTCCGGATACGCCCGGCCGGAGAAGAGCATGAGGTTCTTGCGGTTCTCGACCTGGATGCCGCTCACGGTGTGCCGTTCCCCTTAGACCTGGTGTGACTGGTCGGCACCGGCTGGCGGTGCCTCCCCCGACGCCGCCGCGGCGCCGGAATCCCCCACTGCGCGGGCGCGGGCCGCCGCGTCCGCCGCTGGCGTACCGGGTCGGCGGCTCTCCACCCACCCCTCCAGGTTGCGCTGGTTCCCGCCGGAGACGGCCAGCGCCCCTGGCGGCACGCTCTTACGAACCACGGTACCCGCGCCCGTGTACGCCCCGTCACCAACAGTGACAGGCGCCACGAACATGTTGTCCGAACCGGTACGGCAGTGGCTGCCGATGACCGTGTGGTGCTTGTGGACGCCGTCGTAGTTCACGAAGACGGAGGCGGCACCGATGTTGGTCTTCTCGCCGATCGTGGCGTCGCCGACGTACGACAGGTGGGGCACCTTGCTGCCCGCGCCGATCGTGGCGTTCTTCGTCTCGACGAAGGTCCCGATCTTGCCGTCGGCGCCGAGGTCGGTGCCGGGGCGGAGGTACGCGAAGGGGCCGACCGTGGCCCCGGCGCCGACCCGGGCCCCGGTCGAGTGGGTACGGATCACCGTCGCGCCGCCCTCGACCACCGTGTCGGTGAGCGTGGAGTCCGGTCCCACCGTGGCGCCGGCGTGGATGCGGGTCGCGCCGTGCAGCTGGACGCCGGGCAGCAGCGTCGCGTCGGGCTCGACGGTCACGGTGACGTCGACCCACACGGTGGCGGGGTCGACCATCGTCACACCGGAGCGCAGCAGGTCGGTCAGGAGCCGGTCGTTGAGCAGCCGCCCGAGGGTGGCGAGCTCGTACCGGTCGTTGCAGCCGAGCGTCTCGGTGACGTCGGGGGCCGTGTAGGCGCCCACCGGCCGGCCGTCGCCGACCAGGATGCCGATGACGTCGGTGAGGTACTCCTCGCCCTGCGCGTTGTCGACGGAGATCCGGCCGAGGGCGTCGGCGAGCAGCGCACCGTCGAAGGCGTAGATCCCCGCGTTGAACTCGGTGATCTGCCGCTGCGCGTCGTCGCAGTCCCTCTCCTCGACGATCCCGGTCACCGCACCGGCGCCGTCCCGGACGATGCGGCCGAGGCCCCGCGGGTCCGGCACGTCACCGGAGAGGACGGTCGCGGCGCGGCCGTTCGTCCCGTGGTCGGCGACGAACGCGGCCAGCGTCCCGGTGGACAGCAGCGGGACGTCGCCGTTGAGCACCACCACCGTGCCGTTGCCGAGGCCGGGCAGCGCGTCGAGCGCGACGCGGACCGCGTGACCGGTACCGCGCTGCTCGGTCTGGATGACCGTCTTCGCGGCCGGGGCGACCTCGGCGAGGTGCTCGGCGACCCGGTCGGCACCGTGGCCGACGACGACGAGCGTGCGCTCGGCATCGAGCGGTCCGGCCGCCGCGAGGACGTGACCGAGCAGCGAACGGCCGCCGATGGAGTGGAGGACCTTGGGCAACTCCGAACGCATCCGCGTGCCCTTGCCTGCGGCGAGGACAACGACTGCGTCCGGACGGGCCTGGGACACGCAGAACTCCCCTCGAGCGGCGGCGGTCGGTTCATGCTATCGGGCCGCGCCGCGCCCCCGCCGCAGGGGAAGGGGAGGCGGTACGGGGCTCCCGGGGTAGGAATCGAACCTACGTCGCTTATCCAGGTTCAAAGCCTGGCGGCCCCTGCCAACAGAGCAACCCGGGAAGGGCTGATGCGGGACAGGTTACGCGCCGGCGACGGCCCGCGGCCGGGGCCGCGGCCCCGGCGCACGGTGGCAAACCTACGGGTACGTAGGTTACGGTGGCGTAAGGACGCCATCCGATCGCAAAGGACCGTCATGACGCCTCCGACCGACTCGGTCGCCCTCGCGCCGGCACCCGCCCGTTCCGGGCCGCCCCCCGTCACCGAGGACAAGCAGACGTGGATCGAGCTGACCGCGCTGTGGACCTACGTGATCCTGCCGTTCCTCGCGCTGCTCGTCGCGGTCCCGTACGCCTGGGGCTGGGGCATCTCCTGGACCGACGTCGCGATCGCGCTGCCGTTCTACTACGTGTCGGGCCTCGGCATCACGGTGGGCTTCCACCGGTACTTCACGCACGGGTCGTTCAAGGCCAAGCGCTGGCTGCGCGTCACCCTGGCCGTAGCGGGGTCGCTCGCGATCGAGGGCCCGCCGACCCGCTGGGTGGCCGACCACCGGCGGCACCACGCGTTCAGCGACAAGGACGGCGACCCGCACTCGCCGTGGCGCTACGGCGAGTCGCTGCGCGGCCTCACCAAGGGCTTCTTCCACGCCCACCTCGGCTGGCTGTTCGACGTCGAGCAGACCTCCAAGACCCGCTTCTGCCCGGACCTCGTCGCGGACAAGGACATCCGGCGCGTGGACATGCTGTTCCTGCCGATCGTGATCTTCTCGACGTTCGCCCCCGCCGTGATCGGCGGGCTGGTGACGATGTCGTGGCACGGTGCCCTCACCGCATTCTTCTGGGGCTCCCTCGTCCGGATCGGCCTGCTGCACCACGTGACGTGGTCCATCAACTCGGTGTGCCACATCGTCGGCGAGCGGCCGTTCAAGTCGACCGACAAGGCGACGAACTTCTGGCCGCTGGCGATCCTCAGCTTCGGCGAGAGCTGGCACAACCTGCACCACGCCGACCCGACCTGCGCCCGGCACGGCGTCATGCGCGGCCAGCTCGACACGTCCGCGCGGCTGATCTGGCTGTTCGAGCGGTTCGGGTGGGTGCACGACGTGCGCTGGCCGCGCGTCGACCGGCTCGAGAAGAAGCGGATTCCCGGTACCCGTGGCACCGTTCGTGGTCAGAGTGCCGCGGCGTGATGCGACGATGACCGGGTGACCGACGAGCGCAAGCCCGGGCCGCGTACCGGTACCCGCGTTCGGATGACCGGCAAGGAACGCCGCGAGCAGCTGCTCGACGTCGGCCGGCAGCTGTTCGCCGAGCGGGGCTTCGAGGCGACCTCCATCGAGGAGGTCGCCGCCCGGGCCGGCGTCAGCAAGCCGGTCGTGTACGAGCACTTCGGCGGCAAGGAAGGGCTGTACGCGGTCGTCGTCGACCGCGAGATGCAGAGCCTGCTGGACCGCGTCAACCGGGCGCTCACCGCCGGCCACCCCCGGGAGCTGCTGGAGCAGGCCGCCCTCGCCCTGCTCGACTACATCGAGCAGCAGACCGACGGCTTCCGGATCCTGGTACGGGACTCACCCGTGACGTCGACGACGGGCAACTTCTCCAGCCTCATCGGGGACATCGCGAGCCAGGTCGAGCACATCCTCGGGGCCGAGTTCACCGCGCGCGGGTACGACGCGGAACTCGCGTCGATGTACTCGCAGGCGCTGGTGGGCATGGTGGCGCTCACCGGCCAGTGGTGGCTGGAGGCCCGGCACCCGAAGAAGGACGAGGTCGCCGCGCACCTGGTGAACCTGGCGTGGCACGGGCTGTCGCATCTGGAGAACGAGCCGAAGCTGATGTCCCGCAACCGCTGAGCCCGCCGTCCACCCCGCAGGAACGCGAGAGCGACGCCGCCGCACGGAGGCGGGGCGTCGCTCTCGGCGGACCGGGACCCTAGGCGCGGGCGGTGGCCACCGGCTTGCGCGTCAGGGAGGTCCGGCCGTACAGCCCGGCCGTGATCAGCGCCGTGCCGATCAGGAACGAGACGCACACGTTCGTGATCGAGAACGCCAGGATGTTCAGGTCGGTCCGCAACACGCACAGCATCACGCCGCCGGCCAGCAGGAACACGATCCCGCCCAGCAGGTTGACCGTCGCGTCCCAGTTGCGGCCGAGGTAGCCGGCCCCCGCGATGATCGCACCGGCCACGATGTTGAGGACCGCGAACGCGGGGTTCATCGTCAGGCCCACGATGCGCTCGCCGTGGGTCGCGAAGAAGTCGACGTCCCCGGCGGTCTGCACCAGGCCGAGGAGACCGATCACGACCAGGGCCACGCCGATCGCCGAGGCGGTCGCGCGGTACAGGCCTCGAAGTGGATGGTCGACCGGAATGTGCGCCATCGTGGTCCTCTCTCGGTGCTGACGGTGCCAGCGCCAAATCGTAGTCAACGGGCCGCGGGCCGCAGCACGAGGCTCCCCTGTCAGACGTCGAGCAGCTCGCCGAGCGCCAGCCAGCGTTCCTCGGCGGTGTCCCGCTCGGCGCGCAGGTCGCGCAGCTCGGCGTCGAGCTCCGCGACCTTGCCGTAGTCGGTGGCGTGCTTCGCGAGCTGGTCGTGCAGCTCGGCCTCCCGGGCGTCCAGCTTCACGACCTGCCGCTCGACCCGGGCCAGCTCCTTGCGCGCGGCCCGGAGGTCGACCGCGGGCGCCGCGGGGGCGCCCCCGGCGGCCGGAGCCCCCGGGGACACCGGCGCCGAGGCACCGCGCGACCGGCGCCGCGTCAGGTACTCGTCGATCCCGCCGTTCAGCGGCGTGATCGAGCCGTCGCCCAGCAGTGCCACCACGGTGTCGGTGACCCGCTCCACCAGGTACCGGTCGTGGCTGACCACCACGACCGTCCCCGGGAACGAGTCGAGCAGGTCCTCCAGCGCGGTCAGCGTGTCGATGTCGAGGTCGTTGGTGGGCTCGTCGAGGACGAGCACGTTCGGCTCCGCCATCAGCAGCCGCAGCAGCTGGAGCCGCCGCCGCTCGCCACCGGAGAGCTCGCCGACCCGGGTCCACTGCCGCGCCGACCCGAACCCGAACATCTCGGCGAGCTGACCCGCCGTCAGGTCCCGGTCCCCGACCTGGATCCGCTGGGCGACCTCCTGGATGGCCTCCAGCACGCGCAGCCCGGCGGGCAGCTCGGCGACCTCCTGGGACAGGTACGCCGCCTGCACGGTCTGGCCGATCTTCACCACCCCGGCGTCGGGCTCCCGCTCCCCGGCGAGCAGCCGCAGCAGCGAGGTCTTGCCGGAGCCGTTGACGCCGACGATGCCGACGCGGTCACCCGGGCCGAGGCGCCAGGTGACGTCCTGCAGCATGACCCGGTCCCCGTACCGCAGCGAGACGTTCTCGACGTCGTACACGCTCTTGCCGAGCCGGGCGGTCGCGAACCGCTGCAGCGACAGCGTGTCGCGTACCGGCGGCTCGTCGGCGATGAGCGCGTTCGCGGCATCGATCCGGAACTGGGGCTTGGAGGTTCGGGCCGGCGGGCCACGGCGGAGCCAGGCGAGCTCCTTGCGGAGCAGGTTCTGGCGACGCGACTCGGTGGCGGCCTCGACGCGGGACCGCTCGGCCCGGGCGAGCACGTACGCCGAGTAGCCACCCTCGTACGCGTGGATCTGGCCGTCGGCGACCTCCCAGGTCACCGTGCACACCTCGTCCAGGAACCACCGGTCGTGGGTGACGACCAGGAGGGCACCGCGCCGGGCCGCGAGATGCGCGGCGAGCCACGCCACGCCCTCGACGTCGAGGTGGTTCGTCGGCTCGTCCAGCACCAGCAGGTCGGCGTCCCGGACCAGCAGCGCGGCGAGCGCGACCCGCCGCCGCTCGCCACCGGAGAGCGGGTCGATCACGACGTCGAGGCCGATGTCGTGCAGGCCGAGCCCGTCCAGGACCTCGCGGACGCGGGAGTCACCGGCCCACTCGTGCTCGGCGCCGAAGCCCTCGCCGAGCCAGGCGGCGTCCAGCACCACCTCGCGGATGGTGGCGCCGACGGGCAGCCGGACCGTCTGGTTCAGCACGCCGATCCGGAGGTCGCCGCGCACCGCCACCCGCCCGGAGTCCGGGGGCTCCGCCCGGGTGAGGACGTTCAGCAGGGTGCTCTTGCCGGCGCCGTTGGAGCCGACCACGCCGACGCGGTCGTTGGCGCCGATGCCGAGCGAGATCCCGTCGAGGAGGGTGGTGGTGCCGTGGGTCTTGGAGACGGCCTCGAGGTTGACGAGGTTTCCGCGGGGAGAAGTCATATCTCCGTCAAGGTTAGCCGCTCACCACGCGTGCGCCCGGCACGGGGCCGTACGCGGTCCGGACGGTGCGGCAGACGCCGTGCCCGGCGAGCCGGGCGGCGATGTCCACGGCGTGGTCCGCGTCGGACGCCAGGAACACGCAGGTGGGCCCGGACCCGCTGACGATGCCGCCCAGCGCGCCCTCCTCGATCCCGGCGGCGAGCGTGCGCCGCAGGGTCCCGCGCAACGACAGCGCGGCCGGCTGGAGGTCGTTGGCGAGCGTCCGGCCGAGCACCGCGGGCTGCTCGGCCCGCAGGGCCGCCAGGAGCAGGTCCGGCGAGCCGGCCGCGAGCAGCGGCCGCTGCTCGGCCCGGAGCCGGTCCAGCTCGCCGTACACCTCGGGGGTGGCCAGTCCCCCGGCCGCGACCGCGACGACCCAGTGGCGGCGGCGCGGCGCGAGGACCGGGGACAGCAGCTCGCCGCGCCCGGTGCCCAGCGCGGTACCGCCCGCGAGCGCGAACGGCACGTCGCTGCCGAGCGTGGCGGCGACCTCGCCGAGCTCCTCGCGGGACAGCCCGGTCGCCCAGAGCGCGTCGCACGCGACCAGCGCCGCCGCGGCGTCCGCGCTGCCACCGGCCATCCCGCCGGCCACCGGGATTCCCTTGTGGACGGTCAACCGGACCTTCCCGCTGCGGCCGGTGTGCTCGGCGAGCGCGTGCACCGCCCGGACCGCGATGTTGTCGGAGTCGGTCGGCAGCTCGTGCGCGCCCTCGCCGGTGATCGTGATCGAGGTCCGGTCGGCGGGCGTCGCGGTCAGCTCGTCGTACAGCGAGATGGCCTGGAACACGGTGGCGAGCTCGTGGAACCCGTCGGCCCGGACGTCCCCGACGGACAGGTGCAGGTTGATCTTCGCGGGCACCCGCACCCGGACCGGCGCGGGCGCGCCGGGGAGCCGGCGGTCCCGCTCCTCCTCGTCGACGGGGTCGCCGTCGGCCGCGACGGCCGCGAGCGGCGTCGGGTCCACCTAGGCCTCCACCGCCGCCGCCGCGGCGATCGCGACGAACTGGTCGACGCCGAGCGCCTCGCCGCGGGCCTTCGGGTCGACGCCCGCCGCCCGGAGCACCCGCTCCGCGCGGTCGGCCGAACCCGCCCAGCCCGCGAGCGCCGCGCGCAGCGTCTTGCGCCGCTGGGCGAACGCGGCGTCGACCAGCGTGAACACGGCCTTCCGGTCGACGCCGACGGGCGTCGCGCGCCGGGTCATCGCCACCAGGCCGGAGTCCACGTTCGGGGCCGGCCAGAACACCGTGCGCCCGACCGCCCCGGCCCGCCGCACGTCGGCGTACCAGGCCGCCTTCACGCTCGGCACGCCGTACGTCCGGGAGCCCGGCCCGGCCGCCAGCCGGTCGGCCACCTCTGCCTGCACCATGACCAGAACGGTACGCAGGCTCGGCAGCCTCTCCAGCAGGTGGAGCACCACCGGAACGGCGATGTTGTACGGCAGGTTCGCGACCAGGGCCGTCGGCGGTGGACCGGGCACCGACCCGATCCGCAGCGCGTCGGCCACGACGACCTCCAGCCGGTCGGCGTGCTCCGGCAGCCGGTCGGCGACCGTGACCGGCAGCGCGGCGGCGAGCACCGGGTCGATCTCCACGGCGACCACCCGCTGGACATTCGGCAGCAGACCCAGCGTCAGCGAGCCGAGCCCGGGCCCGACCTCCAGCACGACGTCGTCCGGGTGGAGGTCGGCGGTGCGGACGATGCGGCGGATCGTGTTCGCGTCGTGGAGGAAGTTCTGCCCGAGCGTCTTCGTCGGCCGGATGCCGAGTGCCGACGCCAGGGTCCGGACCTCCACGGGTCCGAGGAGCCCTTCGCTCACAGGTACCGCCCGCAGTGCGGCCACTGGCCCGCGCCCGATCGCTCGTACAGCAGGATCGCCCGGTAGGTCTGTTCCCGCGGGGTGGCCTCGCTGGGCAGGCCGGTGCCGCCCGTCCGCTGCCAGGTGTCCACGCTGAACTGGTACAGCCCGTGGTACAGCCCGTTCGGGCTCACCGCGTCGGGCCGGCCGCCGGACTCGCATCGCGCGAGCGCGTCCCAGTTCGCGCCGGTCTCGTCCGGCGGGTACGGCGTGGAGCCCTTGGTGACGACCTCGGTCCGCGGTTCGGCGGTCCGCCGCGACGACACGATCCGGGTGCCGCGCAGGGTGCCGTCGGCGTAGGTGTACTCGACGGTGCGTTCCTCCTCGCCGGGGGCGCCCGGGGTGACGACCGACGTCTGGTCGAGCATCAGCTCCGGGTCGGTACGGGTCTCGACCGGCGCCGGGATCGGCACGGTCAGCGTGCGGGTCTCCCGCTCGAGGTGCGCGACGGTCACGACGGTCCCACGGACGAGCGGCGCGGCGGGCGGGGGCTCGGCCTCGTCGCCCGGATCGAGCGTGACGGACTGCTCGGTGAGCAGCTCGCCCACGGTCGCGGCGTAGCTGGTCACGACGCGCCGGTCGCGGTGCACCGCGAGGGTGACCCGCTTCTCGGTCCGCACCTCGAACCGCATCCCGGACAGCGGCAGCCGGTCCGACCGGGACGCCGAGAGCCGCAGCCGGCTCTCCCGCATCCCGAGGTCGGCGAGCGCGTCCTCGACGCTCCGCGCGGTCGTCCAGAACTCCCGCGCGCGCCCGTCCACGACCGCGGTCACGCGGCGACCCCGCTCGACGATGATCTCCGCCCCGTTGCCGACGGCCTGGTCGCGGTGGGGCGCCACGGCGTCGTGCGGGCCGAGCGCGATCCCGGCGTGGGCGAGGACGCGGGACACCTCCCGGGCGTGGGTGTACAGGGTCCGGGACTGCCCGTCGACGGTCACGGTGATCGTGCGGTTCGTCGCGGCCCAGGCCCCGGTGCCGCCGACGAGCAGCACCCCGGCGATCCCGGTCACGACCGCCCGGAGCAGGCGCGGCGAGGTGCCGGCGGACGCCGGGGTGACCTGGCCCGACCGGTACACGGTGGCGTGCCGGCTGCCGTACCGGGTGCCCTGCGGCGGGCTCACCACGGGCCGAAGACCCGTTCGGCGTTGGCGTCCACCGCGGCGCAGAGCTCGGCGACCTCGACGCCCTTCACCTCGGCGAGCCGGCGGACGGTGTGCGGGGCGAGGTACGGCTCGTTCGGCCGGCCGCGGTACGGGTCGGGCGTGAGGAAGGGCGCGTCGGTCTCAACCAGCAGCTGCTCCAGTGGGACCACCGCAGCAGCCTCCCGCAGATCACCGCCGTTGCGAAAGGTCACCGGCCCGGCGAACGACAGTACGTACCCCGCCTCGACGCACGTCCGGGCCATCGCCGCGTCGCCGGAGAAGCAGTGGAACACCACCGTCTCGGGTGCGCCCTCCTCGGCCAGCACCCGGAGCACGTCGTCGTGGGCGTCCCGGTCGTGGATCATCAGCGGCTTGCCGAGCCGCTTCGCCAGGTCGATGTGCCAGCGGAACGCGAACTCCTGGGCGTCGTGCGGCGCGTAGTCCCAGTAGTGGTCCAGCCCGGTCTCCCCGACCGCGCGAACGCGGGGCCGCGCCGCCAGCTCCTCCAGGGCGGCCCGGACGTCCGGGCCGAACTCGCTCGTCCGGGTGGGGTGCAGCGCGACCGCGGCCAGCACGCCGGGGTGCCAGGTCGCCGCCTCGGCGGCCCAGCGGGCGGAGTCGAGGTCGTCGGCGACCGTGACGACCCGCGTCACGCCCACCGCGGCGGCACGGTCCATCGCCGCGGCGAGGTCCTCTGGTGTCTTCACCCCGCAGGCGTCCAGATGGGTGTGGGCGTCCGCCACCGGCACCGGGAGGGGCTCGGGGGCCGGCGGGGGCGTACCGCGTCGGTCGCTCACCGCGCGTTCCCCTCCCGCACCCTTCCCGCGTTGATCATGGGGCTTGCAACAGACACGCCGGCGTGTCGTGTTGCAAAGTCCATGATCATCGCGGGGTTGAGGGTCGTCACTGCGCGATCGGGGCCCACTCCGGGCCCGTCTCGCCGAGCTTCGGGTCCAGCTTGGGGAACAGCGGGCTCGGGGTCCCGAGGGGACGGCCGGCCACGATCGGCGTGGACTGCCAGCGCGCCTGCTCGGCCGCGTACTCACCCATCAGGACCGGGTACTCGCGGTCCTCGCCCTCCCCGGAGACCTCCCGGATCTCGGGCTGCGCGGCCCAGACGCCCTCGCCGCCGAGGAGCGTGTGGACCTTCTGCGACGCGTGCGGCAGGAACGGGGTGAGCAGCGTGTTCGCGTCCGACACCACCTGGAGCGCGGTGTGCAGGATCGTGCCCTGCCGCTCGGGGTCGTCCTTGCGCTTCCACGGCTCCTGGTCGGACAGGTACTTGTTCGCCGCCGACACCACCCGCATCGCCTCGCCGACCGCCTGCTTGAAACGGCTCCGGCCCAGCAGGTCCCCGACGCTCGCGAACGCCGCGCGGGAGGTGGCCAGCAGGTCCGCGTCGGCCTCCGTGGGCGCCACCGGGGTGGGCACGCCGCCGAAGTTCTTCGCCGCCATCGAGACCGACCGGTTGACCAGGTTGCCCCACTCGTTCGCCAGCTCGAAGTTGGTGCGCCGGACGAACTCGTCCCAGGTGAAGTCCGCGTCCTGCGTCTCCGGGCCGGCGGCCGAGATGAAGTACCGCAGCGCGTCGGGGCCGAACTCCCGCAGGAAGTCCCCCACGTAGATGACCGTGTTGCGGGACGTGGAGAACTTCGAGCCGCTCATCGTGAGGAACTCGCTCGACACGACCTCGCTCGGCAGGTTCAGCCTGCCGAACGCACCGGGCTCACCGCCCCGGTCACCCGCCCCGTTCTGGCCCAGCAGCAGGGACGGCCAGATCAGCGAGTGGAAGACGATGTTGTCCTTGCCCATGAAGTAGTACGCGGTGGCATCGGGGTCGGTCCACCACTTCTTCCAGGCCTCCGGGTCACCGGTGCGCCGGGCCCACTCCACGCTGGCCGACAGGTACCCGATCACCGCGTCGAACCAGACGTAGAACCGCTTCATCGGCTGGTCCTTCCAGCCCTCCAGCGGGATCGTCACGCCCCAGTCGATGTCCCGGGTGATCGGTCGCGGCCGGAGGTCCTCGATCAGGTTCTGGCTGAACTTCAGGACGTTCGGCCGCCAGTCCGAGCGCGTCGACAGCCAGCCGCCGAGCGCCTCGGCGAACGCGGGCAGGTCGAGGAACAGGTGCTCGGTCTCGATGAACTTCGGCGTCTCACCGTTGATCCGGCTGACCGGGTTGATCAGGTCGACCGGGTCCAGCTGGTTGCCGCAGTTGTCGCACTGGTCACCGCGGGCGCCGTCGTACCCGCAGATCGGGCAGGTGCCCTCGATGTACCGATCGGGCAGCGTCCGGCCGGTGGACGGGCTGATCGCGCCGTGCGTCGTCTTCGGGACGATGTACCCGTTGCGGTACAGCGCCGTGAACACGTCCTGCACGACCCGGGCGTGGTTGTTCGTCGTCGTCCGGGTGAACAGGTCGTACGAGAGGCCGAGCCCCTGGAGGTCGCCGACGATGATCCGGTTGTACTTGTCGGCGGCCTGCTGCGGCGTCAGGCCCTCCTTCTCGGCCTGGACGAGGATCGGCGTGCCGTACTCGTCGGTGCCGGAGACCATCAGCACGTCGTTGCCCGCCATGCGCGCGTAGCGGCTGAACACGTCCGAGGGGACGCCGAAGCCGGACACGTGCCCGATGTGGCGAGGGCCGTTGGCGTAGGGCCACGCCACGGCCGTCAAGATGCGCTGGGTCATGCCCTCCAGCCTATCGACAGCGGTGCGCGGCCCTCGCGGCGCGCCGAGGGACGCCCGGGTTCGACGCCCCGCCGGGTGATCGGTGTCCAATGGGTCGGTGCCGCAGCAACCGCAGGAAGCCACGCCGGACGTCGACATCGAGGTCCGGGCCGCCGCCGACCCCGGCTCCCCGTTCGCCGAGCAGCCACACGACGACACGCTGGCCGCGCTGGCGGGCGACGAGTCCCCGACGCCGTACGAGCCGGAGAGCGGCCCGCCGATGGAGGCGGGGCCGGTGACCGACGCCCGGCGGGCGGTCGACACCGAGCCCGCGGTCACCGAGCGGGCGGTCGAGCGGCGCCCCGAGGACCCCCCGGCCCAGGACGCACCGACCCAGGACGCACCGACCGACGGCGCCCCGACCGAGGACCTCCCGGCCGAGGACACCCGGACCGAGGACCCGGTCCCGCGGGCCGAGGAGCGCCCGCAGGACGACGCCCGCGGCGCCGCGCTCCAGGCCGACACCCTCGCGGCGGGGCGACGCGCTGCCGTCCAGGCCCAGGCGATCGAGGCGAGCCGCCGCGCGGCCGCGCATGCCAACGCCGCCCAGGCCGCCTCGGCGCCGGGCGACCACGACAGCGCGGTGGCGGCTGCCCTCCACACCGAGCGCCGTCCGGCCGCCGAGGCCGACACCGCACCTTCGCCGGACACCGCCTCTCGATCGGACACCGCCTCTCGATCGGACACCGCACCGCTGCCCGACACGGCACCGGAGCGCGACGCCGCACCGGCGGCCGAGCCCGCGGTCGACCTGCTGCCCGGCTTCGACCGGCGGCCGGCGGGGCGGGCGCGCCGGACCCGCGACGACGGCCCGGCGACGGGGCTCCGCCGTACCCGGCGGCCGATCGTCGGGCTCACCGCGCTGGTCCTCTTCGGGCTGGTGGCGGTCTTCCTCGGCTGGGTGAGCGCGGACCCGTTCTGGCTCGCGGTCGGCAGGGGGACCGAGGGCACGGTCACCGTCACGCGGTGTGAGTCGGGCGCCGGACAGTGCGTCGGAAAGTTCACCTCGGACTCGTTCTCGGCCGACGGCGTCGCGGTGTCCGGGATGTCACCGGCGGAGCGAACGGCCGGGGACGCCGTGCCGGTCCGGATGCTGGCCGCCGACCGGGACCGGGCGTTCGCCGGTCCGGTGTGGGCGCTGCACCTGCGCTGGGCCCTCGGACTCGGTGTCGCGCTGCTGTGCGGGCTGGCGGTGGCCGTGGCGACCGGGGCGCGGTTCCTGCGGCCGCTGGGCCGCCGGGCCGTGGTCACCGGTCGGCTGCTGGCCGTGGCCGGGCCGCTGCTGCTGTTCGCCGGGATGCTGGGCGCCGCGCTGCTGTAACCCGCCCATTTCTCATGATCATGAGCGGATTTTCGTCGCTGTAGCAACGGAAATCCGCTCATGATCATGGGAAACCGGGGGCGTCCCGCTTGGCCGCCAGCACCGCGTCGTACACGGCCCGCTTCGGGAGCCCGTGCGCCGTCGCGACCTCGGACAGCGCCTCCTTGCGCGGCGTACCGGCCGCGATGGCGGCCGCGACCTCGGCCGCGAGGTCGCCGTCCGACACCGGCTCGGGGGCGCGCGGCGGGGCCCCGCCGACCACCAGCGTGATCTCGCCGCGGAGCCCGTCGGCCGCCCACCCGGCGAGCTCACCGAGCGGACCCCGGCGTACCTCCTCGTAGGTCTTCGTCAGTTCGCGGCAGACCGCGGCCGGGCGGTCCGGGCCGAACGCCTCGGCCAGATCGGCCAGCGAGCTCGCTATCCGGTGCGGGGCCTCGAACAGCACCAGCGTGCGCGGCTCCGACGCGAGCGACCGGTAGTAGGACCGCCGCTCGGCGGGCTTGCGCGGCGGGAACCCCTCGAAGCAGAACCGGTCCACCGGCAGCCCGCTCGCGGCGAGCGCCGTCGTGACCGCGCTCGGCCCGGGCACGACCTGCACCGGTACGCCGGCCGCGATCGCCGCCACCACGAGCCGGTACCCGGGGTCGGACACGCTCGGCATCCCACCGTCGGTGACGACCAGCACGGTCGCGCCGTCCCGGAGGGCCTCGGCCAGCTCGGGGGTACGCCGCTCCTCGTTGCCGTCGAAGTACGACACGACCCGGCCGGGTACCTCGGCGTTCAGGTCCGAGGCGAGCCGCCGCAGCCGCCGGGTGTCCTCGGCGGCCACGATGTCGGCCGACCCCAGCGCGGCGACCAGCCGCGCGGACGCGTCACCCGGGTTGCCCAGCGGTACTCCGGCCAGCACCAGTCGCCCCGTTGTGGTCACCGGCCCATCCTCGCGTACGGGTGAACGACACCTGGCGGCGGAGCATACGATCGACCGCGTGTCCGCCACCGTGACCGACCCGACGACGACGCCGGTCGACCCCGAGACTCCGGTGCCCGAGGCACGCCGACGCCGCTTCTTCACCCCGCTGCCGGACGACCGGTTCTCGTCCTGGGGCTGGGCGCTGGCGATCACCCTCCTCGCCGGGATCGTCCGGTTCACGAACCTCGCCCACCCGAGGGGCATGATCTTCGACGAGGTGTACTACCGGAAGGACGCCTGGTCGCTCCTGCACCACGGGTACGAGCTCAACCCGGGGGGCAACGGTCCCGGATTCGTCGCCCACCCGCCGCTGGGCAAGTGGTGCATCGCGATCGGGCAGTGGCTGTTCGGGAACACCGAGTTCGGCTGGCGGTTCTCCGCCGCGGTGGTGGGCACGCTGTCGGTGCTGCTGCTGATCCGGATCGGCCGGCGGCTGTTCCGCTCGACGCTCCTCGGCTGCCTCGCCGGGCTGCTGCTCGCGCTGGACGGCCTCGCCGTGGTGCAGAGCCGGGTCGCGCTGCTGGACATCTTCCTGATGTTCTTCGTGCTGGCCGCGTTCGGCTGCCTGTTGATGTACCGGGAGGCGCGGCGGCGGCAGGTCCTGCGGGACGTCGAGGAGGGCAGGACCAGCCACATCCGGCTGCCCCGGCGGCGGCGCGGCGACCTCCCGTGGTGGCTGCTCGCGGCCGGCGTGATGATGGGCTGCGCGCTCGGGGTCAAGTGGAGCGCGGCGTTCTACCTCGTCGCGTTCGCCCTGCTGATCTTCGCGTGGGAGGTCGGGGTACGGCGATCGGCCGGGGTGCGGCACCGGTTCCTCGAGGCCCAGCGCGAGATCGGCTGGATCGGGGCGTTCGGGGTCACGGCGCTCGTCACCTACCTCGCGACCTGGACCGGCTGGTTCGTCACGGACGGCGGCTGGGACCGGCACTGGGCGGAGAGCGCCGGGAAGCACTACCCGCTCGTCCCGGATGCGCTGTTGAGTCTGAAGCACTACCACGAGGCGGTCCTGGCGTTCCACCGTCACCTCTCCACACCGCACGACTACGCGTCCGGTCCGTGGAGCTGGCTGCTGCTGGGCCGGCCGGTCGCGTTCGCGTACTCCGGGCAGGGCGGCTGCGGAGCGGCGGCGTGCGCGTCCGAGACGATGGCCCTCGGTACGCCGACGCTGTGGTGGTCGTTCATCCCGGCCCTGGTGGCGCTGGCGTTCTTCTGGATCGCACGCCGCGACTGGCGCGCCGCGGCCCTGCTCGTCGGCGTCGCCGCGGGTCTGCTGCCGTGGGTGTTCTTCCCGTCACGGACGATGTTCTTCTTCTACACACTGCCCGCACTGCCGTTCCTGGTGCTCGCCGTGACGTACGTGCTGGGCGTGATCCTCGGGTCGCCGGCGGCCGGCCGGGAGCGCCGGCTCACCGGGGCGATCGTCGTGGGGGCGTACGTCGCCGTGGTCGCCGTGACGTTCGCGTACTTCTATCCGGTCTACACCTCCGAGCTGCTGACCTACGCGCAGTGGCGCGGCCGGATGTGGCTCGACAGCTGGATCTGAGTCACCCCTCGGAGAGCAGGACGTACCGCTCGTCGTCGATCTCCCGCCCCCACAGCGCGGGGTCGTCGAGCAGCTCGACCCGGGCGGTCCGCACGAGTGGCGCCAGCGAGGAGGTCGCCCGCGGCGACTCCGCCCGACCACGGCGGCGGAGTGTCCACAGAGGAGCCGCGGCCGCGCCTCAGCGGCCCTCGACCAGCACCAGCCGGCCGCCCGGGCTCGGCAGGGTGACCCAGCGGGCGAGGCCGCCGGCGGGTCCGGCAGGGTCCACGCCACGTGCCGGGCGAGGACCACGTCGGCCGAGGCGGGACGTACCGGTCGGTGCTCACCGGACGAACCACGTACCGGTGCTGCCGCCGATCCGGCCGCGTTCGATCCGCTCCGGCCCGCGGTCCCGGTACGAGGCGGCGAGGACGCCCGGCCAGTCGGCGCCCTCGTTCATCGCGATGCACGGGCTCCGGTACGGGCAGCGTCCGCAGTGCGCCCACGACGGCGTGGGGTACACCCGCAGCATCGGGTCGGTGATGTCCTGGGCGAGCGCCGCGAGCTGCTTGCCGAAGCCCTCCACCTCCGCGCGGCTCCGGGCGATCCTCGTCCGGCGGAAATGCTCGGTGGTCTGCTGGTCGACCACCTCGGTCGCGGGCCGGGGCGGCGGCGGCGGGCCGAACTCGTCGTACCGCCGGGTGTGCCGCTGCGGCCACGCGTACGCCTCCGCGGGGTCGGGGACGGCGGGTGGCGGGGGCGGGTCGACGTCGATCCGCAGCTCGTTGTGGATCGTGCCGGCCACGGTCACCTTCGAGTAGAACTCCTCGCAGGCCCAGCACTGGGCGAGCGCCTCCTCGTCCAGCACGAGCTGGTCGAGATGCGCCCACCCGCCCTCGGCGAGCCGGTGCGTGACCACCCAGAACTGGTCGGCGTCGTCCACCACCAGCAGCTCCAGCCGGTCGCGGTAGTACATCGTGTCGCCGTCCGGGGTCACCAGCCCGACCCCGCGGATGACCGGGTCCGGGATGTTCACGTCCACGTCCATCTCGACGTGCAGGGTCTCGAAGTGGTCCACCGACTGCGCCCAGCGGAAGTAGCCGCGCAGCAGCGCGTCACCGTGTTCCAGGGCCTCGGCCCAGTCCCGTTCCTCCGCCGGGGAGAACGGCCGGTGCGCCTCGTACCGCTCCCGCTGCGTGCGCATCGACTTGCCGAACCCCTCCAGCGCGATCGGCCGCACGATGCCACGGCTCCAGTCCCACATGGCGGGGAAGTAGTACACGGTGAGGGCGTACCGCAGCGCCTCCTCCAGATCGAAGGCGCGCGGCGGCGTGATCGGCTCGTAGTTCCCGCGCGCCCGCGAGCCGAAGTCCCACGCGCGGCGGCAGCGCTTGAACGTCGCCCGGTCCCAGTTCGTGATGGTGTAGGTCATGGGCACGGCCCCCTGCAGCGTCGGCTGACGCAATCGTGTGAAACCACACGGGTCCCGTCAACCGGTTCGCACACCCTTGCCGCCCCTCGGCCGCCCCAGTAGCGTCCGGCGAACGGAACCTCCGCGACCGACGGGCCGGTTCCCGGCCCTCTGGACGAAGAAGGCAGCAATGGCGCTGACCCCTCACCGTTCCCTCCGGACCGCCGTCGTGGCCGTCGTGTCGCTGCTGCCGGCCGTCGCCCTCCTCCTGGTGCCGACCGGCGCGCTCGCCGCGCAGGCGCCGGTCGGGCTCGGCACGGCCGGGAGCTTCGCGGTGCTGGCCGGCACCACCGTGACGAACACCGGGCCCACCGTGCTGGTCGGCGACCTCGGCCTGGAGCCGGGCACCTCCGTGACGGGCGGACCGGTCGTTACGGGGTCCACGCACGTCCACGACGCGGTGGCGGCGCAGGCCCAGCACGACCTCGTCACGGCGTTCGACGACGCCGCCGGGCGGGCACCGGCGACCGCCGTCGCGGGTGACCTCGTCGGGCGGACCCTCGCTCCCGGGGTCTACCGGTCCACGTCGTCGCTGGGGCTGACCGGCACGGTGACCCTCGACGCGGCCGGCGACCCGCAGGCGGTGTTCGTCTTCCAGATCGCCTCGACGCTGGTCACCGGCACGCAGAGCCGGGTGGCGATCATCAACGGCGGGCAGGCCTGCAACGTGTTCTGGCAGGTGGGCAGCTCCGCGACGCTGGGTACCGGCAGCCAGTTCAAGGGCAGCATCCTGGCGCTGACCTCGATCGCGGCCCAGACGGCGGCGACGGCGGAGGGACGGCTGCTGGCGCGGAACGGCGCGGTCACGCTCGACTCCAACACGATCACGCGTCCGGGGTGCACCACGCCGGGACCGACCCCGTCCGGCACCGTGGTGCCCGGGCCGACCGTCTCGACCACACCGAGCGCGACGCCGACGGGGTCCGGAACGCCGGCCCCGGTGCCGACCGTGTCGCCGTCGGGGTCGGGGTCGCCGTCGGGGTCGCCGACCGCCGTGCCGACCCTGTCGCCCACCTTGTCGCCCAGTGCCGTGCCGACCGCGTCGCCGACCGGGGCGCCGTCCCCCTCGGTGCTGCCGTCGAGCGTCACCTCTCCCCCGGCGGGCGGGACGCTGCCCTCGACCGGACCGCGGGTGCCCCTGGCGGCCATCGTCTCGCTGGCGGCCGGAGCGCTGCTGCTGGGAATCGTGCTACTGGCCCTCACCCGCCGGAGATCGGCGCGGCGGTGACCCGAGGGTCACCGCCGGGCGGCCCGACAGCCGGCCGGGCCGCCGCCGTCGAGGAGAACGCGCCCGTGCCCGACCCGACCGACGACCTGTACCGCAGCACGGCCCGTCTCCTGGACACGGCCGAACGGCTCACCGACGTCGACCTCGCTGCGCCGTCGCGGCTCCCCGGCTGGACCCGACGGCACCTGCTGACCCACGTGTCGCGGTCGGCGGACTCGCGGCGCCGGATGCTGGACGCCGCCCGTGCGGGGGCGGTCGGCCGTCAGTACCCCAGCGAGGAGCACCGCGCCGCCGAGATCGAGGCAGGTTCCGGGCGGCCCGCCGGGGAGATCCGCCGTGACCTGCGCGAGTCGCTGGAGCTCCTGAGGTCCGCGGTCGCGGGGCACCCGCCCGACCGCTGGGACGAGCCCGGCGAGTGGCTGGGTGTCGGGCTCCGGCCGGTGCGCCGGGTGGTGCCCAGCATGGTGCGCGAGATCGAGTACCACCATGTCGATCTCGGCGCGGAGTACGAGCCGGCCGACTGGCCGGCGGAGTTCGTGGACGGCCAGCTCTCCTCGGGTGGTCGAGTCGATGGGGAGCCGTCCCGGCGTACCGCCCCTCACCGTCGTCGCGGCGGGCCGGACGCTGCGGATCGGCACCGGCGAGGCGGTCACGGTGAGCGGTGAGCCGGCGGCGGTGCTCGCCTGGCTGACCGGGCGCTCGGACGGGCGCGGGCTCACGGTCGATCCCCCCGGCGCGCTGCCGGATCTGCCGCCGCTCGCGTGAGCCCCGTCGACCCGTGTTCCCGCGGTGGGCCGCGAGTCGACTCGGCACGGCCAGGCGGCTCGCCCCAACCACCTGCTACGCGGGGCCGAGCGGAACCGTGGCGAGCGTGTCCCACTCGTACGTCTGGCGGTCGCGGTTGAGCCGGATCAGGGAGACGGCGCGGACCGGTGAGCGGGCCGACCCGTCCCGAACTCGGGCGACAGCCTCGATGTACGGGGCAGCCGGGCCCGCCGCCCTCAGGTACGCCACCGACGCGTGGGGCCGGAACCGGTCCGCGTCCTCGGGCCCCGATCCGCTCCCCATACGTCCGCGATGGACGAGCGGATTGCCGCCCGGATGGCACGCACGGCGTTGTCCGGCTGGGCCGGGAGGGCAACGGCCTCCTCCCCGACCACGACCGGTCCCAGCTGGACCGTCACCGGCTCGATCTCGGCCAGCCGAGTAGCGGCCTACTCGGTGATCGCCCGCAGGTGGGCGTCCTCGACCTCGTCGGTGAACCCGACGCCCTGCATCGTGAGGTGGAGCCAGCGGTCCGGCACGATCGTGACGTCCGGCAGGTCGGCGAGGGCGGTGCGGTAGCGCGCGGCGACCGCAGGTAGCTCGTCGGCACCGTCGAATGTGATGTGCCAGGTGTCAAAGGTCCGGCCGATCCTCCAACCCGGCCGCCACCACCAGTGGTCGCGGATCGTCTCGGCATGTGCGCCGGGCGCGAGGTCGGCCAGGCCCACGGTTGCTCCTCAGATCTCGGACGGCGCCTCGGGCATCGCGGTCTCGACGGGGTACTCGTCGATCAGCATGATCCGGTCGGCGGGCCACCCCGACTCCGACACCTCCAAGACGCCGCCGTCCTCGGCTCGCGCCACGTGGATGACCTGCATGACGGGTCGTCCTGGCCCGCTACGCCCGCAACCACCGGCTCGCCGACGCCACCCACCAATAAGCATTCTGCGTCCTCACCGCCTCACCCGGCGCCCGTGCCTGCTACGACGCCCTCCGCGGCCTCGGCCACCACGCGGCCCTCCGCCCACTCGGCAACCGGCTCGTCGGCATCCTCCACGGCTGCCTCAAAACCGGTCGGCCCTACGACGAACAACTCGGCCGGAGCCACCACGCCACCACCGCCGCTTGACCCACAGCGGCCCTGGGATGTCTGACTTCCTGACTGCGGCCGTACAGATGCTCAGAGGCCGCCTCCCGAAACTGGGAGACGGCCTCTGAACTGCGGTGGAGCTGAGGGGATTCGAACCCCTGACCCCCTCGATGCGAACGAGGTGCGCTACCGGACTGCGCCACAGCCCCGCCGAACCCGAACAGATTATCAGCCCCCGGGGCCGGTCCTGCACCGGGTCGGATCAGAGGTTCACGGCACGGGGGAGGTCGTCTTCGCCGGTACCCCGGACCGGGTGCTCGTACGCCGGGGCGGGCGCCGTGACCACGGGCGGGGCCACCGGCGCGGCCACCGGCGGGGCCGGCGCGCGCGGCGCGGTGACGTACAGCGGCAGCGGGATCTCCCGCGGGTACCAGGTCCCGTCGCCGGCCTGCACGACCTCCTGGCCGCCCGCGGCGAGCACCGCGACGACCTCCTCCGACGGGGGCTCCACGCGGGCCTGCCGGGGCATCGCCAGCCACTCCGCGACCATGGCCTCCACCTCGGCGGCCACCCCGGCGGCCAGCGCGGCCTCGCGGGCGAGGATCCGGGCGCGGCGGCGGCGCAGGGTCAGCCGTTCCCGGCGGCGGCGTTCCGAGGCGGCGACGCCGCGCAGGTGCAGCACATAGGTGCCGAGCAGCCCGGCGGACAGCCCGAGTCCGGTCCAGAAGCCGGGTCCGACGACCGCGACGCCGACCGCCTGCCCGGCGACGAGGAGCACCAGGAGCAGGAGGACCCGCCGGCGCCGGAACCGCCACCAACGCTGGAGCGACTCCGGGTCGACCGGGCGGCGCGAGCCGCGCCGGGTCGACCGGGCACGACGAAGAGCGGGTTCGTCCTCGGTGAGCCCCGCCCGGGCGTCGGCGCTGGCGGCGTCCCGGGCGCCGAGGGCATCCGCGACGAGGGCCTCCCGGGTCTCGGCATCCAGACCGCTCTCGGCAGGTTCGGAAAGCGAGTACCCGAGGACCGCCGACGGCGGCGCGACGGGGGTCCGCCCGGGGACGGTCCGCTGCCGGCGACGCCGCGCCAGCACGCGCATCGAGGAGTCCTGGAGCTCACGGTCGGCACGCTCGGCCCGGTCGAACTTCCGGACCAGCGAGGGCAGCAGGCTCAGCACGCCCGCGACGACGAGAACTGCGACGAGCACCGAGGCCGGCATTGCCACCTCCTCGCCACATCCGCCACATTCGTCACAGCAGGTTACGGGCGCCGCGCGCGGCGCGCAGGGATCCGGCTCGGCGTGTCACCCCGACACGCGAGTCGATCCCGCCACAATCTCAGCGTGACGACCGCTGCGACTCCCGCCACCGGCTCAGCAGGCCGTGCGGCGCGACGTCCTCGACGGTCACCGCGTACCCGATGTGGTCACGCCACCCGCCGCCGATGTGCAGGAACCGCGGGTGGTACCCCTCCTCGCGGAGGCCGAGCTTCTCCACGACGCGGCGGCTGGCCATGTTCTCCGGGCGGATGTTGACCTCGACGCGGTGCAGGCCCACCGAGCGGAACGCGTGGTCCACCGCCATCGCCAGCGCCGTGGGCGCGATGCCGCGACCGGCCAGCCGACCGTCCACCCAGTAGCCCGCGTACGCCGAGCAGGCCGCGCCGCGCACGACATTGCCCAGGGTCAGCTGACCGGCGAACCGGCCCTCGTACGTGACCACCCACGGCAGCAGCACCCCGGCCCGGGCCCCGCGGCGCAGACTCCGGAGCAGCGGCGGGTACTCCGAGACGGCGTGCTGGGACAGCCACGGCCGCGGCCTCGTCGGCTCCCACGGCTCCAGCCACCCCTGGTTCGCACACCGCACCTCGCTCCACGCGATCGCGTCGCGGGCGCGGTGCGGCCGCAGCCCGACCGGCCCCTCGGCGAGGGTGACCGGCCAACCAGGTGTGCGGACCATCTGTCCCGTCACCGCCTCCGATCGAACAGCAGCACGTCCACCGTCTCACCCGCCGGCGCGGCGGACACCCGCTCGCCGAGGACCATCAGCCCGTTCGCGTCCGCCAGGCCGGTGAGCCCGACGGGAAGCGCCTCGGCGGTGTATCCCCCGCCGCGACGTTCCGCGACCCGGGCCGGCCGGAACTCCCGCAGCCCCCGCGGCGAGTGCACCGCGGTCTGCAGGTTGGCCCGCACGGAGGGCCGGTACACCGGCTCCGCGCCGGCGAGCCGCTGGATCACCGGCCGCGCCAGCACCTCGAACCCGATGAGGGCCGACGCCGGGTCACCGGGCAGGCAGACCACGGGCGTCCGGTCGACCCCGACCTGGCCGAAGCCGAGCACGTCGGTGGGGTGCACGGACAGGTCGGTGAACACCACACCCTCCCGCCCGAGCGTCCGGCGCACCATGTCGCCGGGTCCGGTACCTGTCCCGCCGGTGGTGACCACGAGGTCGGCGCGGATCAGCTGGTCGTCCAGCAGCGCCCGCAGCGCGTCGGGGTCGTCCGCGGTGATGCCCACGCGGTACGCCTGCGCGCCCGCCTCGACGGCCGCCGCGGTGAGCGCGTGGGAGTTCGCGTCCACGACCTGGCCGGGCGCGCCGGCGCGGCCGGTGTCCACCAGCTCGTCCCCCGTGGCCACGACCACGACCCGCGGGCGGGGCCGGACGACCACGTGGTCGACCCCGCACGCGGCGAGCAGCCCGACGAGCGCCGCGCCGACGTACGCACCGGCGGGTGCGATGACCGCGCCCGCCGCGAGGTCCTGGCCGGCCCGCCGGACGAACGCGCCCCGGGTCGGGACATGCGCCACCTCGATCGCGACCATCCCGCCGTCGGTCCAGCTGACCGGGACGACGGCGTCCGCGCCCGCGGGCAGCGGCGCCCCGGCGGCGACCGAGAAGCAGGCCCCCGGCGACACCCGGCTCGGGCGCCACGAGGACGCGGTCACGTCGCCGACGACGGACAGCCGGATCGGCGACTCCGGCGTGGCGCCGGCGACGTCGTCGGCCCGTACGGCGTACCCGTCCACCCCGGCGGCGTCGAACGGAGGCAACGCGGCGGAACTGGTGACCCCCTCGGCGAGCACTCCGCCGTGGGCGTCGTGCAGCGCCAGATCCAGGGGTCGCAGCGGAGTGATGCCGGACAGGACTGCGGTGAGGTACTCGGCGAGACCGGTACGTCCCTCCGTCACGAGCCCCCCTCCGAACCGGAGCCGAAGCCTCCTCCGACAAAGTCGGTCAGCCACTTCCGGAAGTCGGGCCCCAGGTCTTCGCGGTCGCACGCGAGCTGCACGACGGCACGCAGGTACGACTGCCGGTCACCGGTGTCGTACCGGCGGCCCCGGAACAGGACGCCGTGCACCGGCGTGCCGGCCTCGGCCATCGCCGCGATCGCGTCGGTCAGCTGGATCTCGCCCCCGCGGCCGGGCTGCGTCGTCTCCAGCACGTCGAAGATCTCGCCGGGCAGCACGTACCGCCCGATCACGGCGAGATTGCTGGGCGCCTCGTCCGGGTCGGGCTTCTCGACCAGCCCGGAGATCGTGACGATGTCCTCCTGGTCGGTGGGGGACGTGGTCGCGATGCCGTACAGCGAGGTCCGCTCGCGCGACACCTCGATGAGCGCCACGACGATGCCGCCGGTCTCCGCCTGGAGCTCCAGCATCCGGGGCAGCAGCGGGTCCCGCTCGTCGATGAGGTCGTCGCCGAGCATCACCGCGAACGGCTGCCGGCCGACGTGCGCGGCGGCGCACAGCACGGCGTGGCCGAGGCCGAGCGGCTCCGACTGCCGGGAGGTGTGGATCGAGGCCAGCTCGCACGGGCGGCGGATCGCGTCGAGGAGCTCCTTCTTGTCGGCCGCCTCGAGCTGCAGCTCCAGATCGGGCCGCCGATCGAAGTGGTCGACCATCGAGCTCTTGCCGCGGCCCGTCACCAGCAGCACGTCGGTGAGGCCGGCCGAGGCGGCCTCCTCGACGATGTACTGCAGGGCGGGCTTGTCGACGACCGGCAGGAGCTCCTTCGGTACGGCCTTGGTGGCCGGTAGGAAGCGCGTGCCGAGGCCGGCGGCCGGGATCACGGCCTTGGTGGCGACACGCCCGGTCGGGACGGGACGCTCGGGTACAGCTCCGGGTACTGAAGGCATGCGGCGAGACTATCCGTAGCGACCCGGGGTCACCGCGTACGCGGCCCCTCCGACATGCGCCACGTGTCGCGGCCGGCCGCCTTGGCCCGGTACATCGCGTCGTCGGCGGCCTCCAGCACCTCCGGCCCGGTGCTGCCGTGTTCCGGGTACACGGCCACCCCGATCGACGCCGTGATCGACGCGACGAGCTCCCCGAACACGGGGTCGTCGGCGGACAGCCGCACCGGGACTGCCCGCAGCGCGTGGCAGATCCGCTCGGCGGCGCGCTCCGCCCCCGCCAGGTCGGTCTCCGGGAGGAGCATCACGAACTCCTCGCCGCCCTGCCGGAACAGCAGGTCGACCTCCCGGACCTCCTCCCGCAGCCGCCGGGCCACCTCGGAGAGCACCGCGTCGCCGGCCGGGTGGCCGTGCGTGTCGTTGACGTCCTTGAACCGGTCCAGATCCAGCGCCAGCACGGCCAGCGGCCGGTCGAACCGGATCGCCCGCTCGACCTCGCGGTGCATCGACACCTGGAGGTACCGGTAGTTCCACAGGCCGGTGAGCGGGTCGGTGAGGGACAGCCGTTCGGCCTCGCGGTGCAGCAGGACGTTCTCCACCGCGATGGCGGCCTGCCCCGCGAAGGTGCGCAGCGTGACGAGGTCGCTGTCGTCGAAGTCGTCGGCGCCGAGCCGGTCGTACAGCGCGAGCACGCCGAGCAGCCGGCCGGACGCCGGGAGACCCGCCTCGTCGTATCCCGCCTGCCCGGAACCCGAGAACGGCACCGCGATGAACGTCCGGCAGGTCGGCTCGCCGGGCGCCAGCTCGACACCCTTCTCGCCGACCCGGCCGCGGCGCGGCTCGCCGCTGGCGGCCACCCCGCCGAGCATGCCGTCACCGATGTGGAGCCGGAGGCCGTCCTCGGGGATGCCGCGCCCGCCGAGGCCGCGGGCGGCCTGGCCGACCAGCAGCCCGGGCCAGGACTTCTCGCCACGCTCGACCAGCAGCACGGTGCCGGCCTGGGCGCCGGTCGCCGCCATCACGGTCTCCAGGATCACCTCGAGGATGCGGTCCAGGTTGTGGGTGCTGGACAGCGTGTCGCCGAGGAGCGCGAGGTTGCCGCGGAGCTGGTCACGGCTGGCGGTCAGCGCGATGACGTACGCCTGCATCTCGCGGGTCATGCGGTTGAACGAGCTCGCCAGGCGGCCGACCTCGTCCCGTCCTCGGACGGGAACGCGGGCGCTGAGGTCGCCGTCGGCGACCCGCTGGGAGGCCCGGGCCACCTCGGCGAGCGGGAGCGTCGTGGTCCTGGCGAGGCGCCAGGCGACGACGACGGCGAGCACCCCGGCACCGAACACGGCGAGCACCAGCGTGGCGTACAGGCCCTGGAGGGCCGGCCGCGGCGTGGCGAGCGCGAGGCGCAGCGGTTGGCCCTTCACGGGCGGGACCACCCGCAGGACGTAGCCGGCGATCTCCGGCATGTCCGCTGGGGACCGGACCACCGCGGCGGCCCGCGTCACGACCGCGGCCTCCGCGGTGGGGAGCACGGTGACCGCCGGGCGAGCCGGGCCGAGCACGGTGACCGCCAGCCCCGACTCATCCGACAGGCGCTCCACCAGCGCCTTGTTCACGGTGAACCCGGCGCGCGCCCGGCCGAGCAGGGTGCCGTTCGGACGGCGCAGCTCGATGCTGGCGATGATCCCGGCCGGCATCGGGGCGCCGGCACGCGGCGCGTCGGTACAGTCGGTCCAGGGGGCGGTCGGCAAGGCCGACAGCCGGCCCGCGGTGGCGCGCACCTTGCCGGTGGGGCCCTCCAGCCGGGCCGCGTCGGCGAGGCCCTGGCGGACGACCTGGGTCACGGCGCCGGTCCGGGTCCCCCCGTTGGACGAGGTGGCGACGACCTGGGCCGCGGCGCGGGCGCGCTGGCACATCGACGACAGCGTGCTGACGATGGCGTTGCTGCCGACCGCCAGCCGGTCCCGGGCGCGCTCGCCCGCGTACTTGGTGACCACGAAGCCGACGGCCACCGCGCCGACCAGGACCGGGCCGAGGACGATGGCGAGGAAGGCGGCGGTCAAACGGGACCGCAGGGTCACCGACATCTCCTCAAGTTGCACCCGGACCGGCCCGGACGGTTGCTGCGATGCTGGCACACCGCCGGAGGCGATGCGTGCCCACCTCACGGATACGCCGGGACCAGGCGTTATGCCCGCGCGGCAGAATGAGCGGGTGACCCTTCCCGAACCGGACGCGGTGGCCGCGAAACGGGCATTCCGGACCGAGCTGCTCGCCCGGCGACGGGCCGTACCGGTCGCCGAGCGCGCCGGTGCCGACGCCGCGCTGCTCGCCCACCTGCTCGCCGAGTTGGCCCGGCGGGGTGTGACGACGGTCGCGGCCTATGTTCCGGTGGGCGCCGAGCCGGGTGCGCCGGGGCTCCCGGACGCACTCCGCTCGGCAGGTTTCACCGTGCTGCTGCCGGTGCTGGAGCCGGACGGGGCGCTGGACTGGGCCCGGTACACCGGCGAGCTCGCCGACGGCCCGCGCGGCCTCCGGGAGCCGGTCGGGCCGCGGCTCGGGCAGGCGGCGGTGACCGGCGCCGAGACCGTCCTGGTCCCCGCGGTGGCGGTGGACCGGCGCGGGGTGCGGCTGGGCCGGGGCGGCGGGTCCTACGACCGGGCCCTGACCCGGCTCGCGCCCGGGGTGTCCGCGACCGCGCTGCTCTACGACGGGGAGCTGGTCGACGTGCTCCCGGCCGAGCCACACGACCGCCGGGTCGACGCGGTCGTCACGCCCGCCGGGGTCCGCTCGCTGCCGTGGCCGGCTCCCGCTGGAACAGCGCGAACAGCCACCACATCGACGGGATGAGCAGCACGGCACCGACGGCGAACACCCACAGCGTGGTCCGCAGCACGGTCGGGTCGGCCGCCGCCTGCTGGGCGGTGAGCCCGGGCAGCAGCTCCGGGTACTGCGCGATCCCCCAGCCCCAGATCACCGCGGTGACGGCGAGCGCGGCGGTGATCCGGACGGCCACGTAGCGCCGCCGCCACAGCAGCACGAGCGACGCCACCCCGCTCACCGCCGAGACCAGCATCTCGGGGAAGCCGTCGCCGGTCAGCGCCGCCGCGAACTCCGGCGCGTCGGCGCGCAGCACGAGCGGCCCGGCGAGCGCGACGGCCCCGGCGACGACGCCGATGATCAGGCCCCTGCGGCGGAAGTGCTCGGCGACCGTCTCCTCGCCGGCCCGCTGCGCGTCCCGGGTGAGGTACACCGCCGCGAGGTAGGCCATCGCCACGAGCGCGAGGACGCCCGCGAGCACCGAGGTGGGGTTCCACCAGCTGGTGACGAGGTCGCCGTGGGCGATCCCCGGCGGCACCCGGCCGGACGCCAGCGCGCCCGCGATCGCCCCCAGGAAGAACGGGGTCACCACCGACGACACCGCGAATGCCGCCCCGAACAACCGCTGCTGCCACAGCTCGGTGCTCGCCTTGCGGAACGCGAACGCCGCGCCGCGGGCGATCACCCCGAACGCCACCAGCGTCAGCGGGATGTACAACGTGGACGCGAACGCCGCGAACGCCGGCGGGAACCCGGTCCAGAACAGGGTGATCACGAAGATCAACCAGACATGGTTGGCCTCCCACACCGGGCCGATCGAGTGCTCGATCCGTGCCCGGACCGCCGCGCCGCGGTCGGCTCCCCCGGCGAGCAGGTCCCACAGTCCGGCGCCGAAGTCCGCCCCGGCCAGCAGGGCATAGGCGGTCAGGCCGATCCCGAGCAGGGCGAGGAACGCGACGACGGCGCTCATGCCTCCACCTGCAGCGGCGCGTGCTCCTGGGGCGCCGCCGGCACCGACCCGTCGGGCGCCTCGGGCCCGCGCCCGGCGAGCCGCCGCAGGACGTACACGGACGCCACGGTGAGCACCAGGTACACGGCGAGCGCCGCGAGGAACAGCAGGCGGATACCGGGGGCGGGGTTCACGGCGTCGGCGGTCCGCATCACGCCGTACGCGATCCACGGCTGGCGGCCGACCTCGGTCGTGACCCAGCCGGCCTCCAGCGCCGCCACCGCCGCGATCCCCGACAGCGCGCCGCCCCACAGGAACAGCCGCGACCGCGGCAGGTCCCGTCGTCGCCACCACGCCAGCGCAGCCCACCCCCCGAGGGCCAGGAGGAAGAACCCGGCCGCCACCATCAGCTGGAAGCTCAGGTGCACGGGGTTCACCGGCGGCCGCTCGTCCGGCGGCACCTCGGCGAGCCCGCGGACCTCGGCGCTCGGATCCCAGTGCGCCAGGAGCGACAGCGCGTCCGGGATGGCGATCGCGTACCGCAGCTCGTTGTCGACGTAGACGCCGCCGATGTGGAGGGCGGCGGGTTTCTCGCTCTCGTACAGCCCCTCCATCGCCGCGAGCTTGGTCGGCTGCTGCGTCACCACGACGTGCGCCGCCCAGTCCCCCACCACGATCTGCACGGGGGCGATCGCCGCGGCAATCGTGAACGGCAGCAGGAACCCGACGCGGTGGTACCGGTCGCGGCGCCCCCGCAGCATCGCCGCCGCGTACACCGACGCCATCAGGAACCCGGCCACCATGAACGCCGCCAGGATCATGTGCACCGTCTGCGCCGGCGTCGCCGGGTTGAACATCGCGTGCCACGGGTCGATGTTCACCGCCCGCCCGTTCACCAGGTCGAACCCGACCGGCTGGTTCATCCAGGCGTTCGCGGTCACCACGAAGAACGCCGAGGCCACGCCCGCGACGACGACCGGGATCCCGGAGAGCAGGTGGGCCCGCGGGGACAGCCGGTCCCAGCCGTACAGGTAGATGCCCAGGAAGATCGCCTCGATGAAGAACGCGATGCCCTCCATCGCGAACGGCGGCCCGATCACGTCCCCGAACGCGCCCATGAAGACCGGCCAGAGCAGGCCCATCTCGAAGCTCAGGATCGTCCCGGACACCGCCCCGACGGCGAACAGCACCCCCATCGCGCGGGCCCAGGTGCGGGCGAGCCGGCGGTACACCGGATCGCCGGTCCGTATCCCGCGCCACTCCGCGAGCAGCGTGACGGCCGGCATCCCGACGCCGAGACAGGCCAGGATGATGTGCCACCCCAGCGACAGCGCCATCTGGCTGCGCGCCGCCGCGAGATCGGCCGGGGTCGCCGCGGCGGTGTGGACCAGCGCGGCGGTGTGAACCAGGAGGAACGGTGCCATCTCGGGCCTCCGGGGCACGTCGGGAGTCTGGTTCTACCCCCGTCGTAGGACAACACGCCAGCTACGGCTCGGCGACCTGCGGAGTGTCACGGACGCAGACGTCCTCGCCGGCCGCCACGGCGGGCCGCCGGTTCCGCGCCGTGGCGAAGAACGACCCGAGCAGGATCAGCGGGAACCCCACCGCGATCCCGACGCTGAACGGCTCGCCGAGGAGCAGGACGCCGAGGAGCACCGCGACCGCCGGGTTGATGAACGTGATCACCGTGGCGCGGGCCGGCCCGACCTCGGCGATCAGCGCGAAGAACAGCAGGAACGCCAGCGCGGTGCAGACGATCGCCAGCAGCGCCACCGAAACCGCCGACTCGGCGGACACCGACGCCGGGAGATGCGTCAGCGCGTACGGCGCGTAGCCGACCGCGGCGACCCCGAGCGTCACGGCGATCACCCCGAGGCTCGGCAGGTGGGCGAGACGGCGGGCGACGATCAGCGGGCCCACCGCGTACCCGATCGCGGTGAGCGCGACCTGGCCGAGCGCGACGAGCTCCGCGCCGCGGACCTCGATACCGACGAGGGCCACCACGCCGGCGAAGCCCACGGCGAGGCCGAGGAGGCGGCGGCGGTCGAGCCGATCCTGGGTGTGGCCGACGGCGAACGCGGCGAGGATGCCGATCAGCGGCACGGCCGCGACGAGCAGGCCGGTCAGCGAGCTGGTGAGGTGCTCCTCGGCGGCCGAGAGCAGGTACCAGGGCCCGGCGATCTCCGCGACCGTGTACAGGGCGAGGATCCGCCAGTGCGGCAGCAGCGGCCGGATCATGTCCCGGTGCCAGGCAATCGGCAGCAGGATCAGCGCCGGGAGCGCGGTGCGGGCGAAGACCAGCGTCCCCGGCTCGAAGTCGCGGATCGCCACCCGGATCAGCAGGTACGGGATACCCCAGATCACGCACATGGCGATGAACAGTGCCCAGCCGCGTCTCGACATGCTGCCGTGAACCCCCCGTTGTCGGCCCATCCTCCCCCGGGCCGCCGAGGGGTTTCCCGTGGGGCCCTCCTCCGATGATCACCACCGGTTTTTCGTCGCCAGGGCGCGAAAAACCGGTGGTGATCACGAGGCAGACGTGCCGAGGGCCTTCCGCAGCTCCCGCTTGAGCACCTTGTGGCTCGGCCCGAGCGGCAGCGCCTCGACGACCTGGAGCCGGCGCGGGTACTTGTGCTTGCCGAGCCGCTCGTGGGCCCAGGCCACGAACTCGTCCTCGCCCGGCAGGTCCGCGCCGGGCACGGGCACGACGACGGCCCACACCTCCTCGCCGTACCGCTCGTCGGCCACGCCGACGACCGCCACCTGCGCGACGGCGGGGTGCCGGGCGAGCACCTCCTCGACCTCCCGCGGGTACACGTTGAAGCCGCCGCGGATGATCACGTCCTTCTTGCGGTCCACGATGGAGATGAAGCCGTCGGCGTCCTTTTCGCCGAGGTCCCCGGTCCGGAACCAGCCGCCGGTGAGCGCCGCCGCGGTGGCCTCGGGCCGGCCGAGGTACCCGTCGAACACGTTGTGCCCGCGGATCACGATCTCCCCCAGCTCGCCGGCCGGGAGCAGCTCGATCCGGTCCTCCACGTCGGCCTCCGCGACCTCCACCTCGACGCCCCAGATCGGGTGCCCGACCGTGCCGGGGCGGGTGCCGAAGTGCGGCTGGTTCACCGACGCGGTGGGCGAGGTCTCGGACAGCCCGTACCCCTCGTACACCGTGGTCGAGAACGCCGCCTCGAACCGCTCCAGCACCGCGACCGGCAGCGACGCCCCGCCGGAGATGCACAGTCGCAACCGGGGCAGCTCCGCGATCCCGGCCGCCGCCTCGAGCAGCGCGATGAACATCGTCGGTACGCCGTGGAAGACGTCGACGCGCTCGGCGACCATCAGCTCGACCGCCGCCGGGCCGGAGAACCGCGGCAGCAGCACGAGCGTCCCGCCGGCGCGGAAGGTCGAGTTCATCCCGACGGTCTGCCCGAACGTGTGGAACAGCGGCAGGCAGCCGAGGACCACATCGGACGGCCGCATGTCGTGGGCGTCGAACGCGTTGACGGTCGCGTTCATGACGAGGTTGAGGTGGGTGAGCACCGCGCCCTTGGGCTCCCCGGTCGTCCCGCTGGTGTAGAAGACCACCGCCGGGTCGCCCGCGTCCCGGGACACATGCGACACCAGCGGTTCCGCGGCGGTGTCCTCCAGCCGCGGTACGCCGAGCTCCCCCTGGGCCGGTCCGACGGCGACCAGCGGCAGGCCCGCCGACGCGGCCGCCGCCCGGCCCAGCTCCAGCCGGCTCGTGTGGCACACGACGACGTCGGCACCGCTGTCCCGGAGGACGTACGCCACCTCGTCCGCGGTGAGCAGCAGGTGCACCGGGACGACGACCCCACCGGCCGCCGCGATCGCGAAGTACGCGCGCGGGAAGTCCACGACGTTCGGCGCGATCAGCGCGACCGTGCCGCCGGGGGTCACCCCGAGCGAGCGGAGCGCACCCCCGAAGGAGAGTGCCTGCGACCACAGCTCGCGGTAGGTCACCCGCACCGGGCCGTCCACCACGGCGACCTTGTCCGGGTACCGGCGGGCCGCCTCGGCGAGCACGGACGCGAGCGACAGCGTGGCGCTCACCCGAGGTACCGGACCACGGACTCCGCCACGCACACCGGCTTGTCCACGCCGTCGGCCTCCACGGTGGACCTGAGCACCAGCTGCACGCCACCGGCGATCTGGTCCACCGAGACGATCTCCGCGGTGAGCCGCACCTTCGACCCGACCCGGACGGGCGAGGGGAACCGCACCTTGTTGAGGCCGTAGTTGATGCCCAGCTTCACGCCGTCCACCGAGTACAGGTCCTTCATCAACACCGGCAGCATCGACAGCGTCAGGTAGCCGTGCGCGATCGTCCCGCCGAACGGACCGTGCGCGGCCCGCTCCGGGTCGACGTGGATCCACTGGTGGTCGCCGGTGGCCTCGGCGAACAGGTCGACCCGATTCTGGTCGATTTCCCTCCAGGGACCCGGCCCGAGGACGGTGCCGACGGCGTCGGCGAGGGAGGCAACGGACGGAAAGGTCTTCACGCGAGGTGTCCTCCGATCTTGGTGTAACCGCGGAGCAGGTCACGGGACAGGATCAGCCGCTGCATCTCGTCGGTGCCCTCGAAGATGCGGAACAGCCGGACCTGCCGGTACCAGCGCTCGATGGGCAGTTCCCGGGTGTACCCCATGCCGCCGTGGATCTGCATGACCCGGTCGATCACGCGGTTGACCATGCCGGCGCCGTACAGCTTCGCCATGGACGACGGGTGCCGCGGGTCGAGGCCGGCGTCGATGCTCCACGCGGCCCGGAGCACGAGCCAGCGCGCCGCCTCGAGCTCGACCTCGGAGTCGGCGATCATCCACTGGATGGCCTGGTTGACGGCGATCGGCTTGCCGAACGTCACGCGGTTCCGGGCATGGTCGATGGCCATCTGGAGCGCGCGTTCGGCGATGCCGACGGCGTGCGACGGGATGATGTACCGGCCCTTGCCGATCCACTTCATACCCAGCTCGAAGCCCTGGCCGATCTCGCCGAGGATGTTGCGGCTCGGGACGCGCACGTTGTCGAAGACCAGCGACGCCGGGCCGCCCTCACCCATGGTCTGGATGAACTCGGACGTCCAGCCCATGTCCCGGTCCACCAGGAACGCGGTCGTGCCGCCCCCGCGGGCGCCCTTCTCCTTGTCGGTGACCGCCACGACGATCGTGAAGTCGGCGTCGTTTCCGCCGGTGATGAAGGTCTTCTCGCCGTGGAGGATCCAGTCGTCGCCGTCCGGGCGGGCCGACAGCGTGATGTTGGCGGCGTCCGAGCCGGCGCCCGGCTCGGTGATCGCGAAGCAGGAGATCCGGTCACCGGCGATCGTCGGGAGGAGGTACTCCTCGCGCTGCGCGTCGTTCGCGTAGTAGAGGATGTTGTCGGCCTCGCCGCCGAAGCGGAACGGCACGAACGAGTGGCCGATCTCGGTCCAGATCAGCGACTGCATCACGGCCGGGAGGTTCATCCCGCCGTACTCCTCCGGCGTGGACAGCCCCCAGAAGCCGAACTTCTTGGCCTTCTGCTGGAGCTCCTTCAACTCGTCGTGGGTGATGCCGGGCTGGTGGTTGCGCTCACGGCGCAGCACCTCCTGCTCCAGCGGCGCGACCTCCTTGCGGATGAAGTCCCGGGCCGTGTCCCGGATCGCCTTCTGCTCGTCGGAAAGGGAAAAGTCCACCGTGAACTCCTATCGGGCTCCGCCGTTGACGTACAGGGTCTGACCACTCACATAGGACGCGTCGTCGCTGGCCAGGAAGGCGATCACCGAGGCGATCTCCTCGGGCCGGCCGACCCGGCGGAGCGGGGTGTTCGCCGCCGCGCGCTCCTGGTGCTCCTCGGGGCTCGCCCCGACCCGGGTCGCGGTGGCCGCGGTCATCGAGGTTGCCACGTACCCGGGCGCGACGGCGTTGACGTTGATGTTGAACGGGCCGAGCTCGAGGGCCATCGTCGCGGTCAGGCCCTGGACGCCGGCCTTCGTGGCCGCGTAGTTGACCTGGCCGCGGTTGCCGAGCGCCGACCGGCTCGACAGGTTGACGATCTTGCCGGACCGCTGCTCGACCATGTACCGCTGGGCGGCCTGGCTGCAGAGGAAGACGCCGGTGAGGTTGATCGACAGCACCGCGTCCCAGTCGTCCTTGGACATCTTGAACAGCAGGTTGTCCCGGGTGATGCCGGCGTTGTTGACGAGGATGTCCAGCCGCCCGAACCGCTCGACCACGGCCGCGGCCATCCGGTCCACGGAGGACTGGTCGGACACGTCGCAGCCGAACGCGACCGCCACCCCGCCGCCGGTGGTGATCTCGTCCACCACGGGCTGGCCACGTTCGGCGGTCAGGTCGACGATCCCGACGCTCGCGCCCTCGGCGGCGAGGAGGCGGGCGGTCGCCGCACCGATGCCCTGCGCCGCGCCGGTGACGACGGCGACCTTGCCGGTGAATCGCACGGGTACTCCCTTGGCTAGAAAGCGTTGACGCCGGTCAGTGCCCGGCCGATCAGCAGCTGCTGGATCTGCGACGTGCCCTCGTACAGCGTCATGACCCGGGCGTCGCGGAGGTACTTGCCGACCGGGTACTCGTCCACGTACCCGTACCCGCCGAACACCTGGAGCGCGTTGTTGGCGGCGCGTACGGCGGCCTCGCTGGCGTGGAGCTTGGCCATGTTGGCCTCGGTGGCGAACTGCTCGCCGCGGTCGATCAGGTCGGCGACCCGCCAGGTCAGCAGGCGCGAGGCGTGCAGGTCCACGGCGATCTGGGCGATGAGCTGCTGCACGAGCTGGAACGACGCGATCGGCTTGCCGAACTGTGTCCGCTCGGTCGAGTACCGCACCGCCGCGTCGAGGCAGCCCTGCGCGATGCCGACACAGCCCGCGGCGACCGACATCCGGCCCTTCGCGAGCGCCGACATGGCGACCGAGAAGCCCTTTCCCTCGGCGCCGAGCATCGCCCCCACGGGCACCCGCACCCCGTCCAGCGACAGCGACGCGGTCGCCTGCCCGCGCAGGCCGAGCTTGCCGTGGATCTCGGTGCGCTCGAACCCGGCCGAGTCGGTCGGCACGAGGAACGCGCTGATCCCCCGGTGCCCCTCGCCGCCGGTCCGCGCGAAGATCAGCGCCACGTCGGCCCAGGTGCCGTTGGTGATGAACATCTTCGAGCCGGTGACCACCCACTCGTCGCCGTCCCGGACGGCCCGGGTCACCAGCGAGGCGGCGTCGGAGCCCGTGCCGGGCTCGGTCAGGCCGAAGCAGGCAAGCGCCTCACCGGCGCACAGCCGGGGCAGCCACGTCCGCTTCTGTTCCTCGGAGCCGTACGCCGCGATCGACTTGCCGACCAGGCCGAGCGAGACCGAGACGATGCCACGGACCGACGAGTCGCCGCGGCCGAGCTCCTCCAGCACCAGGCAGTACGCGAGGTGGTCACCGCCCGAGCCGCCGTACTCCTCGGGGATCGTCAGACCGAGGAACCCGAGGTCGCCGAGCTTCCGGACGATCCCGCGGTCGACGGACTCGGCGCGGTCCCAGTCCCGGGCGTACGGGATCACGTCCCGCTCGACGAACTCCGCGGCGAGTTGCCGTACCGCGATCTGCTCTTCGGACAGCGTCAGGTCCATGCTGCCTCCCCGGCCGATGTGTGCTGGAACACCCAGAGAGGGCGCGCAGCTAAACTAGCGCTGGAAGTTTTCCACCGTCCAGCACCCCCACCACGCGTCCCGCGCCCGGCCGCGGATGGCTACAGTGCCGTCGCCGGGGGCGTACGAGGAGGACGACATGGTCAAGGCTCTGGTGGCCCGCGCGGCGGGACACGCACTGCACGTCGAGGACATCGAGCTCCCCGCCCCCGGTCCGGGGCAGGTCCGCGTGCGGGTTCGCGCCGCGGGGGTGTGCCATTCCGACCTGTCGATGGCGAACGGCACGCTGACCGCGCCGTTCCCGCTGGTCCTGGGGCACGAGGCCGCGGGCGTCGTCGCGGAGATCGGCGCGGACGTCCAGCGTGTGGCGGTCGGGGACCACGTCGTCCTCAACTGGTCGCCGCCGTGCCGGCAGTGCTGGTTCTGCTCCCACGGTGAGCCGTGGCTCTGCGAGACCGGCGGTACGCCCGCCGCCCGGCGTGGGACGGCCTCGGACGGCACGCCGCTGAACGTGACGCTCGGTCTCGGCGCACTCGCCGAGGAGGTCGTCGTGCCCGAGGCGGCCGTCATCCCGCTGCCGGCCGGAGCGCCGCTGGAGGAGTCCGCGCTGCTCGGCTGCGCCGTGCTCACCGGCGTCGGCGCGGTCGTGAACACCGCCCACGTCGCCGCGGGCGACACCGTCCTGGTGATCGGGCTCGGCGGCGTCGGGCTCTCCGTCGTGACCGCCGCCCGTGCCGCCGGGGCCGAGACGGTCATCGCCGTCGACATCTCCGACGCGAAGAGGGACCTCGCCGCGGCGGCCGGGGCCACTCATTTCCTGGTCTCCGACGAGGCGCTGACCAAGGGCGTCCGCGGGCTGACCGGCGGCCGCGGGGTCGACCACTCGTTCGAGTGCGTCGGCCGGTCGGCGACGATCCGGTCCGCCTGGCGCAGCACCCGCCGCGGCGGGCAGGTCATCGTCGTCGGGATGGGCGCGAAGGACGACATGGTGACCCTGTCGGCGCTGGACATCTTCCACTCGGCCCGCACGCTGCGGTCCGCGGTGTACGGCAACTCCGACCCCGACCGCGAGGTACCGCAGCTCGCCGAGGCCGTGCTCGACGGCTCGCTGGATCTCAAGCCCCTGGTCACGCACCGGATCACCCTCGCCGAGGCGCCCGCCGCGTTCGAGCGGATGGCCCGCGGGGAGGGCGCCCGGTCGGTCGTGGTGTTCGACTGACGAGGATGCTGTCCACCGTCGGGTACGAGGGGATCAGCGCCGAGGAGCTGGTCTCCGCGCTGCGTGAGGCGCGGGTCGAGGTGCTCGCCGACGTCCGGCTGAACCCGCAGTCCCGCAAGCGCGGGCTGTCGAGGCGCGGGCTCGCCGCGGCGCTGGCGGAGGCCGGCATCCGGTACGTCCACCTGCCCGCACTGGGCAACCCGAAGGACAACCGGGACGCGTTCCGGCGCGGGGAGCCGGCGGCGTGGGACCGGTACCGCGCGCAGTTCGAGACCCCGCCCGCGGACGACGCACTGGACGAGCTGGTGGAGCTGGCGCGGGCGTCCCGCGTGGCGCTGCTCTGCTACGAGCACGACCACGCGAGCTGTCACCGCTCGGCGGTGGCGGCGGAGCTGCTGCGCCGCGACCCGTCACTCGGGCCGGTCACCGAACTCTGACGCCCCCCGAAGCGGAGTTGATCATGGGGTATGCAACACGACACGCCGGCGTGTCTGTTGCAGAGCCCAAGATCAACGCGGGGTGGGGGGTCACGCCCCGCTGATCGGGGCACCGTCCACGGCCGTCGCACCGGCCTGCTCGACGTGCCCGGACCGCAGCAGGCCCCGCCACCGCTCCACGTCGTACTCGGCCGGGCTGGTGGTCCCGACGAACTCCCGTACCAGCTCGACGAACCGCTCCGGCTCCTCCTCGTGCGGGAAGTGCCCGGCCTCCGGGAAGAAGACCAGCCGGCTCCCCGGCATCGCGCACGCGGCCCGCGCGGCATGCGACAGCGGGATGACGTGGTCGCGGCCACCCCACACGATCCAGGTCGGCAGCCCCGCCGCGAGGTAGCTGCGGTCCAGCATGGTGATCACCTGGCCGCGTCCGTCCACCGCGGACCGCAGCGTGCGCAGGAACGCCCGACGGGCCTCCGGCGTGGCCAGCGACTCCATCCGGTCGAACAGGCGGTCGAGGTCGGGCCCGACACCCCACCCGCCGAACCGGGGCAGCACCGGCCGCAGCCGCTCCGCCAGCCGGCGCGTGGGCGCCACCGTCGCCAGCTTCAGGAACACCCCGCCGTTGGAGCTCGCCAGCAGGCGCAGCGCCGGGTGCACCTGCCGGCCGACACCCCCGCTGCCGACCAGCATGAGCCGGGCGCAGCGCTCCGGGAACTGATACGCGAACTGCATCGCGACGCCGCCGCCGAGCGAGTGCCCCACCACCGTCGCCTGCTCGACGCCCAGCACCGTCAGCAGGTCCCGCATGCCGCAGGCGTACGCGCCGACGGCGTAGTCGGCGCGGGGCTTCGCCGAGTCACCGTGCCCGAGCAGGTCGGGCGCGATCACGGTGAAGTGCTCGGCCAGCCCGGGCAGCACCGGGAGCCACGTCGCCGAGCTGACCCCGATGCCGTGGATGAGGAGCAGCGGTGGGCCGCTCCCCATCCGGCGGAAGGCCCGCCGGTAACCGTGGATCGTCCGGTACTCGACCTCCATCGCGGAAGTGTCGCGCGTGGACGTTGCCACGGTGTTACACGTACAGGCTGTCCAGCACGTCGGTGTACTTCTTCTCCACCATGCGGCGCTTCAACTTCAGGCTCGGCGTCAGCTCGCCCTCCTCGACCGTGAGGTCCTTGGGGAGGATGGCGAACTTCTTGATGGTCTCCCACGGGTTGAGGCGCGCGTTGAGCTGGTCGAGGTAGCCCTGCACCATGTCCCGTGCGGCGTCGGACCGGACGATCTCCTCGTACGTCCGGCCGGCGAGCCCGTGCTGCTCCGCCCACGGCTCCATCGCCTCGGGGTCGAGCGTGACGAGGGCGCTGACGAACTTCCGCTGGTCGCCGTGCACGATCAGCTGCGCCGCGTACGGGCAGATGCCCTTGAACTGGCCCTCGATGAGCTGCGGCGCGACGTACTTGCCGCCGGAGGTCTTGATCAGGTCCTTCTTCCGGTCGGTGATCCGGATGAACCCGTCCTCGATCTCGCCGATGTCCCCGGTCCGCAGCCAGCCGTCCGGGCTCAGCACCTCGGCCGTCTCCTCGGGGAGGTTGTGGTACCCGCGCATCACACCGGGGCCGCGGACCAGGATCTCGCCGTCCTCGGCGAGCCGGATCTCGGTACCGGGGAGCGGGAGGCCGACCGTGCCGAATCGGTACTTCTCCGCGCGTGCCACCGTGGTGCCCGCCGCGGTCTCGGTCAGGCCGTACCCCTCCAGGATCAGGATGCCGGCCGCGTGGAACCACTCCGCCACGTCCCGGTGCAGCGCCGCGCTGCCGGAGATGAAGTGGCGGATCCGGCCGCCGAACCGGTCGCGCAGCTTCTGGAACACCAGCTTGTCCGCGATCTTGTGCTGGATCGCGAGGAACCCGGACGGCTCCCGACCCGCCTGGCGCAGCCGGGACACCTCGATGCCGACGCGGAACGCCCAGTCGAAGATCTTCGCCTTCGCACCGCCCTCGGCGTGGGTCATCGTGACGACCCGCCCGTGCACCTTCTCGAAGATCCGCGGGGCCGCGCCCATGAACGTCGGGCGGACGACGGCGAGGTTGTCCACCAGCTTGTCGATCCGGCCGTCGATCGCGCTGGCGAAGCCGACCGCCAGCTGCGCCGACAGCAGGACCTTGCCGAACGAGTGCGCCAGCGGCAGCCAGAGGTACTGGACGTCGTCGGCGGACAGCTCGCCGAGCGCCTCGATCGCCGCACCCTCGTACACCCAGCAGTCGTGCACGAGCCGGACCCCCTTGGGGCGGCCCGTCGTGCCGGAGGTGTAGATCAGCGTCGCCAGGCTCTCCGGGGTCAGCTGGGCGACCGCGTCCTCGACGGCGGTGGGGTGCCCGCCGAGGTACTCCCGGCCGAGCTGTTCAAGGTCGGCGAGGGAGAGGACCCAGTCGCCGTCGCCCACGCCGTCCAGCGTGACGACCTTGGTGAGCACGGGAAGGTCCGCGCGGTGGGCCCGGGCCTTCGCGACCTGCTCGTCGTTCTCGGCGAACAGCACGCGACTGTCGGAGTCCGCGAGGATGAACCCGACGTCCTCGGCACCGGTCGTCGGGTACACCGTGGTCGTCGCCGCACCCGCGCAGAGGATGCCCAGATCGGCGAGCACCCACTCGTACCGGGTGGACGAGGCGATCGCGACCCGGTCCTCGGCGGCGACGCCGAGGGCGAGGAGGCCGGCGGCGATCGCGCGGACGCGGTCGCCGACCCCCCGCCAGCTCACCGAACGCCAGTCGTCGCCGTCCGGGTACCGGAACGCCTCCCGATGCGGCGTGGTGTCCACCCGCTGCAGGAACATGTGCGCGAGCGACGGTGCCCGGTTCTCGATGGCTCCGGTGGCGCGTTCCTGGAGGTCTTCCGTCATCGGTGCTCTCCTGGTATCCGAACGGGGTCCGAGGAGCAGCACCATAGGGCGAAGATCACAAACCGTCGACCCCGTCAGCGCGAAGGCGACTCTTCCAGGATCTCGACCGCGAACGGTGGCGCCGACTCCGACCGCAGGTGCCAGTGGCCCCAGAGGTCCTGTTCGGTGATCGTGGCGTCACCCTCGCCGTGCGGTGTGCGTACCCGCACCTCGGCCCGGGCACCCAGCAGCTCCGGCACGCCCTCCAGCCGGCCGTACCAGACGACCCGGCCCGCCACGGGCTCGAACCGCGCGCCCAGCACGGCCCGGGCATCGTGCGCCGCGCCCCCCACGAGGACCTGCGCGGGGCCGGTGTAGCCGTCGTCATGCTCGTGCGGGTCCGACATGGACGGGCTCCTCAGCTGGTGTTTTCGGGCGGCAGCACGCCGGACAGGCCCTGCCAGGCGAGCGAGACGAGGTAGTCGACGAGCGCCTCGGCGGACATCGTCGGGTGGTCCGCCCACCGGTGGGCCGCGAGCTGGACCATGCCGACCACCCCGTACGCCCATGGCTCGGCACCGCCGGAGTCGGCACCCGCCTCGCGCAGCCGGTCGGCCATCAGCGCACTCAGCGCCTGGGCGATGGCGTCCTCCATGTTCGCGACGAAGTCCCCGCTGCGGGCGAACGTGTTGTGGCTGAACACGAAGCGGTACAGCTGCGGCTCGTGGACGACGAGCTGCACATAGGACGAGACGGTGCCCCGCAGCAGGGCGAGGTCGTCCCCTCCGACGAGCAGCGCGGCCGCCACCCGGGGCAGGAACACCTCGGTCGCGATCCGGTCGAGCACCGCGGCGAACACGTCGGCCTTGTCGGCGAAGTGGCGGTACAGCACCGGCTTGGAGACCCCGGCCTCCGCGGCGATGTCGTCGAGGCCGACGCGGTCACCGTGGACGCGGATGGCGCGCAGCGCGGCGGAGACGAACTCCTCGCGCCGTGCCCGCTTGTGTTCCTCCCAGCGGCGGCGGCGGCCGTCGCCGCGGATCGTGTCGTCGTGATCCGCGGGTGAGCTGTGCACCTCCAGATTGTGCACCGCCCGCCGCTTGACGGTGACCGGGTTCATGTGAATCATAGTAACCCGTAACGACGGTTCACAGTAACTGCCGACGAGGGGATCTTCTGATGAGCGCACCCGTCCAGGAACGACCGACCCGGCGCGCCCTCCAGCCCACCGACCGGAACGCGATCGCGAACCGGCTCCTGGCCTCGTCCGCCAAGGCGTCCTACGACCCGATGGTCGAGATCGACTGGGACGCCCCGCTGCCCGACGGCCTCTACGGCATGACTCCCGAGTGGTCCTCGCTGTACGGCACGCCGCTGTGGGAGAGCATGTCCGAGGCCGACCGGATCACCCTCACCAAGCACGAGTTCGCGTCGATCTCCGGCGTCGGCATCTGGTTCGAGATGATCCTCATGCACCTCGTGCTGCGCGACATCTACGACCAGGACCCGGCCACCCCGCACGTGCAGTACGCGCTGACCGAGATCGCGGACGAATGCCGCCACTCGGTGATGTTCGCCCGGGCGGCCGAGAAGTTCGGCGCCCCGTCCTACGGGCCCACGAGGCACGTGAACCACCTCGGCCGCATCTTCAAGACGCTGACCTTCGGCCCCAACGTGTACGCCGGCATCCTGGTCGCGGAGGAGATCCTCGACATCTTCCAGCGCGACATGATCAAGGACGAGCGCGTGCAGCCGATCACCCGGACCGCCAGCCGCATCCACGTGGTGGAGGAGGCGCGGCACATGCGGTTCGCCCGCGAGGAGATCGTCCGGCGCACCCAGCACATGAACTGGTTCGAGCGGCAGGAGCAGCGCGCGGTGCTCGCGACCGTCGCCTACTACATCGCGACCAGCCTGGTGCACCCGGACGTGTACCGGTCCGTCGGCCTCGACCCCAAGGTGGCGAAGCGGGTCGCGCGGAACAACGAGCACTACACCGAGAAGCTCCGCAACGCCGCCTCCGGGCTGACCGAGTTCCTGAACGACGTGGGGCTCATCGGTGGCCCGTCGGTGCGGCTGTGGAAGAAGGCCAACCTCCTCTAGACGTACAGGCGCGCCTTCCGTACGAACGCCTCACCGGAGGAGCCGGACCAGTCCAGCGCACCCCGGGCACGCCAGTGCCCGGGGTCGCCGCGCCCGGCGAGCAGCAGGACCAGCGCCGCCGGCGTCGCGGTCACCGACCCGTCCGCGCCGTCCGGCCGCCACAGCTCGGCACCGCCCACGGTCAGCTCCGTCTCGGCCCCCGGCAGCCCGACCCGCAGCGTGTCACCGGTCTGCGCGCCGGCCCGGAGCGCGAGCAGGCGCGGGGCGAGGTGCAGCAGGTAGCGGGCCGCCTCCCGTACCGCCGGCGAGTCCTCGGTGAGGTCCACCGGCACGCCGAGCGCGGTCGACAGGTCGTGCGCGTGGACGTACAGGTCCAGGCAGGACGCCCCGACCGCGTGATGGTTGTGGCCGGGCCCGTGGGCCGCCGCCGCGTCGGCCGCGAGGCGCTCCGCATGAGCGGCGCGGGCCAGCCGCAGCCCCTCGATCAGCTCGTCCGGCGTACCGGTGCGCCCCACCGCGATCCCCGAGGCGACATGGCCGACCACGTCGCGGACGGTCATCTCGGGATCGGGGGTCGGGCGGCCCCAGTCGGTCGCCTCGGCCTGCTCGGCGAGCGCGATGACGCGGTCCCAGAGGGACAGGACGGCCTGCGCGGGAGCAGTCATGGGCACACCTCATGGAAGGAACGGTCCCCCCGCGTGCAGGCCGCCACGGTAGCCCGGCAGCCGGGACGGGACAACGGCCGAAAGGCGCACAGACCCCGAAAACGACAGAATGCGGCGATGGAGTACGTGAAGCTGGGTCGGACCGGCCTCGACGTGTCCCGCATCTGTCTGGGCTGCATGAGCTTCGGTGAACCCGATCGCGGCAACCACCCCTGGACCCTCGGCGAGGGCCCGAGCCGCAAGCTGATCCAGAAGTCCCTCGCATACGGCATCAACTTCTTCGACACCGCCAACGTCTACTCCGACGGCAGCAGCGAGGAGATCGTCGGCAAGGCGCTGCACGACTTCACGGTGCGCGCGGAGGTCGTGATCGCGACCAAGGTGCACGGGCGGACGCACGCCGGCCCCAACGGCGCCGGTCTGTCGCGCAAGGCGATCATGGCCGAGATCGACGCGAGCCTGCGGCGGCTCCGCACCGACTACGTGGACCTGTACCAGATCCACCGCTGGGACCCCGCCACACCGATCGAGGAGACCCTCGAGGCGCTGCACGACATCGTCAAGGCCGGGAAGGCCCGGTACATCGGGGCATCGTCGATGTTCGCCTGGCAGTTCAGCAAGGCGCTGTACGCCTCCCTGCTCCGCGGCTGGACCCGATTCGTGTCCATGCAGGACCACTACAACCTGCTGAACCGCGAGGAGGAGCGGGAGATGCTCCCGCTGTGCCGTGACCAGGAGATCGGCGTGCTCCCGTGGAGCCCGCTGGCCCGGGGCAGGCTCGCCCGCGACTGGGATGCCACCACGTCCCGGTCCGAGTCCGACGAGTTCGGCAGGACGCTGTACGACACCGCCTCCTCCGACCGGGTGATCGTGGAGCGCGTCGCCGAGATCGCCCAGGACCGTGCGGTGTCCCGGGCCCAGGTGGCGCTGGCCTGGGTGCTCGCCAAGCCCGGCGTCACCGCGCCCGTCGTGGGCGCCACCAGGCCACAGCACCTCGACGACGCGGTGGCGGCGCTGGACCTGCGGCTCACGCCGGATGAGATCGCCGCTCTGGAGGAGCCGTACGTGCCGCATCCGGTCGTCGGGTTCGGGTGATCGGGGCGTGCCCTCCCACAGAATGGAAACTTTCCAGACAAAGGATTGAACGCCTTCGCCGTCGGGCACCGCGGTAGTCCGACGATTGCGGAGGAGTACCGCGCATGGCGAAGCAGAAGCCCGACCAGGCAGCACCCGAGCCGGTGGGACCCTCCGGCGCGGAGGCGGCGGGAACCACCGAGTGGCGGTCGCAGACCGGCGGTTACCTGACCACCGCGCAGGGGACCCGGCTGCCCGACACCGACCACTCGCTGAAGGCGGGCCCACGCGGCCCGCTGCTCATGGAGGACTTCCACTTCCGGGAGAAGATCACCCACTTCGACCACGAACGCATCCCCGAGCGGGTGGTGCACGCCCGTGGCACGGGAGCGCACGGCGTGTTCCGCTCCTACGGGACGGCGGCGACCGCGACCCGAGCCGGGTTCCTCGCACAGAAGGACAAGGAGACGCCGGTCTTCGTCCGGTTCTCCACGGTCCTCGGCTCCCGCGGTTCGGCCGACACCGTCCGTGACGTCCGCGGTTTCGCGGTGAAGTTCTACACGGACGAGGGCACGTTCGACCTCGTCGGCAACAACATGCCGGTGTTCTTCATCCAGGACGGCATCAAGTTCCCGGACGTCATCCATGCCGGCAAGCCGCATCCCGACCGGGAGATCCCGCAGGCCCAGTCGGCCCACGACACGTTCTGGGACTTCGTCTCCCTGCACACCGAGACGACCCACATGCTCATGTGGGCGATGTCCGACCGCGGGATCCCCCGCTCGTACCGCACGATGGAGGGCTTCGGCGTCCACACGTTCCGGCTCGTCGCGCCGAACGGCGACACGACCCTCGCCAAGTTCCACTGGAAGCCGGTGGCCGGCATCCACTCGCTGGTGTGGGAGGAGGCGCAGATCGCCGCCGGGGCCGACCCGGACTTCCACCGCCGCGACCTCGCGGACGCGATCGAGAACGGCGCCTTTCCCGAGTGGGAGCTGGGCGTCCAGCTGCTGCCGGACACCGAGGACCAGCTGTTCGAGGGCATCGACCTGCTCGACCCGACGAAGATCGTGCCGGAGGAGCTCGCGCCGGTACAGCCGATCGGGCGCCTGACGCTCGACCGGAACCCGACGAACTTCTTCGCCGAGACCGAGCAGATCGCGTTCCACGTCGGACACCTCGTCCCCGGCATCGAGATCACCGACGACCCGCTGATCCAGGCGCGGATGTTCTCCTACCTGGACACCCAGCTGTCCCGGTTGGGTGGGCCGAACTTCGGGCAGCTGCCGATCAACCGTCCCCATGCGCCGGTCAACGACCTGCTGAGGGACGGGATGCACCAGACGGCGGTACACACCGGCGTCGCGCCGTACCTGCCGAACTCGCTGGACGGCGGGGAACCGGCAGTCGACCACGAGAACGGGTACGTCAACGTCCCGCGCATGGTCGAGGGCGCCAAGGTCCGGGAGAACCCGGTGTCCTTCGACGACCACTACACCCAGGCGACGCTGTTCTGGAACAGCATGACCCCGGTGGAGCGCGCCCACCTGGCGGACGCATTCACGTTCGAGCTGGGCAAGTGCTACGAGCAGGCCGTCAAGGAGCGGATGCTCACCCGGCTCGCGGAGGTGGACGCCGAGCTGTGCGCCACGGTCGCCGCGGGGCTCGGCCTCCCGGCGCCGTCGGGCTCCCCCGCCGCGGACGCCGGCGCGTCTCCCGCGCTGTCCCAGCTCGTCACCGAGCCCGGCCCGATCCTCGGCCGGCTCGTCGGCGTGATCGCCACGGACGACGCGGACCTGACCGGGATCGCCAAGCTCCGCAAGGAGCTCGAGAAGGAGGGGGCGCTGCTCAAGGTCATCGCGTCGCACGGCGGCACGATCGGCGAGGAGATCGTCGAGCGGACGTTCCTCACCGTGCGCTCGATCGAGTTCGACGCCGTGGCGGTGGCGGACGGCGCCGGCAGCGTGTCCGACCCGCGGGCGCTCCTCCTGCTCCAGGAGGCGTACCGGCACTGCAAGGCCATCGTGGCCTGGGGTGACGGCGGCGACCTGCTGACGGCGGCCGGGATCGCGGCGGACGCGCCCGGCGTGCTCGTCGACGACAAGGCGTCGGCGGCACAGCGCAAGGCGCTGATCGAGGCGATGGGCCTGCACCGGGCCTGGGACCGCTTCCCGGCCCAGGCCTGACAGCCCACGATGGGGGCAGCGGCATCGCCGCTGCCCCCGTCGTCGTCACCGTCCTAGCTGGACGCTCCGACCAGCGGACGCGACTCGGCCACCGGCTCGTCGAGCAGGGCCCGGAGCTTCTCGCCCTCCACGTCCACATCGGGCAGCACGCGGTCGAGCCAGCGCGGGAGCCACCAGGCGTGACGCCCGAGCAGCGACATCACGGCCGGGACGATCGTCATCCGCACCACGAAAGCGTCCACCGCGACGCCGAACGCCATCGCGAACCCGAGCGACATGATCATCGCCTCGCCGGAGAAGATGAACCCGGCGAAGACGCTCACCATGATGAGCGCGGCGGCGGTCACCACGCGGGCACCCTGCCGGACCCCGCCGATCACGGCGTCGTTCGCCGTGGCGCCGTGCACGTACTCCTCACGCATCCGCGTGACCAGGAACAGCTCGTAGTCCATCGCCAGTCCGAAGACCACTCCGATCATGAAGATCGGCAGCATGCTCATGATCGGCCCCGGGCTGTCCACGCCGAGCAGATCGGCCAGCCAGCCCCACTGGAACACCGCCACGACCGCGCCGAACGTGGCGCCGATCGTGAGCAGGAAGCCCAGCGTTGCCTTGACCGGGACGAGGATCGAGCGGAACACCAGGACGAGCAGCAGCAGGGCGAGCCCGATGATCACGCCGAGATACGGCAGGAGCGCGGCCGCGAGTTTCTCCGACACGTCGATCATCACCGCCGTCTGGCCGGTGACCGAAACGCTCACGCCCGGGAACTCGTCCGCTCGGTCCCGGAGCGCGGCGACGAGCTGCTCGGTCGCGGCATCGGCCGGGCCGGTCTTCGGGACGACCGTCAGCAGCGCGGTGTCACCCGCCGGGTTGAACATTGGCGGCGTCACCGCGACAACACCGTCCACCGTGGACAGTTCACCGGCGACCTCGGCCGCCGCGGCCTTCGGGTCGGCCGCCTTCGCGGTGTCCACCACGACCGCCAGCGGTCCGTTGAACCCGGGCCCGAACCCACCGGCGAGCAGGTCGTACGCCTTCCGCTGGGTGGTCTCCGGGGAGGCGACCTCGTCGCCGGGCATGCCGAGCCGCAGGTCGGTGACCGGTATCGCGGTCACGCCGAGCGCGAGCACCGCGGCGAGCAGGACCGGCACGCGGTGACGGGTGACGAACCGGCCCCACCGGTCACCGGCCGTCCGGGTGGTGGGGTTCTCCGGGTCCTCGACCTCCTTGCCGGCCGCGAGTGCCTTGCGGGCCTTCCGGCCGAGGACCCGCGTACCGGCGAAGCCGAGCAGGGCCGGCACGAGCGAGAGTGCGACGACGACCGCCAGAGCGACCGTGCCCGCGGCGGCGAGGCCCATCACGGTGAGGAACGGGATGCCGACCACGGCGAGGGCGGCGAGCGCGATCACCACGGTGGCGCCCGCGAAGACGACCGCGCTACCGGCCGTACCGGTGGCGCGCCCGGCGGCCTCTTCGCCGGTACGGCCGAGGGCGAGTTCGTGCCGGTAGCGGGACACGATGAACAGCGAGTAGTCGATGGCGACGGCGAGGCCGAGCATGAGCGCGAGGACCGGCGCCGTGGACGACAGCTCGACGAAACCGGTGACGGCAGTGATGGCCGACATGCCGATGCCGATCGCGATCAGCGCGGTGAGCAGCGGGAGACCGGCGGCGACGAGCGAACCGAACGTGATCACCAGCACGACCGCGGCGACCGCGACACCGAGGATCTCGGTGGGGCTCTGCGCCGGCGGCGGGCTGAGCGCGTCGCCACCGATCTCCACGGCCAGGCCCGGACGCTCGGCGGCGTCCGCGGCCGCGGTCAGCCCGTCGAGGGCCGCCGGCTGCAGCTCGGCGGCCTGGACCTTGAACGAGACCTGCGCGAAGGCGACCCTGCCGTCCGGCGACACGCCCTGGGCCGGGAAGGGGTCGGTGACCCGCTCCACCTGCGGGACCTTGCGGAGCGCGGCGACGGTGGCCTCCACCGCCGCCCGGCGCTCCGGGTCGGTGACCTTCGCCGCGCCCTCGGCCGCGAACACGACCCGCGCGGTCGCGCCGCCGACGTTGGCCTCCGGGAACCGCTCGGCGAGCAGGTCGAGCGCCTGCTGGGACTCCGTACCGGGGATCGAGAAGCTGTCGGAGGTCGGGCCGCTCAGCGCCGCACCGCCCGCGCCGAACCCGACGAGCAGCGCGATCCACAGCGCCACCACCCACCGCCGTCGGCGGAACGACAGCCGGCCGAGCCGGTACAGGAATGTAGCCATCAACGTCTCCAGGATTCGTGCGGGTGGCGGGCGAGGCGGATCAGGGCGCGGGCAGTCCCGCGGCCAGGCAGGCGAAGGACTCGTCGAGCAGTTCGGGCACCGAGGGCTCGAAGTCGCCGGTCCGCCAGAGGTGGAGGGCGGTCCGCAGAGCGGCGGCGGCCACCGCCGCCAGCAGAGACGGGTAGACGTCCCGGTCGACGTCCGTACCGGTGCGCTCCGCGACGGCCTCGGCGAAGAGACGTTCCGCGGCGGCGAACGACCCGACCAGGTGCGGCAGCAGCGCCGGGTTGGGCTCCACGACCGCCATCCGGAGGCGCAGGAGGTCCAGCTCGGCCGCCTCCACGGTGAGGCTGTGCACGAGCACGGCCCGCATCGCCTCCAGCGGCGACTCCGCGGCCGGTCGCTCGACCATCTCCCGGGCCATCTGCTCGAGCAGCTGGGGATCCGGTGCGACCAGCGCCTCCTCCTTGGAGGAGAAGTAGTTGAAGAACGTGCGCGTCGAAACCTCCGCGGCGGCCGCGATGTCGTCGACCGTGACGTGCTCGACGCCCCGCTCGGCGCTCAGCTCCAAGGCGATGCGCTGAAGGGTGCGGCGGGTGGCGCGCTTCTTGCGCTCGCGCAGGCCCGGTACCGGGCCACTCACCGTGTGCTCCATGCTGCTGACAGTAAGTCCTTCTTGCGCGTCATGCAAATATTCACTACAGGAATGTTTCCTCCACCACACTGTGAGGTGTTCCCGAACGGCTGGACGAAACCGTCCCGATGCCGCACCATTGGCACTCGAAGAGTGTGAGTGCCAGACCGGAGGAAAACCCGTGCCGACCTACCAGTACGCCTGCACCGAGTGTGGTCACGACCTGGAGGCGGTTCAGTCGTTCACGGACGACGCGCTGACCGTCTGCCCCGCGTGCGACGGCAAGCTCCGCAAGGTCTTCTCCCCGGTCGGCGTGGTCTTCAAGGGCTCGGGCTTCTACCGGAACGACTCCCGCTCCGCCTCGAAGAGCGTCGACCCGGCGCCCAGCTCGTCGTCCCCGGCCTCCTCCGCGTCGTCGTCCTCCTCGTCCTCGTCGTCGTCGAGCACCCCGGCCACGACGCCCGCGTCGAGCGGCGCCTCTCCCTCCTCGAAGTCGGCCGCCACCTCCTGATCCCGGTCGCGCGGGCCGGCCCCGCGCGCCACCGGGCCGGCCGCTGCCCGCGCGGCCCACACACGCGCCCGACCCCGGGTCCGGACCGCACGCACCCCCGGCCCCACGCGCACCGGCCCACGCGCCGCCGGCCCGGTCCCTGCCACGCGGCCCCCTCATGCGCCCCACGCGCACCGGCCCACGCGCCGCCGGCCCGGTCCCTGCCACGCGGCCCCGCCCCCCGCGCCGCCGGCCCGCGCACTGCCCATCCGCGCCCCGCGCGCCGCTCCCTTTACCACCCGGGGAGCCCGGGATCCGAGTTATCCACAGCTAGGCCGTTTATCCACAGCTGAGCTGTGTGTCCGTTCAGGCAGATCCCGTCCGCCCTACGTTGGCCCCAGCGGAGCGACCCTCGCCCCGCACGGAGCGGGGCGGGGCGGAGCGGAGGTGGTGCGGATGTTCGGCGGGGCGGCGGACGACGAGCGCCTGGACCGCGCACCGTTCCGGCTGCCGCGTCCGCGCCGCGGCGCCGTGCTGCGATGGAGCGTCGCGACGGGCCTGGTGGTGCTGGCGGCGCTGGTCCTGTTCGTCGGAAGCCCGGCACGGCACGTCACGACCGGGTGCCCCGAGATGCCGTCACCCCGGCGGCCGGTGCCGCCGCCGGGATCGGTGGGCGTGCCGGTCGACCTCGCCACCGCCGGCGCCGCCGAAGTCGTCCGGCCCGGCGATCGGGTGGACGTTCTCCAGGTGGCGGCGGGCCGCGTGGCCGTCGTCGTCGCCGACAATGTCCTCGTCCTGTCCGTGCACGCGGCCGACCAGGCGCTCGCGGACGGCGCCTCCGTCTACCTCGCCGCGCCCGTGGCCCTCGCGCGGCGTCTTGTCGGGGTCGCCCCGGATGCCCGGTTGGCGATTACAGTGCGACCGCCGTGAGCGGCCGACCGGGCCGGCTCACCTCAGCTGCCGGGAGGGCTCGTGCTCAAGGGGTTCAAGGACTTCGTGCTGCGGGGGAACGTGATCGACCTGTCCGTGGCCGTCGTCATCGGTGCGGCGTTCGCGACCTTGGTCAAGCAGTTCGGGGACTCGTTCTTGATGCCGCTGATCGAATTGGCGGGTGGCGGTGGGCGACACGGCGGAACGTTCTGGATCGGCGAGACGGACTTCGGATGGGGAGCGTTCGTCAGCGCGGTGGTCACGTTCCTGATCACGGCGGCCACGCTGTACTTCCTGGTCGTGGCGCCGATGAACGCGCTCGCCGCCCGGCGGAAGCGCGGTGCCGAGCCGGAGCCGAAGACGCCGGCCGAGGAGGTCCTGCTGCTCCAGCAGATCCGCGACCTGCTGGTCGAGCAGCAGCGGCAGAACGCGGGCGGACCGCCGCGCCCCTGACGGGAGTCCCACGGCGCGGTCCCGGCAATGTGCCGGTCGTCGAGGCCGTCGTCGTCCCGCGCCGCACGGTGCGGGTCGGCGGCGCGGGGCCTCAGTGGTCCCAGTGCGGGGGCCGGTCGGCGATCAGCCTCTCCTCGGAGTCCCGATCGCGCTCGGCGCCGAACCGGTCACCCCAGCCCTCGTCGGTGTCGTCCAGGGTCTGGTCGGGCAGCACGACGATGTCTCGTTCCTCCGACATCGGGACCTCACGGTCCCCGTCACGGCCGTTCACGGTCCCACCCTCCTCGGTGCGCTCTCGCCCGGTGTCCCTGGTCACGACGACCCCCGGGGCGAGCCTGTCGACGGTAGCGCGCCGAGCGCGGGTGGGCGAGGCACGGCACAGTAGAGGCGGCGACACCGCGGCGCATCCGGCGGCGCGGCGACGAGAGGACTCCCATGACCAGCTTCTTCAACAAGGCCAAGAACCTCGCCCGCGAGCACGGGGACAAGATCGACAAGGCCCTGGACAAGGTCGGGGACGTGGTGGACCAGAAGACCGGCGGCAAGCACCGCGACAAGATCGACAAGGCCCTGGGCGAGGCCAAGAAGCACACCGGCAACGGGGACTCGACCACGCGTCCCTGACCACCCGGCCCGCGGGACCGATTCGACCTTGCACGTCGGCGGCGGGCCGGGACCGGGCGGCGGGGCGCACGTCGTTCGCACGGCGCGCGGCGCGCGGCCCGCCCGGATGCCACCTCCCAGGATCCCTCGACCGCAGGAGGGAGACTGACGCCATGCGTCCCGGACCGTTCAGCGCACTCCGTCCCGCCGGCCGCGGCGGTCGCCACGACCCGGACGAGCGGGCCGCCGACCCGCGTCCGGACGTGTCGCCGGGCGGAGCACGGGTGTGGCCCGCCACGTTCGCGGACCGGCTGACCTCTCCCCTGCCCGGCCCGCGGGACATGCTGCGCCTGATGCGGACGGGCGGCTTCCGCGGTTCCCGGGAGGAGGCCGACCGTGTCCCGGTGCGACGTTCCGGGCTCCCCGCGGTCGCTCGCGACCAGCTCGCACTGACCTGGGTCGGTCACGCGACATACGTCGTGCGGATCGGCGGCATCACGGTGCTGACCGACCCGATCTGGTCGGACGCCATTCCCGGCGTCCCGCGGCGCGTCACCCCACCCGGTGTCGCGTGGGCCGACCTCCCGGTGATCGATGCGGTGGTGATCAGCCACAACCACTACGACCACCTCGACGCACCGACCATTCGCCGGCTGCCGCGGGACACGCCCGTCTTCGTGCCGGCCGCCCTCGGCCGGTGGTTCACCCGTCGCGGGTTCGTGGACGTGACCGAGCTGGACTGGTGGGAGTCGGCCACCCTCGCCGGCGTGACGTTCGACTTCGTGCCGGCCCACCACTGGAGCCGCCGGTCCCTCCGGGACACCTGCCGCACCCTGTGGGGCGGCTGGGTCATCACGGCCGAGGACGGCCGGCGCGCCTACCACGCCGGCGACACCGGGTACGGCCACTGGTTCTCCGAGATCGGCGCGCGGTACCCCGGCATCGACGTGGCCATGCTCCCGATCGGGGCGTACGAACCGCGGTGGTTCATGGCCCCGTCGCACCTGGATCCCGGCCAGGCCGTCCGGGCGCTGCACGACCTCGGTGCGGACCGGCTGGCGTCGATGCACTGGGGCACGTTCGTGCTCAGCCGCGAGCCACTGCTCGAACCGCTGGAGCTCCTCCGCGCCGCCTGGGACGAGACCGGCCGTGACCGCGGCGACCTGTGGGATCTGGCGGTCGGCGGGTCCGGGGTGATCTGAGGTGCCCGTCACGCCCCCGGGCCCCGATCGGCCCTTCCCGGTGAGGGAGACTGGACACATGCCCGGCCCCCTGTCGCCCGCCCTCCGCCTCCCCACCGGCCGCCTGCTCGCCACGCTGGGGGCAGTGCTCCTCGGCGTGCTCACCGGCGCCGCCGGGGTGGCGGCGCCCGCTTCGGCACACACCTCGCTGCGCTCCTCGTCCCCCGCCGACGGTGCCGCCCTGACGACCCCGCCCGGCGAGGTCCGGCTCGAGTTCAACGAGCGCCTCGCCTCGTCGCCCCTCGCGGTCGCGGTCACGCTCGCCGGCACGCGGGTGGAGTCCGGACCGGCGCGGGCCGACGGCGCCGCCGTGGTGACCCCCGTGACACTGCCCGGCCCCGGCGCGTACACCGTGGCGTACCGCGTCGTGGCCGGCGACGGGCACCCGGTCCAGGGGACGGTCCGGTTCCGGGTGAACGGCAGCGCCGCCCCCGCCCCGGCGACCACGTCCAGCGCCGGCCCGACCGAGGTCGCCAAGCTCGCACCCCGGGCGTCGGCCAGCCCGACCGCTCTCGTCCCGCCGCCCCCGGACACGACCCGCTGGCCGCATCTCGTCATCGGGCTCGTCGTGCTGATCCTCGTCGGCATCGCGGTCGTCCTGGCCACCGGCAAGCGTCCCCCGAAGCGGCCGAGGTTCTGACATGGTGACCACCCAGGCGGAACAGACCGCGCCCGCCCGGCCCGAGTCCGGCGCGGTTCGCACGCCGCTGGTGCTCGGCGCCGCCCTGGTCGCGGCGCTGCTCGTCGCCGCCGCCGCGCTGTGGACCGGCGGCGCGATCGACGCCCGGACCCTGCCCGGCCTCCCCGACGCCGGAAGGGTCACCCCCTGGGCGCTGCCGCTGCTGCGGGTGCTCGGTGACCTCGCCGCCGCGGCCACCGTCGGCTGCCTGCTGGCCACCGCGTTCGCGGTACCCGGCCGGCTGGACGACGGCGGCAGGCGGCGGGTGTCGCCGCACGGTTACCGATGGCTCCGGGCGGCGGCCCTCGCCGCCGCCATCTGGGCGGTCGTCACCGCCGGTGCGCTCGTCTTCACGCTGTCGGACCTGCTCGGCCGTCCCGTGTCGATGGTCGTCACGCCGACGTCGCTCTGGAGCTTCGTCACGACGATCCAGCAGGGCCGCGCGCTGCTGCTGGTCGTCGTCGGCGCCGCGGTACTCGCCGTGGCCTGCCGGACGGTGCTCTCCCCCACCTCGGCCGCGGTCCTCGCGGTGCTCGCGATCGCGACGGCGATGCCGCCGGTGTTCTCCGGCCACGCCGCCTCCGCGGGCAACCACCAGGTCGCCGTCTCCACGATGCTCCTGCACCTCACCGGAGTGCTGGTCTGGACGGGCGGGCTGCTCGCGCTCCTGCTCGGGGCACGGCTCCCCACCGCGGAACTCTCGGCCGCCGCCCACCGGTACTCCCGCGCGGCCCTGTGGTGCTTCGTCGCCGTCGGGCTCAGCGGGGTCGCGAACGCGTGGGCCCGCCTCCCCTCGCTCGGTGACCTCACCGGCTCCTCGTACGGGCGGCTGGTGCTGGTCAAGACCGGCGCGCTGATCGCCCTCGGCGCCGTCGGGTGGCTGCACCGCGGGCGCACGCTGCCCGCGCTCGCCGCCGGCCGGCGGTCGGCGTTCGCCCGGCTCGCGGCCGTCGAGGTGCTGCTCATGGCCGCGACGATCGGCGTCGCCGTCGGGCTCTCCCGCACCCCGACCCCCGGCGGCGGTCCGGCCACGGACCGCACCACGGAGCTGCTGGGGTACCCCATGCCCGGGCCGATCTCGCCCCAGGCACTGCTCGGCGACTGGCTCGTCGAACCGCTGTTCGCGACCCTCGCCGTCACCGCGATCGCCGTGTACCTCGCCGGAGTCCTGCGCCTCCACCGCCGTGGCGACCGGTGGCCGCCCCTGCGTACGGCCGCCTGGGTGGCCGGCTGGCTGGTGGTGCTGGTCGTCTCCAGCAGCGGACTGGCGCGGTACGGACCGGTGCTGTTCAGCGTCCACATGATCCAGCACATGGCGCTGACCATGCTCGCGCCGGTGCTGCTGGTGCTCGGCGGGCCGATCACGCTCGGGCTGCGAGCCCTGCGACCGTCGGGTGACCCGGCGCTCCGCGGACCCCGGGAGTGGCTGCTCGCGATCGTCCACAGTCGGCTGTCGGTGCTGCTCACGCACCCCCTGGTCGCGCTCACCATCTACGTGTCGAGCCTGTACGCCATGTACTTCACCGGCGTGTACGAGGTGACGCTGCGCTCCCACCTGGCGCACCTGCTGATGTTCGCCCACTTCCTGCTGGCCGGGTCGCTGTTCTTCTGGATCCTCATCGGGGTCGATCCGGCACCCCGGCAGCTCCCGTACCCCGTCCGGATCCCGCTGCTGTTCATCTCGATGGTGTTCCACGCGTTCTTCGGGGTCGCGATCATGCAGTCCGAGGCCGTCATCGCGGCGGACTGGTATGCGGCCCTCCACCGGCCGTGGGGCGGCACGCCGCTGGCCGACCAGAGCGTCGGCGGCGGTATCGCGTGGGCGTTCGGGGAGATCCCCAGCCTGCTGGTGATGGGCTCGCTGTTCTTCCAGTGGGCGCAGTCCGACGAGCGTGAACAGCGCAGGCTCGACCGCGCCGCGGACCGGTCCGAGGCGCGTACCGCCGCCCGGGCAGAGGCCCGCGCGGCCGGTACCGAGGGCACGTCCGGTCCGGGTGCCGACGAGGACCACGACGACCCCCTCGCCGCGTACAACCGGCAGCTCCGGGCACTGGCCGAGGCGGACTCGGCGCAGGACCGGGCGCAAGAGGCCGCGTACCGGCGCTCTGCCGTGTCCCGGGCCACCGGACGGCGCGCGCAGGGGCAGTGACCGCGTGCAGGAGCAGTGACCCGGACGACCGCGACGGCGGGGGCGATGAGGCGGTTCCGCTAGGCTCGGAGCGCCGTCAGCACCACCGAGACGACCCCGGCGGCCTCTGCGGCCGGGGCCCCGTGTCGCCCCGCCCTCGTAGCTCAGGGGATAGAGCAACCGCCTCCTAAGCGGTAGGCCGCAGGTTCGAATCCTGCCGGGGGCACCACCGTGCTCTCCAGTACGCGGGCTTCGCGCCGGTCGTCGACGGCGCGGCCGGGCTCCTCGGCCGGTCCGGCTGGGGACGGGCGTGCGCCACCTCGCCATCGATGTGGTCCGGTCGTGCTCGTCGTCGCGGACCACGCCGGGCCGACCACAGGCACGACGAAGCCCGGGACCCGCGCAGAGGTCCCGGGCTTCGTCCCGCGGCTACCGCCGCGGGGACAGTCCCCACTTGGTGTTGGCCGCCGTGTCCTCCACGCCGGTGTAGCCCTCCGACGGGTTGTAGGCGTCCTCACCGAAGTCGACGTCCCAGTCGTCCGCGGTGCCGCCCACCCCGTCGGGGCCGACCCCGAACAGCAGCGGGAAGTTCCCGCCCTGGTCCATCAGGTTCAGCACGGTGTCGAACTGGTCCACGTGGAAGCTGCCGAGCAGGTGCCCCGCCTCGTGCGACACCACGTTGCCGACCGCCTGGCCCACGAACCCGACGCGGTCACTCTGCGGCGTCAGGTACGCGTTGAGCGACGGGTTCGGGTCCTCGTAGTCCGACGCGGGGTCGGACATCACGTCGAGGAGGACCAGCGCCGTCTCCTCGGTCCCGAAGTTGCCCGGGTCGATCGACTGCGCGATGCCGATCGTCGGAACCCCCGACTCGGCGATCGTGCCGCCGACAATGACCCTGCTGACGTTCGGCTTCCCGAACGGGTCCGCGTGGTGCCGGCTGTCGAGCACCCGGACGGCCACGCCCTTCGCGCCGAAGTCACGCTGCAGGTTCTCCGTGACGGTCCGCACGATGCGGTCGGCGACGGCGCCCTCCTGCGACGCGGCCAGGCCCCACCGGCCGAGGAAGGACCGGAACGGCGACAGTTGGCTGACGCCCGACCCGCCGAAGACGCCGGTGTTGACGCGCGCCCCGTCGAAGTCCAGGAAGACCGTCTGCATCGCGGTCTTCCCCAGGGACTCCGCACCTGGTCGGTACACCTCCAGTGTGATGTCGTAGTTCCCCGAACCGCCGGTGACGGCGATCGCGTGCCGGCCCGCCACGTCGGCCACGTGCGCGAAGACCGCCTTGCCGCCCCCGGGCAGCGGCGAGGACATCGGGTAGAGGAACGACGCGTCCTGCTGGGACACGATCCGCGCCCGGCTGCTGGGGTCGTAGACCGCGAGCTGGGTACCCGCACCGGTCACGGAGCCGCCGAGCACGTCGCCCGCCCGCAGGTCGACGCTGTACACGTCGACATCCTGCGAGTCGAGTCCGAACGTCACCCGGTATGCACCCTCGGAGCCGACCCCGTCGCCACTTCCCGAGTTGAACGGGTCGTTCGGCATCGGGGAGGGGCCGAATCCCGCCACCGAGACGAAGTAGTCGCCGGCCGTGGGAAGCGTGAACGTGAGCCGGCTGTCGAAGGTCTGACCGTCGTCGTCGTTGAGCGCGATCGGGTTGCCGGCCGCGTCCCAGAGGACCACGACACTGTCCAATCCGGACGTCTCGAAGGCGTCGATGTCCACCTCGAACCGCTGCCCGGCCTCGGCCGCGGTCAGCTTGTAGAAGTCGAAGTCGCCCGCGCCGTCCCCCGCCGACCCGTGCGGGCCGTCGCCGACCGTCCCTGTCGTCGTCGCGCGGGACCCCGGCCGGGTCGGGCCGATGTCGCCGGCGAGCGGGATGGCGCCGTTGTCCTCCGCCGGGGAGTCAAAGCTCAGCGGCGCCGGGCCGACGGCCAGCGTGCCGAGAATCCGTGCTGCCGGTCGTTTCCCCGCGGCACTGCCGAACTGACGGATCCGTTCCGCCGTTGCCGGCGTGTCGTTCCCGCCCCGGATCTGGTCCGGCTCCTGCTCGTCCACCAGCAGTGGCGGGGCGGCGGTCTTGGTCTTCTTCGCCGCCGCGGCGGCCCGCTTCTTGCCGCCGGACTTCAGGACCGCGCGCCAGTACGCCACATCGGCCTTGCTGGGATCGGCCAGCAGCCCGATGAAGGGGTTGGTGCCGTGGCCCCTCGCTGACAGCGCGCTCTTCGCGGAGGACGCCCCGGCGACGTGCTTCGGTACCTGCTGCAGCCCGAGGCGCTCCGCGGCGGTGAAATGCCCTGGCGCGGGGCCACGGCTGGGTGCCGTCGTTCCCACGGCCGGTGCGGTCAGCACCAGGAGTCCGGCTGTCACAACAGCCGCGGCTCCCAGGATCGGAGATCGTCTCATGGTTTCTCCCCGGGATTTCCTGCCCGGTCGGCAGGGGGTGCCCAGGCTATTGAGCAAGATCGACTCTGCGGTGCCCCTGTCCGGGTCACGACTCACGGAATGTCCACACCCGACACGGACGATCCCCCCGCCCGTACCAGGTACCGGGCGGGGGGATCGTCGGCGGGATCAGCCGGGGTGGTGGCCGGCGGACTCCACGTGGCCGGGTCCGGCACCGTGTGGGTGTGCGTGCGCACCGGCCGGCGTACCGGCCAGGGCCGGCGTGGTGATCAGGCCGACCACGAGCGCGCCGCCCGCGAGACCGGCCAGCAGGCCGGCCTTCGACGCCCGCGGTACGCCGAGCACGCCCAGGTTGCCCGCCGCCAGGGCGATCACGATGACCGCCTGCAGCGCGACAGCCCCGAGATCCGCGGCCCCCACCGCCTCCGGGGAACCCGCGTCCGGGCCGAACGGCAGGCCCGCCGTACGGGTGACGCCCCAGAGCGCGACGACCGCGAGGTTCGCGGCGGCCACCGTGCGGGGGAACGGCGCCCGGTCGCGGGCGAGCGCGGCCAGACCCCAGCCGAGCTGCCCGGCGGCCACCACGGCGAAGAACACTCCGTAGGCAGCCCACTCCGACCAGTGCTCGCGGATGACCGCGGCGTGGACGAGGCCGGCGCCGAGCGAGGCGAAGCCCGCCCAGCACCGCGTCACGTCGCTGCCGCGATAGGCGTTGCTCGGCACGACGGTCAGACCGTCCGCGCGGCGGCCTTGTCCTGCGACAGCCCGACGCCGAGCAGCAGGATCGCGCTGGCGAGGTGCAGCACGTTGTCGGCACCGTTGAGCGCGAGGATGTTCGCCGAGCTGTCGAGCAGGAACAGGCCGAGCAGACCCACCAGCAGGTACACGGCGCCGACGAGCGTGTTCACGCCCTTGGCCGTCGCCACCCCGCGCACCGCGCCGAACAGCAGCAGCGCGCCGATGAGCAGGTGGACGATGTTGTGCAGGGGGTTGACGTCGAACAGGATCAGCGCCTTGCCCTCGGTGGCGGCGAACCCGACGCCGCCGGTGACGGCGAAGCCCGCGAGGCCCACCAGCAGGTACACGGCACCGAATACGGCGCCCAGCAGCCTGTTAGGTGATGCGGTGATCGGTGGGGTCATGGTGGAGCTCATCTGGAACCTCCTGGGATCGGTCGAGGACGCGACGCGTTCTCGTGTCATTCGTGGGTGCCCCCGTGAGCGGTTCACTCGGCCGACGTTCGATTTCGGCGGCAGCAGCATGCTCCCGGTGCGCCCGCGACGCCAGAGGCAAATCTGCCATCACCTAGCGCTGTCAGAGGGACACGAAACGTGGCACTTGTCCACAGTGGACGACCCAGGCCGGTCCCCTTCCGTCGCCCGCCGCGCGTGGGGCGTGGGGCGCCGAGCGGTGCGGCGCGTGCCGGGGCGGCACGGTGCGGAGCGCGGGCGAGAGGCGCGCGGCGCGAGGTGCGCGGCGCGAGGTGCGCGGTGCGGCGCGAGGCGGGGCAGGGCGGCACGGGGCGGGGGCGAGTGGGTCGCGGCACGGGGCGCGGTGGCGCGGGGCGGGGCGGGGCGGTGCGCGTGCGCGAGGCGCGAGGCGGGGCGGGGCGGCACGGTGCGGGCGAGTGGGTCGCGGCGCGGTGGCGCGGTGGCGCGGTGGCGCGGTGCGACGATGGCTACGGCGTGGCGGCACGTCGCCCGGTGAGCCGGTCGACCAGGTCGTCGACCTGCCGGTCCACCTCCGGCCACCCGAACCCGGGCCGCACCGATCGCAGCGCCACCGTGCCGTGCAGGGCGGTCCAGAACTGCACGAGCACGAGCCAGGCCTCGGCGCCCTCGACGTTCCCGCCGAGCGCCGCCGTCACGTCCCTGACCGTTCCGCGCACCGTGGACTGTCCGATGTCGACAGGGGTGGACGACTGCAGCGCGGGCTCGAACAGCGCGCCATACCGGCCGGAGTTCTCCAGGCCGAACCGGACGTACGCGTGCGCCCTCGCCCGGGCCCGGGCGTGCGGCTCCGCACCCACCGCGTCGGCCGCCGTGTCCATCGCGGCCACGAGCTCGGCGAAGCACTGGCGCCGCAGGGCGCGCACGAGGTTCGCCCGGTCCGGGAAGTGCAGGTAGATCGAGGTCGCGGTGACGCCGACGGCACGGGCGACCGCCCGGAGCGTCACGGCGTGCGCATCGCCGGTCTCGGCGAGCAACCGGCCGGCAGCCTCGACGATCTCGCCCCGGAGGCGGTCACCCTCGCCCCGGCGGGCCCGGCGGCGACGCCCGACCGCGGGCACGTCTACCCGGTCGGCGGCTGTCATCGTCCCCCTCCGGAGAGTGTGATGTTGACAACTGTAGCCCAACCGGCGTAGACCTTCCCGGGCTTCCAGGACGCGGCGATCACCCACTTCCTCCGGAGGAATCCTTGACCGCTCCCCCGTCCCGTCGCACGCCCGCCTGGACCGTCGTCCTCGTGTGCGTCGCGCTCTTCATGCTGGTCCTCGACATGACGATCGTCGCGGTCGCGCTGGCCGACATCCAGCGTGACTTCGACGCGAGCCTGGCGGACCTGCAGTGGGTCGTCGATGCCTACACGCTGCCGCTGGCGGGCTTCCTGCTCACCGCCGCCACGATGGGTGACCGCATCGGACGACGGCGGGTCTACTCCTGGGGCCTGACCCTGTTCACGGTCGGATCGCTGCTGTGCGCGCTGACCCACTCCTCACTGGAGCTGAACCTCGCCCGCGCCCTCCAGGGCATCGGCGGCGCGATGCTGCTGGGCGTGGGGTTGCCGATGATCGGCGCGGTCTTCCCGGACCCCAAGAAACGCGCGGTCGGCGTCGGCGCGTACGGCGCGACCCTGTCGCTCGCCACCGCCGTCGGCCCGCTGCTCGGCGGGCTGCTGGTGGACGGTCCCGGCTGGCGGTGGATCTTCCTCGTGAACGTGCCGGTCGGCGTCCTCGCCCTGCTCGCGTCCGCGATCTGGCTCCGCGACTCCCGCAGCCCCAACCCGCATCGCTCGGACTGGGGCGGCGCGTTCCTGCTCACCGGCGGGCTGGTGGCCCTGGTGCTCGGCCTGATCCGGGGCAACGAGGACGGCTGGACCTCGCCGCTCATCCTCGGGCTGTTCCTCGTCGCCGTGCTGCTCATCGGGGCCTTCGTCCCCTGGGAGCTGTCCCGGGACGAGCCGATGCTGGAACTGCGGCTGTTCCGGGTCCCGGCGTTCACCGCGATCGGATTCGGGGCGCTCGCGATCTCGGCGACGCTGATCGCCAGCACGTCGTACCTGGCGCTGTACCTCCAGAACACGATGGGCTACACACCGTTCCAGACCGGCCTGCGCTTCCTCCCACTGACGATGGCGGGCTTCGTGGCGTCGCTGGTCGGCGCGGCCCTCTTCCACCGCGTACCGCTGCGGTTCCTGCTCGGCGGGAGCCTGATCCTGTCCGCGGAGGGCCTGCTCCTGCTTGCCCGCACCCACGGCAACCTCACCTGGGCCACCCTCATCCCGGGCTTCGTGATCGCCGGCGTCGGACTCGGCGTGAGCTCGGCGGTGATCTCCTACGGCTCGCTCACCTGCCCGCCCTCCCAGGCCGGGATGGCGACCGGAACGCTGAGCACGCTGCGGCAGATCGGCGTCGCGGGCGGCGTCGCGATGCTGGGGGCGCTGTACACCAACCAGGCCCAGGGCACCGCCACGGAACGGCTCGCCGGGGCGCCGTTCCCCGACAAGACGATCCAGGACCTCGCCGACGCCCTGGGTTCGGGCGCCGGGACACTCGTCGCCGACCACGTCCCGAAGCTGGCGCGCGGCTGGCTCACCGAGATTGCCCAGGCCTCCTCGGAGGCCGGGCTGAACGCCGTGCTGTTCCTCGGCGGTGGGCTCGCCGCGCTGTCGGCGATCACGGCGTTCATCCTCATCCGCGGCAACGCCGGCGGGCCCCCGGACCCGAACGAGTACGAGGTCGAGGTCGCCCCTCGGTACGACCGCCACGACCGTCACGCGCGCCACCACGAGCACGCCCTCGCCCGCACCCGCTGAGAACGACAGCCGGGGACCTACTCGTCCCCTGCCCCGCCCCGGCGCCGCCGCTTGATGTCGGAGCGGCGGCGCTTGTCGGCCAACCGGCGTTCCCGGGCTCCCCGGCTCGGCCGGGTCGCGCGCCGGGCGCGGGGAGGCGGCGCCGCGGCGGACCGCACCAGGTCCATCAGCCGCTCCCGCGCCGCCATCCGGTTCTGCAGCTGAGACCGCTGCTCGGACGCGACGACGGTGAGTACGCCGTCCACGAGCCGTCCGGCGAGGCGTTCGGCCAGCCGCCCCCGCATGTCCTCGGACACGGACGGTGACCGCAGCAGGTCCCACGACAGCTCCACCCGGCTGTCCGTGGTGTTCACCGACTGTCCGCCCGGCCCCGACGAGCGGGAGAACCGCTCACGGAGCTCGGCCGCGGGGATCACCACCGCGGCGGTCACGCGCAGGTCGCCGTTCACGGTGTCGAGGATGCCCGAGTGGGTAGTGGGCAGCATGTCCGACACGAGGAGGCGGCCCCGTGATCTTGGTGACCGGTGCGACCGGACGGGTCGGGTTCCATCTGATGGAGGACCTGACCGACGCCGGCGTGCAGCCCACGGCGATGGTCCGGATCGACGCGCAGGCCGGGAGCCTCCCCACCGGCTCACAGCACATCGTGGCGACCCTCGACGACCCGCCGTCCGCCGACGAGCTACGGAACTTCGACCGGATCTTCCTGCTCAGCCCCAGCCGGGAGCAGCAGGTGGAGCTGGAGATCCGGTTCCTCGACGCGGTCGTCGCGGCCGGCCACCGGCCGCACATCGTCAAGCTCGCCGCGGACGGCTTCCAGGACCTGGACTGCGACGTGCGGTTCATGCGCAATCACCGGCAGGTCGCCGTCCACCTGGAGGCGACCGAGCTGCCGGTCACCTACCTCGCCGCGAACATGTACATGGAGAACCTGCTCGGGGCGGCGGACACGATCCGGGACGAGGGGCTGCTCCCGGCGCCCGCGGGCGACGGCCGGATCGGGTTCGTGGCGACGAGCGACGTGGCCGGGGTCGCCGCCCACGTCCTCACCCACGACGGTCACGTGGACCGGACCTATGTGGTGACCGGCCCGGAGGCGCTGAGCTACGCGGACGTGGCGGGACGGATCTCGGCCGTCTTCGCCCGCACGGTGGAGTACGCGGACGTACCGCCGTACCAGGCCAAGGCCGACCTGCTCGCGAGCGGTGTCGATCCGTGGGTGGTGGACGGGACGCTGGAGCTGTACGAATGGGTTCGCAACGGCGCGGCCGACACGGTCACCGACGAGGTGCCGAAGGCCACGGGCGAGGACGCCCGGCCGCTGCACGACTGGCTCGGCGAGCTGCGGGGAGCCTTCGTCGGGAGACCGGAGAACGCGCCGCCGCCGTCGCTCTAGCCCCGGACGACACGCGGCGGTGAGGCGAGATGACCGGTCCCAGCCGGCGGAACGTCGTCGTCCTCGTCGTCCTCGTCGCGGTCGTCGCCGCCGTGGGCGTCGGGGCCGGTTTCCTGCTGCACGAGCGGTCGGACCGGGCCCGGCACACCGCGGCGTCGCCCGGCCCCACGTCCGCGACCCCGGCCGGCCCGGGCGCCGGCGCGTCCCCGACGCCGTCCCGGTCCCCGGACCTGGCCGCGACGCTGGGACTGCCGCGTGGCGGTCGGGTCCCGGCCGGGTTCGCCGACGTGTCGGTGACGACGACCGCGCACGGGATCACGTACCTGCTCGGGTACGCCTCCTGCCGGACGGCACCCTGCACCTCCGTCGCCCGGTACGACGGGACGCACTGGGTCAGCGTCGCCGCGCCCGAGGCGGCCGTCACCGCGACGCAGCCGTCGACCCGGTCGTACACCGTGCGCGACCTACGGTTCGGAACGCCGAAGGACGGCTGGGCCTACGGCGGTGCGCTGTGGTCCACCCACGACGGTGCACGGCGGTGGCGCTCCGTCGACGCCGGCGGTGCCGTCGTCGACCTCGCCGCGGACGACACGACCGCCTACGCGGTGGTGTCGCGGTGCACCGGCTCGTCGAGCACCTGCCGCGTGAAGCTCCGTTCGACAACGGTGCGAGGTGACGTCTGGCGCGATGTGCCCGGGGTGGCGGCCGCCGGGTCCTCGGGACGGCTGAGCCTGGGCCCCGGTACGGCCGCGGTGTCCTTTCCCGACAGCGGCATCGTGTACCTGCGGAGCGGCGGTACGTGGCGATCGGCGACGGTGAGCTGCCCGGACGGCTCCCCGGGCATGGTGGCCTCCCCGTCGTCGGCGCGGCTGTTCGCGTTCTGCGCCGGCCCCGGCGCCGGGAATCTGGACTACACGATCCGGTACAGCGACGACGGTCGCCGGTGGACGGACCTACCGCTGGGAGCGAGCCACCTCCGGATTCCGAACGGCACGTTCGTGAGCCTCACCGCGGCATCGTCCACCGTGCTCCTCGCGGCATCCGGTGACCCGTCGCTCGGTGGCCCTGTCATGGTCAGCCGGGACAGCGGCCGGACCTGGGAACGCGCCTCCGGGCGCGACGGGCTGCCCGATCTCGACACGTCCCGATCCGGCGGCTGGCGGTACGTCGGCGCGTCGAGCTCGACCCGCGTGGTCGCCCTCGCCGCGGTGCCGCACCGCGGGTACTGGGTCAGCCACGACACGGCCCGCACCTGGCAGCGCATCGTGCCGGGCTGAGGTGCCCCCCGGCGCGCGCCGAGTTGCGACAAGATCGGCCGATGCGCGGCAGGGTCGAGACGGTGAGCAGCAACCCCGAACACACGATGGCGAAATCCCCGCGGCCGGTGATCCGGCTCCTCGCCGGGCTCGGGGTCGAGGGCGACGCACATCTCGGGGTGACGGTGCAGCACCGGTCCCGGGTCGCGCGCGACCCCGACCAGCCGAACCTCCGGCAGGTCCACCTCCTCCACGCGGAGCTGTTCGACGAGCTCGGGGCGGCCGGGTTCGACGTCGCGCCCGGGGACATGGGCGAGAACGTCACCACCCGTGACGTCGACCTCCTCGGGCTGCCCGCCGGTACGCGGCTGGGGCTCGGGCAGGCCGTGGTGGAGGTGACCGGCCTGCGGAACCCCTGTGTCCAGCTCGACGGCGTCGCGCCCGGGCTGATGGAGGCGGTACTGGACCGGGACTCGTTCGGGGGCGTGGCGCGGAAGGCCGGCGTGATGGGGATCGTGGTGCTCGGCGGCGAGGTGCGCCCCGGGGATGCCGTGGAGATCGAGTTGCCCCCGCCGCCGTACCGCCGGCTCCGCCCGGTCTGACCGCCGGGTTAGCCTCCGGGGACACAGGAGGAGGTGTCCGTGGTGTTCGGCCGTGACCTCGGCGCCGTGGGTACCACGCCGGACTACCGCTGGTCCCTCGCCAACGAACGCACCTTCCTGGCCTGGATCCGCACCGCCCTGGCGCTGATCGGCGGCGGGCTGGCAGTCGGGCAGTTCCTGCCGGAACTCCCGGTGCCGCATGCGCGCGAGGTCGTCGCGGTGGCGCTCGTCGCGTTCGGTGCCGCGTCGGCGGTCCGGGCGGTACGCCACTGGACGCAGTGCGAGCGGGCGATGCGGCTCGGCGAGGACCTGCCGCGGTCGCGGTTCCCGGCCGTGCTCGCGTTCGTGCTGGCGGCCGGCGGCATCCTGCTCGTCCTCGGGCTCGTCGCGCGATGACCTCCCCCGCGGCGGCCGGGCTCCAGCCGGAACGCACCCGGCTCGCGTGGCGCCGGTCCGTCCTCGCCGCCGGTGTCGCGGTGCTGCTGCTCGGCCGGCTCGCCCTGGAGACCCGCATGCCCGCGGTCGGGGCCGCCGGTGTGGCGCTGTGGCTGGCGTTCGCGCTGGCCGCCCAGCGGCGGATCCACGCGATGGCGGCCGCCCGGCCGGCGCCACCCTCCCACGCCACCGTGCTGGCGCCCGCCGCGTTCGCCGTCGCCTTCGCCGTGATGTCCGTGTCCGCGCTGCTGCACTGACATATTGGCGAGATGACGTCCTCCCTCACGGTCGAGCCGCGCTTCCGCGGACCCGCACGCTCGGCGAACGGCGGGTACATCTCCGGGCTGCTCGCCGAGGAGCTGCGCCGCCGTACCGGCAACCCGATCGCCACGGTCACCCTCCGGCGGCCTCCTCCGCTCGGCACCGAGCTGGTCGTGGGCGCGGAGGAGAACGACCCGGCCGGTCACACGCTGCACTGCCGGGCGGGCGACCTGCTCGTCGCCGAGGTGACCGCGGGGCATCTCACCGGCCCCGCCCCGGGCCCGGTCCCGTACGCCGTGGCCGCCGCCACCGCCGAGGGGTACGGCGGGCTGGCCGACCACCCGTTCCCGACCTGCTTCACCTGCGGCCCCGACCGGGCGCCCGGCGACGGGCTACGGCTGTTCCCGGGGCCGGTGCCGGGACGCGCGGACACCGTCGCGACGACGTGGACCCCGGGTTCCGAGGTCGGCGTGCCGATAGTGTGGGCGGCGCTGGACTGCCCCGGCGGCTGGTCGGTGCTCACGCCCGGGCGGCCGATGGTGCTGGGCCGGATGACCGCGGAGGTGTCGGCCACCCCGCTGCCCCACGGGGAGTACGTGATCGTCGGGCACGCCCGCGGTGTCGACGGCCGGAAGGCGTTCACGTCGACCGCGCTGTACGACCACGCCGGCGGCCTGCTGGCCCGGGCGGAGGCCACGTGGCTCGTGATCGACCCGGACACGATCAACGCGGGCTGACCGCGACGAGGAGGACCTTGATGGACTGGAAGCTGGAACTGGTGCCGATTCCGGTGTCGGACGTCGAGCGGGCGAGGCGCTTCTACACCGAGCAGGCCGGCTTCGCGGCCGACGTCGACCACCGGGCGGACGGCGAGCTGCGCATGGTGCAGCTGACGCCGCCCGGCTCGGCGTGCTCGATCCTCGTCGGCAAGGGCCTCGGCGACGCCGCGCCGGGCTCGGTCCAGGGCATGCAGCTGGTGGTGTCCGACATCGAGGCCGCACGGGCGGAACTGGTCGAGCGCGGCGTGGAGGTCGGCAACATCCGGCGCTTCGAGGACGGTGCCTGGGTCGACGGACGGGGCGGTCCCTGGAACTCGTTCCTCTTCTTCGCCGATCCCGACGGGAACGGCTGGACCGTGCAGGAACGCCCCGCCTGAGCAGGGCCGGGTGAGCACGCCGCCCTCGGCGTGATCATGATCAGGGGACGGCGGGCGGCGAGCGCCGGCTCGCGCCCGTTCAGAGCACCAGCACCCGGGCGTGGATCGAGGTGCGCTGCTGCAGGGCGGCGCGGAGCGCCCGGTGCAGGCCGTCCTCGAGGTACAGCGTGTTCTCGAACTCCACGACATGCGGGAACAGGTCACCGTAGAACGTCGAGTCCTCGGCCAGCGCACGGTCGAGGGCCAGTTCGCGCTTCGTCGTCACGAGCTGGTCGAGGCGTATCGGCCGCGGCGGGATGTCGGCCCACTGGCGCACCGTCAGACCGTGGTCGGGGTACGGCCGGCCCTCACGCACCGCCTTGAAGATCACGCGTCGTGCTCCCTCCCCGCGGTACGACCGCGCCGTCAACTGCCCAGGGTAGCTGTCCGCCCCCTCGGCGGGCGTCGGCGCGCGGCGTGGCGGGCTTCCCGCTCGCGGCGCGGCACCGCCCGTGGGAGCGTTCTGCCGGTGTCCGTGTCCGTGCTCTGGTTCCGCCGTGACCTGCGGCTGGCCGACAACCCCGCCCTGCTCGCGGCCGCCGACGAGGCCGACGAGGTGCTGCCGCTCTTCGTCGTCGATCCGACGCTGTACGACCCGGCCGGGGCGCCGCGGCAGGCGTACCTGCTGCGGTCCCTGCGCGAGCTGGACCGCCGACTCGGGCGGCGGCTCGTCGTCCGCCGCGGCGATCCGGTGACCGCGGTGGTGCGGCTCGCGACGGACATCGGCGCGACCGGCGTGCACTGCGCCGCCGACCACGGCCCGTACGGCTCCCGCCGGGACCGGGCCGTCGACGCGGCGCTGGCGGAGGCCGGCATCCCGCTGGTCCGCACCGGTTCGCCGTACGCGGTGGCCCCGGGCCGGGTGCGCAAGCCGGACGGCACGCCGTACCGGGTGTTCACCCCGTTCTCCCGGGCCTGGGGCGGGTACGGCTGGCGCGGCCCGGCCGGGGACGGTTCGGCGGTGCGGTTCGCGGCGGTGGGCGAGGGGGCGGGCGAGCTCCCGGCCGAGCCCGAGGTCGCCGCCGAGCTGCCCGCGGCGGGCGAGGAGGCGGCGCTCGCGCGCTGGGCGGAGTTCCGCGACGAGCGGCTGGCCGGCTACGACACCGACCGCGACCGCCCCGACCTCGACGCCACCTCACACCTGTCCGTGTCGCTGAAGTTCGGTGAGCTGCACCCGCGCACGCTGCTGGCGGACCTCGGCGCGGGGGCCGGTCCGGCGACGTACCGGACCGAGCTGTGCTGGCGCGAGTTCTACGCCGACGTGCTCCACCACCGCCCGGAGTCGGCGCGGGACTCGATGCACGGCGAGGTACGGCACGACAGCGGCGCGGCGGCCGACGCGCTGTTCGAGGCGTGGGCCACCGGGCGCACCGGGTTCCCGCTGGTGGACGCCGGGATGCGGCAACTGCTCGCCGAGGGGTGGATGCACAATCGCGTGCGGATGCTGACCGCGTCGTTCCTGGTGAAGGACCTGCACCTGCCGTGGCGGCGCGGGGCCCGGCACTTCCTGCGGCACCTCGTGGACGGTGACCTGGCGAGCAACAACCACGGCTGGCAGTGGACGGCGGGAACCGGCACCGACGCGTCGCCGTACCACCGGGTGTTCAACCCGACGACCCAGGGCGAGCGGTTCGACCCGGCCGGGGACTACGTGCGGCGGTACGTCCCGCAGCTCCGTGCCGTGGCCGGGAAGACCGTGCACACGCTGCCGGACGGGCCGCCCGACGGATACCCGGAGCCGATCGTGGACCACCGGGCGGAACGGGAGGAGGCGCTGCGCCGGTACCGGGAGATCAGAGCGGACTGATGCCCCAGCTCCCGCGCCAGGTCTGCCCCGGGGCGAGCACGATCAGGTCCTCGCCGGAGTTGAACGCGTCCGGCGGGCAGGTCATCGGCTCCACCGCGACCCCGCGTCGGCGCCGCGGCTCCGGCAGCACGTCGGCGGTGAAGACCTGCACCCATCGGAACGCGCCGTCCATCCACAGTGTCATCCCGCGGCCCTCCACTGTGGAAAGCGTGACCTCCCCGGCCGGACGGGTGAACGCGGTGTCGAGCTGGGCCGTCCCGATCCGCCGAGGCACGCGGAAGTCGTACCCGGTCCCGGCCACGGCCGTGCGGCCGACCGGCAGGCTCCGCTCGTCGGTCAGCACCCGCTCGGTGGTGCCCGGCAGGTGCAGCAGCAGGTCGTCCACGGTGGAGCCCTCGACGTACAGGTAAGGGTGGGCACCGAACCCGAACGGCGCGTCCGACGGTCCGGCGTTGGTGACCTCGTGGTCGGCGCGGAGGCCGGCGGGCCCCACGCCGTAGCGCGTGCGGGCCACGAGCCGGTGCGGGTACCCGGGCTGCGGCGGTACGACGGCCTCCAGCGTCACGGCGTCGGGGGCCGTCCCGACGGCGTGCCAGTTCGCCCAGCGGAGCAGGCCGTGACTGGCGTTGTGCTTCGCCGGCTCGGTGAGCGGCAGCTGCCGGTCGGCGCCGTCGAACGTGTACCGGCCGTCGCGGATCCGGTTCGGCCACGGGACGAGCAGCGCACCGGCCGAGCCCGGTGCCACCTGGTCCGGCGCGTAGCCGAGGAGCTGCGGGACGCCGCCGACGGAGTACTCGCGCACCCCGCCGCCGACCTCGACCACGGTCGCCTCGTGGCCGTCCGCGGCCAGATTCCACTGCTGTCCCGATGCCACGAACCCCGTCACTGCGGCACCATAGCGGCGTGGATGCCCGCCAGCACCTTCCGCGCAGCGCCGACCTGTCCACCCTCGCCGAGGCGGTGCGGACCTGTACCGCCTGCGAGCTCCACGAGAACGGCACCCGCGCCGTGTTCGGCGAGGGCCGGCCGGACGCCCGTCTCGTGCTCGTGGGCGAGCAGCCGGGCGATGTCGAGGAGCGCGAGGGCCACCCGTTCGTCGGCCCGGCCGGGAAGCTGTTGAACCGCGCGATGCAGGACGCCGGGCTCGACCGCGAGCACGCGTACGTCACCAACGCGGTGAAGCACTTCCGGTTCACGCGGGGCTCGGGGCCGCGCCGCATCCACGCGACACCGGAGGTCCGGCACATCGAGGCGTGCCGGCCGTGGCTGAACGCCGAGCTGGCCCTGCTGAACCCGGAGGTCGTGGTCGTGCTGGGCGCGACCGCGGTGAGGGCGCTGCTCGGCAACGCCTACCGGGTCACCCGGGACCGCGGGAAGCTGCTGCCGTTCGAGGTGCCCACGAACGGCGAGGACGCCGCGGTCCACACCACACACGCGCTGATCACCACGCACCCGTCGGCGGTCCTGCGTACGCCGCCCGACCGCAAGGAGGAGGCGTACCAGGCGCTGGTCCACGACCTGACGGTGGCCGCGAAGGCGCTCGCCTGAGCTCGCCCCCTTCCCCGTGATCACCACCGCTCTTTCGGCGCTGTCACGACGAAATGGCGGTGGTGATCACGGGGAAGGGGCGACCGGGTGCGGCGCCTCGGCGTCGTAGCGGATCAGCGACCGGAAGCACAGCGCCACCACGACCACGAGGATCGCGCACACGACGCCGCCGCCGACCCACGAGGCGGTGACGCTGCCGGTGACCGACGCCGTCGCGCCCGCGCGCAGGTCGCCGAGCCGCGGCCCACCGGCCACCACCACGATGAACACGCCCTGCATCCGGCCGCGCATCTCGTCCGGCGCGTACACCTGCAGGATGGTCTGCCGGTACACCGCGGAGACGAGGTCCGCCGCACCGGCGACGGCGAGCAGCGCCACCGCCGCCCACAGCCCGCCGACCAGCCCGGCCCCCGCGACGGCGAGGCCCCACGCCACGATCGCCGCGACGAGGGCCACACCCTGCCGCCGCACCCGGCCGATCCAGCCGGAGAACAGGCCGCCCATCACCGCGCCGATCGCGATCGCGGCGAACAGCCAGCCGACCGCGGGGCCGCCGCCGAACCGTTCGTCCGCCGCCTCCGGGAACAGCGCCCGGGGCATCGCGAACACCATCGCCACGATGTCCACCGCGAAGGACAGCAACAGCACCGGCCGGGTCGCGATGAACGCCAGCCCGTCGATCACCGACCGCAGTCCCGGCCGGGAGATCTCGCCGAGCGGGGGCAGCGGCGGGAGCCGGAGGGTGGAGTACAGCGCGACGCTGAACAGCAGCGCGTCCACCGCGTACGCGGCCGCGAACGACCAGTGCGAGATCACCACACCGGCGAGCAGCGGCCCGGCGACCAGGCCGACGTTGTTGGCGGTGAAGTTCAGCGTGTTCGCGGCGGGGACGAGGTCGGGCGGGATGAGCCGCGGGATGATCGCCCCGCGCGTCGGCGAGGCCACGGCGAACCCCGCGGACTGCAGCGCCACCAGGACGAACAGCAGCGGGATGCTGTCCAGCCCGAGCACCGCCTGGAAGAACAGGGCCACCGTGCACAGCCACACCAGCACCGAGGAGATCAGCAGCAGCTTGCGCCGGTCGACGGCATCGGCGATGGCGCCGCCCCAGAGCCCGAACACGATCAGCGGCACCAGACCGGCGAGGCCGAGCATGCCCACCCAGAACGAGTCCCGGGTGATCGCGTACACCTCCACCGGGACGGCGACCGCGGTGAGCTGGAACCCGATCAGCGAGACCGCGTTGCCCATCCACAGCCGGCGGTAGTCGGGGTACCGCAGCGGCGCCGTGTCGATGGTGGCGCGGCGCAGGTGCGCGAGCGGGGACCGGCGAGGCGGTGCGGGCGGTGCCGGGTCCAGCACCGCCTCCTCCTCTGCCGTCACGGGGCGAGCCGATCGACGACCCAGTCGTCACCGTCCCGGCGGAAGCTCAGCCGGTCGTGCAGCCGGTCCGCGCGGCCCTGCCAGAACTCGACCGTGTCCGGGCGCACCCGGAGCCCGCCCCAGCCCTCCGGACGCGGAATGTCGTCCGGGTACTCCCGCGCCAGCCGCTCCCGCTCGTCCTCCAGGACCCGGCGGGACGCGATCACCTGGCCCTGGGGGCTGGCGGCCGCGCCGAGCCGCGACCCGTACGGCCGGGACACCCAGTACGCGTCGGCCTCGGCCGGATCGACCCGCTCGACGGTGCCACCGACGATCACCTGCCGCTCCAGCGGATGCCAGGGGAACAGCAGCGACGCCTGCGGGTTGGCCAGCGCGTCCCGGCCCTTCCGCGAGCCGAGGTTCGTGTACAGCGTGAAGCCGCGCTGGTCGACGCCCTTGCAGAGCACCGTGCGCAGACTCGGCTGGGCGGCCGGCGAGGCCGTGGCGAACACCATCGCGTTCGGTTCGGCCACCCCGGCTGCCTCCGCGTCGGCGAACCAGCGGTGGAACTGCCCGAGCCACGTGGGCGCCAGGTCCGACTCGGCCAGGCCGTGCTCGGCGTACGCGCGGCGCAGGTCGGCCATCCGGACGGTGGGCGAGGGGTCGACGGTCACCCGCCCATCCTCGCCGACGTGCGGCCCGGCGCGCACCGCGACGGCGGTACGGCCATCCGGGTGAGGCCCAGACCACACTGACCCTCCCTCGCGCCGGGTGGAGTCGGACGTGCAAGATGGGCAAGCTGTAGCGGGACCGGTGCCCACGAAGCCCGGCGAGGCGCGACGTCACCCCGACGAGTCACCCGACGACAGGGAGCCCCAAGGAATGTCCGACTTCAAGCCTGGTCTCGAGGGCGTCAAGGCCTTCGATACCGAGATCGCCGAACCGGACAGGGAGGGCGGCGCCCTCCGATACCGGGGCGTGGACATCGAAGACCTCGTCGGTCGCGTGTCCTTCGGGAACGTCTGGGCGCTCCTCGTCGACGGGAAGTTCGGCCCGGGCCTGCCGCCCGCGGAGCCCTTCCCGATCCCGGTCCACTCCGGTGACATCCGCGTCGACGTCCAGTCCGCGGTCGCGATGCTCGCCCCGTACTGGGGTCTCGGCCAGATGCTGGACATCTCGGACGAGCAGGCACGCGAGGACCTCGCCCGCATCTCCGTCACCACGCTGTCCTTCGTGGCGCAGTCCGCGCGTGGCATCGGGCTCCCCGCCGTCCCGCAGCGCGACATCGACCGGGCCCGCACGATCGTCGAGCGGTTCATGATCCGCTGGCGCGGCGAGCCCGACCCGGCGCACGTCAAGGCCGTGGACGCGTACTTCACCTCGGCCGCCGAGCACGGCATGAACGCCTCGACGTTCACCGCCCGCGTGGTCGCCGGTACCGGTGCGGATGCCGCGGCGAGCGTGTCCTCCGCGATCGGCGCGCTGTCCGGCCCGCTGCACGGTGGCGCCCCGTCCCGCGTGCTGAGGATGCTGGACGAGGTCGAGCAGTCCGGTGACGCCGACGCGTGGGTCAAGCAGGCGCTCGACAAGGGCGACCGGCTGATGGGCTTCGGCCACCGGGTCTACCGGGCCGAGGACCCCCGGGCCCGGGTACTCCGCCGCACCGCGAAGGAGCTGGGCTCGGCGCGGTACGAGGTCGCCGAGGCGCTGGAGAAGGCCGCGATCGCCGAGCTCACCGCCCGCAAGCCCGACCGTCCGCTCCGGACCAACGTCGAGTTCTGGTCGGCCGTGGTGCTGGACTTCGCCGAGGTGCCCGCGCACATGTTCACCTCGATGTTCACCTGTGCCCGTACCGCCGGGTGGAGCGCGCACATCATGGAGCAGAAGCGGCTCGGCAAGCTGATCCGGCCGTCCGCCGACTACCAGGGTCCCGACCCTCGCAAGCCGGAAGAGGTCGAGGGCTGGGCCAGCATCGCCCAGGACTGACACCCACCCCCAGCCCCCCAGCCCCCCAGCCCCCGTTGATCATGGGGTTTGCAACAGCCACGCCGGCGTGTCCTGTTGCAAACCCCATGATCATTTTTTGAAGGGGCTGCTCACGCCGTCCCGACGTGCAGCGCCTCCAGCGTCGCCCGGGTCGCCGCCGCCGAGGACGCCGGGTTCTGGCCCGTCACGAGGTTGCGGTCCACCACGACGTGCGGCTGCCACGCCGGCCCCGACTCGAACACCGCCCCACGCTCCCGCAGCGTGCTCTCCAGCAGCCACGGCGCCCGGTCGGCCAGCCCCGCCTGCCGCTCCTCCTCGTCGGTGAACGCGGTCTGCCGCAGCCCGGCGAACACCCAGGTCCCGTCCGCGCGGCCGGCCGAGAGCAGCCCCGCCGGGCCGTGGCACACCGCCGCCACGATCCGCCCCGCGTCGTACAGCTCGGTGAGGATCCGCCCGAGATCCGGGTCGTCGGCCAGGTCTTCCATCGGGCCGTGGCCGCCCGGGATGAACACCGCGTCGTAGTTGTCGGCGCGGCGGGCGCAGTCGTCCAGCGGGAGCGGGGCGGCCAGCTCGACGTCGATCGACTCCAGGTACCGGCGGAGGTCGGCGACCTTCCGTTCGTCGCCACCGTTCTGCTCGGGCATCAGGCTCCCCTGGTCGATGCTCGGGCGGCGGCCGCCGGGGCTGGCCAGCTCCAGCTCGAGGCCCAGCTCCACGAACGTGCGGTGCGGCACCACGAACTCCTCGGCCCAGAGGCCGGTGGGATGCGGGGTGCCGTCCGCCAGCGTCCAGTGGTCGGCGGCGGAGAGCGCCATCAGGATCCTGGCCATCGGTACCTCCCGGGGGGCTCCTCCCAGGCTGCGCGCCCCGGCAGGGGGGTGCAACCGGACCGCCCGCCGGGCAGTGGGAGGATCGACGGAAGCCCTGGACGACCCATGAGAGGCCTCGCCGTGACCGACAGCGTCATCAGCATTCCCGCCGAGCTCCTCCCGGCCGACGGCCGGTTCGGCAGCGGCCCCTCGAAGGTCGACCCCGCCGCCGTGGAGCGCCTCGCGAGCGTCGCGCGCACGTACCTCGGCACCTCGCACCGGCAGGCCCCCGTCAAGAACGAGGTGGCCCGGCTGCGGCGCGGGATCCGTCAGCTGTTCTCCGTCCCGGACGGGTACGAGGTCGTGCTCGGCAACGGTGGCTCGACGGCGTTCTGGGACGCGGCGACGTTCTCGCTCATCCGGGACCGCGGGCAGTTCCTCCACTTCGGAGAGTTCGGGTCGAAGTTCGCCAAGGCCGCGCAGGAGGCGCCGTTCCTCGGCGACCCGACCGTGCGGAAGTCCGACCCCGGTGACGCGCCCGACTTCGAGGCCGAGGCCGGCGTGGATGTGTACGCCACCCCGCACAACGAGACCTCGACCGGCGTGGCCGTCCAGGTCCGCCGGGTCGCGGGCGCGGACGAGGGCGCGCTGATGCTGCACGACGCCACCTCGGGCGCGGTCGGCCTGCCGGTCGACATCACCCAGAGCGACGCGTACTACTTCGCGCCCCAGAAGGGCTTCGCCTCCGACGGCGGCCTGTGGGTCGCGATCATGAGCCCAGCCGCCCAGGAGCGGATCGCCGAGATCAAGGCGAGCGGGCGCTGGATCCCGGCGTTCCTCGACCTCGCCACGGCGCTCGACAACTCCCTCAAGGACCAGACATACAACACCCCCGCGCTGGCCACGATCTTCCTCATGGCCGAGCAGGCGGAGTCGTACCTGGAGCGCGGTGGCCTGGACTGGTGCACCGCCCGGACCGCCGAGTCGTCGGGGATCCTCTACGGCTGGGCCGAGAAGTCCGACTTCGCGACCCCCTTCGTCACCGACCCGGCGAAGCGCTCCGCGGTCGTCGGCACGATCGACTTCGACGAGCGGATCGATGCCGCCAAGCTCGCCAAGGTGCTGCGCGCGAACGGCATCGTCGACACCGAGCCGTACCGCAAGCTGGGGCGCAACCAGCTCCGGGTCGCGATGTTCCCGGCCGTCGAGCCGTCGGATGTCGAGAAGCTCACCGCGTGCATCGACTACGTCGTCGAGAAGCTCGGATAGCGGCGGCGCGGAGAGACCGCAGCAGTACGGCGCGCCGTCCCCGGAAACGGGGCACACGGCACGTACCGTGATGTGCAACAGTGCTCGTCGTCCGACCGGGAGGCCCACGATGCGACCGGTACGCTTCGTTGCCCTCGCCGAGGATGGCCAGTCGCTCGTGCTCCGTGACGAGGCCGGCCGCATTCTCACCCTGGCACTCGACGAGACCGTGTCCGCCGCGCTGCGCCGGGAGCATGCGGGCACGCAAGGGCAGCTGAGCATCGACATGGAACCTGCGCTGTCGCCCCGCGACATTCAGTCGAGGATCCGGTCCGGCGAGTCGGCCGAGGAGGTCGCGCGCCGGGCGAACGTCCCGATGGACAAGGTTCTCCGGTTCGCCGGCCCGGTGCTGCAGGAGCGGGCCGCGGTCGCCCAGATGGCGCGGCACACGCGGCTGCGCACCTCGGAGAGCGGTTCCCCGCTCGGCGAGGTCGTCGACGCGCGCCTGTCCGGGCACGGCGTGGACACCGACGCCGTGGTCTGGGACGCGTACCGCAAGGACGACGGCACCTGGCGGGTGACGGCCAGCTGGCCGTCCGGCAAGGCCACGGCGCACGCGTACTGGGACCTGGACAAGCCGCGGAGCGTGGTCAGCCCCGGCGACGACATGGCCCAGTACCTGTCCACCGAGCGCCCGCCGGCCATCCTGGCCCAGGACGAGCCGCCGCCCGCGGCGGCGCCGTGGGGCAACCTGCGGAACGCCAACGACGGCGACACGATGGAGATCCCGGTCGTGCCGTCGCTGTCGGTGCTGCGCCCGCGGCGGACCGAGCCGGCGCGCCCGGAGGCCCGCCCCGAGGTCCGCCCGGAGGTCCGCCCCGAGCCCCGGCCCGAGGCACCGCCCGCCGCGCCGCCGCACCGTGGCGAGCCCGCCGCCGGCCTGACCGGCGCGTTGCGGCCGGACACCGCCGCGCGGGTCGAGGCGATGCACGAGGAGTCGCTGCGCGCCGCCGCGGAGGAGGACGACCGCGGGCCGCGGAGCCCGGAGCTGCCGAGCTGGGACGACATCCTGTTCGGGACGCGCCGGAACCGCTGAGCCGCGCCAGCCCAGCCCCGCGCTGATGCTGGGGGATTCGGCACGACACGCCGGCGCGCCTGCTCAATCCCCCAGGATCAACGCGGGAGGTCTCGCACGTCGATCGTCGTGGTGACCTCGACGACCTCCGCGAGCCGCCGGTCGTGGGTCACCAGCAGCAGCGTGCCGGTGTACTCCTCCAGCGCCTGCTCGAGCTGCTCGATCGCCGGCAGGTCGAGGTGGTTCGTCGGCTCGTCGAGCACCAGCAGGTTCACCCCGCGGGCCTGGAGCAGCGCGAGGCCCGCCCGGGTGCGCTCCCCCGGCGACAGCGCGGCGGCGGGCCGCAGCGCCGCGTCGCCGCGGAGCCGGAACTTTGCCAGCAGCGTCCGCACCTCGACCGGTTCGAGCCCGGCCTCCCGCTGCACCACGTCCAGCACCGACTCCTGGGTGGCGAACAGGCCGCGGCCCTGGTCGACCTCGCCGACGACCACGCCGGGGCCGAGGTAGGACTCCCCGGCGGCCAGCGGCAGTCGGCCCAGCAGCGCCTCGATCAGCGTCGTCTTGCCGGCCCCGTTCGGCCCGGTGACCCGGACCCGGTCGGCCCACGCCACGGTCAGGTCGAGCGGCCCGAGCCGCACGTCCCCGCGCTCCACGACCGCGCCCCGCAGCGACGCGGAGATCGCCCCGGACCGGGGCGCCTGGGCGATCGAGAGCCGGAGCTCCCAGGCCTCGCGCGGCTCCTCGACGGCGTCGCGTTCCATCCGTTCGACGGCGCGGTCCGCCTTCGCGGCGTTCGCGCCGAGGCCCTGGGCCCGCTGCTGGTTGCGGAACCGCAGGTGCTTGTCACCCTCCTTGGCGGCGCCGCGGCGGCCGGTGTCCTGCCCCGCCGAGGTGGCCCACTCGCGCTGGCGCTGGGCGTGGCCCTTCAGCCGGTCCCGCTGCTCGGCCCAGTCGTCGTACGCCTTCTGCGCGTTGCGGCGGGTGTTCTCCCGCTCCGCCAGGTACGAGGTCCAGGACCCCTCGTACACGGTCGCGGTACGGCTGAACTCGTCGATCTCGCACACCGCGGTGACCACCCGCTCCAGGAACGCACGGTCGTGGCTCACCACCACCATCGCGCCCCGCCAGCCGAGGACGAACTCCTCCAGCCGCGCGAGCCCGTCGGTGTCCAGGTCGTTCGTCGGCTCGTCCAGCAGCAGCACGTCGGCCTGGCTCAGCAGGACCGCCGCCAGCTGGAGACGGGCGCGCTGACCGCCGGACAGGGCGGTCGCGCCCCGCTGCAGCAGGTCCTCGGGCAGCCCGAGCTCGGCGGTGAGGACGGCGGCGCGCTCGGCGAGGTCGGCCCCGCCGAGGGTGAGCCAGCGCTCCAGGGCGTCGGCGTAGTCGTCGCCCGGTTCGCCCTGGGCCAGCGCCTCGGTCGCGGCGTCCAGGGCCACCTGGGCGTCCGCGACGCCGGTACGCCGCGCCAGGTGGTCGTACAGCGACTCACCCTGCGTGGTGTCCGGTTCCTGGCGGAGATGGACCACCGTGGCCGTGGTGGGGGCGCGGGTGACCGTGCCGTCCTCGGGGACCTGCTCACCGGCGAGGAGCCGGAGCAGGGTGGACTTGCCCACCCCGTTCGGGCCCACGATGCCGGTGCGGTGACCGGGGGCGACGATGAGGTCGACGCCGTCGAGGACGGTCACGGCGCCGTGGGAGACGCGCAGATCACGCGCGGTGAGGGTGCCGGACACCCCCAGAGCATCCCAGTCGCGGCAACCGGGTTGTCCGCGGGCCACCTCCTCCTCGTGATCACCACCGTTTTCTGTGCGCCAGAGCGCGAAGAACCGGTGGTGATCACGAAAGGGGGAGGTGCTCAGGCCCGGGGCGTCCGGGCGATCTGCCGCGACTGCGCCACGAGCCGGCCCTCGCTGTCGTACATCGCGCACTCCTCGTCGAACCACCCGTCCGCCACCAGCGACCCGGTGACCTCCACCCGGAGCCAGCCGGGCGCGGGCAGCGCGCGCAGGTACGTCGACAGCTGCACGGTCGGCGCCCACCCATACGTCCCGAGGGTGAACGTCACCGGCGCGAACGCGTCACAGCCGAGCACGCACAGCAGCGGGTCGGGCTCGACGCCCTGGCCGGCCCGGAACCACCCGGTGAGCCGCAGCGACCGGTCCCCGGCGAGCGCCGTCCCGGACTCGGGCGAGAGCAGCACCTCGACGTGGTCGAACAGCCCCACCCGCACGCCGGTACCCGGGTCGGCCGGCACCCGGAAGCACTCCTCCGGCGCCGGCACCTCGGGCACCACGAAGACGGCCGCCTCGGGCGTGGCGTCCTCGGTCAGCGTGCCGGTGACGATCGACGCGGTGAGCAGCGGCGCGCCGTCCTGGCGGAGCACCGCGCGGTACGTCCCCGCGGAGCGGCCCTCACGCAGCCGCTCCACCTCGATCGAGGCGGGGCCCGCCACGGGCGGTGCCAGGAAGTCGGTGGTGACCGCGATCGGGTGCGGCAGCGCGCTCTCCGCCAGCACGGCCCGGACCAGCGGCACCTGGAGGTACCCGCCGTTCATCGCGTTGCCGATGGACCAGTCGCCGTCCAGTTCGGTGCTGTACAGCCCGTCGGCCACCCTGAGGACCGCGGAGGCGGCGTCGACGTGCGAGGTCTGCGAAGTCGTCACGGGCCCAGGGTTGCATTCGCCACCGGGGTTCCGGGGTGCCAGGGTGGGTGACATGGACTACACCCATCTCGGCCGGACCGGCCTGTCGGTCTCCCGCCTGTGTCTCGGCACGATGAACTTCGGACCCGAGACGTCCGAATCGGACAGTCACGCGATCATGGACCGTGCGCACGAGCACGGGATCAACTTCTTCGACACGGCGGACGTGTACGGGTGGGAGAAGGGCGAGGGCGTCACCGAGCAGATCATCGGACGCTGGTTCGCCGGTGATCCGGCCCGCCGGGACCGCACCGTGCTCGCCACCAAGGTGTACGGCGCGATGGGCGACGGGCCGAACGACGAGAAGCTCTCCGCCCTGCACATCCGCCGCTCCTGCGAGGCCTCGCTGCGGCGCCTGCAGACCGACCACATCGACCTGTACCAGATGCACCACGTGGACCGGGACACGCCGTGGGAGGAGATCTGGGAGGCGCTGGAGACCCTGCGCGCGCAGGGCAAGATCCTCTACGCGGGGTCGTCCAACTTCGCCGGCTGGCATCTCGCGCAGGCGCAGGAGATCCCCCGCGCGCACCACCGTCTCGGCCTGGTCAGCGAGCAGTCCATCTACAACCTGATGAACCGCTGGGTCGAACTGGAGGTGCTGCCGGCGGCTCGCCACCACGGCATCGGGCTGATTCCCTGGTCGCCGCTGAACGGTGGTCTGCTCTCCGGCGCGATCCGCAAGCAGCGGGAGGGCGGCGGCAGCCGCAGCGGCAGTGAGCGGGCCGCGGCCGGGATGGCCGCGCACCGGGACGCGATCGAGGCGTACGAGAACCTGTGCGGCGAGCTCGGCGAGGACCCGGCGCACGTCGGACTGGCGTGGCTGCTCGGCCGGGACGGCGTGACCGCGCCGATCATCGGTCCGCGGACGATCGGGCAGCTGGACGGGACGCTGCGGGCCCTGGAGATCCGTCTCGACGACGCCACGCTCGCGAAGCTGGACGAGCTGTTCCCCTCGCCCGGCCCGAACGGCGACAAGCCCGCCCCCGAGGCCTACGCCTGGTAGCGCCTCAGGCCAGTTCGGCGGTCGCGACCGGCTCGTGTCGGGCCCCGCCGGGTCCGAGCGTGCTGCGCACCAGCACGACCTGCCGAACCGTCCACGGTGGACCGTCGTGGTTCGCCAGCGCGGCGAGCCCGGCGGCGACCTCGGGCCGCCGGGTGTGCACCCCCCGGGCCACGGTGAGATGCGCCCGGAAGGGGCGCGGGTCGATCGCGAACCCGGCGCCGGCGAGCCGGCCGCGCAGCTCCTCGGCGAGCCGGCCGAGCGGCTCGGTGTCGCCGCCGGCCCCGACCCACACCACCGAGCCGAACGCACCGGCGCCGACCAGCCGCAGCGTGAACGCCGGGACCTCCGCGGCGGCCTGCGTGACGGCGGCCCGGACCTCGGGTAGCCGTCCGTCGGGTACTCCGTCCAGGAACGCGAGCGTGAGATGCCACTGGGCGGGCCGTACCGAGCGGCCCGCGAGCGACCGCCGCGACAGGGTGGCGGCGAGGTCGGTGCGGGCGGCCTCGGACGGGTACACGGCGGCGAACAGGCGCACGCCCACCGACGCTAGGAGCGACCCGCCCCGGCCACAACCGGGGCGGACCGGTACCGCCACGCCCGCAGCGCGGCGAGCCCGCCCGCGGCCAGCACGACCGCGCCGCCGCCGACCACCAGAGCGGCGCGCACGCCGTACGTCTCGGCGATCGCGCCGGTGATCAGCGACCCGACCGTCGTCCCACCGAGGAACACCAGCATGTACAGCGACATGACCCGGCCCCGCAGCAGCGGGTCGGCGCCGAGCTGCATCCGGGAGTTCGCCGCGGTGTTGTGCGCGATCAGGAAGGCCCCGGTCGGGACGAGGAGCATCGCCGCGACGGCGAACGAGCCCGCGAACGCGACCGCGATCTCCAGCGCCCCGAACACCGCGGCGAACAGCAGCAGCTGGGTGGCCGGCGGCCGCGACCGCCGTCGCGTGCCGACCAGCGCACCGCCCAGCGCCCCCATCCCGAACGCCGCCCACAGCAGACCGAACGACCGCGCGTCCACCCCGAACTCGGCGCGCGCCAGCAGCGGCAGGGTCAGGTGGAAGTTCATCCCGATGGTCCCGATCACCCCCATCAGGACGAGCACCATCATCAGGTCGGGCCGGCCCCGGACGTACCGCAGCCCCTCCCGCACCTGCCCACCGGCGCGGACCACCCGCGCGCCGCGGAACAGCGCGGCGGTGTCCATCCGCCACAGTGCCGCCAGCACGGCGAGGTACGACACCGCGTTCAGCAGGAACGCCGGGCCCACCCCCAGCCATGCGATGACCAGGCCCCCGACCGCCGGGCCGACGATCCGCGCGGTGTTGAACGTGGCGGAGTTCAGCGCGACCGCGTTGGGCACCAGGTCCGCGCCCACGAGCTCGGACACGAACGCCTGCCGCACCGGCGTGTCGAGGGCGTTCGTCGTGCCCAGCAGCAGCGCGAGGACGTACACGTGCCACAGGCGCGCGGCGCCGCTCACCACGAGCAGGCCCATGGCCAGCGCGATCAGCGCCATCGCGCACTGCGCCAGGAACAACAGACGCCGCTTGTCGAAGCGGTCCGCGAGGACCCCGCTGTACAGCCCGAGCACGAGCATCGGCGCGAACTGCAACGCGGTCACCGCACCGAGCGCGGTTCCGGAGTTGTCCGAGAGGTCGAGGACGAGCCAGTCCTGGGCCATGGCCTGCATCCACGTACCGGTGAGCGAGACGACCTGACCGCCCGCGAACAGCCGGTAGTTCCGGACCCGCAGGGAGCCGGTCATCAGACCTGGCCCGGAACTCACGACGCGGCCCCGAGCGCGCCGGCCTCGTCCAGCCCGGGCCGGTACCGCCAGGCCCGGAACGCGGCGAGCCCACCCGCGGTCAGCACCGTGGCGGCGCCGCCGACGACCAGCCCGGTGCGGACGCCGTACGCCTCACAGATCGCGCCCATGATCGGCGCGCCGACCGCGGTGCCGCCCATGAAGACCAGCATGTACAGGGCCATCACCCGGCCGCGCAGCCCAGGCTCGGCACCGAGCTGCATGCGGGAGTTGCCGGCGTTGTTCTGGGCGATCAGGAAGGCGCCGGTCGGCACCAGCAGCACCGCCGCGAGGAGGAACGACGGCGCGAACGCCACCGCGATCTCGAGCACCCCGAACGCCGCCCCGAACCCGAGCATCACGGTCGCCCTCGGCCGGGTCCGGCGACGGGTGCCGACCAGCGCGCCGCAGAGGGCCCCGGCCGCGAACGCCGTGGACAGCAGCCCGAACTGCGCCGCACCCACCCCGAACTCCACCCGGGCCAGCAGCGGCAGCGTGAGGTTGAAGTTCATGCCGAGCGTGCCGACGACCAGCGTCAGCACCGTGACCATCATCAGGTCGGGCCGCCCCCAGACGTACCGCAGGCCCTCGCGCACCTGGCCGGGCGCGCGGAGCGCCGGCGCGGCGCGGAACAGCTCCGCGGGGTCCATCCGCCACAGCGCGGCGATCACCGCGAGGAACGACACCGCGTTGAGCAGGAACGCCTCCCCCACGCCGACCCACGCGATCACGAGCCCGCCGATCGCCGGGCCGACGATGCGGGCGGTGTTGAAGGTGGCCGAGTTCAGGGCGACCGCATTGGGCAGCAGGTCGGCGCCGACCAGCTCGGACACGAACGACTGCCGGGTGGGGACGTCGAAGGCCCGCGCCACCCCGAGCGCCAGCGCGAGGATGTACACGTGCCACAGCGCCGCCGCCCCGCTCACCACGAGGAGGCCCATGGCCAGCGCGAGCAGGCCCATCGCGGCCTGGACGAGGATCAGCATCCGCCGCTTGTCCATGCGGTCGGCGAGTACGCCGCCGTACAGGGTGAGGAACAGCGTCGGGGAGAACTGGAGCGCGGTCACGATGCCCAGCGCGGTGCCGGAGTTGCCGGACAGCTGGAGCACCAGCCAGTCCTGCGCGATGGTCTGCGTCCAGGTACCGGTCAGCGACACGACCTGGCCGATCGCGAACAGCCGGTAGTTCCGGACCCGCAGGGAGTCCGTCATCAGCCGCAGCCCGGGGCTCACGACCCGGCCAGCCGGTCGAGGATCGCGGCGGCGTCGACGAGGGTGGCCCGCTCGGCGTCGGTGAGGGTGGCCAGCTTCCCGGCGAGCCACGCCTCGCGGAGCCGCCGGCTCTCGGTGACGAGAGCGCGGCCCGCCGCGGTGAGGTCGAGGACGACCTGCCGGCCGTCGGTGGCGTGCGGGGTGCGCTCGACCAGGCCGCGCTCCTCCAGCCGGGCGACGATCCGGGTCATCGAGGGCGGCCGGACCCGCTCGAGCGCGGCGAGGTCGCGGGGGCTGAGCGCACCGGCCTTATCGAGACTGGCGAGCGCGGACAGGTGGGACAGCGAGAGGTCGGGGTAGTCCGGCCGCTCCCGGCGCAGTCGGCGGGAGAACCGCATCACGGCCCCTCGGAGCTCACCGGCGAGATCGAGGGTCTGCATGTCGTTAGTTTAGCTAAGCACATCGAGGCGGTTTGTATCGGCCACTTGACACAAGCCGGTCTCGGCCGCTTGTATCAAGGCGCTGACACAAGAGGAGGAGATCCGGTGCCCGCAGTCCTGCCCGTCGCCCTGCTCGCCGTCGCGGCGCTGGTCGTCGTCCTGCCGGTCGCGGTCGTGTCCCGGCGCCGGCTCCGTACCGCGGCCCCCGCCGTCCCGCCCGCGCTCGCCGCCGACGCCGCCGTACTCGGCCGCCGCCAGCGCCGCAGGCTCACCTGGGCGCTGGGCACCGGCGCGGCGGCCGGGCTCTACGGGGCCGGCCTCCAATGGGGACGGCCGGACCTCCTGGGCCTCCCGCTCCTCCTGGCCCCGATCCTGACGGCCGCCACGGTGCTGCTGGTGCTGCTCCTCGCCCCCGCGGCCGGGCTGCGCACGGTGGACCCCGCTACCCGGGCGGCCGATCTCACCGAACGCCGGCCGTGGTCGTTCGCCTCGCGGTGGGGCCTCGTCCTGCCGGCGAGCGCCACGGCCCTGCTGCTCGCCTATCTGGCGCTGACCGCGCGCCGCGCCACGCCGGACGACGGCGGCCGGATGCGGGCGTACACGCTGCACTGCCCGGAGGCGGGAGCCGTGGCCACGGCGACCCCGTACCCCGGCGGCTTCTACGGCGTACCGCTGGCGATCGGGGTGGTCGTCGTGGTCGTGCTCGCCGCCCTGGTGCTCGCGCGGATCGCGCGCCGGGCGCGGCTGGGCGGGCCGGACACGTTCGGCCTCGACAACGCGCTGCGGGCCGCCGCGAGCCGGACCGTCCTCGGCGTCGCCGCGGCCGGCGTGCTGCTGCCGTTCGGTGCGGTCCTCGCCCTCGCCGGGGGATCCACGCTCGGGGTGGTCGGAAACTTCGGCGAGGAGTGTCGCGCCGCCGCCGTCACCGCCGGTGGGTGGACCCAGAGCGTGGCCGGCCTGCTGCTCGTCGTGCTGGGCACCGGGCTGGCGATGGCCGTACCGACGACGGCCCGGACCGGCCTGCGCCCCGAGCCGGCGGCGGAGGAGGTCCGGTGATCGTCATCGACAGCGCGAGCGCGGTGCCGCCGTTCGAACAGGTGCGCGCCCAGCTCGAGACGGCGATCGCGGGGGGCACCCTGGCCACCGGCCAGCGGCTGCCGAGCGTCCGGCAGCTCGCCGCGGACCTCCGGCTGGCCCCGGGGACGGTCGCCCGCGCGTACGCGGCGTTGGAGGTGGCCGGGTACGTGGAGACGCGGCGCGGCGCGGGGACCCGGGTCGCCCCGCGCGGGCCGGGGGCGGAGGACGCCGCGCGCGTCCTGCCGCACGCCCGCACCTATGTCGCCGCCGCCAGGGCCGCCGACCTCACGCTGGACGAGGCGCTCGCGGCGATCCGTACCTGCTGGGGTACCGATACCCCAGGCGATGGCGGCTGACCCCGCGTCGGCCGCCGACCACGCTCACCGCGTCCGCACTCCACCCGATGAGGCGCCGCCTCTCGCCTGGGTTGCTCACGAGCGAACGACGGGCCTGGTGACGCCGCAGCGGCCGTCCGACGCGTAAGGCGCCCGCTCCCCCCGGCGCCGTGAGGGCTCTACGGCGAGCCGTCGGGCGGAATCGGTGCGCGCCGAGGTGGCGGCCGTCCGGGCCGCCGGCCACCCGCCGGACGAGTCGCTCGCGGCGATCCGTACCTGCCGGGTACCGGTGGCCCGGACGGGGCCGGGGACTACTTGACGCCGAGCAGCTGCTCGATCGGCGCGATCGCGAAGTACACCAGGAACAGTGCCGCGGTGACCCACAGCAGCGGGTGCAGCTCGCGGCTGCGGCCCTGGAACGCCCGGATGACCACATAGGACACCAGGCCCGCGCCGATACCCACCGTGATGTTGTAGGTGAACGGCATCAGGACCATCGTGAGGAACGCCGGGATGCCGATCCCGTAGTCGTTCCAGTTCAGGTCCCTGATCTGGGTCATCATCAGGAAGCCCACGATGACGAGCGCCGGGGTGGCCGCCTCGAACGGCACGACCGCGACGAGGGGCGTGAAGAACATCGCGAGCAGGAAGAGCACACCGGTCACCACGCTCGCGAGGCCCGTCCGCGCACCCTCACCGACACCCGCCGCCGACTCGATGTACGTCGTGTTGGACGACACCGACGCGGCGCCACCTGCGACCGCCGCGAGCGAGTCGACGAGGAGGACCCTGTCCGAGCCGGGGAGGTCACCCTTCTCGTCCAGCAGGTCCGCCTCCTTGCCGACGCCGACGACCGTGCCCATGGTGTCGAAGAAGTCGCTCAGCATCAGCGTGAAGACGAACAGCAGCGCGGTGACGCCGCCGACGGCCTGCCAGGAACCGAGCAGCGAGAAGTGACCCACGATGCCGAGGTCCGGGATCCCCACGAGCTTCTCCGGGAGCTTCGGCTCGATGAGCCGCCAGCCCTCGGGGTTGGGCTTGCCCGCGGCGTCGAACGCTCCGCCGACCTTCGCGACGGCCTCGACGATGATCGCCAGGATCGCCGTCGTGATGATGCCGATCAGGATGCCGCCCTTGACCTTCTTGGCGACGAGCACGGCGGTCAGCAGCAGACCGACCACGAACACGAACGTCGGCCACCCGTTGAGGTTCCCGCCGATACCGAGCTCGATCGGCACGCCGCCCTCGGACCGCCGGACGAATCCCGCGTCCACGAAACCGATGAGCGCGATGAACAGGCCGATGCCGACGCTGATCGCGATCTTCAGGTCACCAGGGATCGCCAGGAAGATGGCGCGCCTGGCGCCGACGAGGACGAGGACCGTGATGATCAGGCCCTCGAGGACCACGATGCCCATCGCGTCGGCCCAGCTCATCTTCGACGCGATGCCGAACGCGACAAACGCGTTGAGCCCGAGTCCGGTGGCGAGCGCGAACGGATACCGTCCGACGACGCCCATCACGAGCGTCATGACACCGGCGACGAGCGCGGTCGCGGCGGCCACCATCGGGATTGCCTCGGCCGGCGAGGACGCCCCGCCGACGAACCCGCCGTTCTTGTCGGCGACGGTGCCGATGATGAGCGGGTTCAGGACGACGATGTACGCCATCGTGAAGAACGTGGCGACACCGCCGCGGATCTCCTGCAACACGGAGGAGCCGCGTTCGGTGATCTTGAAGTAGGCGTCGACCGCGTTGCGGGGCGCACCCGTCGGCGTGGGTGTCGGCTCCTGGACGGCGGTCGACTCCGCGGGTCCTGACATGTGCTTCCTCTCGCGCGGTACGGGCGGTGCCCCGAATGCCGGGACAGGGTCGCAGACCCCCATTACCCAGATGTTGCGGGGGCGAAAGATGGCGGGCCGGCTCACGCGCTCCTAGGCTGCGCAGCGACGATATCTCCCGTTATGGAGGCGATTTCATGACCGACGACGACATCACGACGGGCGAGGGCCTGGCCGACGGCGGCGCGAACGCAAGCGGTCACGACGGTGGCGCGGACGGCGGTGCGGACGGCGCGGCCGGTGGCGACATCTCCGGCGCTCCCGCCGGGGGCGCGGACACCAGCGTCCGTGGCGTCGGTGCCGACGGCGGTGCGGACGGTGGAGCCGACGGCGGGGCCGATGGCGGTGCGGACGGTGGGGCCGACGGCGGAGCCAAGGACGGTGGAGCCGACGGCGGTGCCGACGGCGGCGCGGACGGTGGTGCGGTCTGAGCACCACAGCTGACGACCGGCGCCGGGCGGGCGGCGAGACCGACCGCCCGGCGCTACGGCGCTGTCTCGGCATCGACGTCGGCGACTTCTCCACCGGCTACTGGGGCCGGCGCCCGCTGCTCTCCCCCGCGGCCGGCGACGTCACCGACCTGCTGAGCCCCGAGGCGGTCGACGAGCTCGTGAGCACGCGCGGGCTGCGGACCCCGTTCCTGCGGATGGCCAAGCGGGGCAGCGTGCTGGATGTCACGCGGTTCACCCGCTCGGGCGGCGCCGGCGCGGAGATCGCGGACCAGGCAGCCGACGACAAGGTGCTGGCCGAGTTCGCAGACGGGGCGACCCTCGTCCTCCAGGGGCTGCACCGGATCTGGCCGCCGCTGGTGGACTTCGGCGCCCAGCTCGCGGCCGACCTCGGGCACCCCGTCCAGATCAACGCGTACGTGACGCCCCCGTCCAACCGGGGGTTCGACGCGCACTACGACGTGCACGACGTGTTCGTCCTGCAGGTGTCGGGTGAGAAGCGGTGGCTCGTCCACCCGCCCGTTCACCCCGACCCGCTGCGCGACCAGCCGTGGACGGACCGGCGGGACGCGGTCGCCACGCGGGCCACCGAGGAGCCGGTCATCGACACGGTGCTCCGGCCCGGCGACGCCCTCTACCTCCCGCGCGGTTGGCTGCACTCCGCGGAGGCCCTCGGCGACACGTCGATCCACCTGACCGTCGGCGTCCCGGCCACCACGCGGTACGCCCTGGTCGAGGCCCTGCTGGCGCTGGCGGCCGACACCCCCGAGCTGCGCGCCTCGCTGCCCCTCGGGGTGGACGTCGGCGACCCCGAGCAGCTCGCCGCCGACCTGAAGACGACCGTCGAGGCCCTCGTCGAGCGGCTCGGCACCGTGGCACCGGCAGACGTCGTGCCCCGGCTCCGGCGCCGGCACTGGAACGCCACCCGGTCCGAGCCGATCCGGCCGCTCGCCCAGGCGGCCGCCGCGGCGGGCACGGACGGCGCGACGACGGTGCGGCGGCGGGGCCACCTCCGGTACACCCTGGGCGACCGCGACGACGAGAACGTGGTCCTGCGGCTTCCCGACCGTACGGTCACGCTGCCGGCCGGCTGCCACGACGCCGTGGCGGCACTCCTCGACGGGAACGACCACCGGGTCGACGGCCTGCCGGGACTGGCCCCGGACGACGCGGCCGTCCTCGTACGGCGGCTGCTGCGCGAGGCCGTGGTCGTTCCGGCGTCGTCGTGAGCCCTGCGTAGGGTCGGTGCGTGACCTTCCGCTGCAGCGTTGCCGCCGAGGAACGCGGCGACCCCCGGGAGGGCACCGCGTCCCCCGCGCCCCGCTGGCTGCTCGTCGAACAGCCGGGTCCGTGGAGCGGGCGCGACGCGATGCGGCAGTCCGGCCTCGACCCCGCGGTGGGCGACGCGCTGAGCCGTCGCGCCAGCGCCGCGGGAGTCCGTCCCATGCTGATCCGCCGGCCCGGCCGCACGGTGCCGGATTCCCGGCGGCGCTGGGCGTACGTCGACTCCCGGCCCGGGTACGAGCAGGTGCGGTGGGGCGAGTTCGAACGGGACGCCGAGCTGCTCGGCCTGCCGATGGACGGTGCGGTCGGCACGCCGTCCACCGAACCGCTCTACCTCGTCTGCACCCACGGCCGGCACGACCAGTGCTGCGCGATCCGCGGCCGGCCGGTGGCCGAGGCGCTCGCCGCGCTCCGCCCGGAGCAGACCTGGGAGTGCTCGCACGTCGGCGGCGACCGGTTCGCGGCGAACCTCGTCGTCCTGCCCCACGGCCTGTACTACGCCCATGTCTCGGCGCCGACCGTCGCGCGGTTCGTCACCGCGTACGAGGAGGGCCGGGTGGTCGAGCCGTGGCTCCGGGGGCGGTCCGCGCACCCCGCGCCGGTACAGGCCGCGCAGCACCACGCCCGGCTGGCGCTCGGCGAGGACCGGATCGACGCGCTGCCGGTACGGCGGATCGAGCAGCGCGCCGAGCACACCTGGCACGTGGTGTTCGACCACGACCGCGGCGAGGTCGCCGTGACCGTCCACGCGGAACGGGCGAAGGAACCGGCGCGGCTCACCTGCAGCTCGCCGGGCGAGGAGACGCCCCAGGTGTTCGGGCTCGTGGACCTGCGGCTCCCCGCCTGACCTACGCTGACCCCGTGCCCCGCTTCCCCGCCCGTGCCACGCCGGAACCCCTCGACGTCGACGCGGTGAAGGTCGTCACCGTCGGCACGGTGCTGTGGGCCGTCGCCGGGCTCGCGCTGCTCGCGTTCCGCCGCGATGTGGGCCCCGGCTGGCTGTGGACCTGCGCCGCCGGTACCGGGCTGGGCGTGTTCGGCGTGTGGTTCTGCCGTCGCCGCCGGTCCCGCCTCGGCCGCGTCCTCGCCGCGCGCGGCGAATAGGCACAGCCGCCCGGGGCGACTAGTCCAGTTCGGACAGCAGCGGTACGTCGAGGAGGTCGGCGACCGCCTCCGGGTCCGCGCCGCCGGCCACCGGAGCGCGGTCGCCGAGCCGGCCGAGCAGCCACGGCGCGTCGAGGACGACGGTCCGCTCGGCGTCGGCGACCCGGTCGGGCGCCACCCGGACCCGGTCCGGCGGGTCGACGTCGACCCCCGCCAGCGCGGCGGCGAGCAGCCCGTACAGCCCGGGCAGGATGTCCGGCCGTACGGTCCGCGCCGGGTCGCCGAGCCGCTCCAGCAGGTCGGCGGCCGCGTCGACGTCGGCAAGCACGTCGGCGAGGCCCGCCCGGGCCCCGAACAGCGCGGCGAGGTCGGGATCGGTGTCGGCGACGTCGTACAGCCCCACCAGCTCCGCCGCGTCCGGCAGCCGCAGGTGGCCCGGTCGACGTCCCGAAAGAACAGGCTGTCGGGATAGCCACCAGCGTGTGTACGCGGGCACCTCCACCCGCCGGCCCCCGGCCGTGACGACCGTGCAGGTGGCGGCCAGCGCCTCCCGGACCGGTCCCGCGGCGAGCAGGGGCAGCGCCGCCGCCCAGGCGTCCGGCCGGACCCACTCCAGGTCGCGGACCGCGCGGAACCGCTCGATCGTCACCGGACCCGCCGGCTCCCCCGCCGCCGCGAGCACCGCATCGACCGCGTCCACCCACTCCGGGCCACCGTCGACCGCCAGCGCCGGGTCGTCACCGGACGCGACGTCGGCGAGGTCCACGTCGGCCGCGTCCACGACCGGGAACGTGGCCAGCACGCCCGCCGCGACGAGGGCCGCCGTGCCGTGCTCGTTCACCGACTCACCGACGACCACACCGAACGGCGCGTCCGCCGCCACCACGTCCGCGAGCGGGCCGCCGGGCAGGAGCAGCTCCCCGGCGGGCCACCGGTCACCGTCCACGCCGGGCAGCGCCAGGTCCGCGAGCCACGGCAGCTCACCGGGTCCGATCTCCGCAGCGGCGACCACCGCCAGGACGGCCGCCGCGATGGCGCCGGGATCCTCGGCGTCGAGCGACTCCGCCACCTCGGCCCGGACGCGGGGGTCGGCCAGCACCGACCGGGGCGTCGCCGTCCGGGCACCGAGCCGTTCCAGCAACGGGTGCACGGCGTCCGGGTGGACGACGCGGAGCCCCAGCGCGGCGACCGCCGCGGCGGGCAGGCCGTCCCCGGGCAGCAGCAGCCCACGGGCCCCCGTGACGACCCCACCCCCGGCCAGCGGAACGCGGAGGGCGGCGAGCGCCTCGGCCTCCGCCGGTTCGCGGGAGCGGTCGAGCACGGTGGCGAGCCCCGCGTACAGCGTGCGGTACCGGGCCGGGGACCGATCCGTCCCGGCGAGCAGGTCCACCACCTCGGCGGTGCCGAGCAGACGGACGCCGAGGGCACCCAGGGCGGCCGCGGTGCGGTGGGTCCACCAGCCGGCCGGGAGCAGCCCGCCGATCGTGTCGGTCAGCGGCTCCACCAGGGCGTCGTCCACCGCCACGGCACGGCGCGGGGACACCGGCCCGTCGGGCGTCGGCAGCCACGCGCGCTCGGTCAGCGCGACCGAGGTCGCGGCGGTCACCGCGGCGTCGAGGGCTCCCCCGGCGAGCCGGGGCCGGGGCAGCAGCGCGAGCACGGCCGGGTCGTCGGCGAGCTCGGTCACCAGCTCGGCGACGACCTCACCGGCCCGGGCGGCCACGAAGTCGGCCAGCGGCCCGGCGGGCACGCGACGGCGGTCCGGCGACAGCGGGAAGTCCCCGACCAGTCGCAGCGGCAGCGACAGCGGCTCGTCGCTCGGGGTGGGCGCGTGCACGACCTGCTCGCCCTCGAGCGGGCGCACCGTGCCGTCGGGACCGACGGGGACGGCGGCGAGGACGGCCCAGCGCCGGCGATCCCGTTCCTCCACCGGACGGTCGCCGAGCACCTCCGGCGGCAGCTCGCCCGCCGCGACGGCGATCCGCCATCGCGTCTCGGTGTCGTCGTCGGCCAGCGCGACCACACCGGGGCCGGGCTCGCGCCGTCGCAGCACCCGGCCGTCCAGCTCCACGGTGGACAGTCCGGGCAGGCCGAGCAGCAGGGCGGGGTCGAAGCCGTCGATCGCCGCGCGGACGGCATCCGCCGCCGCGACGTCCCGCAGCGGCAGCACCACCTCGGTGTCCACCTCGTTCGACGCGGGGCCCGGCGCGGGCCAGGCCAGCCGTAACACCGGAACACGACCGGAGCGGCGGCCGGCCTCCGCGGCGGCGACACCGCCGAGTTCGCCCACCGCCGCCGCCGTGCGGGCCGCGGAGAACGCCACGCCGCCGCCCCGCGACCGCACCGCCGGCTCGTCGCTCACCGCGAGCACCGCGGCGAAGCCGACCCCGAACCGTCCCGCCGTACCGTCCCCGCGCTTCGCCGACGCGCGCAGCGAGGTGAGGGCGTCGACCCCGGCCGCATCGAGCGGGGCGCCGGTGTTCGCGACGGTCAGCACACCGTCGGCGAGCCGGACCCGGAGCAGGCCGGGCACGCCGGCGCGGAGGGCGGCGTCCGAGGCGTTCTGGGCCAGCTCGATCAGCAGGCGGTCGGCGTACCCGCCGAGGACCAGGTCGTCCTCGGCGTTCGCGTCCTCACGGAACCGCGTCGGGGAGGCGGCCCAGCCGTCGAGCAGGGCGCGGCGGCGCGCCCCGGTACCGAAGGGGTCGTCGATCACCCGTGCCCGAACGGCTCGGCGGGCTCTTCGTCGTCCACCGAACCGGGGCCGTGCTCGACGCGGCTGACGACCTCGACCTCGGCGTCGTCCAGCACGACGTCGAGGTCGACCGGCACCGTGGCCTGCACCAGCGCCTCCGAATGCGCGCCGCAGCCGTGGTCGGCCGAGACCACCTTGCCGTCGTCCGGGGCGAACAGGTTCGCGCACACCCCGAACATCGACCGCATCGAGCCACCCAGCGGCAGCCAGAACCCGCACGTCCCGCACGGCGCCGGTGCGTGGGTGGCGATCGGAGCGGTGGGACCGGAGTCGCCGGAGTACCAGCGGTCCGCCGCCTCCAGTCGGCCGAGGCGGCTCATCACCCGGACCCGGCCGAGGCCCAGCTCGGACGCGGTCTCCTCGACGGCAGGGTCGTCGGACGCCAGGTACGCCGGCGCCAGCCGGTCGTCGTCCGGATCGGTCGGCAGGATGTCGCCGACTCCCAGGTCGCCCGGGCGGAGCCGCTCGCTCCACGGCAGCCACTCGGGCGGCAGCAGCGCGCCGGTGCGCGGCAGCAGCGCGACCTCGCACACCGTGGCGAACTTGGCCCGCGGTGCCCGGGCGAGGGTCACGGACCAGCCCCAGCCGCGGTATCCCGGCTCGTTTGCCTCGAAATGGTGGGTGACCAGGCGCTCGCCGTCGGCCACCACCGCGAGGTGCTCACCCACGTGCTCGCCGCCGGACTCGACGACCGCCGCGCGTGCCAGATCGACCGCCGCCGCGCACACGGCGTCGGGGCGGCGGACGGTCGCCGGTGCGGAACCGCGGCCCGAAACGGGCTCGGTCTGGCCGGCAGGATCGTTCGAGGCGTCCGGCGTGGTCGTCATCACCCCTACATTCTCCACCACGACGGTGCGCCGGTGTGCCAGTGGGCGTAGGAGTGGACTTGGATGGGGCCGTGAGCGGACTGCGGACGGGGCTGCGGACGGCACAGGACCTCCTCGGCCGGGCCGGTGGGGCCCTGACCGGGCGCGTCCGCCGGTACCGGGAGGCCGACGGCCAGCGTCAGACCGGCATGCACCGGCTCATCGACGTGCACGCCCTGTCGTGCGCCGGCGACGCGCTGGTGGCGATCGGGCTGGCCGGGACGGTGTTCTTCAACGTGCCGGTCGGCGAGGCCCGCACCCGCGTCGCGCTGTACCTCCTCGTCACGATGGCCCCGTTCGCGCTGCTGGCGCCCGTGGTGGGCCCGGTGCTGGACCGGTTCCAGCACGGCCGGCGGTACGCGCTGGCCACCACGATGCTGGCGCGGGCGTTCCTGGCGTTCGCCATCGCCGACCGGATGGACTCGCTGCTGCTCTACCCCGCCGCGTTCGGGGTGCTGGTGATGTCCCGGGCGTACGGCGTCGCCCGCAGCGCGGCGATCCCCCGCGTGCTGCCGCCCGGCCTCAGCCTGGTCGCGGCCAACGCCCGCGGCTCGCTGGCCGGGACCGTCGCCGCCACGGTGGTCGTCCCGGTCGGGCTGCTGCTCGCCCGGTTCGGCCCCGAGTGGACCCTGCGGGCCGCGACGGTCGTCTTCCTGGTCGGCATGGTGATCGCCCTACGGCTCACCGCCCGGGTGGACTCCGACGCCCCGGAGACGGTGCCGCGGCTGTTCGGCCGCGGCGGCCGGTCGGCGCGGCTCCTCAGCGGTACGGCGGTTGCCGCCGCGCTCACCGCGTCCGCCTCCTTCCGGGCGCTGTACGGGTTCCTCACGCTGTTCTTCGCGTTCCGCACCCGGGAGGACGACCTCGGCGTACCGCCGACCGTCGCACTGGGCCTGGTCATCGCGGGCCTGGGCATCGGGTCGTTCGCGGGCACTGTGATCGGCACTCGGCTGACCCTGGACCGGCCGCTGGCCCTCCCGCTGACCGCCCTCGGGGCGACCACGGCGTGCTGCGCGGCCGCCGCGATCGCGTACGGGTTCGCCGGGTACGGGCTGCCGGCCGCCGTGCTGCTCACCATCGTGGCGGCGACCGGCAGCGGGCTGTCGAAGCTGGCCGTGGACGCGGTGATCCAGCGGACGCTGCCCGAGGAGACCCGCGGCACGGCGTTCTCCCACTCCGAGACGGCGCTCCAGCTGGCGTTCGTGGCCGGGGGCGCGCTCGGCCTCATCCCGTTCTCCGGCCGGTGGGGGCTCGCGCTGGCCGCGGTGGCGCTGCTCGCCGCCACGGTCCGGGTCGCCGCGTGGGTGTGGTCACTGCGTCCGGCGGCCGAGCCGGCCACCGTGACGCCGCCCGTAGCCTAGGACCGAACGACCGATCCCCCGAGCCTGGAGGCCGTACCGATGCGCCGTGCCCTCGCCGTCCTCGCCGCGGGCGTGTCCGTGTTCGCGCTCGGCGCGTGCGAGAAGCCGCTGCCCGAGGTCTCGGTGCAGACCGGCACCACGTACGTCAGCGCGCCCGCGACGCGGTACTGCTTCACGCTGGCGAAGGGACCGGCCGGCTGCCGGGTCACCACGGCGGAGCCCCACGAGGTCCCGGTGCGGGAGGGCGCGCCCATCGGGATCGACGTGCCCCAGGAGGTCGGCGGGCTCTGGGAGGTCAGGCTGACCGCCCCGGACGACCCCACGTACCGCGAGAAGCTCACCATCCCGGACACGACGCACCTGTCGCTGACCCCGCAGTTCGGCAAGTCGGGCCGCCTGAACATCGACGTCGTCTCGGCCGGCGCGATCGGCGACATCGCCCTGGAGGCCGGGCGCTGGCGGTTCGTGCTGGTCGAGCGGCCGACGCCGGAGAGTTAGTTCTCCAGCTCCCGCGCCACCGCGTGGACCAGCTCGGCGACGATCTTGGCGGTCTTCCGGTCGGGGTGCCGGCCCTGGCTGAGCCCCGGCTGCACCTTGGCCTCGAGCACCTTGATCATGTCCTCCACCATGCCGTGCAGCTCCTCCGCCGGCCGCCGGGCGGCCGCGGCCACCGAGGGCAGCGGGTCGAGCACCCGTACCGACAGGGCCTGCTCGCCCTTGCGTCCCTCCGCGATGCCGAACTCCACGCGGGTGCCCGGCTTCAGCTCCGTGACGCCGTCGGGCAGGACACCCTTGTGCACGAAGACGTCTCCGCCGCCGTCGCGCGCCAGGAAGCCGAAGCCCTTCTCGGTGTCGAACCACTTGACCTTGCCGGTGGGCACGTTCACCTCTGCTCGTCGGGCGTCACGGTCTCCCGTCCAGGCTATCGGTGCGGGCGCGCCGGGCAAGGGAGTACTCCCGGCGTACGCTGACCGCGTGACCGAGGACCGGATGACCACCTGGCTGCTGCGCGGCGGCGTCGCCGTGTTCGGCGTCGGACTGCTGTTCGTGCTGCTGACGTTCCTGCCGTTCCTGCTCGGCCGCGCCAACGCGCCGACCGCGTTCGCGGTGGGGACCATGCTGTGCCCGCTGGGCTTCGGTATCGCGCTGGTGGCCCTGGTCCGGGACGCCCGGCAGGCCCGGCGCACCCAGCGTCAGCGGTAGCGGTCCGGCTCCGCCAGCAGCTCGTTCATCGAACCCGAGCGGTACGGCTCGACGGTCACGCGCACGAACCCCTCGACCGCACCGAGCACGTCGTCCGTCAGCTCCGGGACCAGGCCGGCGTCGACCTCCACCCGGGCGACGTCCCCGCCGAGGTCCCGGACCCGGAGGTTCGTCACCGCGAGCCCGGCACCGGCCAGGGCGGCGCGCAGGGCGGTCTCGGCCCGTTCCACCCGGGCGAGGCCCGGCGAGGTGACCTCGACCCCGTACGCGATCCGGCTGGACAGGCAGGCCGCGGCCGGCTTGTCCCAGGTGGACAGTCCGCGCGCCCGGCTGGCGGCCCGGATCTGCGCCTTGGTGAGACCCGCGTCGAGCAGCGGGGTGACCGCGCCGCGTTCGGCGGCGGCCCGGATCCCCGGCCGGAACCCCGCGGCGACGTCGTCCGCGTTGGTCCCGGTGGCGACGCACGACAGCCCGAGCTCGGCGGCGAGCGGCAGCACGGTGTCGAGCAGCTCGGCCTTGCAGTGGAAGCAGCGGTCCCCGGCGTTCGCGCGGTAGCCGTCCCGGGACAGCTCGTCCGTACGCGGGGTCAGGTGCCGGACGCCCAGCTCGGCGGCGACCGCCGCCGCGGCGGCCAGCTCGGCGGTCGGCAGGCTCGGCGACACGGCGGTCGCGGCGACGACCCGGTCCGCGCCGAGCACGTCCACCGCCGTCGCCAGCAGGAACGCGGAGTCGGCACCGCCGGAGAAGGCGACGAGCACCCCGCCCAGCTCGCGCAGCCGAGCCCGGAGAGCGGTCACCGCGACGTGCAGGTCGAGCCACGCCGGGAACCCGGTCAGGTCGTCCAGCACCACGTCCGCGCCCGCCTCCAGCAGCTCGGCGCGGTCGTACGGGCCGGTCGGCACCCCGACCGCCACGGCGCCGGCCGCGCGGGCGGCCGCCATGTCCGCGACGTGGTCACCGACGTACACCGAGACACCGTGCCGCCGCAGCGACGCCGCCTTGCCCTCGCCGTACATCGCGGGCTGGTCCGGTGCCCAGCCCTCCACGGCGTCGACCACGAGACCGGCGTGGTCCAGGTGCAGCCGGGCGTTCGCACCGTGCTTCCCGGTGACGACGACGACACCGGCGCCGTGGCGGCGTACCGCGTCGACGGCCTCGGCGGCACCGGGCAGCATCGGCGACGGCACGATCGCGTGGTCCGGGTACAGGACGCGGTACCGGTCGGCGGCCACCGGGATCTGCTCGGCGGGGAACCAGTGCGCCAGCTCCACGTCGAGCGGCGGGCCGAGCCGGCTGACCGCGAGCGCGCTGTCGATCGGCACGCCGGTCTCCGCGGCGATCAGGTCGTAGACGGCGGCGATCCCCGCCCGGGAGTCGACCAGCGTCATGTCGAGGTCGAACCCGACGACGAGCCGCCTCATCACGCGGCGACCCCTTCCGCGATGATCATGGACTTTGCAACAGACACGCCAGCGTGTCGTGTTGCAAAGTCCATGATCATCCGGTGCCGGGGGTGCCTCAGTGCGCGGCGGGCGGGTCGAGCGGCGCGGTGGCGGGATGGGTGTACGGCAGGCTCTCGACCGGCAGCGGGAACTCGATGTCCTCACCGAACGGCGACGGCGGACCCTGCCGCTCGAACAGCAGTTCGTTGATGGCCATGTGGCCGTCCCCGTAGGTCGGGTTCTTGCCCTTGCCCTTGGCGTCGGCCTGCGGCTCGGCAGCCATCGGTGTACCTCCATCGGTCCGGTCGGGTGAACAGGGGCTCCACCCGGCCTCCACAGCGTACGGGCAGTAGCGTGACCGAGATGGGTGCGCTCTCCCCGCGCGGGCTGGCCGACCACCTGCGCACTGTGGACGACGGCGCACTGGTGGCGATGCTGCGTGCGCGGCCGGACCTCGCGGTCCCCACGCCCACCGATCTGTCGGTGCTCGCGACCCGGGCCCAGGTGCGGCTGTCGGTGGCGCGGGCGATGGAGACGCTGGACCTCTTCACGCTGGAGGTGCTGGACGCGGTACGGCTGGCGCCGTCCGTGCCGGGCGTGCTCGCGCTCGTGGGCGACGCCGTACCCGCCGTCCGGGTGCGGGTGGCGCTCGACCGGCTGAGGTCCCTCGTGCTCGTCTGGGGCGAGGACGACGCCCTGCACGTCCTCGGGGCCGTGGCGGACACCGCGGGACCGTACCCGGCCGCGCTGGGCCGCCCCGTCGTCGAACTTCTCACGTACGCGAGCTCCGAGCAGCTCGCGCCGGTCCTCCAGGCGCTGCACCTCCCCCCGGCCCGGCAGCCCGCCGCCGCGGAGGCGTTGGCCGAGGCGCTGGCCGACCCGGTCCGGGTGCGGAAGCTGGTCGAGGGTTCCCCGCCGGAGGCACGGGCGGTCCTGGAACGGCTCGCGGCCGGTCCGCCGCTGGGTGCGCTGCGCGGCGCCCGCCGGGTGGTCGCGGCGGACGAGCTCGACAACCCGGTCCGGTGGCTCCTCGGCCACGGCCTGCTGGCCGCGACCGGCGACGACAGCGTCGAGCTGCCCCGGGAGGTGGGCCTGGCGCTGCGCGGCGACGCACCGCTGGGCCCGCTGCACCCCGACCCGCCGGGCACGTCGGGACGGGTGCTGAAGACGTCCGATGTGGACGCCGCCGGGGCCGGTCAGGTGCTGGAGGGCGTCCGGCTCGCCGAGACGCTCCTCGCGGCGGTCGCCGCCGAGACCCCCGGCGTGCTGCGCAGCGGCGGGCTCGGGGTGCGCGAGCTGCGCCGGCTGGCCCGGATCGCCGCGGTGACCGAGCCGGTGGCCGGGCTGCTGCTGGAAGTCGCGTCGGCCGCAGGCCTCCTCGGCCAGTCCGGCGAGGTCGATCCCGAATGGCTGCCCACCCCCGCGTACGACGTGTGGCGGAGCGACGACACCGCCGGCCGCTGGGCGGTCCTCGCGACGGCGTGGCTGCGGATGACCCGGCTGCCGGGGCTCATCGGCCAGCGGGACGACCGTGACCGGCTCCTCGGCGTACTCGCGCCGGAGATCGAGCGCACCGGCGCCCCGGCGACGCGGCGGGCGGCCCTGACCGCGCTGGCGGAGTTCGGGGTGGGCATCGCGGCCTCGGCCGAGGAGGTCGTCGCGGCCGTCGACTGGGCCTCACCGCGTCGGCGGGGCCGCGGCGAGGCCCTCGGCTGGGCGCTGGACGAGGCCGGCACGATCGGCCTGACCGGTCGCGGGGCGATGACCTCGTACGGGCAGGCGCTGCTGGCCGGAGAGCCCGCCGCGGACCTGCTGCGCAAGCTCCTCCCGGACCCCCTCGACCACGTCCTGGTCCAGCCCGACCTCACCGTCGTCGCGCCCGGACCGCTGGAGGCCGATCTCGCCACCGAGCTGGGGCTCGTCGCGGACGTCGAGTCGGCGGGAGCGGCCACCGTGTACCGGGTGGACGCCGGCAGCGTGCGGCGGGCCCTCGACGCCGGGCGTACCGCGGGTGAGCTGCACGCCCTCTTCGCCAAGCGGTCGCGGACGCCGATCCCGCAGGCGCTCACGTACCTGATCGACGACACCGCGCGGCGGCACGGCGGCCTGCGGGTCGGCGGCGCGAACGCCTACCTCCGCAGCGACGACGAGGCGCTGCTCGCGACGGTGCTCGCGGACCGGCGCAGCGAGGCGCTGCGGCTGCGGCGGCTCGCCCCCACCGTGCTGGTGTCGACCGCACCGGTGAACCGGCTGCTGGACGTCCTGCGGGACGCGGGATACGCGCCCGTGGCCGAGGACGCGGGCGGCGGAGTCGTGCTCACCCGGGCCGAGGAGCGGCGGGCGGTCACCGGTCGGCGGTCGATCCGGCCGGGTGCCGACCTGCCGCTGCTCGACGACGAGCGGCTGGCGCAGGTGGTCCGCGCGGCCCGGACCGGTGACGTGGCGGCGCGGGAGTCCCGGCGAGCCCCCGTCTCCACCACCCGGGTGCCGGGCGTGACGACGGCGACCACGCTGGCGATCCTGCAGAACGCGGCCCGCGCGCGCAGCGACGTCTGGCTCGGCTATGTGGACGCGCACGGTGGCACCGCGACGCGGAAGGTGCGGCCGGTGTCGATCGGGGCCGGCTACCTGCGGGCGGAGGACGAGCGGACCGACGTGCTGCACACGTTCGCCCTGCACCGGATCACCTCGGCGGCCCCGGTCGAGGAGTAGCCGCCACCCTCCCCCTCCCGTGATCACCACCTGTTTCTCGTCGCTGGAGCGCGAAAAGGCGGTGGTGATCACGAAGTGGGGGCCCGGGCTCACCCCAGCCGGGCGGCGAGCTCGTCGTGGCCGGCCGCGGCCGCGAGGTCCGCCGCCACCCGCGTCGCGGTGTCGGCCACCGCGTCCACCTCCGCGCCGGACCGGATCAGCAGGGCGGCGGCGCGCGGCGCGTCGAAGAACGCCGCGAGGTGCAGCGGGGCGAACCCGTGCGGGGTGCGGGCGTCCACCTCGACATCCTCGGCGAGCAGCGACGCGACCGCGGCCACGTCGTCCAGCGCCGCGGCGTCGGCGAGATCCATCGGCGGGTCGGCGGCACGGACGATCACGGCCAGGTCCCGCCGCCCCCGGTACAGGCACCGCAGCAGCGGCGACACCCCGTCCGGACCGGGCGGCGCGCCCGTCTCCGGGTCCGCCGTGACGGGCGCCCGGACGGCCGCCGGGTCACCGGCGGCGATCGCGTCCAGCAGTGTGGTCACGGGGCCGAGCCTGGTTCCGTCAGGTCCCCGGCTTCCGGCCGAAGGCGACGACCGGCGTGCCCCGCGACGTCAGCCTGTACAGCGCGATCGCGTCCCGCCGGAGCAGGTTCACACAGCCGTGCGAGCCGGGGCCTCGGTACAGAGGGGAGGGCGTCTCGTGGAACCCCATGTCGCGGTAGAAGTGCTGCCAGTACGGCATCTTCGTGCCGTAGTAGCTGGACGTCGTCATGCGCTTCTTGGCGCCGATGCGGAACGCCCCGGTCGGCGTCCGGTACCCACCCGCGCGCCCGGTGCGGATCGGCGTCGGGCCGAGCACGACCCTCCCGCCGCGCACCATCCAGAACGTCTGGGAGCTCAGGTCCACGCACACCCGCGTGCCGGCGCGGCACCGGCTCACCGCGGACTTCGTCAGCCGCTGGGCGACCGCCTTCGTGGTCGTCCCGGCGTGGCCCTGCGCGGGGCTGATGCCGAAGCGCACCTGGAAGCGCTTGATCGCCCTGCAGTCGGCCGCGGACTGCCTGCCGTCGACCTTCACCCGCCCGTACGTCCCGGCGTGCGCGACGAGGTACCGCTCCACGGCCAGTTGTCCCGGCCCGGTGGTGCCACACGGCCCGGTGACCGCGGCGGCGGGCGCCGGGGTCAGGCCGAAGCCCACGACCAGCACCGCAACGACGTAACCCAGTCCTCGGCGCACGCGGACCCTCCCCCTCGCCCGGCCCGCGACGGGCCCGGAGGGGGATTGTCGGGCACGCGACCACGTTCCGGTAGCCCCTCGGGAAGCCAGCGGGCCCGGTCATGGTTGAAACTGGGGTACACACCACGACCGGAAAGGCCCTGCGTGACCGACGGCCCGCTCATCGTCCAGTCCGACAAGACCCTTCTCCTGGAGGTCGACCACCCGTCCGCGCAGGAATGCCGGATGGCGATCGCGCCGTTCGCGGAGCTGGAACGCGCCCCCGAGCATGTCCACACGTACCGCCTCACGCCCCTCGGCCTCTGGAACGCCCGCGCCGCCGGCCACGACGCCGAGGCCGTCGTGGACGCGCTGGTCCGGTTCTCGCGGTACCCGGTGCCGCATGCGCTGCTGGTCGACGTCGCGGACACGATGGACCGGTACGGCCGGCTCCAGCTGAGCCAGCACCCGGTCCACGGGCTGGTGCTGCACGCCCTCGACCGTGCGGTGCTCGTCGAGATCATGCGGCACAAGAAGATCAGCCCGATGCTGGGCGCCCAGATCGACGACGACACGGTGCTGGTGCACCCGTCGGAGCGGGGCCGCCTCAAGCAGGGGCTGCTGAAGGTCGGCTGGCCGGCCGAGGACCTCGCGGGCTATGTGAACGGCGAGGCGCACCCGATCGAGCTCAAGCAGGACGGCTGGACGCTGCGGGACTACCAGCGGCAGGCCGTGGACGGCTTCTGGGCCGGTGGGTCCGGCGTCGTCGTGCTGCCCTGCGGTGCGGGCAAGACGCTCGTCGGCGCCGCCGCGATGGCGGAGGCCAAGGCCACCACGCTGATCCTTGTCACGAACACCGTTGCCGGGCGCCAGTGGAAGCGCGAGCTGATCGCGCGCACCTCGCTCACCGAGGAGGAGATCGGCGAGTACTCGGGCGAGCGCAAGGAGATCCGCCCGGTCACGATCGCCACGTACCAGGTGATGACGACGCGCCGGAAGGGCGAGTACCGGCACCTGGACCTGTTCGACTCCCGGGACTGGGGCCTCATCGTGTACGACGAGGTGCACCTGCTGCCCGCACCGATCTTCCGGCTCACCGCCGACCTGCAGTCGCGTCGCCGGCTGGGGCTGACCGCGACACTGGTGCGTGAGGACGGCCGCGAGGGCGACGTGTTCTCGCTCATCGGCCCGAAGCGGTACGACGCCCCGTGGAAGGACATCGAGGCACAGGGCTGGATCGCCCCCGCGGAGTGCACCGAGGTCCGGGTGACGCTCACCGACGCCGAGCGGATGTCGTACGCCGTCGCGGACCCCGAGGCGAAGTACAAGATGTGCGCCACCGCCCGGACCAAGATCCCGGTGGTGAAGCGGATCGTCGAGCAGCACTCCGGCGACCAGGTGCTGGTGATCGGCGCCTACCTCGACCAGCTGGACGAGCTGTCGGCCGAGCTCGAGGCCCCGGTCATCGAGGGCAAGACGACGAACAAGGAGCGCGAGCGGCTGTTCGACGCGTTCCGCCGCGGCGAGATCCAGACCCTCGTGGTCAGCAAGGTCGCCAACTTCTCGATCGATCTGCCGGAGGCCGCGGTTGCCATCCAGGTGTCCGGGACGTTCGGGTCACGGCAGGAGGAGGCGCAGCGGCTCGGCCGGGTGCTGCGGCCGAAGGCGGACGGGCGGCAGGCACATTTCTACACGGTCGTATCGCGGGACACGCTCGATGCGGAGTACGCGGCGCACCGGCAGCGGTTCCTCGCCGAGCAGGGGTACGCGTACACGATCGTGGACGCCGACGACCTGCTCGGGCCGGCGATCCCCGACGTGGGCTGACCTCCCACCTGGTGAGGTCCCCGAACAGCCCCGGCCCGGGTTTCCGGACCGGGGCTGTTCGATCTCGGGCCCGGACGGACCACCACCGCCGGTACGGCGCAGATCACTCTCCCGCCGGGGACACGCCGGAGGCGGAGCGGCGCCGGGAGCGCCCCGGACCGGCACACTGGAACCGTGGCAGTCAGCAGCGGGAAGTTCGCGTGACCACGCCGCGGACGATGCTCCGCCGGTGGCATTCGATCCTCGACTCCCCGGCGGCCGAGGAGGTCGGCCGGGACCTGGTGGACCGCTGGTCCGAACCGCACCGGCGGTACCACACGCTCGACCACCTGGAGCTGATGCTCTCCACTGTGGACGCCCACGCCGGCGAGGCGGCGGACGCGGACGCGGTACGGCTGGCGGCGTGGTTCCACGACGCGGTGTACGACGCCCGGCGTACCGACAACGAGGACATGAGCGCGGCCCTCGCCGCCCGGGTCCTCCCCGGCGCGGGCGTACCCGGGGAGCGCGTCGCGGCGATCACCCGGCTGGTACGGCTCACCGCCACCCACGACCCGTCCCCGGGCGACCGGGACGGCATCCTGCTCTGCGACGCGGATCTCGCCGTGCTGGCCGGTGAGCCGGACGGGTACGCGGCCTACACCGCGGCGGTCCGGGCCGAGTTCGCGCATGTGCCGGACGAGGCGTTCCGCACGGGGCGGGCCGCCGTGCTCCGGCGTCTCGCCGCACTGCCGTCGCTGTACCGCGTACCGGCGCTCCACGAGCGCTGGGAGGAACGCGCGCGCGCCAACCTCGCGGCGGAACTGCGAGCGCTGACCGCCCGCCCCTAGCCTGACGGCCGGCCGGGCGCCGGGCGGTGCTTCGGCCGCCGCAGCCCCGCGGCGGTCAAGCGGGCCACGATCTCCTTGCTGGACACCGGTACCGCGCCGAGCGCGACCGCCGCCTCGTAGCGCTCGCTCGGCAGGTCGTAGTGGTCCCGCTCGAATGCGCGCGGTGGCGCCCCGAGCCGCTCCGCGAAGGCGTGCAGTTCCTCGAACGACACATCGCTCACCAGATGCGACCAGAGCCGGCCGCGGCCCGGCCACACCGGCGGGTCGATGAGGACGGTCATACCCGGCAGCCTAGGGGTCGGCCGTCACGCGCAGTCGGCCGATGCGGACACGTCGTCACTCACCCGTTTGAGCGGGGGCCGTCTCGACGATCCGGCCCGCGCCACTGTCCTCTGTGGTCAGAATGAGTCGGCGCCGAGGATCACGCCCCCACGCCTCGGCCGCCTCCGGCCCGGCATCGAACCCCCAACGGTGCCGGGTCGGCCGGGCGGAGCGTTGCGCCGCTCAGGCCGACGTCAGGCCCCGGACGTCCGCGGCACCGAGCCGGGCCGCGTCCGCGGTCTGATCGTCCGGCATCCGCTGCGACTCCCGCTCGGCGTCCACTCGGGACCGGTAGTGCTCCACTTCGTACGCGCGCGTCTCGTCGTCCCAGCCGAGCACCCCGCCGACCAGCTCGGCGACCTCGGCCACCGACTCGAGGCCGCGGTGCGGGGTCTCGATGGAGATCCGGGTACGCCGGGTGAGCACGTCGTCCAGGTGCAGCGCGCCCTCGGCCAGCGCCGCGTACACGACCTCGGCGCGGAGGTACTCCGGTGCGCCGACGAGCGGCCGGCCGAGCGCCGGGTCGTCGTCGACCAGGCCCAGCACCTCGGTGGTGAGCGTGCCGTACCGCTCCAGCAGGTGTTCGACCACGCCCACGCTGACACCGTGCCGCCGGGCGATGGTGGCCCGGCTCGACCAGGCGGCCTCGTAGCCGTCCCCGCCGATCAGCACGACCTCCTCGGTACGACTCGGCGGTACGTGGCGCAGCCGACGGGCCGCGACGTCGACCGCGTCCTTCGCCATCACCCGGTACGTCGTGTACTTGCCGCCCGCGATCAACATGAGCCCGAGCATCGGCTCCACCACCGCGTGCTCACGCGACAGCTTGCTGGTCGAGTCGTCCTCTCCGGACAGCAGCGGCCGGAGTCCCGCGTACACGCCCTCGATGTCCCCGTGCGTGAGTGGACGTTCGAGGACGTGGTTCACGTGCTCGAGGATGTAGTCGATGTCCACACTGGACGCCGCGGGGTGGGCCCGGTCGAGATCCCAGTCCGTGTCGGTGGTGCCGACGATCCAGTGGCCACCCCACGGGATCACGAAGAGCACGGACTTCTCGGTACGCAGGATCAGCCCCGAGTCGCCGTCGATGGCGCTGCGTGGGACAACGAGGTGGACGCCCTTGCTGGCACGGACCCGCAGGCCCCGCCGGCTCCCGAGCATCTCGCTGATGTCGTCGCTCCACACGCCGGTGGCGGCGATGACCGTCTTGGCGCGGATGTCGAACTCCTCGCCGCTCTCCAGGTCGCGCACGCGCACGCCGACGACCTCGCGAACATCCGTGAGCACGTCGAGCACCCGGGTGCTGGTCGCGACGGCGGCGCCGAGGGACACCGCGGTACGGGCCACCGTCAGCGTGTGCCGCGCGTCGTCCACCTGGCCGTCGTAGTACTGGATCGCGCCCACGAGCGCGTCCGACCGCAGGTCCGGGAACAGCCGGCGCGCCGCCCGCTTGCCGAGGTGCCGGTGGCGCGGCAGTCCCCGGGCGGTACCGAAGATCGAGCCCAGGACGTCGTACAGCAGCACGCCGGCGCCGATGTACCCGCGTTCCCACACCCGGTGGGTGAGCGGGATCAGGAACGGCACCGGCCGCACCAGGTGCGGCGCGAGCCGGGTGAGGAGCCGCCCGCGCTCCTCCAGCGCCTCGCGGACGAGCCCGAAGTTCAGCTGCTCGAGGTACCGCAGACCGCCGTGGATGAGCTTGCTCGATCGACTGGAGGTCCCGGCCGCGAAGTCGCGCGCCTCCACGAGCGCGACCGACAGCCCCCGCGAGGCGGCATCGAGCGCGGAACCTGCCCCGGTGACGCCGCCACCGATGACCACGACATCGAAGGTCTCGGTTCGCATCCGGCGCAGGTCGCGGGCGCGTTGCTCGGCGCCGAGGCGACTGGCGGTGAACCGGGAGACCGCGGGATCACGACGCACGACGACCACCGTACGGCAACGCGGCCGGACGGCACCTCGGCGGTCAACCGAGCGGGCGGTGGTACAGGCCGTCGTCCGCGAGTGGCGGGGACGGCCCGGGTGCCGGGGGCTCGGGCGCCGGGGTCGGTGACGGCGTCCGCCGCCGCGGCGGCCCGGGGGCGGCCGTCGGCGTCGACTCGGGGGTCGACGTCGGACCCGGCTCGGGCATCGGCCCGGGGGCGGCCGTCGGCTCCGGAATCGGCCCGGGGGCGGCCGTCGGCGTCGACTCGGGGGTCCGCGTCGGACCCGGCTCGGGCACCGGCCCGGGAGCGGCCGTCGGCTCGGGCACCGGCCCAGGGACGGCCCTCGGCGTCGACTCGGGGGTCCGCGTCGGACCCGGCTCGGGCACCGGCCCGGGAGCGGCCGTCG
>JAVEDU010000007.1 GCA_030840805.1 Actinomycetota bacterium
TGACGAGGTCGAGTCGGCCCTGCTCTCCGTGCCCGGCATCGGCCCGTGGACCGCGGGCTACGTGCGGCTGCGCGCGCTCGGGGACCCGGACGTGTTCCTGCCCGACGACCTGGGCGTACGTCGCGCGCTGGTCGGGCTGGGGCTGCCCCATGACGCCCGCGCCGCGGCCGCCCGGGCCGCGCAGTGGCGGCCCTGGCGCTCCTACGCGCTGATGTACCTGTGGAATGCCCCCCCGAAGGAGGAGCTGTGATCCCGAGGTCCTACACCGTGGTGCCGAGCCCGATCGGCGACCTGGTCCTCACCGGTGACGGCACAGCCCTCAGCGGGCTGTACCTGCAGCGGCCGCCGCGCGGCATCGACCCGTCCTGGCGGTCGGACGCGCGTCCGTTCCGCGCCGCGACCGAGCAGCTGGCGGCGTACTTCGTCGGTGAGCTGCGCGAGTTCGACCTGCCCGTCGCGCCGGTCGGGACGGCGTTCCAGCTGGAGGTGTGGCACCGGCTGCGCACGATCCCGTACGGCGAGACCCGGACGTACGGCGCGATCGCCGCGGCCATCGGCCGCCCCGGCGCGTCGCGCGCGGTGGGGCTGGCGAACGGGCGCAACCCGGTCTCGATCGTGGTGCCGTGCCACCGGGTCATCGGCTCCGACGGCACGCTCACCGGCTACGCCGGCGGGCTGCCGCGCAAGCGCTGGCTGCTCGCCATGGAGCGCGGCGAGCAGGGGTGGCAGCAGCCGTTGCCGGACGCGGTGGAGCTGCCGCTGCCGGACGTGGCGGAGCAGCCGCGCGGCGCGTGAGCGGGCCGCCCGGGCCGTACGGTGGAGCGGTGCTCCCCCTCGAACCCCCGTCCCCGGCACCGGCCGAGACCCCGCTGCTGCGGCGCATCCGCGAGTCGGTCATCGGCGACGACCAGGTCATGCACGGGCCGTACGGGCCGCGCCGGGTCACGTACGCCGACTACACCGCGAGCGGTCGCGCGCTGAGCTTCATCGAGGACTTCATCCGCGGCGAGGTGCTCCCGCGCTACGCCAACACCCACACCGAGTCCAGCGGCACGGGGCTGCAGACGACGCGGCTGCGCGAGGACGCGCGGCGCATCGTGCGCGACGCGATCGGCGGCGACGAGGACACGGTCGTGATCTTCTGCGGCTCGGGGTCGACCGCGGCCATCGACAAGGTCATCGGCATCCTCAACCTGCGCATCCCGGCCGACCTGGACGACCGCTACGGGCTCTCGTCGCGGATCCCCGCCGGGGAGCGTCCGGTGGTGTTCATCGGGCCCTTCGAGCACCACTCGAACGAGCTGCCGTGGCGGGAGTCCATCTGCGACGTGGTGACGATCCCCGAGGACCGCGACGGCCACATCGACCAGGCGGTCCTGGAGCAGCGGCTGGTGGAGTACCAGGACCGCCCGCTGCGGATCGGCTCCTTCTCGGCGGCCTCGAACGTCACCGGGATCGTGTCGGACACCCACCGGATCGCCGACCTGCTGCACTCGCACGGCGCGCTGTCGTTCTGGGACTGCGCCGCGGCGGCGCCGTACGTCGACGTCGAGATGAACCGCGACTGCCCCGACCACCCGCAGTGCCACAAGGACGCCGTGTTCCTGTCGCCGCACAAGTTCATCGGCGGGCCGGGTACGCCGGGTGTCCTCGCGATCCGACGGGAGCTGCTGACCAACCGGGTGCCGGTGGTGCCCGGTGGCGGCACGGTCGCGTACGTCAACCCGCTGGAGCACAGGTACGTGACCGACCCGGCCCACCGGGAGGAGGGCGGCACGCCGGCGATCGTGGAGTCCATCCGTGCCGGGCTGGTCTTCCAGCTCAAGCAGGCGGTCGGGGTCGAGCAGATCCGGGCCCGCGAGGAGACGCTGCTGCGGCGGGCGGTCACGTCCTGGCAGGCCAACCCCAACCTGGAGATCCTGGGCAACCTGCACGCCGAGCGGCTGTCCATCGTCTCGTTCGTCGTGCGCCGGACCCGCCCGGACGGGACCCGCGGCCGCTACCTGCACCACAACCTGGTCGTCGCGCTGCTCAACGACCTGTTCGGCATCCAGGCGCGTGGGGGCTGCTCGTGCGCCGGCCCCTACGGCCACCGGCTGCTGGGCATCGACATCGAGCGGTCGCACGAGTTCGAGCGCGAGATCGCGCACGGCTGCGAGGGCATCAAGCCGGGCTGGGTGCGGGTCAACTTCAACTACTTCGTGTCCGACGCGGTCGCGGACTACGTGCTGGCGGCGGTCCACCTCGTCGCGGACCACGGCTGGGAGCTGGTCAGCGACTACCGGTTCGACCTCGCGACCGGCCTGTGGCGTCACCACGCCGGCCCGGTCGAGCCGCCGCTGCGGCTCGCGCAGGTCGGCTACGACCCGGCGACCGGGGAGATGACCTATCCCCGGCACGACGAGCCGGTGGCCGTGTCCGCGCTGGCCGGGTACCTCGACGAGGCGCGTCGGATCGTGGCGGCCGCGGCGGCCGCGGCGGGGACGGTCGGCCCGGGGGACGGTTCCGGTGGCGGTTCCGGTGGCGGTTCCGGTGGCGGTTCCGGTGACGGCGCGGGCGGCGTGACCGACGGGCGGCTGCCCGGGGTGTCCGCCGACTTCGAGCACCTGCGGTGGTTCGAGCTGCCCGCGGCCTCTCTCGCGCCGGCGTCCCCGTCCGCCGTCCCCGCGCCGCCGGGTGGACCGTCCGTCGAGGTGTGACGGCAGCACGGCCCGGGAAGGGGTCGGTCTCCCGACGACAGGAGAAAACAGCCGTGAAGCTGTTGCTGATCATCGCGCTGATCGTGCTTGTGGTGGTCTTCGTGGTCCCCGCCCTGCGGCGGCGTGGCCGCGGTGGCGGCGGCCTGTAGCCGCTCCCGCTGCGAGGGTTGTCGGACTGGGTGGCCGGGGTTCCGGCCACCCAGTCTGACTACCGGCCCGCTCAGCCGGTCGTCGAGTCCGGCCCGTCCGGCAGCGAGCGGCCGGCCCAGGTCCAGGCGTACGAGGTGTCCTCGCAGGCGGTCGCGTCGTCGAGGAGGTCCAGCGGCCGGAACGTGTCGACCATCACCGCGAGCTCGTCCGTGGCCGCCGTCCCGATCGAGGCCTCGACCGACCCCGGCTGGGGGCCGTGGGTGAAGCCGGACGGGTGCAGCGAGATGGAGCCCTGCTCGATGCCCGCGCCCTTGCGCGACATGAAGTCGCCCCCGGTGTAGAAGATCACCTCGTCCGAGTCGACGTTGGCGTGGTTGTCGGGCGCCGGGATCCCTTGCGGGTGGTAGTCGAACAGCCGGGGCACGAAGGAGCACACGACGAAGCTCGGTCCCTCGAACGTCTGGTGCACGGGGGGCGGCTGGTGCAGCCGCCCGGTGATCGGCTCGAAGTCGTGGATGGCGAAGGCGTACGGGTAGAGGCAGCCGTCCCAGCCGACCACGTCGAACGGGTGGTCGGCATAGACGTAGCGGGTCCACGCCGTGGCGCTGCCGGTGCCACGGTGCTGCACCAGCACCTCGACGTCCGAGCCGGTCACCTCCAACGGCTCGACCGGGCCGCGCAGGTCGCGCTCGCAGTAGGGCGCGTGCTCCAGGAACTGACCTCGCGGCGACAGGTAGCGGCGCGGCGGCCCGATGTGTCCACTGGCCTCGATCACCAGTGTCCGCAACGGCTCACCGCCCTGCGGCACCCACCGGTGGGTGGTCGAGGCGGGCAGGACCACGTAGTCCCCCGCCCCGACCGCGAGCGCACCGAACACCGTCTCCACGATCGCGGCGCCGCTCTCGACGTACACGCACTCGTCCCCCACGGCGTTGCGGTACAGCGGCGAGGGTTGCGTGGCCACCGCTTAGGACAGGCGGACGTCGCCGATGGCGAGCAGGTGCCGGCGCCCGAGGACGGCGTCGGCGGCGGCGGCGGAGCCGTCGAGCTTGTGCGTGCGCAGGTGCCGCGGCAGCAGCGGGTGGTTGGGCCGGCGCTGCGCCGGCGGGACCGCGAAGACCGAGCTGGAGACGATCGCGGTCGGCAGGTGCCGGTGGTAGAGCAGCGCGGCGTCGGAGGAGAAGCCCTCGACGCCCATCAGCTCCTCGGCGTAGAGGCTGCCGTCGGGCTGGCGGAACTGCGTGTGCCGCTTGCGGGGGATCGCCCCGACCTGGCGGTAGTAGGGCATCGCGGGGCTCCGGGGGTCGACCGAGTGTCGCTGCTGGCGCCAGCCTGCCACGGCGGGCGGGCCGTGCCCATCACCGTCGGCCGCGACCGTCGGCCGGCCCGGGGCCGGCCTCGGTAGGGTGCCGTGCACCCGGCGTCCCTCGCGCCGGCGGGCTCCCGAGGAGACCGGATGAAGTCCTGGCTGAGCGTCCCTGCCGACTCCCCGTTCCCGGTGCAGAACCTCCCGTACGGCGTCTTCTCCCAGGGGGACGAGCCGCCTCGGGTCGGTGTGGCGGTGGGCGACTTCGTGCTCGACCTCGCGCCGCTTGCCGCGGCGGAGGGGCTCGACGGCGGGCACGTCTTCGAGGAGCCGTCGCTCAACCCCTTCCTGGCCCTCGGCCGGCCGGCCTGGACGGCGGTGCGGGCCTGGTTGCTCGAGCTGGTCACCCACGAGGGCTACCGGGACCTGGTGGAGAGCCACCTGGTCGACCGGGCCGACGTGACGCTGCACCTGCCCTTCGAGGTCGCCGACTACGTCGACTTCTACTCCTCGCGCCACCACGCCGAGAACGTCGGGCGGATCTTCCGCCCGGACGCCGAGCCCCTGACGCCGAACTGGCTGCACCAGCCGCTGGCGTACCACGGGCGCTCCGGCACGGTCGTCGTCTCCGGCACCGGCGTCGTACGGCCGCGAGGGCAGCGCAAGAGCGCCGACGACCCGGCGCCGACGTACGGCCCCAGCGAGCGCCTCGACGTCGAGGCGGAGGTCGGCTTCGTGGTCGGGGTCCCGTCCCGGCTCGGGGAGCCGGTCCCCGTCGAGGCGTTCCGCGACCACGTGTTCGGGGTGTGCCTGGTCAACGACTGGAGCGCACGGGACCTGCAGGCGTGGGAGTACGTGCCGCTGGGGCCCTTCCTGGGCAAGTCGTTCGCGACGTCCGTGTCGCCCTGGGTGGTGCCCCTGGACGCTCTGGAACCCGCGCGCGTTGCGCCACCGGAGCAGGAGCCACCCGTGCTGCCGTACCTGCGCAGCGCCGAGCCGTGGGGGCTGGACCTCGCCTTGGAGGTGGCCTGGAACGGGCACGTCGTGTCTCGGCCGCCGTTCGCGTCGATGTACTGGACCGCGCCGCAGCAGCTGGCCCAGCAGACCCTGAACTGCGCCTCGCTGCGGACCGGGGACCTCTTCGCGTCCGGGACGGTGTCCGGGCCGGAGGCCGACCAGCGGGGGTCGCTGCTGGAGCTGTCGTGGAACGGTCAGCAGCCGGTGCGGCTGGCCGACGGGTCGCAGCGGACGTTCCTGGAGGACGGCGACGAGGTGGTCGTCAGCGGATGGGCGCCGGGTGCCGACGGCGTACGGATCGGCCTCGGCGAGGTCCGTGGCCGGGTGCTGCCCGCACGCGGCGGCCAGCCCGACGGTGCCCCGGCCGGACAGCTCCCGGCTGCCGGACAGCGCCCGGGCGGCCCGCCACCGCCCGGCTAGTCGAACAGCTCCTCGAGGAAGGACTTGCGCCGCTTGTGCGGCTTGCCGTGGCCGTACGCCGGCTGGCTGCCGTACGCCGGCTGGCTGCCTGACCCCGGTGCGGGCGGCCGGTCGTACCCCGGTGCGGGCGGCCGGTCGTACCCCGGTGCGGGCGGGCGGTCGTCGCGGTGCCAGGTGTTCTCCGCCTCGACCAGTCGCTCGAGCTCCCCACGGTCGAGGAAGATCCCGCGGCAGTCGCCGCACTGGTCGACGGTGACGCCGTTGCGCTCGTAGCTGCGCATCGGGGCATGACACTTCGGGCAGGTGAGGTCCATGCCGAAGGGGACGATCCTCGGGCCGCCACGGTTCCCGGCGACCGCTGACGGGCGGGCGGTCGGGGATCCGGTACGCCCGCGGGCACCGGCCACCCGAGCCGGTCGCGCCCTCCGCGAGCCGGCCCCACCGGCCGGCGTGTCGGGCGGCC
>JAVEDU010000037.1 GCA_030840805.1 Actinomycetota bacterium
ACCCGGCTCGGGCACCGGCCCGGGAGCGGCCGTCGGCTCGGGCACCGGCCCAGGGGCGGCCGTCGGCGTCGACTCGGGGGTCGACGTCGGACCCGGCTCGGGCACCGGCCCGGGAGCGGCCGTCGGCACGGGCACCGGCCCGGGGGCGGCCGTCGGCGTCGGCTCGGGGGTCCGCGACGGACCCGGCTCGGGCACCGGCCCGGGAGCGGCCGTCGGCACGGGCACCGGCCCGGGGGCGGCCGTCGGCTCGGGCACCGGCCCGGGGGCGGCCGTCGGCGTCGGCTCGGGGGTCCCCGTCGGACCCGGCTCGGGCATCGGCCCGGGGGCGGCCGTCGGCGTCGGCTCGGGGGTCCGCGTCGGACCCGGCTCGGGCCTCGCCCCGGGGGGCCCCGTCCGCGTCGGTTCGGGCTTCGGCTCCGGGGTGGGCGTCGGCGTCGAGCCGAGGGCCTGCCCGGGCTCGGGCTGTTCGGAGTCGGCCATCGCGCCGGGCGGCGGCACCACGACGGGCGCCGGCGCCCCCGGCACGGTCCGCCCCGCCTCGGCCCGCCGCGGTCGCCTCGCCACGGCGGCCACCAGCGCGGCGAGCAGCGTGATCCCGAGCGCCGTGGAGAGCAGCACGACAACGAGCCACCACCGGACCGCTCCGTCGTCCCGCGGGGTCTCGCGGGGCACCGGCACCGCTACCGGCTCGGCGGCGGGCGCCAGGTAGGGCCGCACCTCGGCCAGCAGCCGGACCGGCGGCGCCGCGGCGCACGAACCCGGGGACAAGGCCGCCTCGACGTGCCAGGTCCCGTCCGCATCCGGTCCGATCTCGGCCGAGTCGAGGCGCAGGGCCACCGGTTCCCGCCCGTCGGACCACACGGACCCGGCGTCCACCGCCATGCCGTTCCGGTCCAGCATCCGGGCGCGCAGGGTCGCCCGGCAGGCGGCACCCGGCACGCCGCCGAGCACGAACCGGGCATGCGCCTCGGTGCCGTCCCTGGTCTCGAAGCGCCACCAGCGGCTCTCTCCCGCCGCGAGAGCGTCCGTCACCGGGACCGTTCCCGGGAGCAGCGACGCGGCGTCGGAGATGGTGGCGCCACCGCGCACGGGCCGTTCCCCCGGCGCGGCGATGGGTGCCCCGCCGCTCAGCGTCACCGCGAGCCGGACGCCGTACGGGACAACCGGGTGCGGCTCGTCGCACGGCCCAGGCCGGGCGGTGGCCCGGACCCACCAGGTGCCGGCGGGGTCCTCGTCGGTGCCACGGGTCCACGCGTCGGCGGCCGGGGCACCCGTGCGGGCGGCCACGGCCGCCCCCTCTCCGAGCGGCGCGCGGCGGCGGCGCTGCGGGTCGTACCGCGGTTCGGTCAGCGCTGGCGTCAGCAGGGCGAGGTCCAGGACGCCGGGACAGGCCGCGACCGGTGCCGAGCCGACCGACACCGTGGCCGCCAGTCGCTGCCCCGGCGCCACCTCGACCGCGTAGTACCGCGGTTCGCCTCGCGGGAGCGTGTCGGTGTAGACCGCGCCGTGGATCGGCGGGGCCGTGACGGGGTCGGGACCACCGCGGACCGCGCCGCCGGTCGGCGACGGCCTGGCACCGTCCCCGATGGACGCCAGGACCGCCCCGGCCAGCGACGCGTCATCCGCCGCCTCCCGGAACGTGCCACCGCCCTCCCGCGCGATGCACCGCAGCCGTTCCCGCGCCCGGCGGTCGTCGCCGAGGCCGAGGCCGACGGTATGGATCCGCACCGGAATCGGCTGCGCCGCAAGCGAACGGGCCACCGCGCACGGTTCCGGGACCCCGCAGTCCTCCACGCCGGTGGACACCAGCACGACGGTCGGCAGGGCGGCGCCGGGGGTGTCCGCGCCGACCTGCCGGAGGGCGTGCCCGACCGCGGCCCGGCCCCGCGCCGTCACCCCGTCGAGCGCCGCGGTGAACCGCACCCCGTCCAGCGGACCCACCGGCGTCACCAGCCGGGTGTCCCGGCAGCCCGCCTCCCGGTCGGCGGGACGGGGACCGGACTGCGACCCGTACACCCGCAGCCCGACCGGCGTCCCGGGTGGCAGCGCGGTCACCACTGCCCGGAGGGCCCGCTTCGCCTCGTCGAGACGCGTACCGCCGGCAGGCGCGGGCCGGTCCATCGCGGCGGACGCGTCGAGCACGATCACGACCGCGCGGGCCTCCGCGTGAGCCGGGACCGGAACGAGCACCGCCGTCGCCGTGAGCGCGAGGGTCCAGCAGACAGCGCGAGACAGCATCGTGCGGCTCCGAGGGTCTGGGTCCGGGCGACGCGGGCACCCTCTCGTGGGCCGTCCCCACGTGGCAACCCGGTTCCGCCGGTCTTCCGCGACTCGCCGGGCCGTACCGTCGGGACGTGCATCCGGCACCCCGTCCCGCCGCTCCACGCCCCGCGCCGAGCCGGCCCTCCGTCGTGGCGCTCGTGGCCGCGGGCGTCTGGCTCGCCGGAGTGTCCACTGTGGTCCCTGCCGTGCTGTGGCTCGGGGACCAGCTGCTCGCCGCCGAGGGCCCGGCGCCGCGGTGGTCCTGGCTGCCCGCGGTGACGGGCGTGCTGACACCGCTCGTCGGCGCTGCGCCCGCCGCGGTGGTGAGTCACCTCGTCCGGACGTCGTGGGGCGGCGCGATCGCCCGCTGCTGGACTCTCTCGGCGATCGTGGCGGCGGTGCTGGGTGCGTCACGGATCATCCCGGTCGAACGCAGCCTGGATGCGCTGGCGACCACGGCGGTGGTGTCGCTCCTCCTCGCGGCCGTGATCGGACGGTGGCGCGGGGAGCACCGGACGCGCGGCACGGTGGTGACGGCGCTCGCCGCGGCATGCGTCCTCGTCGCGCCGTGGGTCTGGGCCGGCGGCCTGGGTGCTCCTCTGGAGACCGCCCTCGGCGGCACCGCCGCCCTCGGGTTCGGCCTGCTCGCCGCGGCGGTCCTGGACCGGTCGCTCGGGCCGGTCGCCACGGCGTGGCGGGCCGGCGGCGTACGCCGGGTCCTCCTCGGTGGTGCCGTGGCCGGAGTGGCGCTGACCGCGCTGGCCTCCGGCGCCGGGCCACCCGGGACGAACCTGGCCCTCCTGGTCACCGTGCCGTCCACCGGGTTCCTGCTCGCCGCGCTCGGCGGCTCCCGGACCGCGACGGCGACCGTCGTCGCCGGCGCCGCGCTGGGGCCGCTGGTGTTCGTGGACCCCGACGAGCTGAGCCTGTTCCTGGGCGCCCACGACGTCCCGCGGTACGCGGCGATCGCGGCCGCCCTCGGCGCGGTGGCCGCCCTGTCGACGGCGTGGGCCGTCACCGCGGCGCCGGCCCGGCTTCGGTTCGGCCGGCCGCTCGTCGCCGCCCTCGCCGCGCTGCTGGCCCTCGTGACGGTGGCGGGGGCGGGAGCGGGGGCGCGGGGGTTCCACGGTGACCGGCTGTTCGTCGTCCTGGCCGATCAGCTGGACGCCGGGGTGGCGCCCCTCCCCGCGGACCTGGACGCACGGCGTACCGCCGTCTATCGGCGGCTCGTCGCCCACGCGGACAGCACCCAGGCACCGCTGCGCCGGGAGCTGCGCGCGGCCGGGCTGAGCTACCGGCCGTACTACCTGGTGAACGCCGTCGAGGTCGACGCCCCCAGCTGGTACCGGGGCCGGCTGCGCGGGCTTCCCGGGGTGGCCCGCGTCCTGGACAGTCCGCGGCTGCGACCGCTGCCGGACCGGCCACCGGTGTCGCGTGGGACGGACGCGGCGCCCGGCCGTCCGACGGGCAACATCACGCAGATCGGCGCCGACCGAGCGTGGGCGGTCGGCGCCACCGGGCGCGGCATCGTCGTGGGCCAGTCCGACTCCGGTGCGGACGGCCGGCATCCCGCGCTCGCGCCCGGGTACCGAGGCGGCGACGACAGCTGGTACGACCCCTGGTACCGCTCCCGCACCCCGCGCGACTACGAGGGCCACGGCACTCACACGCTGGGCACCGCGGTCGGGCGGGGCGGCGTCGGTGTGGCGCCCGGCGCCCGGTGGATCGGCTGCGTGAACCTCGCCCGCAACCTCGGCAACCCGGCGCGCTACCTGGACTGCCTGCAGTACATGCTCGCGCCGTTCCCACCCGGTGGCGACGCGTTCCGCGACGGCCGGCCCGGGCGGGCGGCCGACGTGCTGAACAACTCCTGGGGCTGCCCGGCCGTCGAGGGCTGTACCGCCACGGTGCTGCGCCCCGCCGCCCGGGCCCTGCGCGCGGCGGGCATCGCGGTCGTCGCCGCGGCCGGCAACTCGGGCAGCGGATGCGGCACCGTCACCGACCCGCTCGCCGTGTATCCGGAGGTCGTCACGGTGGGTGCCGTGGACTCCGGCGGGCGCCTCGCGGACTTCTCCAGCCGGGGTCCGGTGACGGCCGACGGCAGCGGACGGCCGAAGCCGGACCTGGTCGCACCCGGGGTGGGGGTCCTGTCGGCACTGCCGGGCGGTACGTACGGACGGCTCGACGGAACCTCGATGGCCGCCCCGCACGTGGCGGGCGTCGTCGCGCTGATGTGGTCGGTGAACCCGGACCTGCGCGGAGACGTCGCCCGAACCGTGCGCATCCTGCGTGCCACGGCGGCGCCACCCGCCGCCGCGCGGGGCATCGCGTGCGGTGGTCCGGGGAACCTCTGGGGCGCCGGGATCGTGGACGCGGCTGCGGCGGTCACGGCGGCCCGTCCCCCGCGTTGATCATGGGGTGGTTGCCTCGGCACGCGTCTCGGGCAAGAACCCCATGATCAACACGGGGTGGGGGGTCAGCCGTCGAGCTCCCCGATCGTGGCGAGCGAGGGCCCGCGGCGCCCCTGCACGTCCCGCGCGACCGCCTCGGCGTCGCGGAGCACGCGCAGGACGTTCCCGCCCGCGAGCCCGACCAACTCCGCGTCGTTCCAGCCCCGGTCGGCCAGCTCGGCCAGCAGCGCCGGATATCCCGACACGTCGTCCAGCCCGACCGGCAGGTCCTGCACGCCGTCGAAGTCCCCGCCGATCCCGACATGCGCCACGCCCGCGACGTCCCGGACGTGCTCCACGTGGTCCGCGACATCGGCGACCGTCACGACCGGGATCGGGTTCGCCGCCCGCCACGCCGCGACGGCATTCGCGTCGGAGCCCGGCCTGGTCTCTTCGGCGTCGAGGCGCTGCTGCCACTCACGCGCGGGCTCGGTGAGGAAGTACGGCACGAACGTCACCATCACGACGCCGCCGTTGCCCGGCACCCGGTCGAGGACAGCGTCGGGCACGTCCCGGGGGTGGTCACACAGCGCCCGGGCGGACGAGTGGCTGAAGATCACCGGCGCCTCGGTGGCGTCCAGCGCGGCGTCCATAGTGGACACCGCGACGTGCGACAGGTCGACGAGCATGCCGAGCCGGTTCATCTCCCGGACGACCTCGATGCCGAACTTGGTCAGCCCGCCGCACGCCGCCGCGTCCGTGGCGCTGTCGGCCCACGCGGTGTTGTCGTTGTGGGTAAGCGTCATGTACCGCGCGCCGAGGGCGTACATCATGCGCAGCGTGCCGAGCGAGTTGCCGATCGAGTGGCCGCCCTCCATCCCGAGGAGTGAGGCGACCCGGCCGGAGGCGAACACCGCGTCCACCTCGTCCGCGGTCCCGGCGGGCCCGAGCCGGTCGGCGTGCCGGGCGATCATGGCGCGCCCGGCGTCGATCTGCTCCAGCGTGTCGGTCACGGCCTCGACGGGCGAGCGGTCCGAGGGCACCCACACCGACCAGAACTGCGCGCCCACTCCGCCCGCCCGCAGCCGCGGCAGGTCGGTGTGGGTGGTAGCGAGCCCGCCGGCGAGGTCGGCCCGGTCCAGGTCGTAGCCGAACTGCCGGCGAAGCTCCCACAGCAGGTCGTTGTGGCCGTCGACAAGGGGATGAGCGGCGAGGAGAGCGTGGATGCGGTCGGTCATGTCGGCCATCCTCCCCCGCCGCGGCGCCGACCGGGCCCGTCCCCCACCCACCGCCACCCGCGCGCCCCATGATCACGAGCGGATATTCGGCCGACAACGACGAAAATCCGCTCGTGGTCACGGGAGTTGGGGGCGGTCACCGGAGTCGGGTGGGCGGTCACCGGAGTCGGGTGGGCGGTCACCGGAGTTGGTGCGCGAACGGCGAAGGGGCGGACCCCGGTGTGAACCGGGACCCGCCCCTTCGCTACTGCGTCGGGCGCGGACTCAGAAGTCCATGCCGCCCATGCCACCGGACGGGTCGCCGGCCGGAGCCGGGTTCTTCTCCGGCTTCTCGGCGATGACAGCCTCGGTGGTGAGGAACAGCGCCGCGATGGAGGCGGCGTTCTGCAGCGCCGAGCGGGTGACCTTGGCCGGGTCGATGATGCCGGCCTTGATCATGTCGACGTACTCACCCGACGCGGCGTCCAGGCCGTGACCGGTGGGCAGGTTGCGCACCTTCTCCGCGACGACGCCACCCTCGAAGCCCGCGTTGATCGCGATCTGCTTGAGCGGAGCCTCCAGCGCCACCTTCACGATGTTGGCACCGGTCGCCTCGTCGCCGGACAGGTCCAGCTTCTCGAACGCCGTGGCACCCGCCTGCACGAGCGCGACGCCGCCACCGGCGACGATGCCCTCCTCGACGGCGGCCTTCGCGTTGCGCACCGCGTCCTCGATGCGGTGCTTGCGCTCCTTGAGCTCGACCTCGGTGGCCGCGCCGACCTTGATGACGGCAACGCCGCCGGCCAGCTTGGCGAGCCGCTCCTGCAGCTTCTCGCGGTCGTAGTCCGAGTCGCTCTTCTCGATCTCGGCGCGGATCTGGTTCACCCGGCCGGCGATCTGGTCCGCGTCACCGGCGCCGTCGACGATCGTCGCCTCGTCCTTGGTGACGACGACCTTGCGGGCGCGGCCCAGGAGCTCCAGCCCCGCGCTTTCGAGCTTGAGGCCGACCTCCTCGCTGATGACCTGGCCACCGGTGAGGATGGCGATGTCGCCGAGCATGGCCTTGCGGCGGTCACCGAAGCCGGGAGCCTTGACGGCCACAGACTTGAAGGTGCCACGGATCTTGTTGACCACCAGGGTCGCGAGGGCCTCGCCCTCGACGTCCTCGGCGATGATCGCGAGCGGCTTGCCGGTGCCCATGACCTTCTCCAGCAGCGGCAGGAGGTCCTTCACCGTGGAGATCTTGCCGTTGTAGACCAGGATGTAGGGGTCGTCGAGGACGGCCTCCATGCGCTCCGGGTCCGTCACGAAGTACGGCGAGATGTACCCCTTGTCGAAGCGCATGCCCTCGGTGAGCTCCAACTCGAGCCCGAAGGTGTTGCTCTCCTCGACGGTGATGACGCCTTCCTTGCCGACCTTGTCCATCGCCTCGGCGATGATCTCGCCGACGGACGGGTCAGCGGCGGAGATGGAGGCCGTGGAGGCGATCTGCTCCTTGGTCTCGACGTCCTTCGCGGCCTTGCCGAGCTCCTCGGAGACCGAGGCGACAGCGGCCTCGATGCCCTTCTTCAGGGACATCGGGTTGGCGCCGGCGGCCACGTTGCGCAGGCCCTCGCGCACGAGCGCCTGGGCGAGCACGGTGGCGGTCGTCGTGCCGTCACCGGCGACGTCGTCCGTCTTCTTCGCGACCTCCTTGACCAGCTCGGCCCCGATCTTCTCCCACGGGTCCTCGAGCTCGATCTCCTTCGCGATCGACACGCCGTCGTTCGTGATCGTCGGCGCGCCCCACTTCTTCTCCAGCACGACGTTGCGGCCCTTGGGGCCCAGCGTCACCTTGACGGCGTCGGCGAGGACGTTCATTCCCCGCTCGAGGCCGCGGCGCGCCTCCTCGTCGAACGCGATCATCTTGGCCATGCGTCTGTGTCCTCCGATGAGATGGACCCCGTGACGTCGCGCGGCGACGTCACCGGTTGTATTGATGATCGGAGTCGGTGCCCGCGACGGACGGTCCCGGAGCGCCGCGCACCCTGCGCGCAGCGGTCGAGGACCTCACCTCTCCGACCTGGCACTCGACAGAGCCGAGTGCCAGTCAAGGTTTAGCACTCTCCCCCCGAGAGTGCAAGATCCGGGCGGCGTCGGCGCCGTGGTTCGGCGGCCCGCCGGGGACGTGCAGGCCGCGGACGTCAGACCGCGAACGGTGCGGTCGGCAGTCCCACCGGTACGGCCACCAACGCGCCGCGGCGCGGCCGGGCCCACCGCCCACGCCGGACCCGCGGACCCGCGGACCCGACCAGCGGCCACGGTCGCCACCGCGGGACCCACGGCGACCGCGAGGCCCCAGCGGTCCGCGACGGTGCGTTCCCGCGAGTGCCGTGAACGAGCGAGCCGGTCTCGGCGCTCGAACGCGGCCCACGTCGGCACCGGCAGAACCACGAGGGGCGAGGGCGGCCCGGCAACAGCAGCGGAACGGTCCCGCGACCACCGACCCGGCGACGGAGTGCCGGGCCGATGGTCGGGACCGGCCACCCGGTCACGCCGCGGAGAACCGGTCGCGCCACGGAGTCCCCGCCACGCCGCGGAGAACCGGTCGCGCCACGGCCACCCGGTCACGCCGCGGAGAACCGATCGCGCCACGGAGGCGCCGCCACGCCGCGGGCGACCGGCCGCGAGGCGGGCCCGTCACCCGACCGGCACGGGCCCGGCGCTCCACCGGGACCGATACCGGGCGCCGCCCGCGCACGGGTACGGCGAACGCGTTCACCGCCAGGGTGACCGGCACCGTCGCCACGCCGGACCCGGCGGCCCGAACATCGCCGCCACGCCCGGCTCGGCGGCCCGAGCCGGACCTGCCGACAGACCGCCACCGTCTGGATCGGGAGGATGAGCACGGCGGCGAACACCCGATCACCGGCACCCGTGGCCGGCACCGGCACGGTCCGCGCCACCACCACCCAGCGTGGTCGCTGCCAACCTATCCGTCACCGGAACCCGTTGGCGCACAAGGGACTGCGGCCGTGCTGCCGTGGTTGCTACCCGTACGACGGAGTCCTCGGACGGCGGACGTGACGGAGGCCCGTCCCCGCGAACGGGAACGGGCCCCTCTCGTGTCCGGACGATCAGCCGACGAGACGTACCGCGTCCGCCTGCGGACCCTTGTTGCCCTGAGTGACTTCGAACTCCACGCGCTGTCCGTCTTCGAGCGACTTGTACCCGTCCATCTGGATGGCGGAGAAGTGCACGAAGACGTCAGGTCCGTTGTCGACGGCGATGAAGCCGTAACCCTTTTCCGAGTTGAACCACTTCACGGTTCCCTGTGCCACTGCAGCACTTCCTTCGGCTGATGCGGCGGGCCGCACCCTTCGCACGGCCCGGGTCTTCGTCCCGGATCCCGCCGCACTGCGGTAGAGACGAACACTGGTGTGAACTCCGACCGGGCCACACGGTACACCGGGCGAGCACCCCGTCAATAGGCCGTAAACGCCTGATTTCGGTTCGACAATAGGGACACGATGTGACCGTGGAGAACACACCGTCAGCCTCACCGGACCACGTCACGCTGCGCCGGATCCGGGCCGAGGACTGGGCGCGGCAACGCGCGCTGCGGTTGGAGATGCTCGCCGACACTCCTATTGCATACCTGGAGTCACTGCACGACGCCGAAGGGCGATCGAACTCCGCATGGGCGGCCCATATCGCCGAACGCGTTGCGTCGAACACCAGTGCACAGTGGGTGCTCGACATCGGCGATCGACTGGTGGGCACGATGTCCTGTGTCCTCGACGATGTCGATCGCGTGCACGTCGTCGCGGTCTACCTGTCGCCGGCGTATCGCGGCCGGGGGCTGGTCGACCGGATGCTGGACGAGGTCGTGCAGTGGGCGCGCGCGCGTGGCGTCACCACGCTGCTACTCGAAGTGGCGCAGGAGAACGACCGCGCCGTCGCCGCGTACCGCCGGCAGGGTTTCGTCCCGACCGGCCACACCCATCGTCACCCGCTGTACCCGGAAATCACCGAGGTGGAGATGACCCGGACTCTGGACCACCCCGGCTGACCCGACGTGCGCGATCGGGGCCGACGTGATCGCGCATCCGGACCGCGTGCCGCGGCACGCGCGGCCCACCCCGTCAGCTGACGAGGCCCGCCTCGCGCGCCGACTTCAGCGACGGGTCGATCCGGTGGGTCCACGACACCGACAGGGCGTCGATCGTCTTGAGGCCCTCGCCGGTGTTCAGCACGACGGTCTCGGCGTTGCGGTCGATCTGGCCGGACTCGACCAGCTTCTTCAGCACCGCCACCGTCACGCCACCCGCCGTCTCGGCGAAAACGCCGGTGGTCCGGGCCAGCAGCGCGATGCCCTCGCGGATCTCGTCGTCGGTGACCGACGCGATGGCGCCGCCGGTACGCCGGACCGCGTCGAGCGCGTACGGGCCGTCCGCCGGGTTGCCGATGTTCAGGCTCTTCGCGATCCCGGTCGGCTTGACCGGCTGCACGACGTCGTGGCCGTTGTCGAACGCGGTGGCCACCGGGGAGCACCCGGCCGACTGCGCGCCGAACACCTTCCAGTCCGACTCCGGCACGAGGCCGATCTTCACCAGCTCGGAGAACGCCTTGTCCACCTTGGTCAGCAGCGAACCGGACGCGATCGGGATGACCACCTGCGGCGGCAGGCGCCAGCCGAGCTGCTCGGCCACCTCGTACCCGAGGGTCTTCGAGCCCTCGGCGTAGTACGGGCGGACATTCTGGTTCACGAACGCGGTCGACTCGAAGTCGTCGCTCTCCTGCAGCTCGCTGGTGAGCCGGTTGACGTCGTCGTACGAGCCGTCGACGGCAACGAGGCGCGGGCCGTAGATCGCGCTGTTCACGATCTTGCCCGGCTCCAGGTCACTCGGGATGAAGACGGTGGCCTGCAGGCCGTTGCGCGCGGCGTGGGCGGCCACGGAGTTCGCGAGGTTGCCGGTGGAGGCGCAGGCCACCGACTCGAACCCGAGTCCGCGCGCCGCGGTGAGGGCCACCGAGACGACGCGGTCCTTGAAGGAGTGCGTCGGGTTGGCGCTGTCGTCCTTCACCCACACCGGCGCGGTGAAGCCGAGCTCGGCGGCAAGGCGGTCGGCGCGGATCAGCGGCGTGAAGCCCGGGTCGAGCGTGACACGGGTGGCCGGGTCCTGGCCCACCGGCAGCAGGGCGGAGTACCGCCAGATGTTCTGCGGGCCGGCCTCGATCTGTTCGCGGGTGACCGCGCCCAGGATGGCCGGGTCGTACGCGACCTCGAGCGGGCCGAAACACTCGGCGCAGGCGTGGATCGCAATGAGCGGGAACTCGGCGCCGCAGTTGCGACAGCGCAGCGAGGACGCGGGCGACGGCGGGATCGCGGTGGGGGCATCAAGCAGAGACGTCATGGGCGAGGCCTTCCCTCATCTTTCCCGCTCATGGCGGGACGGACTTAGCACCTGTCGCGTGCGGCCTCAGACGTCGAGTACTCACACGATGGTTGCCGGGGCTTCACCGGGCCGGTCCCTCTGCCCCTCTGGATGAGAATTGCTGTTCGGTTGTGCGTCGAAGTGTACGTGATGCCGGAACCCCCCTCAGCGGGGGCGGCGGTGACCTGCATGACAGGGTTTGACGGTGCATCCCGACGCCCGGCGCTGGTTCGAGCGGCGCACCTCCGCCGCCACGGACTGGCCCGTCGACCTCCTGGCCGAACGCAAGGGCGCCACGACGGTCAGCGTGGTGCTCCCGGCGCTGGACGAGGAGCCGACCGTCGGCGGGATCGTCGAGGCCGTCCGTGCGCTGGCCGAGCGGACCGGCCTGGTGGACGAGGTCGTCGTCCTCGACTCGGGCTCCGCGGACCGGACCGCCGAGGTCGCCGCGGCCGCCGGGGCGACCGTCCACCACCGTGACGACGTGCTCCCGCGGCTCGGCTCGTACCCCGGCAAGGGCGAGGTGCTGTGGAAGGCGCTGCACGTCACGAGCGGCGACGTGATCGTGTACGTCGACGCCGACCTCACCGGGTTCGGCCCGCACTACGTCACGGGGCTGCTCGGGCCGCTGCTGACCGATCCCGCGGTGCTGCTGACCAAGGCGTTCTACGACCGGCCGCTGCTCGACGTGTCGGCGGCGGGCGGCGGCCGGGTCACCGAGCTCATGGCCCGGCCGCTGCTGCAGGCGTACCTCCCTGCCCTCGCCGGGGTCGTCCAGCCGCTCGCCGGGGAGTACGCGGCACGCCGATCGCTGCTGGAGACGCTCCCGTTCGCGGCCGGGTACGGGGTGGAGACCGGGCTGCTGCTCGACACCGTGGCCGGGCACGGCCTCGACGCGGTGGCACAGGTCGACCTCGGTCATCGCACCCACGGCCACCAGGACACCGCGGCGCTCGGGCGGATGGCCGCGGCGATCCTGCGCACGGTGCTGTCCAGGGTGGACCCGGGCCGGGAGCCGTGGCCGGAGCTGACCCAGTTCCGGCGCGACGGCGCTGGCGCGGTGGAGCCGCACGACACCGCGGTCGCGCTGCCGGACCGCCCGCCGATGATCGGCATCCCGGAGTACCGCGCCGCGAGCTGACGGCCACCGGCCCGGCCACGACGCCCGCGGCGCCGGGCGCGTCACCGGGTGGTGATGACCAGCTTTCCGGTGGTGCGACGGGACTCCAGGTCCTCGTGTGCCCGCGCCGCCTCGTCGAGCGGGTACCGCCCGCCGATCCGCAGCTCCAGGTCGCCCGAGGAGATCGCGGCAAGGATGTCCCCGGCGCGCCAGGTCAGCTCGTCCCGGGTGGCGATGTACTCGGCCACCTTCGGCCGGGTCAGGAACAGCGATCCGAGCTGGTTGAGCCGCTGCGGGTCGAACGGCGGCACCTGGCCGCTCGACCCTCCGAAGAGGACCATCATTCCCCGCGGGCGCAGGGTCGTGAGGCTGTCGTCGAACGTGGCCTTCCCGACGCCGTCGTACACCACGTCGACCCCACGCCCGTCGGTGAGCTTGCGGACGCCGTCGGCGAACCCGTCGTACCGCAGCACGTCGTCGGCGCCGGCCTGCCGCGCGAGGGACTCCTTCTCGTCGGTGGAGACGGTGGCGATCACCCGGCCGCCCCGCTGCTTGACGAGCTGGGTCAGCAGCAGGCCGACCCCGCCGGCCGCGGCGTGCACCAGCGCCGTGTCGCCCGGCCGCACGGCGAAGGTGGAGTTGGCCAGGTAGTGCGCGGTGACGCCCTGGAGGAGCGCGCCCGCGGCGAGGTCGCCGGGCAGGTCGTCCGGCACGCGGACCGCCTGCGACGCGGGCACCAGCACCTGCTCCGCGTAGCTGCCGGGCACGGCCATCCAGGCGACCCGGTCCCCCACGGCGAACTCGGTGACGTCCGGCCCGACGGCGGAGACCCGCCCGGCGCCCTCGGACCCCGGGACGAACGGCGTCTGCATCGGGTACACGCCGCTGCGCTGGTACGTGTCGATGAAGTTCACGCCCGCGGCGGACGAGTCGACCACCAGCTGTCCGGGTCCCGCCTCGGGAGTGGGCCGGTCGGTGACCGTGAGCACCTCGGGACCGCCCTGTCGCGGTACGACCACTGCGCGCATCTGCTGACCTCCTGTGGGCTTCAGGTTCCGGCCCATCCTGCCCGGTGTCAGCTCACGACGTCCTTCCGGGCGAACGCGCGCCACGCCAGCAGGAGGAACACGGTGGCGTACAGCAGCGCCGAGATCGCGCCCTTCGCCATGTCCTCGTACTGGAGCGGCGAGGAGAACACGCCGGTCCAGGCGAGGTTGTACGCGGTCGGCAGCACGAACCGCACGCTTTCCAGCGCCGGCACCAGGTCGAGGATGTTGGAGACGATGTACAGCATCACCGCGCCGCCGACGGCGAGCAGCGGCTGGTCCGTCCGCACCGAGAGCAGGAACGCCAGCGTGCCGGGAATCAGCAGGTGCACCAGCAGGAACCCGGTCGCGAGCGCGAGCAGTCCGAGGGACGTCCACGGCGCCACCTCGGCACCGATCGGGGTGCGCAGCGGGTGCCAGCCGTACACGAGCGTGCCGCCGACCACCGCGACCGTCATCAGCAGGACGACGGCGGCGGCGGAGGTGGCCGCGCCGACGAGCAGCTTCTGGCGCAACAGCCGGGATCGCGGTACGGGGAGCGCCAGCAGGTAGCGCAGGCTGCCCCACGAGGCCTCGCCCGCCACAGTGTCACCGCAGAACAGCGCGACCACCACCACGACGAGGAACGTGGCCGACGCGAACAGCGTGAAGGCCGCGAAGTTCGGCCCGCCCGCGGTGGCGACGTCGACGAGGCTGGCCCCGCGCTGGGACCCCCCGTCGTCCGGCCCGCCGAGCTGGAAGGCCCCGAGCAACAGCAGCGGGAGCAGCGCCAGGAAGCCGAAGCCGTACTGGGTGCGGCGGCGGGTGAGCTGGCGGCGCAGCTCGGTGGTGAAGGACAGCGTCCTCCCCGGCTGGTAGCCGGGTGCGGCGTCGACGGTCACTGCTTGTCTCCTCCCACGAGAGTGAGGAACACGTCCTCGAGTCGCCGCCGCGGCGAGACCCGGTCGACGCCGACCCCGCCCTCGACGAGCTGGCGGACGACCTCGATGCGGCCGGTGCCGTTGAGCGACGGGTCGAGGTCGACGACCACGCCCCCGTCGGAGCTGTGCGCGCGGGTGACTCCGGTGGCCCCCGCGAGCACGCGCAGCGCCGCATCGGTGTCGTCCACGCCGACCAGCACCGACGACGACTCCCCGGTCACCTCGGCCACCGTGCCGGCCGCGACGAGCGTGCCCTGGTGCATGACCACGACATGGGTACAGGTCTGCTCGACCTCGGCGAGCAGGTGGCTGGAGACCAGTACCGTGCGCCCGTCGGTGGCGTATCGCCGGAGCACCTGCCGCATCTCGGCGATCTGCGGCGGGTCGAGCCCGTTCGTCGGCTCGTCCAGCACCAGCAGGTCCGGCAGGCCGAGCATCGCCTGGGCGATCGCGAGTCGCTGCCGCATGCCCTGGCTGTAGGTCTTGACCTTGCGTTCCACGGCACTGCCGAGTCCGGCGATCTCCAGTGCCTCGGCCAGGTACGAGTCGGCGTCGGGGCGGCCGGTCGCACGCCAGTACAGCCGGAGGTTGTCCGTTCCGGACAGGTGCGGCAGGAAGCCGGTGCCCTCCACAAAGGACCCGAGCCGGGACAGCACCGGCGCCCCGGCGCGGATTCGGTGGCCGAACACCTGGATCTCGCCGCCGGACGGCCGGATCAGGCCCATCAGCATGCGCAGCGTCGTGGTCTTGCCGGCGCCGTTCGGGCCGAGGAGCCCGAGCACCTGACCGCGCTCGACCGTGAAGGTCAGGTCTCGCACCGCGACGAACCCGTCGTCATACGCCTTGGAGAGGTCGCGGATCACCAGCGGCCGGTCCGCGTTCTCCGGGTCCACGGTCGAGGACACCCGGCGCCGGCGTACCCGGGCGACCAGCGCACCGACGGCCAGCGCCAGGGCGAGAACCAGGACGAGTCCGACGAGGAGGCGCGTCCACAGGCTGCCGGTGGCCGCCAGCGGGGTCGCCGGGACCGTCGGGAGCGTGAGGTCGCCCGCGGCCGCCACCTGGTAGGTGGTGGGATCGGTGGGCAGCGCGTACGCCTGGTCGGTGGTGGACACCGCGAGCCGGAGCCGCTGGCCGGCCTCCAGCCGGTACGCGATGGCGGGCAGCGCGACGCGCACGGGCTCCGCGGCATCGAGCGTGCGCGGCAGGCCGGTCAGCCGCAGCGGTGCCACCAGGCCCTGCGGCAGCGTGGACCGGCCGTCCGGCCCGACGCTGTACAGCTTGACGAACAGCACCGCCTCGCCGGTCGCAGACGCGGCACGCAGCCGCACGGTCGGGGCGCCGACGACGTCGACGGCCCGGTCCAGCGGGCCCGAGCCGAAGGAGGCCACCTGACCCGGCACGTCGATCGTCGCGCCGCCGACGAGCGCGCCCGCGGCGCCGAGCCCCGGGACGGTCGAGATCGCGGCCGGGGAGCCGCCGGGCGGCGCCGCGATCGTCTGCGGCGGCCCGGACAGGGTGATCCGGCGCGGGTCTCCGCTGCCGGCGAGCCCCGGGTACGCCGGGGCGCTGAAGCCGGTCGAGGTGACCCGGCCGGTGGAGAGGTTCAGGCCACCGGAGTTGCTGAAGGTGAACGAGGTCCCGCCCGAGCCGGCCTTTTTCACGTACCTGTCGAGCCACTGCAGGGTCAGGAACCTCACCCGGTCCTGGTCGGCCTGCGACCCGCTCGCGTCGTGGCCGCCGGAGTACCAGGCGACCCGGACCGGCGTGCCGTTCGCCGCGATGCCGCGGGCGTTCGCGTCCGCCTCCGCGAGCGGGAACAGCGAGTCGGCCTGCCCCTGCACGAGCAGGGTGGGCGCGGTGATCCGGTCGAGGACGGACTGCGGGCTGCGCCGGTCGAGCAGGGCCTGGGCCGACGGCGTGGCGCGGCCGGTGGTGGCGATCTCGAGATACATCCGGCAGATCTCGGCGGTGAAGCGGCCGCACTGCGGGTCGGCGGCGGGCGGCGCGGCGCGGCGCGGACCGCCGGACGCGGGGGCACCGGACGAGCTCGGCGCGGGTGAGCCCGACGCATCCGGGGCCGCGGCGCCGCCGCCGAGGATCGCGGCCGGGTCGAGTCCGCTGCTGCCGAAGAACAGGCCCGCCCACGACCTCTTGAACACCCCGGACGTGGCCGGGCCACCGTCGGAGTTCGGGAAGAACGCGCGGGACAGGCTGTTCCAGGTGATCTGCGGGACCACCGCGTCGACGCGGGGGTCGTGGCCGGCGAGCAGCAGCGCGAGGCCGCCGCCGTACGAGCCACCCACCACGCCCACGCGCGGGTCACCGGGCCGGTCCTTCTGGACCTGGGGCATCCCGGCGAGCCGGTCGAGCAGCCGACGGGCGTCGTTGACCTCGTAGGCGGGGTCGTCGAGCCCGATCCGGCCGCCGGAGCGGCCGAAGCCGCGCGCGGTCCAGGTCTGCACCACGTATCCCTGGCCGGCCAGCTCCTTCGCCTCGGTGGCGACGCTGTCCTTGGTCCCGCCGAAGCCGTGGGCCAGCAGGACGGCGGGCGCCGGGTGGGCCGAGGTCGCGCTCCGCGGGACGTACAGCCCGGTGTCGAGGGTGACCGGCTCGTCGCCACCCGGACCGGACCGCACGGTCACCATCGCGTCGGAGCTGCCGTACGGCTCACCGCTGGGCCAGGCAGCCCAGGTGATGCCGGCGGCGACCAGGACGGCCACCACGGCGCCCGTCACCACCCGCCGGCGGACGGAGGGGCGGGACAGGGCGGCACGCAGCCGGGCCGGGCGGGAGGGGAGGGCCACCGGCCAACAGTACGTCTGTCACCTGAGGAGGTGCTGAGACGCGGTGGCGTCCGGTCAGTTCCGGAAGTCCGCCGTGACCGCGAGGGTGAGCGCGGTGGCTCCGGGCAGCCCCGCCGGGGCGGGGCGGACGTTCTGCATCCCGCGGAGGCGGCCGGCGAGCAACCACGCCTGCTCGGCGTATCCCGGGCGGTAGAAGACGGTGGTCGTCTCGTACCGGCCGTGGAGGTTCCCCACCCCGGTGACCGCGAACCCGGCGTTGCGCACGCGGTCCGCGGAGCGGGCGGCGAGGCCGCTCACCGTCGAGTTGTTCAGCACCAGGACGGGGGCCGAGGGGCGGACCACGACCGGCTCGGCCGTCCGGGTCGGCCGCGGTTTCGCGGTGGCCCGTCGGGTCGGGATGGAGAGGGTCGTGGGCCGGGCGCTCGGGGTCGCGGCGGGTACCGCCGGCACGAGGGACGGCGGGGTGCTGGGCGAGGGAGCCGGAGTGCCCTGAGCAGTCGTATCGTTACGTTGAGTAACTACCGAGGCCAGCGCAACGGCGCCGGAGAGGACGACGACGGCCCCCAGCACGGCGGCGGACATCAGCAGGCGGGTACGGCGACGGCGGCGACGGCGCCCCACGCGCCCGGTGGTTCCCGGCGGGACCGCGCCGGCCAGCAGATCGACCTGCGGGAGGGCCTCGGTCTCGCCGCGGTCCGGCCCGGTCAGAGTTCGATCCCGAGGCGGCGGGCCGAGCGGGCGCGCTGGCGGGCGGCGCGGAGCCGACGCAGGCGCTTCACCAGCATCGGGTCGTGCACGAGGGCGTCCTGGCGGTCGATCAGGGCGTTGAGCACCTGGTAGTACCGCGTCGCGGACATGTCGAAGAGGTCGCGGACGGCCTGCTCCTTGGCGCCGGCGTACTTCCACCACTGCCGCTCGAAGGCCAGGATCTCGCGCTCACGACGGCTCAGTGCCCCGTCGGTCTCGGTGTCCCCGGTGACCGTGAGGTCGGCGGGCAGCCGGTCAGCTGCGGCGGCGTCCATCATGCTCCTCGTTCGGGGTACGACTGAATTACAACCGTGTCTTTCAAGGCCCATTGAACCACGGCGAGGCTTCGCCGCCCCGGACTTCGGCACAACACGGGCCACTCTAACCGGCCGTGCGGAACCGGCCGCGAGCCGTCCACAGGCTCGCGGCGGAACCCCGCCCGCCACGGCCGCACCCGGGCGGCACGGGACCGCGCGCCCCGGGTGGAGAGGGGGTCAGCTGCCGCCGGAGATGTACGACTCGAGCTGATGCGTCTCGTCCTCCAGCTCGCCCATCCGGGTCTTCACCACGTCACCGATGCTGACGAGCCCGGCGAGCCTGCCGTCCACCAGCACGGGGACGTGCCGGATCCGGCGCTCGGTCATCACCCGCATCAGGTCGTCGACAGCATGGTGGGGCTCACAGGTCGCAACCTCGACGGTCATGATGTCGCGCACCCGGTGGTGGAGCAGCCCCTCGCCCTCGACGTGCAGGCGGCGCACCACGTCGCGCTCGGAGACGATCCCGGCGACCGTCTCCCCGTCGTCGGACACCACCAGCGCACCCACGTTGTGGGTGGCGAGCCGCTGGAGGAGGTCGGCGACGCTCGCGTCGGTGCGCACCGTCGCCACCTCGGCACCCTTGTGGCGCAGGACATCACTGATACGCATCGGCGTACCCCCTCTCGGAGTCGGACGACCGCGGGAACGAGACCGGCCCGATCCGAACATAGTGATCCGGAGCACTCCGGCGGAAGGCCTCACCGACCGCGGTGATCATGTCCCCCCACCAGTTGATCATGGGGTCTGCAACAAACACGCCGGCGTGTCGTGTTGCGAACCCCATGATCAACGCGGGGAAAAGCGCCTCACCGCGACGACCAGGCCCCGGGGGAGCCCGCGAGCGTCCGTACGTGGTCGGGAAGCTCGCCCCGCACCACGTCCGCCAGCGTGACCTCGTCGAGCACCGACCGCACGCTGGCCCGGAGCGCGACCCACACGGTCTGCAGGTTCGCCGCCTCGCCGTCGTACCCGGCGGTCTCCGGCCGGGCCCCGCGGACCCCGGCGAGCGGGCCGTCCACGGCCCGGATGACATCGCCGATCGCGATCTCCGCCGCCGGCCGGGCGAGCCGGTACCCGCCCTCGGCGCCGCGCTGACTCAGCAGCAGCCCACCACGCCGGCAGTCCGCGAGGATCGCCTCGAGGAACTTCTTCGGCAGGTGCTGGGACTCGGCGAGGACATCGGACTTCGTCGTCTCCGGGTCGTGGGAGGCGAGCACGAGCAGTGCCCGCACCGCGTAGTCAGCCCGAGCCGAGATCTGCACGGGACCATCATGCCTCCGCGCGTGCCGGGCCGGGCCATCACCCCGCGGCGACCGCCGCTCCGCGCGCCTCCGGGCTCCTCCGGACGTACACCGGCGCCCCCGGGTCGAGCCCCAGGCGGTCGGCGGTACGGCGGGTCACCTGGGCGTACGCCTCCTGCCCGTCGACCACGAGCTCCACCCGTACCTCGAAGCCGAGCCGGACGACCCGCGACACCGTCGCCGGGACGCCGGCCGGCACCGGGTCCACCGACAGCTCGAGGTCGTGCGGTCGGACGAGCTGCCCGTCCAGCCGCGTGACCGGCCCGAGGAAGCTCATCACGAACGTGTCCGCCGGGTCGTCGTACAGCACGTGCGGGCGGCCGGCCTGTTTCACCCGGCCGTCGGCGAGCAGCACGAGATCGTCGGCGACCTCGATGGCCTCCTCCTGGTCGTGGGTGACGAAGACGGTGGTCACGTGGACCTCGTCGTGCAGCCGCCGCAGCCAGGTCCGCAGCTCCCTGCGCACCTGCGCGTCGAGGGCGCCGAACGGCTCGTCCAGCAGGAGCACCTCCGGTTCGACGGCCAGCGCCCGCGCGAGCGCCATGCGCTGGCGCTGGCCACCGGAGAGCTGATGGGGGTACCGGTCGGCGAACTGTTCCAGGTGGACGAGCTCCAGCAGCTCGCGCACACGGCGACGGATCTCGGCCCCGGGGCGCTTGCGGATCTCCAGTCCGAACGCGACGTTCCGGAACACCGTCAGGTGCTTGAACGCCGCGTAGTGCTGGAACACGAACCCGACGTTGCGCCGCTGGGGCGACAGCCGGGTGGCGTCCACACCGGAGATCCGCACCGTGCCGGAGTCCGGCTGTTCCAACCCGGCGATCACGCGGAGCAGGGTGGACTTCCCGCCCCCGCTCGGGCCGAGCAGCGCGGTGAGTGCCCCCGACCGCACGTCCACGGAGACGTCGGAGAGCACCGGCGTGCTGCCGAACGACTTGTTCACGCCACGCACTTCGATGGCCATCAGACGGCACCCTTCGGACGGAGGACCTTGGTGAGCAGCAGGATCACGATCGCAATCAGGGCCAGCGCGGTCGCGGCCGAGAACGCCGACTGCTGGTCGAAGTTGCCGAACCGCTCCTCCACGAAGAGCGTCATGGTCTGGGTGCGGTCCACGAGCCGGCCGGAGACGACCGCCACCGCGCCGTACTCCCCCAGCGACCGGGCGATCGCGAGCACCACGCCGTAGCCGAGCGCGCCGCGGATGCCGGGGAGCGTGATGCGCCGGAACGCCTGCCACCGCGAGGCGCCGAGCGTGTGCGCGGCCTGCTCCTGGTCCTCGCCCAGTTCCTGGAGCACCGGGACGACCGCGCGGACGACCAGCGGCAGGGCGACGAACACGGTGGCGAGCACCATGCCGGGAATCGAGAAGATGACCTGGATGCCGGCCGACGCGAGGCCGCGCCCGAGCGGGGAGCCCACGCCGTAGACGAGGACCAGCGCGAGGCCGACGACGACCGGTGACACGGCCATCGGCAGGTCGATGAACGCGCCGAGCAGCCGCTTGCCCGGGAACGAGTGCCGCACGAGCAGCAGCGAGACCCCCACGCCGAACAGGGTGTTCGCGAGCACGGCCCAGAACGCCACCACCACGGTGACCCCGAACGCGTGCAGCGCCGACGGCGTGGTGAGCGAGTCCACGAACGGGCCGAGGCCCGCGCCGAACGTCCGCCACACGATCAGACCGACGGGCAGGACCAGCAGCAGCGCCAGATACGTGAGAGCCACGGCCCGGAGCGCGACCCGGGTCATCGCCGGGTCCCCCATCGCTGGACCAGGTCCAGGCCGAACAGGACACCCAGCGCCACGACGAGGAGCACAGTGGACACTGCCGCGGCGCCGGTGACGTTGTCGCTCTCGATCTGGCCGAAGATGTTGACCGCGGCGACCTGGGTGCGGAACGGGATGTTGCCGGAGATCAGCACGGTGGACCCGAACTCCGCGATGGCCCGGGCGAACGCGAGCGCCGTACCCGACACCATCGCCGGCAGGAGGTTCGGCAGCACGATCCGGCGGAACGTCGCCCACGGGGCCGCGCCGAGGGACGCCGCGGCCTCCTCCATGTCGCGGTCGAGCTCGAGCAGGACGGGTTGCACGGTGCGGACGACGAACGGGAGCGTCACGAACAGCAGCGCGAGCACGACGCCGATCCGGGTGTACGCCAGATCGACGCCTATGGGTGAGTCCGTGCCGTACAGCGCGAGCAGCACCAGGCCCGCGACGATCGTCGGCAGCGCGAACGGGAGGTCGATGAGCAGGTCGACCAGCGCCTTGCCGGGAAACGTGTCCCGCACCAGCACCCAGGCGATCACCGTACCCAGCACCAGGTTGACCAGCGCCACGACGACGGAGGCGCCGATCGTGAGCTTCAGGGCGGCCCAGGCGTCGGGCGTGGTGACGGCGCGCCAGAAGAACCCCGGTCCCTGGTCGGCCGACTTCCACACCACCGCGGCGAGCGGGAGGAGGACGATCAGGCTCAGGTAGGTCATCGCCGCACCGAGGCCCAGCGCGGTGCCGGAGCGGACGCGGGTCCGGGTACGCGCCGCCGCCGGACCCGGTGCGGCGGCGGCGGGTCCGGCGGTCTCGGTGGCGGAGAGCACCGACACGGGCCTACTTCTTCTCGGTGGCGACGCCGAGCTTCCGCTCGACGTCGGCCATCACGCTCTGCTGCGGGTCGAAGAACTCCGCGGTCACCCTCGTCCAGCCGCCGAGGTCGTCGATCGTGAACAGGCCCGGCGGGGTGGGGAACGACGGTGCGCCGGGGACGTTGGCGGCGGTGGGGCGGTACCCGTTCGCGGCGAAGATCCGTTGCGCCGTCGCACCGTGCAGGAAGTCGAGGAAGGCCCGGGCCTCCCCGGGGTGCTCGGACTTCGCCGTCACGGCGGCCGGGTTCTCGATCAGGATCGTCGAGTCCGGGATCGTGTAGTCGACCTTCTGGCCCTTCTGCCGGGCGAAGATCGCCTCGTTCTCGTACGCGAGGATCGCGTCGCCCTTGCCGCCGACGAACGTCTGCAGCGACTTGCGGGCGCTGTCGTCCTGCACCGGGACGTGGGCGAACAGGGTGCCGAGGTACCGCACACCGCCGGCCCTGTCGCGGCCCTTCGCCGACTCCGCGCCGTACGCCGCCAGCACGTTCCAGCGCGCACCACCCGAGGTGAACGGGTTCGGCGTGATGACCTCCACGCCCGGCCGGGTGAGGTCGGTCCAGGTCGTCAGCTTCTTCGGGTTCCCGGCCCGGGTGCCGATGACGACCACCGACCTCGTCACCATCCCGTTGCCCGGCCCGGTCCTCCAGTCGCCGGAGACGACGCCGGCCTTCACGAGCCGGGTCAGGTCGGGCTCCAGCGAGAACGCGACGACGTCCGCCGCCAGGCCGGAGACGACGGCGCGGCTCTGGTCGCCGGAGGCGCCGAACGACTTCTGGAACGTGACGTTCTTGCCTTCCGGGGTGGCCTGGAACGCCTCGATGATCTCGTCGTACGCCGCCTGCGGGGTGGAGTACGCGACCAGCGACAGCTGGACCTTGCCGCCGCCCGCGTCGGCCGTGCTCACGCACGCCGTCAGTGCCACGGCGAGCAGCGGCAGTGCGAGAGCGACGGCACGAAGCCCGCGGGAACCCGAGTTCATGACAACTCCAGTATCTCGATCGGTTTGGTAGGCAATGCTAGCCGAGAGGTACGCGGTGATCGTCAATCGGCCGGACGGCGGAAAGTGGGCGGGCCGGACGGGGGAGCGACACTGTGACGCACCACGCAAATGGGCGTACTGTCCGTCGAGCAGTGCTGCCGCGGAGCGCCGCCGATGCCGACGCCGCGAGGAGGACACGGTGCCCCTCCCGAACCGGAACCGGCGGGATCCCCTCGATCCCGCCCACAGGCACGAGACGCCGAGGGCGCGGGCGGCCCCGGTCGTGACGCTCGCGGACTGGGTCGCCGAGCTGCAGCAGTCGGTACGCCGCACGCGTCACCGCCGGCGCATCGCCGTCGCCACCGGCTCCGCGGCCGTGTTGATGCTGACCACCGTGGGCGTCGCCCTCGCCACCGACCGGGCGGGCGACGACGGTGCCCAGATCTCCACGCCGCTGACCGACCCCGGCGCGGGCGGTTCGGTCACCGCCCCGCCCGTGCACGGGAACCCGATCGAGCGCGTGACGCCGCCCCCGCGGCCGGGCGGCCTGACACTGTGGGCGCGCGGCGTCAGCGATGTCGTCGCGGCCGGTCAGCAGCTCGGCGTCGAGATCAGCTGGCGAGACGGGAACGGTCGGCTGGTCGGCCTCGGCCAGGACTGGGGCGACGGCACCCGCGGCTCGACGCAGCGCCCGGGCGGCTGCGCGCACGGCGCGACGGCCGCCCGTGGCTCGACGATGGTCTGGCACGCGTGGTGGAACCCGGGCACGTACACCGTCAGGCTCTCGGCGACCACCGCGACCTGTGACGGCCGGACCGAGGCGCGGTACGTGACGTTCACCGTCCGGGTGGTCGCGGCCGGGCAGCGGGTGGACCCGGCACCCGGTCCGGTCCAGCGGCGACCGGGGGCGACGCCGACCTCTCCGGGACCGCCCCTGCCCCCGCCGTCCCCCAGTCCGACCGCGACGCCGTCACCGACGCCGTCACCGAGTGGTTCGCCGAGCCCCAGCCCCTCGCCGAGCCCGCCCACACCGACCGCGCCGGTACCCACCACGACCGGACCGAGCCCGACCACGCCGACCCCGCCCGCGGCGTCGAGCTCCGCGGTCAGCCCGCCGGCGAGCCCGAGCGAGCAGGGACGCTGACCCCCGGGGTCCGGGGCGTGCCACCGTCGCGGGACCGCCGCGCCACCCGGGGCTGGACGAGGACCGGCGGCACCGCGGCGAGCAGCCCGGCGACCGCGCCCAGCGCGGCGCTCCACGCCGCGGCGGACCCGGCACCACCCCGGACACCCGCCACGAGCGCCGCGCCCGCAAGGACGATGCCGACGATGGCGTTCGGCCAGATCGGGCGCCGGCTGACCCGGATGTCGACGCGGTGCTCCGAGTCCACCCGGGCGACGAGGGCGAGCAGCGCCTGCGGGAGAACGGCGACCGCCATCACCACGTACGGCCATACCTGTCCGGCGTATCCGCCGCGCGAGGCCACCAGTGCGGCCGCGCCCAACAGTGCGGCGGCGAGGAGCGACCGCTCGCCCGCGGCGTGCAGCTGGCGGCGGGTCGGGGCATCGGGATGGGGCATGGTGGTCCTCTCCGGACGGGTCGACTCCTGAAGTCATCGACCGTTCGTCGCCCGGAGAACACCGGTTCAGCCGATATCGGGACGATCGGACGAGGACGCGCGATGGGCCGAACAGGACCTGCCGTCAGGACTGCGGGATCGCTCTGGTGGGGCTATCCTCGACGGTGCCGGTCGTGAGGAGTTCCCCCGTGCTCTTCACGCCCGGCCTTTCCGTGCCCGGGTGCGATCAGCTCTGCCGGTGGGTCCGCACGGCCGACCTCGCCGGCCTTGCCGAGAGCCCGGCCGGCAACACGCCCGCCGATCGTGACCGCTCCCGGTGCGCCGTCACCGGTGTGTCAGTGCAGCAGGTTCACCGCGCGTGCGATCACCAGGATCGTGAGCAGGAACGACTCCAGGCCCTGGATGCCCATCAGCGCCTTCGCCCGCGCCGTGAGCGGCATCGTGTCGGTGGGGCTGTACGCGGTGGAGTTCGTGAGCGACACATAGAGGTAGTCCGACAGGGTCGGTCGCCAGTCGGTCACCTTCGAAGAGCGGGCGGCGACCTCGGGCACGGTGTCGTGGTCCTCGTCCTGCGGAAATCGGAAGTCGGCAGCAGGCAGCGTCTCGCGGGTGGCGAGGCCGCGCTGCACCGGTCCGCCGCGGTCCAGCTCCCAGAACGCCAGCCCGAACCCGATGAGGTTCGTCAGCCAGACCTGCAGGGCGGTGACCAGGAGCTGGGCGCCCTGCTGGGTACCGGCCAGCAGCGCGTCCACCAGCAGCGCCAGCGCGACCGTGTTGGTGAGCCCGATCAGCAGCACCACGGCGAGCGAGACCAGCCGGAGTTCCCTGGTCTCCCGGGTGAACCGGTGGGGATTCGCCGCGATCAGGGTGGCGAGCAACAGCAGCTCCAGCACGGGCACGACATAGCGCGGGCCGAGGATCAGCCGGTTCGGCAACAGCAGGTACAGGGCGATCGCGCTGAGGATCGCCAACGCGGCCGGCCAGCGATGCTCCCCGATCCGGCTGCCCGGTGACCCGGCAAGGACACCCACGCGCGTGCCTCCCCCGGCCGCGACACACGGCCGCCGACAGCCTGGCACGGCGGCGGGCGCCGCGCTCGGTCCTCGGTGAGTTCGGCAGGAAGTGTCGATCGCAGGTGCCCGAACCCGAACGGCGACCCTGTCCCGAGGCCGCGGCACCATCCGGTCACCCCGGAACGGACCCACCCGCTGCGGTGCGCGCGGACCGCCGACGGCGGACGTCCGCCGAGATCGCGGTCCCGCATCACGTCCCGCGGACGGCGGCGAGCAGCTCCCGTACGAGCCATGCTTTGCCATTGACGTAGGCCTCGCGGTCGGTCACCAGCAGCGGTGCAAGTCGCCACGAAGTCCCGCGGCCACCGCTCGTCGTAGTCGACAACGGTCGCCGACCGGGAAGGTCCCGGACCCACGGACGACCGGTGGCGGCTGCACCGGCCACCCACCCCGTGGTCGTCCATGCTCGTCATGGCACCGATCGTGCCGCCACCGACGACCGCAGCGACGCGCCAGACGGGATACCGGGCCGCGGCCCGACCGACAAGCCGCGGGTACCCGCCCCGCCCGCCGCGCTCAGTCCTCGGTGAGCCGGACCAGGTGGGCGTCGAAGGCACGCTCGGCCTCGCGCCGGGCGTACCGCCACGCGAGCACCGCGGCGACGACCGCGGCCCCGGAGCCCTGGGCCATCGGCGCGCCGTCCCCGCCCGCGCGGTGGCCGGAGCCGACGTCGACGAGCAGCTCGGCGACGGCGACGGCGTTCACCACCGTGAAGGTCGCCGCGGCGACCACGATCAGACGGGCCTGCGCCCGCGCCAGCCGGAACCCGGCCCCGGCGACGCGCTCGTACAGCACGAACAGGCCCGCGGCGGCGGCGAACAGCACGACTGCGGCGATGTCGAACCCGATGGCAAAGGCACTGATCACCCGGGCGCTCCTCTCGGTGTCCTTCTCGGACACCTCGGCTCGCCCTCCCGGCCGACTGAGCACCGGGGTCAAGTTCCACCCGTTCGGATGAGGTCAGACCGGGACGACCTCGGCGGGGCTGCCCCCGGTGAGCGCCACCAGCTCGTCGAACGTCGTGGGGAACACCGTGTGGGGATGGCCCGCGGCGGCCCACACGACGGGGTACGCGGCGAGGGCCCGGTCGACCAGCGTCCGCAGCGCTTCGGGATGGCCGACCGGGGCGACTCCGCCGATCGGCTGCCCGGTCGCGGCGCGGACCGCGTCGGCGTCGGCCCGCCGCAGCACGCCGCCCAGCCGCTCGCCGAGCCAGCCGGTGTCGACCCGGTGCGCCCCGGAGGTCATCACCAGCAGCGGGACGCCGTCGAGGAGGAACACCAGCGAGTTGGCGACCGCCCCCACGTCCACCCCGAGGGCGGTGGCGGCGTGCTGCGCGGTAGGGGCGGCCTCGTCGAGCTCGACCACCTCACCCGGTACGCCGGCCGCCCGGAGGGCCTCGGTGACCCGGGCCACGCCTGGATGCATCTCGCACTCCCCTGCTCGGAACCGGTCCACAGTAGAGACCATGAACACCCTGCTCGCGGCGAACCTCGCCCTGCGTGTCGCCCTCGAAATTGTGCGCACCGGCGGCGCCGGCCCGGTAGGGCTGGCGGGCGGGGGCGCCACTGTGGGGCGCATTCGTAGGGCCGAACGACCGGTTCGCGTCGGCACACCCGAGAACCCGTGGTCCCGTACCGCCGCACGAAGGTCGAGGTATCGCCGCTCGGCCTCCCGTACCTCGGCGCAGACCTCCGGCGACCCCTCGCCGCCCCCGAGGAGCCGTCCGCGGCCCGGGGTACCCGGACGTCGACCTGCCGGAGCTCCGCGCGCGGCTCGTCGTGGAGTTCTACGCCCGGGGAGGTCCGGTCTCAGTCCTTGATCGCGAGCGCGACGCCGAAGCTGACCAGGGACACGATGATCGCGCCGACCAGCGCCGAGCCGAACCCGGCCACCGTGAAGTGCAGGCCGACCTGCGCACTGATCCACGCGGTCAGCTGGAGCAGCAACGCGTTGATGACCAGGGTGATGAGGCCGAGGGTGAGGACGAACAGCGGCAGCGTCAGCAGCGACACGATCGGCTTGACGACCGCGTTCACCAGACCGAAGACCAGCGCGACACCGAGCAGGGTCAGCGTGCGGCGGGCCGGGGTGTCGCCCGCCGCGCCGACGCTGATGCCGCCGAGGATCCAGGCCGCCACGGCGAGACCCGCGGCGGACGCGACGAGCCGGACCAGGAAAGCGCGCATCGGGGTTCTCCTTTTCACCGGGGCGACGCGAACATACCGGTCGGCGGTCCGCTCGGCCGCCCCGCCGCTCTCCGCACGGCCCCGCGCCACACCCCTGCCGGATTGATCATGGGGTTCTTTCGGCACGACACGCCGGGCGTGTCCGCCGAAAACGCCATGATCAACGCGGGGTGGGGGGCGGTGCCGTCCGCCGGTACTCGACCACCGGGCGACCCACCCCGCCGTACCGCATGTGCCGGGCCAGCACCCCGACGTCGGCGAGGTGTTCCAGGTACCGCCGGGCCGTCACCCTGGACACGCCGAGCGCCTCCGCGATCTCGGCCGCGGACATCGCGCCCTCGGCCCGCCGCAGCGCGCCGACCACGGCGTCGAGCGACTCCGGGCTGACGCCCTTCGGCAGCGGCTGACCCTCGGTGCCGCGCAGGGTCGCCAGCATCCGGTCCACCTCGTGCTGCCCGGTGACCACCCCGTCGTCGGCACCCTGCTCGCGGTACTCCCGGTAGCGCTCCAGTTTCTCCCGGAACGTCGCGAACGAGAACGGCTTCAGCAGGTACTGCACGATTCCCTGCGAGACGGCCGAACGGACCACCGCGAGGTCGCGCGCGGAGGTCACCGCGATGACATCGGCGTCGTGACCGCCCGCCCGCATCGTCCGGATGATGTCCAGGCCGTGCATGTCCGGCAGGTTCAGGTCGAGCAGCACGAGGTCGACACCACCCACCCGGAGCAGGCGCAGGGCCTCGGCGCCGGTGGTGGCGCGACCCGCGAGGTCGAACCCGGGGACGCGCCGCACGTACTCCGCGTGCGCGTCCGCGGCGACCGGCTCGTCCTCCACCACCAGGACCCTGATCATCGGACCTCGGACCGGGTCAACGGCAGCCGCACGGTGAACACGGCACCGCCGCTGCGGGTCACCGTCACCGTGCCGCCGCGCCGGTGTACCGCCTGCCCCACCAGGGCGAGCCCCAGCCCGCGGCCGATCGGGCGGTCGTCGGACTTGGTGGACCAGCCGCGGCGGAACGCCAGCTCCAGGTGGCCGGGGTCCAGCCCGGCGCCGCTGTCGGCAACCCGGAGCACCAGCTCGCCGTCGGCGACCTGCGCGTCGACCTCGACCCGGCGCGGCGCGGGTGCCGACGCGGCGGCGTCCACCGCGTTGTCGACGAGGTTGCCGACGATCGTGACGAGGTCGCGGGCGTCGACGGACCCCTCCGGCACGGCGATGTCCTCGGCGACGACCAGTTCGACCCCCCGCTCACTCGCCTCGGCCGCCTTCCCGAGCAGCAGTGCCGCGAGCACGGGCTCCTCGACGGCGGCGATCACCCGGTCCGTGAGCTTCTGCGCCAGCTCCAGCTCGGCGGTGGCGAAGGCGACGGCCTGTTCCGTGCGGCCGAGCTCGACCAGCGACACGACGGTGTGCAGCCGGTTCGCCGCCTCGTGCGCCTGGGACCGGAGGGCCTCGGCGAACCCGCGGACCGAGTGCAGCTCGCCGGTGAGCGCCTGCAGGTCGGTGTGGTCGCGCAGGGTCACGACGGTCCCCACCTCGCGGTCCGCCCACCGCGCCGGTGCCTGGCTGACCACGAGGACCCGGTCACCGGTCAGGTGGATCTCGTCGGTACGCCCGTCGCCCGCGACCAGCGCCGCACCGAGCGCCGCCGGCAGGCCCACTCCGTCGATCCGGGCTCCGACGGCCTCCGGGGGAAGCCCGAGCAGCCGCAGGGCCTCGTCGTTCACCAGCTGAACGTGCCCGTCGCGGTCGAGCAGCAGCAGCCCCTCGCGTACCGCGTGCAGGACCGCGTCGTAGAACTCGTACATGCGCGCCAGCTCGGCCGGACCGAGGTCGTGGGTCTGGCGGCGCAGCCGACGGTTCACCAGCCACGACCCCGTCCCGGCGAGCACCAGTCCGGCGGCCGCCGCGGCGAACAGCGCGGGCAGCTCCTGACGCAGCCCCCGGGCCACCGTCGACTGTCCGATGCCGACGGAGACGAGCGCCCGCACCCGGCCGGAGTCCCGGACCGGGACGACGGCGCGGACCGACGGCCCGAGCGTCCCCGTGTAGTCCTCGGTGAACGACCGGCCCGCGGCCGCGGGTCCGATGTGGCCGACGAACCGCTTGCCGATCTGGCCGGGGTTGGGGTGGCTGTACCGCAGACCCGCCGGGCTCATCACGACCACGAAGTCCGTACCGGTGTCGCGGCGCACCTGCTCCGCGTACGGCTGGAGGGCGGTCGCCGGCGCCGGGTCGTCCAGCGCCGCGCGCACGTCCGGCGCCGCCGCCACCGCGTGCGCGATGCCCAGGACCCGCTGCTCGGCGATCTCCCGGTTGTCGCGCGCAACCTGGAGGTACGCCGCCACCGCGCCGGCCACCACCACGACCAGCACGACCAGCACCTGCCACGCGAGGAGCTGCCGGGCCAGGCTCCAGCTCCGCGGGTGTGCTACGGCCAACGCTGCCCTTTCCGTGTACGTAAGGTACGAAAGAGTGACCCCGGTCACGCCGCCAGCCACACTCTGGGCTCGGCCGGTTGTGCCCGGACATCGGCTCGCCTTCCCCCCAGCATCCCTCACCGCGAACCTCGGTCGCGGGCCCCACCCCCAGGAGGACACCCATGGCGGCCACGCCGTCGACGAACCCCGCACGACCGGCAGGGCGCCGCGACCGCACCCATTTCCTGTACATCGCGGTCATCGTCGCGGTGGTGGCCGGTGCGGTCCTCGGCCTCGTCGCCCCGGCGGCCGGCGAGTCCCTCAAGCCGCTCGGCACAGGCTTCGTCGCGCTGATCAAGATGATGATCAGCCCGATCATCTTCTGCACGATCGTGCTGGGCATCGGCGCCGTCCAGCAGGCCGCCAAGGTCGGCAAGATCGGCGGTCTGGCGCTGGGCTACTTCATCACGATGTCGACGTTCGCCCTCGGGATCGGGCTCGTCGTCGGCAACCTGATCCAGCCCGGCTCGGGCCTGGAGCTCGGCGACAAGCTGAAGGGCAGCGGCGCCGCGGCGGCCGGGACCGCCGAGGCCACCGGCACGGTCGACTTTCTGCTGGGGATCATCCCCGAGACGCTCGTCTCCGCACTGACGCAGGGGCAGGTGCTCCAGACACTGCTCGTCGCGCTGCTGGTCGGCTTCGCGCTGCAGGCGATGGGCCGCTCCGGCGAGCCGATCCTGCGCGGCATCGGGCACCTGCAGAAGCTGGTGTTCCGCATCCTCGCGATGATCATGTGGCTGGCGCCGGTGGGCGCTTTCGGCGCGATCGCCGCGGTCGTCGGCGCGACCGGCTGGGACGCCCTCGCCAGCCTCGCCCAGGTGATGATCGGCTTCTACGCCACGTGCTTCGTGTTCGTGTTCGGCGTGCTCGGGCTGATGCTCAAGTTCTTTGCCGGGGTGAACATCTTCTCGCTCTGCAAGTACCTCGCCCGCGAGTTCCTGCTGATCCTGTCGACGTCCTCGTCGGAGTCCGCGCTGCCGCGCCTCATCGCGAAGATGGAGCACGCCGGTGTGTCCCGGCCGGTCGTCGGCATCGTCGTGCCGACCGGGTACTCGTTCAACCTGGACGGCACCGCCATCTACCTGACGATGGCGTCGCTGTTCATCGCCGACGCCATGGGCAGCCCGATGTCGGTCGGCGAGCAGATCTCCCTGCTGGTGTTCATGGTCATCGCGTCGAAGGGCGCCGCCGGCGTCACCGGAGCGGGCCTCGCCACGCTGGCGGGTGGCCTGCAGTCGCACCGTCCCGACCTCCTCGACGGCGTCGGCCTGATCGTCGGCATCGACCGGTTCATGTCCGAGGCCCGCGCGCTGACGAACTTCGCCGGCAACGCGGTCGCCACCGTCCTGATCGGAACGTGGACCGGGGAGTTCGACAAGGCCCGCGCAGAGCGGGTGTTCCGCGGCGAGGACCCGTTCGACGAGGCGACGATGGTCGACGACCACGGCCCGACGGTCGAGCGCGCCGAGTCGGCGGAGGCGGAGCCCGTTCGCTCCTGAGCCGACCGCGACGGCCCCTCGGCATCTCGACGATGCGGAGGGGCCGTCGTCGTCTGTGCGGCCGGGAACATCAGTCCTCGAACCCGATCTCGCGCAGCACCTCCACGGTGTGCTCGCCCAGGTGCGGGGGCGGCAGCCGCACGACGGCGGACCGGCCGTCCACCTTCCACGGTCCATTGGGGACCCGCGTGGTGCCGAAGTCGTCCCGCTCGACGGTCACCACCATGTCCCGGGCCGCGGTCCGGGGGTCGTCGAAGACCTCGTCCAGCCGCGACACCGGACCCGCCGGGACGCCTGCCACCTCCAGGCGGGTGAGGACGTCGGCCGTGCGCTCCCGGGCCAGCCGGTGCTCCAGGTCGGCCAGCAGCGCCGGCTTGTGGGCGAGGCGGTCCGGGTTCGTCGTGTACCGCGGGTCGGCGGCGAGGTCCGGATATCCCAGCGCCTCGCACATCCGCCGGAACTGGGAGTCGTTCCCGACGCAGATGTTCACGTGTCCGTCCGCGGTGGTGAACAGCCCGTACGGCGCGATCGTGGAGTGTCCGTTGTGGTCGTTCGGCGGCACGGTCCCGGTCGCGAGGTACCGGGTCGCCTGATGGGTCAGCATCGCGACGAGACAGTCCTGCATCGCGATGTCGAGGGTCCGGCCGACGCCGGTGCCCCGACGCTCGTACAGCGCCGCGATCACGGCCGTGGCCGCGAACATCCCGGCCGCGATGTCCGCGACGGGGACACCCCACTTCGTCGGTCCGCCGGCCGGACCGGTCATCGCCATCGCGCCCGAGGTCCCCTGGACGATCTGGTCGTACCCCGCGCGGGTGGGGCTGTCCTGGCCGAACCCGCTGATCGAGCAGTAGACCAGCCCGGAGTTGGTCCGCCGGGTCTCCTCCGCGCCGAGCCCGAGGCGTTTCGCGGTGCCGGGCCGCCAGTTCTCCACCACCACGTCGGCGGCGTCGACCAGGGCCCGCGCGGCGGTCCGGTCCCGCGGGTCCTTCAGGTCGAGGGCGACGCTGCGCTTGTTCCGGTTGACCGACACGAAGTACGCCGCATCGTCACCGACGAACGGCGGCCCCCAGTGCCGGGAGTCGTCGCCCCGGCCCGGGTTCTCCACCTTGACCACGTCCGCACCGAGGTCGGCCAGCATCATCGTGCAGTACGGCCCGGACAGTGCCTGGGTGAAGTCGACGACTCGGACGCCCGCGAGCTGGTCCGCGACGCTCGTGTGCCGACCTTCGCCGATCACGCTCTCGGGCTGGCGGAACGCTCGCGGCGCCTCCTCGAACGGCCCCGCGCCGGGCACCTGCTCGTCGTCGACGACGTACCGGACCTCGCTCACCGCTGTCTCCCCTCCGGGCCCGGCGACCTGCCGAGCCGTCACGCCCGCACTACCTGCCGAGCCGTCACGCCCGCACGACCTGCCGAGCCGTCACGCCCGCGCCACCCGGGCCGCCGGACCACCCGCCCGCGCCGTCCGACGACCCGCCCAGCCGTCACGCCCGGGCCGCCCGCGATCGCGCCGGCGGCCGTCTCTCCCGCGTCCCGGGCTCGACCCTGCCCCGGCGCCGCCGAGCGTCACCCCGCCGACCGCGATTTGTACGGCCATGGTGAAGTCGGGGCGAACCGGGTGTCAAGACGCCACCGATGCCGTCGCGGCGCGAAAGGTCTTCCACTCCGACCCTTGTGGCGTACGATACGTAACATGCCACTCCCCGCGGGGTCACTGACCGAACAGGCCCGGGCCGCCCTCGGGCGGGGCCTGGCTCGCCGGCTCGCCGGCGACGTGGACTTCGGGACGGGCGCGCGCGCGATGTTCGGCGCCGACGCCTCGAACTACCGGCGCATCCCGGTCGGGGTGGTGTACCCCCGGAGCGCCGAGGATGTCGCCGTCACGCTGCGGCACGCCCGCGACGCCGGCGTCCCGACGACCATGCGCGGCGGCGGCACCTCGATCGCCGGCAACTCGATCGGCGCCGGCATCGTGGTCGACACCTCCCGGTATCTCGACCGCGTACTGGCGATCGACGCCGACAAGCGCACCGCGCGCGTCGAGCCGGGGCTCGTGCTGAACACCCTGCAGCGCACCGCCGCGCCGCACGGCCTCCGGTTCGGACCGGATCCGTCCACCGCGAGCCGCTGCACCCTCGGTGGGATGATCGGCAACAACGCCTGCGGCAGTCACTCGGTGGCCTGGGGCACGACCGCCGAGAGCGTCGAGTCGCTCGACATCCTGTGCGCCGACGGCACGCCGATGACGGTCGGCAGCTACTCCCCCACCGAGTGGCAGGACCTGCTCACCCGCCCGGGCCGGGACGGCCGGACCTACCGGGAGCTCTCGGAGCTGGAGGGCCGGTACCGCGAACCGTGGCGGACCGAGCTCTCCTCGTACAGCCGTCGCGTGTCCGGGTACGGCGTGGACCACCTCCTGCCGGAACGGGGCCGTTCGCTGGCGAAGGCCCTGGTCGGGACCGAGGGAACCTGTGTCGTGGTGGTCGGGGCGACCGTTCGCCTGGTCGCTCCCCCGCCGGTCCGCATGCTGGTCGTGCTCGGGTACGCCGACGACATCGCCGCCGCCGACAGCGTCCCCGGCCTGCTCGCGCACGGGCCGCTCGCCGTCGAGGGCCTCGACTCCGAGCTGGTCGCCGCCGTCGGCTCCGCGCCCGCGCTGCCCGCGGGATCGGCGTGGCTGTTCGTCGAGCTGGGCGGCGAGGACACCGCCGACGCGCTGGACCGCGCGCACGCCGTCGTCGCCGCGGTCGGCGGTGCGGCCGTGGGCGCCCGTATCGTGACCGACCCCGCCGACGCCGCCCGGCTGTGGCGGATCCGCGCCGACGGCGCCGGCCTGGCCACCCGCGATGCCCACGGTGGCGAGGCGTGGCCCGGCTGGGAGGACGCCGCCGTACCGCCGGAGCGCCTGGGGTCGTACCTGCGGGAGTTCCGCGCGCTGCTGGGGCGGCACGGGCTCCGCGGGCTGAGCTACGGCCACTTCGGCGAGGGCTGCATCCACGTCCGGATCAACTTCGACATGCTGAGCGACCGCGGGATCGGGGTGTTCCGCTCCTTCGTGGAGGAGGCCGCCGACCTGGTGGTGGCGCACGGCGGCTCGCTGTCCGGCGAGCACGGCGACGGGTTCGCGCGCTCGGAGCTGCTGGCGCGGATGTACTCGGCGCCGGTGCTGGAGTCCTTCGCGGCGTTCAAGCGCGCCTGGGACCCCGACGGGCTGCTCAACCCGGGCGTGGTCGTCGACCCCGCGCCGCTGGACCTCGGCCTGCGTCAGCGGCCGGGGCGCGGCGCCGTCGAGCTCCCGACGCCCGCTCTGCACTTCCCCGAGGACAACGGCGACCTGGCCACCGCGCTCCGGCGCTGCGTCGGGGTCGGCAAGTGCCGGTCGGACGTCGGCGCGGTGATGTGCCCGAGCTGGCTCGTGACCGGCGAGGAGAAGCACTCCACGCGCGGCCGGGCCCGGATCCTGCAGGAGATCGTGAACGGGGAGTTCGTCGGGGACGGCTTCCGGTCGAAGGACGCCCTGGAGGCCCTGGACCTGTGCCTGTCCTGCAAGGGCTGTTCGTCGGACTGCCCCACCGGCGTGGACATGGCGACATACAAGGCGGAGTTCCTCCACCAACACTTCACCGGGCGGATACGACCGATGGCCCATCTGTCGATGGGGTGGCTGCCGCTGACCGCGCGGCTCGCGACCAGGATCGCACCACTGGTGAACGCCGTCACCCGGTCCACGCTGTCCGGCGTGATCAAGCGGCTCGGCGGGATCGATCCGCAGCGGCAGATCCCGGAGTTCGCTGCCCGGTCCTTTGTGGCGCAGTTCCGGCGGAAGCCCGCCCGGCGGGGCTCCGGCCGGCAGGTCGTGCTGTGGCCGGACACCTTCGACAACCACCTGTCGCCGTCGGTGCTGAACAGTGGCGCGCGGGTGCTGGAGGCCGCGGGGCTGACTCCCACACTGCCCGACGGCGGTGTCTGCTGTGGACTGACCTGGTTCTCCACCGGTCAGCTGGCCACCGCGCGACGCGTGCTGGCGCGGACGGCCCGGATCCTGGCACCGGCGATGGCGGCCGGACTGCCGATCGTCGTGCTGGAGCCGAGCTGCGCCACCATGTTGCGATCGGAGTCCCGCGCGGTGCTCGGTGACACCCCGTTCACCACGTACCTCGCCGAGAACGTCGTGACTCTCGCCGAGGCGCTGGAACGGTACGCCCCGAACTGGCAGCCGCCCGCGATCGACCGTCCCGCGGTCGGGCAGGTCCATTGTCACCAGTCGTCGGTCCTCGGCTACGACGCGGACCGGCGGCTGATGGCGCGTGCCGGGATCGACTCGGCCGGGATGCAGCAGAGTTGCTGCGGGCTGGCCGGGAACTTCGGCTTCGAGAACGGGCACTTCGACGTGTCGAAGGCGGTGGCCGAGCGGCTGCTCCTCCCCGCCGTCGAGGGGGCGCCGGACGACGCGGTGCTGCTGGCGGACGGGTACAGCTGCCGCACCCAGGTACAGCAGCTGGCGGGTCAGCGGCCCCGGCACCTGGCGGAGTTGCTCGCCGCCGCACTGGACGAGGACGGCTCCGCCCCTCCGCGTTGATCATGGGTCTCCGGCACGACACGCCGGCGTGTCGTGCCGGAAGCCCCGTGATCAACGCGGGGTGGGGGTGAGTGCGGGCGCAGGGAGCTCCGGGGGCCGAGGTTCCGCCGAACGCGGGGCCGCGAGCAGCGACACCGGCACCGCCACCGCGGCGATCACGGCCGCGACGTACGGCGTCACCCCGAGGTCACCCCGGTCCACCAGCACGGCGCCGAGTCCCGACCCGGCAGCGATACCCACGTTGAACGCGGCAATGTTCAATGTGGACGCCAGCACGCTGGCCTCTCCCGTGATCGCCAGCACGCGCGACTGCAGCGCGGGCACGAGCGCGAACCCGGCGATCCCCCAGACGAAGACCGTGCCCACGGTGGCCCACCTGCTGTGCCCGAGCAGACCGAACGCGACCAGCACGGCGCCGAGCACCACCAGCGTCACGGCGACCGCGGTGCGGGGGGCGGCGTCGTTCGCCCGGCCGCCCACCGCGTTGCCGATCGCGCTGGCGATGCCGAACACCAGCAGCATCGCGGTCACCGCCAGCGTCCCGAAGCCCGTCACGTCGAGCAGGTACGCGGACAGGAACGCGAAGACGACGAACTGGCTGCCCCAGCCCAGGACGGTCGTGGCCAGCGCCGCCACCAGTGCGCCGCGCCCACCGGCGGGCCGGCCGGACTCCACCCGCGGCACCTCCGCGGCGACGGGCAGGAGCCGCGCCACCGCCACGGCCGCGACCGCCGCGAGCACCGCGACGGCCAGGAACGGCGCGCGCCACCCGGCGACCTCGCCGAGCAGGGTGCCGGCCGGTACGCCGACCACGGTGGCGACGGTCAGCCCGCCGAACATCAGCGAGATGGCCCGGGACCGGCGCTCGGTACCGACGAGGCCGGCGGCGACGACCGCGCCCACCCCGAAGAACGCGCCGTGGCAGGACGCCGTGACGATCCGGGCGACGAGCAGCACCTCGAAGTTCGGCGCCGCGGCCAGCACCAGGTGGCCACCGGCGAACACGGCCATCAGCACCGTCATCAGTCGCCGACGGGCCACCCGGCGGGTCAGCAGCGTGAGGACGATTCCGCCGAGGGCCACCCCCACGGCGTACCCGGTGACGAGCAGTCCGGTGGTCGACACCGCCACGCCGAGATCGGTGGAGATCCGCGGGAGGAGCCCGACGACGACGAACTCGGTGGTGCCGATGGCGAACGCCGCAGCGGCCAGGGCATAGAGCGACAACGGCACGCGGTGGTCCCCCCGTGGAACGTGGACTTTCCTCAGTAGATCGCCTTCAGCGAGCCGCCGTCGACGGCGATGTCCGCACCGCAGAACGCCTCGACGGCCTCCTCGACCACGAGGCGCGCCCCGTCGAGCGGACCGAGGTTTCGGGCGGCGCCGGCCACGGTCGCGTCCTCCTCGAGGAATGCCTCCACGCACGTGAGGCCGATGGCCCCGCTCGCGCCCGTCACGATGACCCGCTCGCCCCGCAGTCCGAGATCCACTGTGACGCCCTTCCCTCTCACACGCCGGGCGCGGCCGATAGGGAGTGACCCTCCTCCGGCCGCGCCTGCCGGACTAACCCTTGTACTGGAGGATGTACAACCCGACGTTCCAGTCGGTCACGTACATGACGCCGTTCGGGTCGACGAACACGTCGGCCGTGTGCGCGACCGCGGGGCGGCCCGGCCGCGTGTCGAACATCTTCTCCGGCGGCCCCGGGACGAAGTAGCCGGTCTCCTCCGGGCGGAACTGGTTCGAGATGTCGAACACCCGGACGCCCGCGTTCTGGTACGTCGCGAACACCAGCGTGTCGGACTGGAACGACCCCGGCCGGTTCTCGTGCAGGTTGTGCGGTCCGAAGTGGCCGCCGAGCGTCGCGTAGTCGTCCTCGTCCGGCGTCGGGAAGGTCGAGATCGGCACCGGGTTGGTGGGCTCCCGGACGTCCACCACCCAGGTGTACTTGACGCCGTCCGCGCACTCGTCCGCGACGGCCTCGTCGGCGACGACCACCAGACCCCGACTGGGCAGTGGGAGGCACGAGTGCGTACCGCCGCCGAACGGCGGGTTGGTGTTGAGGTGCGACAGCATCGTGATGTTCGCGGGATCCTTGACGTCGAGCAGGACCAGGCCGCCGTCCCGCCAGGCGGTGTACGCGATGCCGTCGGCGACCAGCCCGTGGTGCAGCGCGTACCGCTGGTCCGGCGACCAGTCCGGGGTCTCACCACCGGCGGCGTGGATGCCCGGCAGGTGCCAGCGTCCGGCCTCGACCGGCTTCGTCGGGTCCGACATGTCGATCACCATGAAGAAGTGGTCGATGTACCCGTCGACGTGGACGGAGATGTACGCGTACCGCCCGCCCACGTACCAGATCCGATGCAGGCCGAGCCCGTCGACCGGCATGAAGCCGATCTCACGCGGGTTGGCGCGGTCGGAGATGTCGTACACCCGCAGCCCGGCGGCGAAGTTCTTCTCGATCCGGCCGTAGGCATCGCCGATGTTGCCGCCGTAGTACTCGCTCTCGTCGGTGAAGAGGCGGAACAGGTCGACCTCGTTGATGACCAGGAGCAGGTCCCCGTGGGCCTGCAGGTGGATCGCCCACGTGTTCGGCGGAGTCGGGACGAAGTTCACCGGCTTCGGGTTCCGCGGGTCCTTCACGTCGAGCACCGTGAACCCGCCGCTGAACATGTGGGCCACGTAGGCGTAGCCGTCCTGCACCATGATCTGGAGACCGTCCGCGCGGCCGCCCTGGTCGGAGTGGCTCAGCACGTCGATGTTCCGCTGCTTCTGGACGTTCATCGCACCTCTATCGCATCGCTGGGTCGGACTACGGGGCGCGGCCGGGGCCCGTGCGGCGTTGTACGAGCCCCGGCCGGGTCAGTCGGAGATCAGACGCCCCAGACCTTCTTGTACTCGTCCCGGTAGCCGTGCTCCGGGTCGTAGCGGTTCTCCTTGCCACCGTCGAACTCGATGTTCTCCTTGGTGACGAGGTGGACCTGCGGGGTGTATCCGCTCCACTCCTGGCCGTTGAACGCGCGGTTCAGCTCGTCGACGCACTCCCAGCCCTGGAGGTTCAGGGGCTCGGCGACCGTCCCGATCTGGTACTGACCGCTGCGGATCCGCTGGAACGCCGACTCGCTGCCGTCACCGGCGGAGATGAAGTGGAGCGGGCCGCTCGGCGCCTTGCCGGCCGTCCGGGCCGCCGCCAGGGCGTAGTCGAAGTACAGGTCGTTGACGCCCAGGCCGTACGTCCACTTCGGACCGTGCTTGCTGATCAGGTTGGACGTCAGCGGCTGCATGCGGGCCGCGGTGTCGGCGATCGGGGTGTCCTGCGTCTCCAGGACGGTGCAGCCGCCGCACTTCTCGAGCTCGTCCCGCATCACGTCGGACTTGGTGATCGCGATGGCGTAGACGGAGTCGGTGAAGAGGACGACACCGGCCTTGCCCTCCGAGTGGTCGATCGCCTGCATCGCGGTCGCCCTGGCCACGTCGTCGGCCTTGGTGGTGATGTTCGCGAACATCTTCGGGCTGGCGACCGGGCCGGGATCGGTGGTGGAGTGCCAGCCGACGACCGTGATGCCGGCCGCATCGGCCTTCTCGATCTGGGTCTTCGCCTGGACGGCGTCGACCGTGCCGAGCACGATGCCGTCCGGCTTCAGCGCGATGGCCTGGTCGAGCGCGGTGCTCGCCCCGGCCGCCGTGCCCTTGCCGTCGAGGATCCGGACCGACCAGCCCAGGGCCTTCGAGGCCTCCTCGACGCCCTTGCTGACGCCGAGGGCACCACCGTTCCGCTGGTCGGCGGACACGTAGACGATCGACTTGCCCTTCGCGCCCTTCGGGCCCGTGGTGGGGCCGTCCCACTTATCGGCCTTGGCGGTGTACACCGCCACCTGGGCCTTCACGTCGGCGAGGAACTTCGCGTCGGTGCTGCCGCCGCCGTCGCCCCCGCTCGAGCCGCTCCCGGAACTGCAGCCCGCCGCCACGGCAACCGCCATCGCCAGGGGCAGCAGCCGCTTGGCCGCCATTACGTGCCTTCTCGCCATAGCGTGGTACTCCTTCATGGTGATGGGTCGTGCTGTCTACGGGCGGGTGGCCGGCGCTTCGGCCGCTGCCCGCGGTGGGGGGATCGACCCGCGGTGGGTCGCTTCCTCCTGCTTGCGCCGAACGCGGGTCCGGCGGCGCACGGTGTAGCCGGCGAAGCCGACCGCGGCGATGAGCGTGAGGCCGTTAAAGAGCGGCTCGACGAAGAACGAGCTGCCGAGCTGCTGGATGCCGGAGATGCCGATCGCGAGGACGGCGACGGCGACGATCGTGCCCCAGACGTTGACCCGTCCGGAGTGGATAGTCGTGGAGCCGAGCAGCGCACCGACGAACGCCGGCAGCAGGTAGTCGAGGCCGACGTTGCTCTGGCCGACCTGGAGCCGGGAGGCGAGCAGCACACCGGCGACCGCGGTCAGCACACCCGACGTCATGAAGGCGCCGATCACGTACCGGCCGGCGCGGATGCCGTTGAGCTCCGACGCCCGGCGGTTCGCGCCGACGGCGTACAGGTAGCGGCCGATCGGCAGGTACTCGAACGCCAGCCACATGAGGATCGCAACGATGATCAGGTACAGCGTCGGGGCGTGGAGCCCGAAGATCTTCGCGCTGTCGACGGACGTGAAGCCCGTGGAGAGCTCGCCGGTGACCTGCTGGCCCTTGGTGTGCCAGAGGGTGATGGCGTACACCACCGTGCCGGTACCGAGCGTGGCGATGAACGAGTCGATCTGTCCGAACTCGACCAGCAGGCCGTTCACGAGTCCGAGCACGAGCCCCACGGCGAGCACGATGCCGATCGCGAGCGGCCACGGCACGCCGTAGTTGACCTGCAGGCTGATCGTCAGCACGTAGGTCAGGCCCATGCCGTACCCGACCGAGAGGTCGAAGTTCTTGGTGACCATCGGGACCATCACGGCGAGCGCCAGGAACGCGTCGATGGTCTTGTTGCCGACGATCGCGTCGAAGTTCGCCGTCGTCGGGAAGCTGTCCGGGCGCAGCGCCGAGAACACAAGCACCAGGGCCAGGCCGACCAGCAGCAGGCCGTACCGCGGGAGGCGGTGGAGCACGGCGGTGATGGGTCCCGGGCCGCGCCGGTTCTCGGGCGCGGCGACCTGGGTTGTCGCGGTCACGACTGCTCTCCTCTGTCTGCCGTGGTGCCCGGAGCGGTGAGCTCCGCGGAGGCGTGACGGATCAGTTCCTGGGTGGTGACCTCGTCACCGCGGAGCTCCCCGACGATCCGTCCCCGGTTGAAGACGAAGGCGCGGGAGCAGGTCTTCGCGACCTCTTCGAAGTCGGTGGAGACGAGCACCATCGCGTGGCCACGCTGCCGGGCCTCGTCGATCAGGTGGTAGATCTCCGCCTTCGCGCCGACGTCCACGCCGATGGTCGGCTCCTCCAGCACGATCAGCGGCGGAGCGTCGTCGAGCCAGCGGGCGATGACGACCTTCTGCTGGTTGCCGCCGCTGAGGGTGCTGACCGGGCGCTCGGCCTCGCCGGGCCGGACGTTGAAGCGCTTGATGATCCCCGCGGCGAGCCGGCCCTCCGCCTTGGCGCCGCGCGGGTGGAACAGGCGGCGGCCCTTCAGCGCGGGGTTGAGGAAGAGGTTCTCCCGGATGGACATGTCCATGCCGAGCGCCTCCTCCTGCCGGTTGCTCGTGACGAACGCGCAGCCGGCGGCGATCGCGTCCCGCGCGCCGCGGTACCGCACCGGCGTGCCGCGCAGCTCCATCGAGCCCTCGGACACCGGGCGCAGGCCGGCGACGGCACGGGCGACGACGTCCTGGCCCGCGCCGCGGAGGCCGGTCAGGGCGACCATCTCTCCCGCCTTCACCTCGAACGAGACCGGCCCGGCCGGCCCGACGCAGAGGTCGGTGAGCCGGAGCACCGTGTCGGTACCGGTGGGTGCCGAGAAGCGCGCGACCTCGGCGGGGCGCTGCCCGACGATCAGCGAGATCAGCTCGCTGGTGTCGGTGTCGCCCGTGGCGCGGACCCCCACCATCCGCCCGTCACGCATGACCGCGATCCGGTCGGAGATCTTGAAGACCTCGTCGAGCCGGTGGGTCACGAACATGATCGCGGTGCCGCGCGCCTTGAGCCGGCGGAGCACGGCGAAGAGGCGCTCGACGTCGGCGATCGGGAGGCTCGCGGTCGGCTCGTCGAGGATCAGCACCTCGGCGTCGAGGGCCAGGGCCCGAGCGATCGCGACCAGCGAGCGGTCGGTCCGGCTCAGCTCGGCGATCGGCACGTCGGCCGGGATGTCGCCGCCGACGATCTCGAGGATCCGTTCGGCCCGGCGGGTCGTGTCACTCCAGCGGATCAGGCCGCTGGTACGGCGGGCGTACCCGCTCACCATGGCGACGTTCTCGGCCGCGCTCATCCAGTCGATCAGGCCGAGATCCTGGTGGATGAAGGCGATCCGGTCACGTGCGGCCGCGGCCAGCGGCTTGCCGCCGAGCAGGATCTCGCCGCGGTCCGGGCGGTGGATGCCCGCGAGGATCTTGATCAAGGTGGACTTGCCGGCACCGTTCTCACCGAGCAGCGCGACGACCTGTCCGCCGTGGACATCGAGGTCGACGTTGTCCACCGCCAGCGTGGCGCCGAACTGCTTGTCGATCCCGCGGAAGCTGAGTACCGGTTCGGAGCCGGCGCCCCGTCCACGGCCGGTGCCTACCGAGTTCGTCACCGTCGTCGTCACTGGCGTGGCCCCCTCACGAACGCGGCACCACCGGGTCATACGGCGGTTCGGGACGGCGTGACGTGGCTCACTCCGTCGGGGTGCACTGTGACATGTGGCATGCCACGTGTCAACGACCGTCAGTGATGTCCGGCCCGATTCGCCCCGGAGCTTGCGGGGCCGTCCGGAAACGCCGCCCCGGGACTCGGCGGGCAACGGCGCACCCGAGCGGTAAACGCGCATCGCCCACCGCGTCGAGCGCCAGGGCAGCCGCCTCGGTGCCGCGTCGAGCACCGTCGCGGCCCCGCCGCGGTCGACTCACGACCGGGGCGGCGGCCCGGCCCCGGACCGGGCACCGTCGCGGCACCGCCGCGGTGGACTCACGACCGGGGCGGCGGCCCGGCCCCGGACCGAGCACCGTCGCGCCCCGCCGCGGTGGACTCACGACCGGGGCAGCGGCCCGGCCCCGGACCGAGCACCGTCGCGGCCCCGCCGGGCCGACCCGCGCGCGCCCCTCCTCCGGTGATCCCGAGTCGCCCTTCGCGCCCCGGGCGCCAAAACGGACTCAGGATCGAGAAGGCGGGGGCACGGCGGCAGCGCGGAATCGCGCCGGACGGCAATCCCCGTTGGGCCCGGCGCGGCGCCGGGCGCGGTCACTGTGATCTGACCGGCCCGCCTCGCGCAACAGCCGACTACGCGTGGATCTCCCGGCCGACCTCGCCCGCCCAGGCGTCCACGGTCGCGGTGCTCGCCCCGAACTCCTGCGTGATCAGCAGCTGCGCCGTCCGCAGCACGTGCGCCCGCATCGCCTCGGCGGCGCCGTCGCCGTCACCCGCCTTGATGCGTTCCAGCACGGGTACGTGGTCCTGCGCGATGTCGTGCAGCGTCCGCGACGCGCCGGCCGTGGACACCCCGCGGGTCAGCACGAGGTCACGGAGGCTGTCGACGAACACGGCCAGGCGGTGGTTCCCCGACGCCTCCAGGATGACGTTGTGGAACCGCCGGTCGTGCGTCATCAGGCTGCGCTCGTCGCCGTCGTCGGCGGCGCGGTTCATCAGCCGGAGCAGGTTCTCCAGCTCCGTCAGGTCCGCCGGCGTCATCCGCGCCACGGCCTGCCGCGCGGACGGCACCTCCAGCAGCAGGCGCAGCTCGAACACCTCTTCGAGGTCATGCGCCGACGACTGCAGGATGCGCACGCCGCGATTGCGCTCGAACTGGACCATTCCCTTGGACGCCAGGTTGATCAGCGCCTCCCGGACGGGCGTACGCGAGACGCCCAGCGTCGCCGCCAGGTCGTGGACCGAGTACAGCTGACCACCGGTGAGCTCGCCGGCCACGATCGCCGAGCGCAGCGCCTCACCCACCTTGCTGGTGAGACTGCCGTCGACCTGGACTTCCTTCACGCGGACCCTCCGTAGAACCACCGGCCCGGCGGGATCGAGGGCCGCTGGACGCGGCTGCGCGGGCAAGGTTCTCGCCACCGAACTTCCACGTCTCGGGCCGAACACAGCAGCCTCGACCCCGTGGGCGACCGTGGCACGCAGTATGCCACTCTCGGCGCGCGGCGCGTGCAAACGCGACATCCGGTCCGATCCGGTCACGTTTCGCCGAGCGGCTGTACCGTCGCCTGGCGATCGCCCGGCGCGGCGGCGGCACCGCTCACTTGACCGGCGGCGTCCCCATCGGGTCTATTGGCCGTACAAAGTCCACGCCCACCGGAGCGCGGGGGCGCCGCGCGTCGCCGTGATGTCACCGGACGGACCCGGACCCACCACCAACCGCGCCGGGGACGGCCGCCCGACGAGGAGAACCCGAGTGAAGGCACCAGAGCTGGCCGCCGTCGCCGCCAAGGCGCTGTCCGACGTGGGGTCGGACATCATGTTCGGCGTCCCCGGCGGGGGCAACAATCTGGAGATGATCGGCGCCGCGGAGGCGGCCGGGATCCGGTTCGTGCTGGCCCACGGCGAGACCGCGGCGACGATCATGGCCGCCGTCTACGGCGATCTGACCCGGCGCCCCGCGGCGTGCATCGTCACCCGTGGCCCCGGCGCGGCGAGCGCGGTGAACGGCGCGGCCCAGGCCCTGCTCGACCGGCAGCCGCTGCTCCTGCTCACCGATGCCGTCAGCAGCGCAGAACGCCAGCGCGTCTCACACCAGCGACTGGACCAGACCGCGATGTTGGCCGCGGTGACGAAGTCCAGCGGCACGCTGGGCAGGCACGACGCGGTCGGCACGATCGAGGGCGCGCTCGCGCTGGCCATCGAGGCCCCGCCCGGGCCGGTACACCTCGATTTCGACCCCGCCGCCACGTCGGCCGTCGTCTCACCGCTGCCCGCCCCGGCGGCCTCGCCGGAGGCCGCCACCGAGCGACTCCTCGGTTACGTCGCGGCGAGCAGGCGGCCGGCCATCCTGCTCGGCGTCGGGGCGCGCGGGGCATCGGCCCAGATCCGCGACCTCGTCCGCGGCACCGGCATCCCGGTGCTGATGACCTACCGCGCCAAGGGCATCGTGCCGGACTCCTGGCCCAACTCCGGTGGCCTGCTCACCGGCGCGACCGTCGAGGCGCCCATCCTCGAGGCCGCCGATCTCCTCGTGGCGATCGGCCTCGACACCGTCGAGCTGATCCCGAACGCGTGGGCGTACGAGGCGCCGGTCGTGTCGTTGTCGTCCTGGCCGGAGGACAGCCCCTACTTCGCGGCGCAGGTCGAGGTCGTCGGTGATCTCGGGGCGCTGGTCGGCCGGCTGACGCTCGCCGACGGGTGGCCCGCGGGTTTCGCGGCGGACGAGCGCGGGCGGGGCGTGGCCCGGCTCGTCGACGGCCCCGCACCGGAGGACGGCCTCGCTCCCACCGACGTCGTCGCACGGACCCGCGCGATCGCCCCGGCGGGCACGATCGCCACGGTCGACGCGGGCGCCCACATGCTGGCGGCCATGCCGCTGTGGGACACCGAGGAACCGGACGAGGTGCTGATCTCCAGTGGGCTGGCCACGATGGGATTCGCACTGCCGGCGGCGGTCGCCGCGGCGCTCGCGTACCCCGACCGCCGGACCGTGTGCTTCGTGGGCGACGGCGGGCTCGGCATGGCCCTGGCCGAGCTGGAGACCGTCGCCCGGCTCGGACTGCCGATCACGGTGGTGGTCTTCAACGACAGTGCGCTGAGCCTGATCGCCCTCAAGCAGAAGTCCGACGGTCACGGTGGCAGCGGCGCGACCGCGTACCGCGAGACGGACTTCGCCATGATCGGCGAGGGCTCCGGCATTCCGTCGGTACGGGTGGCGCGCGGCGACGACCTGGACCGCGAGCTCGCGAGGACGTTCGCCGCGGACGGCCCGGCGCTCCTGGACGTCCGGGTCGACCCGCGCGGGTACCCGCACATCATGACCGCGATCCGTGGTCCCCGACAGCGCTGAGCGCGGCTCGTCCGGCCGGGGAGTTCCGCCGCTAGGCTTCGAGATCGACCCGAGAATTGAGGCTCCATGACCACGAGGCCCGGCCGGCGGGAGAGCACCTACCGCAGGCTGGCCCGCGAGCTACGCGGCCAGATCCTGCAGGGGATGTACCCCGACGACCGCCGGCTCCCCACCGAGGCCGAGCTCGCGGCAAGCCACCAGGTCAGCCGGCAGACCGTGCGGCGGGCGTTCCAGGACCTGGTCGCGGAGGGCATGGTCTATCGCGTCCCGGGGCGGGGCACCTTCGCCACGTCGAAGGACGGGACGTACATCCGCCAGTTCGGGTCGGTCGACGACCTGATGGGGCTGTCCGTCGACACCCAGCTCGAGGTCATCAGCCCGCTGCGGCGGCAGGTGGACGTGAACGCGGCGGGACGGCTCCGGCTGGAGTCCGACGCGGTACACGCGGTGGTGTTCCGCCGGCTCCACGACGAGACGCCGTTCTGCCTCACGACGGTGTTCCTCCCGCCGTCGATCGGGCGCAAGCTCGAATCGGTGGCCGACCTGACGAGGGGCGGCGCGAAGAGCACGGTCACGATCATCGGGCTGCTGGACACCCGGCTGGAGGCCCCCATCGCGGAGGCCGAGCAGAGCGTGACGGTGGACCTCGCGAGTGCGGAGGTCGCCGGCCACCTCGGCTGCGCGGAGGGACACCCGGTGCTGCGGATCGACCGGCTGTACCACGACACGATGGAACGGGCCGTGGAGTTGGCGATCAGCTACTTCCTGCCGGAGCACTACTCCTATCGGGTCAGACTGCGGCGCAGCGTCACCTGATCACCACTGGTTCGCGGGCAGTGCCGCGGTCACGTCGCGCGCGCTCGCGCCCTCGGCGATGAGCGACAGCACCCGGCTCTCGGCCCGTTCGGACTCCTCGCAGCGGTCGATGACCGCGTCGACGTCCTCGGCCGGGATCACGCAGACGCCGGTCCCGTCGGCGACCACCAGGTCGCCGGGCCGAACCCGAGCGCGGCCGATCCGGACGGTCCCGTTGATCTCCACGGCCTCCATGCGCTGGCGACCGGTGATCGGGGTACGGCCGCGGCTCCACACCGGGAACCCCATGGCGCGCAAGGAGTCCACGTCCCGCACGCCACCGTCGACGACGCAGCCCGCGATCCCGAGCCGCTGCGCCCAGCTCGCCGACAGGCCGCCGAGCACCGACCAGTCCGCGATCCCGCCGCAGTCGAACACCCCGATATCGCCGGCCTCCCCGACGCCGTACAGCTCACGGTCCGCGAGCAGCGGCTTCGCGCCGCGGGCGTACAGCGCGCCGGGATTCCCGCCGACCGGGACGTACCGGAGCGTGATCGCCGGACCGCAGATGCGCTGCCCGGCCGCGATCGGCGCGAGGTCGTGCGCGGGGACGACGGCGCCGACACCCAGCTCGTCGAGGACGTCGGACACGGTGGAGCACAGATCGGTCAGGGCATGGAACCGGCCGGTCACTCCGGGGGCGGGGCGGCCGATGCGGACCGTCGTGATCCGGTCTTCCGCGATCATGCCGAGGAGCCTCGGCCGGACCTCCGCCAACTCGGATTCGGTCGCCATGCCGTCCTCCCGGGTGGTCGGCCGAATCCCGAGTTGATGACCGGCCATTTCGGGTAGCGTGCCACACGCCACAATCTGCCGCGCGGCTTCCGCGCGGAACGGAAGGACAGACGCGTGCTGCATTCCTTCGCCTATCCCCACGAGACCGTCGTGCCGTGGCAGGTGCTCCCACTGCGGATCGGCCTCGGCGCCACGCGGGAGATCGGGTACGAGCTCGCGAAGCTCGGCGTGCAGCGCGCACTGATCGTCACCGACGAGAACGTCGCCCAGACGGGGCTGCCCGCCGCGATCACCGAGTACGCGGCGGCGTACGGCATCGACTGTGTCGTGTGGACGGGCAGCCAGCTGGAGCCGACCGACGCCGCGATCCTGCGCGGGCTCGACGATCTGGACGGCACCTCGTTCGACGGGTACATCGGCGTCGGCGGTGGGAGCTGCATCGACACGGCGAAGCTGCTCAACCTGCTGCTCTCCCACCCGGCGCCGCTGACCCGCTACCTGGCGCACCCGCATGGCGAGGGCGTACCGATCCCCGGACCCCTCGCGCCGATGATCGGGGTGCCGACGACGGCGGGCACGGGTTCGGAATGCACCCCGATGGCCGTCGTGGACCTCCACGAGAACCACGTGAAGGCCGCGGTCTCGAACGAGTACCTCCGGCCGCGGCTGGCGATCATCGACCCGCTCAACACGGTCAGCGCCCCGCCGCCGGTCACCGCGTCGGCCGGGTACGACGCGCTCGTCCAGGCGCTGGAGTCGTACACGTCCACGCGGTACGACCGCCGACCCGCCGCGGGCTCGCCCGGCGACCGCCCGGTGTATGTCGGCTCCCACCCGCTGAGCGAGCTGTTCTGCGAGAAGGCGATCGAGCTCTCCGGTCGCTTCCTCCGGCGGGCGGTGTTCAACGGGCACGACCTCGAGGCACGCGAGGGGATGAGTCAGGCGGCGCTCTACTCACGACTCGGCAATGCGGGTGTCCACATCCCGCACGCCAACGCCTACGCCGTCGCCGGCCATGTCCACGACTACGAGCCGGCCGGCTACACGGTGGACCGACCCGTCGTCCCACACGGACAGTCCGTCGTGGTCACCGCGGCCGCATCCTTCGAGTGGCTGTACCCCGCCGCACCGGACCGCATCGACCGCGCCGCCGAGCTGCTCGGCGCTCCCCGGGACGACCTCGCCCCGGCCCAGGTGCTCCCGCACTGGCTCCGCACGCTGGTCGCCGAGACCGGCGGGCCCACCAGCCTCGACGCGCTCGGGTACACCCGCGACGACGTACCGGGGATGGTCGAGACAGCGCTGACCCAGCAGCGGATCCTGGTGTGCTCGCCGCGCGAGGTGACGGCCGAGGGTCTGGCGACGGTGCTGGAGAACAGCTTCGCGTAGGCGGCGGGGCGGGGTCGCCCGGAGGCCGAGGCGGCCGCGAGCACGAGGCCGGCGGCGGCGGCGGCCGGTGAAGCCGGTGGTCGGGTGATCGACGCCGGACTCGCCGATCCCGCCGGCGTCAGTGGCCGCCACCGGCAACGACGGGACGGCGCCGGGACAGCGTGGACGCCATCCCGGGCGGCACTGCGGCGGTCGGCTCCGGCGTCGCCATCGCGTCGGCCGTGTCGTGGACCACATGGTGACGTCGAACGCGGGTATCCGGGTGACCACCGTCGAGATCCCCGTGCGGGGCCGGACTTCGTGTTCATGATCAGCCGACCGGGCGAATGTGACCCACCGAAGTAGTTGAATTGCTGCGCGTAACCTGCGGGCTCCACCACAATGCACGGCGAGGCAACTCGGTCTCTGAGGGGATTTCGTATGAAGGCACTGCTGGGCGCCGCCGTACTGGGGATGACGCTGCTCGCGGGAACCGCCTGCGGCGCGGACGCCGCGAAGTGTGAGCCGGCGAGCAAGGCGATGATGGACACGATCGCGAAGGGCTCCAAGGCAGACGACTTCACGATCACGTCCGCGATGACGCTGAAGTCGGCCGATCACGACGGCGTCTACGCCGTCGCGGCCAAGACGAAGAACGGCAGCGCCGCCGAGAAGGTGGGGGTGTGGTCCACCAGCAACACGAGCGGCGAGGGCGCCGTGTACTCGGTCGACAAGGTCGCCAACGAGACGACCAGCTTCGGCAACGCGGCGCAGGTGGACGGCTCCGTCAAGAGCGGGGATGCCGTCGTCTCCGACGTGAAGGCCTGCCTCTGAGCCGGTGCGACGAGAGGGGGCCACCGTCGGTGGCCCCCTCTTTTCGTTGCCCCTTGCCCGTTGCCCGTCGCTCAGGCGTCGCGCCGGGGCGACGAGACCTGCTCCGCGGGCTCCTCGTCCTCCTTGAGATACGCCGGCCGGAGGTGCACCGGGGCCGTCACCTCGCGGTGACGACGGCGATCCTGGATCGCCTTGTACCGCAGGTTCAGTGCCTCGACCCCGAGGGCGAAGGCGATCGGGCCGTACACGTATCCCTTGGGAATGTGGAAGTCGAAGCCCTCGGCGACCAGCGCCGCACCGATCAGGACCAGGAACGCGAGCGCCAGCATTTTCACCGTGGGATGCCGGTTGACGAAGGTGCTGATCGCACCGGCCGACACGAGCATGATGCCGACCGCGATCACGACGGCGGCGACCATGACGCTGAGCTCGTCCACCATCCCGACTGCCGTGATGACGGAGTCCAGCGAGAAGACCACGTCCAGCGCGAGGATCTGCACGATCACCCCGGCGAACGTCGCGGTCGCGGCGCCGGGCCCGTGGGCCTCCTCGCCCTCCAACCGTTCATGAATCTCGTACGTCGCCTTCACCAGCAGGAATCCGCCGCCGACGATCATGATCAGGTCCCGGCCGGATATCTCCTGGCCGAACACCTCGAACAGCGGCGCCGTCAGCCCGATCACCCAGCTCAACGAGAAGAGCAAGCCCACGCGGATCACGAGCGCGAGGCTCAGGCCCAGGGTGCGCGCCCTCGCCTGCAGCTCCTTCGGGAGCTTGCCGGCGAGGATCGAGATGAAGATGACGTTGTCGATGCCGAGGATGATCTCCAGGACAAGAAGCGTCGAGAACGCGAGCCACAGCTCGGGGCTTGCCAACCATTCCACCCGCCCACAGTAACTGCCCGCCATCCATTCGACACGTCGGGTGAGTGGGCGCCCCACCTCGGCCCGCCGGGGCGGTCGGGAGTCGGTAATCCGATCGCGGGAGCGCGGGCGGCGGAGCATTGTGGAGGGAGCACTTGCACCGGCAGCGCAACCGGCACCACGTCAGCCCGACTGTCGCCGAACCCTGCTCCGGGAGGCGTCATGGGGCTGCACAGCCTGCTCGGCTCGCCCTTCGGCCTCGCGCTCCTCGTGTTCGCCGGGTGGCTCCTGCACTCCCTGCTCTGGCCGTACAAGAACTGCTCGCGCTGCGGCGGCTCCAAGAAGCTGAACGCCGTCGGCGGTGGGGGGTACCGCTCCTGCCCCAAGTGCGGGGGCTCCGGGACCGCCACCCGGGTCGGCCGGCGCATGCTGGGCCTCCTCGGCAGCCGGCGCCGGTATCACCGCTAGGCCCTGCGGCCCAGGAAGCAGAGCAGCCGCGTCTGCTCGTCCGCGTCGGGCGGTGGCTCGATCGCGGGGCCGCACACGCCCTCGGTGCGGATCGTGTCGCCGAAACCGGCCGCGGCTTCCCACAGGTGCGCCACCTCGCCTGGGTCGAGCCGGTCGTCCAGCCCGGCGGCCCTCGCCAGGTCCCAGCGGTGGATCAGCAGGTCGAAGCAGACGAAGCGCCCCACCGCCGCGCCGAGCGACGTCCGGCCGAAGAACCCGTCGAACTCCTCCCCGGCTCGGGCGGGGTCGTCGAGATCGGCCTGCAACTGGTCGCGCGCCGCACGCCAGGCGGCCCGGACGTCCTCCTCGACGGAGGGGGCGGGGTCGAGCGTGCGCCCGACCAACCCGAGGAACAGGCCGTGCACCTCGACGAGATGCCGGGTGACGTCGAGTGCGGTCCAGCCCTCGCAGGGCGACGGGCTGCTCCAGCGGTCGGGCGGCACCTGCTCGATCGTGCGGCTGACGTCGGCCGCGAGGCGGCGGTAGCGGTCGGCAACGGTGGTCATGCGGACGACGGTAGGCCCGCGCGTACCGCCGGTCTTGGAGGAACGCGACAACTACGCTGCGGTCGTGGTCGAACCGGTGGAGCGGGACAGTCGTGGCATCCTGCACCCGGGTGCCGGGCTCGAACGCTTCCGGCTCGCGCGGGTGGCGCCGTCGCGCACGGTCGCGCGGTTCGTCGACCGGTACTGGCTGACGTCGTGGTCGCTGCCGGCGGGCGGCCGGCACGAACAGGTCGTGCTCGTGCACCCCGTGGTGAACGTGGTGTTCGAACCCGCGGGGGCCACCATCGGCGGCGTGCGACGAGAACGGTTCACGCGCGAGCTGACCGGCGCCGGCCGCGTGCTCGGGGTGATGTTCCGGCCGGCCGGCTTCCGGCCGTTCCTGGGTGGTCCGATGTCGACGCTCACCGACACCGCCGTACCGCTGTCCACTGTGCTTCCCGGGGCGGCGGCGCTGGAACGGGCCGTCGCCGACGCGCTGGCGGGCGGCGTCCCCGATGCCGAGATCGTGTCGCTGGTGGACCGCGCCCTGACGGCACACCTGCCGGCGGAGCGACAGCAGTCCGAGGACACCACGGTGTGGGCCGAGCGCATCGCGACCGACCGGGAGCTCCGCCGGGTGGACGACGTGGCCCGGCTCGCCGGGCTGAGTGTGCGGGGGCTACAGCGGAGGTTCGCCGACCACGTCGGCATCGGTCCGAAGTGGATGATCCGCCGGTATCGGCTGTACGAGGTCGCCGAACGCGCCGCAAGGCACGAGACGGTGGACTGGGCGGCGCTCGCAACAGAGCTCGGCTACGCCGACCAGGCTCACCTGGTCCGGGACTTCACCGCGGCGGTGGGCGAACCGCCGGCGCGGTACGCCGGCCGAGGGCCACGGTGAGCGGGCGGCCGCGGTGGCAGCAGGAGGACCCCGACGACGAACCGCTGCGAGTCGGGAACGCACAGCCCGGTGACTCGGGCACGCGACGCCGACGATGAGCCAGGACGTGTAACTGGCCGCAAGATCGGTGACCCGCGAGTCACCGCCGCGCTGGAAGCCGCGCTCGGCCCGGAGCCGGACGAAAGGCATGGGCACGACCGTTGCTGATCACGACCGCAACCCCGCTGAGCTGCGGGAACAGAGCCGACGAGGGGACTTGAACCCCTAACCGCCCGATTACAAGTGCGCCGCGATCTGTCCGGGCCCGACGGATGCCGTCTGCCCCTTGTACCTATGTGCTGGTGAGAGGCCAAGTCTTGTCCTGTGTTGTCCGCGGGAGTACTGCGCTCGTGCACGGTGCTTGTGACACCGGCGTGACATCTCGATGCGAACTCCGGGCACGGTGGTCGGCCGGGGGCGCGCCCGAGGTCAGCGGGGTGGCAGCCGTCGTGCTCGGACGTGGTTCGACGGCGTGGTTGCTGTACTTCGCTGCTGTACGACCCCCCACAGGTGAGATCATCGACGTCATGGCCCGAGACGTTGTACGCATGTGCCAGTACGGATGGCCTGGCAGCTATACGGAGACTGCAAATGATGGGTGAGCCGGCGCATCGCATTGCGCTCCTCGTGTGGATGACGTCGCTCTCCGTATTCATGTTAATCACAGCCTCCCCTGGGTGGCCGAAGATCATTGGCGGCTGCATGTTCTTGCCGCTGGCCGTGCAGATGGCGTGGGACTGGTGGAAGGGTCGACAAACCAAGCTGCGGAAGGTTGGACCAGACGTCTGAGGGATCACCAGGGCCACGGGTCCGACAGACCTGATCGCCGGGCCTGATCCGCTCCCACACGACTCCTCGTCTGTCCATCCCGTCTGCCGTCGACCCACCGCTTGTGGGAGCGGACGCGTGCCGGGGGCCGCCACGACGTCGACGGCTGAAACGACACCGCCCAATGCTGGCGGTCCCCGGTGCGGGTCTGCTCGGCTCTGCCTGGGTCGACGGTGGACGGGATGGGCAGCTCTTAGCCCACTACACGACCGGGGGCCGCGAGCCGTGGTCGTCTATCCCGGAGCCGGAGCGCCCCCGCCGGAGGCATCACCACGTCGCTGCCGCACCGATTCGGCCTCTGGCTCAACTCCCCTGCCGGTGTCGTCGCCGGGACCGGCGCGCCCCCAGGCGCGCCGCAGCCCGGCGTCCGGCCCGCGCAGCGGGCCGCTTGATCCATAAGAGGTCAACTCGGCAGCGGAACGCGGCGCGGACTGACAGACGGTGTGCCTACTCTGGCCCGCATGGTGGACGGTCAGGAGTCACTCGCCGGGTGGGCGCGTGGGCTGGCTGAGCAGTACCTGGCCGACACGTTGCCGCGCAGGTGGAGCCATGTGCAGGGCGTTGCCGCGCAGGCCGTGACGCTTGGTCCGGTGGTCGGTGACGATGCGGACTTGCTGGTAGCGGCGGCGTGGCTCCACGACCTGGGCTACGCCCCCGATCTCTCCGACACGGGCTTCCATCCGATTGACGGAGCCAACCACCTTCGGCGCCTCGGCGTACCGGGCCGTCTCTCGGGCCTGGTCGCGCACCACTCCTGCGCGCTGCTGGAAGCGAACATGCGCGGCCTCGCAGACCACTTGGAGCCGGAGTTCCCTCGCGAGGAGTCCGCGACCGCCGACGCGCTCTGGTACGCCGACCTGACCACAGGACCTGACGGACAACGGTTTGCCGTCGAGGAACGCTTGGACGAGATCGAGGCCCGGTACGGCCCTGGCGATCTCGTCACGCAGTTCATCCAGTGTGCTCGGCCGCACATGGTCGCCGCCGTCCACCGCACGGAGGCGCGCCTGGCGGCGCATCAGCCGAGGTACGGCTGAGGGTTCCTGGCGTACCCGTGGTCGATCCGCAGCCGCATCTCAGGGTGGATTGGAAGGTCGTCCAGCTGGTCCCGCGCGAACCACCGCACGTCGGTGGACTCGCTGCTCGGCTGGAGTTCGCCGCCGGTGGGTCGCGCCCGGAGGCAGATGGAGAACTGTTGCCGGACCTCGCCGTCGCTGTAGGCGATCACGTGGCCGGGGTTGCTGTAGATCCCCACGAGCCCGGTCACCTCGACGTCGAGTCCGGCTTCCTCGCGCGTCTCGCGGACTGCGCTCTCCGCGACCGTCTCGCCGAACTCCTGGCCGCCGCCGGGAAGCGCCCACTTCCCGCTGTCGCTCCGGCGGATCAGCAGCACCCGGCCGTTGTCGTCTTGGACGAACGCGGTCGTCGCGACGACGATGCTGTTCGGCTTCGGCGCGTCGGGATCGTTGAGGTACTCCGTGCGCGCCAACTCGCCCCCTCGGTCCTCACGGCCAGGCCGGTACGGCTTCCGACCATACGCGGTCGTAGGCCTCTGAGTACGTGCGGAAGAGGTCACCCTCGGAGAGCTGACGTAGGTGCAGGAGAGGCGCGTGCGCGGCAGGGAGGCCGTACACGTGGAGGGTCACGAGCATGTTGCTGTCGAACCGGTAGATCGAGCTGTAGAGGTTCGTCCCGTGGAGGCGGACGTCCACGCCGGCCACGTCACTGAGCGGGCGATAGTGCACCAGCACGTTCCGGATCTTGTGCGCGATCGCGTCTCCGATCCCCTCCTCCCGGCCACGTTCCGCGATCTGTGCGGCGTCGGGATCACCGAAGAGCAGCCGTACCTTGGCCCCGGCTCCGGCGCGCTCGGTGAGCTCGGTGATGAGCCTCGGGTTCTGTTCCGGCAGGAACAGTCCCGCGTAGACGAGAAGGTCCACGTGATCGGTGGCGTCCCGGAGCAGTCGCATCCACAGCTCGGACGGGGCGTCGGAGCGGTGCGGGAAGAGCTCGACCACCTCGGACCGAGCGACCTCGCCCCGACGCGCGGAGGGGAGGGCTTCTGGCCAGAGGTAGGACTCCGATTCGCGGACCAGCGTCGCGATGCTGTGCCGGTGGCGTCGGTACGGCACCCGTCCGAGCGTGATCCATCGCTCGCATGTCTTGGGGTCTACGTCCAGGTGCTCGGCAAGCGCCTCAGGGGTCGTGCCGTGACGGAGCAGCGCATCGCGGAGCCGATCGTTCGGCATGACGCCTCCCCAGATCGGTAGGGACGACTTCACGCTACCGCAGGACGTCCCTAGTCGTCCCGTTGTGCGGTGATTGCGTACCGGCCTCCGAAGCCACCGTGGTGTCACCGCCAGGACGCCGCCGAGGGCGGCGGGCGTGGATCACAGGAGGCCCCAGCATGGCTGCCAACGGACGTATCCCGGTCAGGCATGAGGACGTGTTCCCCCAGCCGACGACGCTGCTGTCGGTGGACCCGGTGGAGGACTTCGACCGCAAGCGGGCCGGGGACGGGGACCCGCAGGAGCGGGACAAGGACACGGGTATGCGGCTGTGGGCGGTGTCGGTCATCGACCCGTCCGCGCAGGCCGGTCGGCGTGAGATCAAGGTCAAGGTGCCCGCGGAGCATCAGCCGGTGCCGCCGAACGGGGTCGGGCAGCCGGTGGAGTTCGACGGCCTGGTGGTGATTCCGTACCTCGACACGAACCGGGCGAAGCCGCGGGTGGGGATCGCCTACCGGGCGGCGGGGTTCCGTGGTGCCAAGTCGATGCCGAAGGCGTCGTGACATGGCCGCGCCGGTGCAGTTCCCGGAGGAGTGGGACCGTGACGTGCGGTCTGAGTCGCAGTCGCGGGCGTTGATCGCGATGGCGGCGTTCCCGTACGACCTGGGGTCGGTGAACGTGAGTTTCACCGGCGGCGGCGGGGTCGAGGTGTCGATGCACCACGCCGCTGCCGAGGAGGTCGCCGTGATGGCGGCCCTGCTGGGCGTCGGGGTGGGACCGGTCCCGGACCTGCACGCCTCGGCGGTCATTCACTTCGCCGGGTCGGCGTACCTGTCGGGCGGACTGTCGCTGGTCTGGTACCTCGCGCCGCCGGAACCGCGACCGGATGTCGAGCACCGGCGACGGCAGTGGGACGCCCTGACGACCGCTCTCACGACCACCGCGACTACGGCCGGGTGAGTCAGGTGGGCACCCGGCGGCGCGTCACCACCAC
>JAVEDU010000057.1 GCA_030840805.1 Actinomycetota bacterium
GGGCCGGTGGCATCCCCGAGCACCACGAGCGGTACGACGGGACGGGGTACCCGCTGGGGCTCGCCGGGACGGACATCTCCCGGGCCGGGCGGATGGTCGCCGTGATCGACGCGTTCGAGACGATGACCGCGGCCCGCTCGTACAAGCAGCCGATGAACACCCGGGCCGCCCGCGCGGAGCTGGCCCGCTGCGCCGGTACGCATTTCGACCCGCAGATGGTCCGGGCGTTCCTGAACATCTCGCTGCCCCGCCTCCTGTGGGCGATGGGGCCGCTCGCGCTGCTCGTGCACCTGCCGTTCCTGCGTTCACTGGAGACGGCGGGGTCGCAGGTCGGCTCCGCGGTGGCGACCGGCGCCGGTGCCACCGTCCTCGCGGTCGGTGTCACGGTGGTCCCGGCTCCCGCACCGGCGCCGCAGCCGCGGGTCGTCGCGCAGCAGGAGGCCCGGTCGGCGCGGACGCAGCCCGTTCCCGCCCCGCCCGGGGTCCGGCCCACCGACCGCCCGGCCGCCTCGCCCTCCCCGAGCGCGACGCCGCTCGCGAGCCCCACGCCGACCTCGACCTCGACCTCGGCGTCCGCCAGGTCGGCGGTCCGGCGCTCCGGTGCGGCACCGTCGCGGCCGGCGTCGCGGCCGGCGGCGCGGCCGGCGGAGTGGTCCACGCGGATGCCCCGACCGGACCCGGTCCGGACGCTGACCCCGTCGAAGGGCGGCGACCGCCAGGATCACGGCGCCGACGCGGAGGACCAGAAGGACAAGCAGAGCAGGAAGAAGGCGAAGGAGACGGAGGGCGGGAAGGACGACGACTGAGCGGCTACGGCGCCACGTACGTGGGCGCGTTCGCCTCGATCAGGTGCTGGTGGAACGTGAAGACCTCGGGGTCGCGCGGGTCGACGGTCGCACTGATCCAGTGGTTCTGGGCGCTGCCGAACGTCTGCACGCGCGTCACGTTCATCAGCACGTTGCCCACCTTGTCGGTCAGGGGCTTGTCGATCCGCAGGACGTGGGTGTCCCCGTTGACGAGCACCACCGGCCGTCCGAACGCGATCGCCTCCCGCGCCAGCGCCGTCGTGGTGTCCGTGTAGTGGCCGGTCGGGTCCGAGGTGGCCCACATGTCGGCCTGCATCACGACCATGACGGCGCGGTCGTGGCGGGCGGTCGCCGCCGCGAACGAGTCGTGGAGCCAGCCGAGGTTCGCCGCGTTGCGGGCGGTGTACTCGGCCAGGTCGCCGTCCACCTGCGTGCCGGTCGGGTCGAACTGGGGCGCGTTGTTGTCGCTGCCGGGGACGTTCAGCCCGACGTAGGTCACGCGGCCGAACGACCACCGCACGTTCTCCGGGAACTGCGCGCTCTGTCGGGTGAGCGGCAGTGTCCGCCTGCCGAGCGAGCGCGGGCCCGAGGCGAACATCTTCCGCACCAGCGCGAGACGCTCGTTCGGGTCGTACCCGCCCGCGCTCGCCCGGTCGCAGTCCGTCCACTCGTTGTCGCCGGGTACGTACACGAGCGGGTCGCGGAACGAGGCGTAGCTGGCCGCGGCGAGGTCGTACGGCGGCTGGTCGCACCGCTCGCTGCCGTTCTTCAGGTCCCCGTCGAACGCGCTGAACGCCAGGTGGTGGCGGTTGATGTCGGCCACCACGTTCGGGTACCGGGCCCGTCCGGTGTCCCCGTAGGGCATGTCACCGAGTAGCCCGATCTCGTACCGGCCGCGGTCGCGGGAGGCCCCGGCGGGGGAGGTGGCCGGGACGACCAGCAGGGCGGCGAGGACGGCCGCGGCACCGGCGGCGGTCAGGAGTGGTCGGCGCACGGACATGGTGGCTCCTCGGTCGGGGTCCTCCAGGCAACCGGGTCCCGGCGGCGTGGCCCCGACCCGCAGGGGTACGGCGGGCGAACGGCCGGTGGCCAGGGCCCCGGGTCGCCGGCTCGACGGAAGACCGTCACGGGGCGTTCGATCGGCTGGACCGTTCCGTTCACCCTCGCCGGGTCGGCTACGCCTGTGACGACATCGCCGCCCTGCACCCGTCTCCTGGAGGCCCCGTGTTGCGTCCGCGCTCTCTCCGGGCTCTGCTGCTCGCCGTCCTCGCGGGCCTCGTGATGCTCGCTCCCGCCGCGCCGCTCACCACGCCGGCGGTGGCCGGACCGGACCGGGTCACCCTGATCCGCCCGGAGGCCGGGCGTCCGATCGTGATCGGTCACCGCGGCGCCTCCGGGTACCGGCCCGAGCACACCCTCGCCTCCTACGCGCTCGCGGTCGAGCTCGGCGCCGACTACATCGAGCCCGATCTCGTGTCGACCAAGGACGGCGTGCTGGTCGCCCGGCACGAGAACGAGATCGGCGGTACGACGGATGTCGCCGACCACCCGGAGTTCGCCGGCCGCCGGACGACGAAGACGATCGACGGCACGGCCGTCACCGGCTGGTTCACCGAGGACTTCACGCTCGCCGAGCTGAAGAGACTGCGCGCCGAGGAGCGGATCCCCGCGCTCCGGCAGCGCAACACCCTCTACGACGGCCGGTACCAGGTGCCGACGCTGGACGAGATCCTGGCGCTGCAGGTGACGCTGTCCCGGCGGTACCACCGGGTGATCGGGGTGTACCCGGAGACCAAGCACCCGACGTACTTCCGGTCCCTCGGGCTGCCGCTGGAGGACGGCCTCGTCACCGCGCTGCGGCGGCGGGGCCTCGACCGGTCGAACGCGCCCGTGTACGTGCAGTCGTTCGAGGTGGGCAACCTCCGTGCGCTCCGGCACCGTCTCCGGGTGCCGCTGATCCAGCTCATCGACGGTTCCGGCGCGCCGTACGACCTCCGGGCGGCCGGCGATCCGCGCACGTACACCGACCTGCTGACGCCGGCGGGGCTCGCCGAGATCGCGACGTACGCCGACGGGATCGGCCCCGCCAAGGACCGGATCGTGCCGCGGGACGCGTCCGGCCGGCTGCTCGCCCCGACGCCGGTGGTCCGGGACGCCCACCGGGAAGGGCTGCTCGTGCACCCGTTCACCTTCCGGAACGAGAACCAGTTCCTGCCGCTGGACTTCCGCCGGGGGGCCGACCCGGCGGCGTACGGGAACGCCTTCGCCGAGTACCAGCTGTTCTTCGAGGCCGGGGTGGACGGCGTGTTCAGCGACAACGGTGACACGGCTCTCGAGGCCCGGGACGCGTGGGTGGCCGCCCGGAGCCACCGCGCGGCATGACCCCCTCCTCGCGTTGATCATGGGGTTTGCCACACGACACGCTGGCGTGTCTGTTGCAAACCCCATGATCAACCGGGTGAAAGCCCCACGCGGCGGGCCGAAACGGATTAGCGTGCCTCGGGCGAGGCGCCCCATCGGCCGCCGGCGCCCGTCCCCGCGAAAGGACGAGGCATGTTCGCGATCCGACGTTCCGCCGCTGTCGCCGCCGTATCCGTCGCCCTCCTCGCCTCCGCGTTCACCGCTCCGGTCCGCGCCGATCTGATCGGCCCCGGCTCGGCGGGGAAGGGCGTCGACCGGGTCGGTGCCCAGGAGGACGAGGGGAAGATCCCGGGCGTCAAGCCGTTCTTCTTCGAGGAGTCGATGGCCCGGCTGGCCCCGTACGGGTCGGTGGCGCCGGGCGAGTACACCGACGCGCTGGCCTCGCTCCGCGGCCTGCGCTCCCACGGCGGCCGGTGGAGCGAGGTCACCGACCAGCCGTACGACTCGGACGACCCGCGGTACCGCGATCTCGTCTACTCCAACTCCGGCTCGGGCTGGGGCGACGTGGCCGGCCGGACCACCGGCCTGGCGGTGGGCAACGGCTGGATGTTCGCCGCGGGCGCCAACGGCGGGGTCTTCCGCAAGCGGGTGACCGGCCACTCGTGGACACCGATCTCGGACGGCATCCTGTCGCTGTCCTCCGGCGACCTGGTCTACGACCCGGCGCGGGACGTCCTCTGGCTCGCCACCGGCGAGGCCAACACCGGTGCCACGTCCTATGTGGGCGCCGGGGTGTACCGGCTCACGCACGCCAGCACCGGGCGTTTCACCGACGCGGACCGGGTCGGTGGCGACGAGCTGGAGAGCCGCGGCATCAACCAGCTGAGATTCGACGGCGCCGGCAGCGTGTACGCCGCGACGACCCGCGGCCTGTGGAAGCACTCGACGGACCCGAGGACCCACCGAGCGAGGTGGACGCTCGAGTTCATGCCGAACCCGGCGTCCGACAGCGACGTCACCCACCCCTACGACAACATCGTGAACGACGTGCTGGTGCAGCCGGGGACCCACGGCCGGGTGGTGCTGATCAACTCGGCGTGGCGCTCCGGCGCGGCGTACAACGGGTTCTACCTGTCCACGGAGTCCGGTCGCAGCGGCAGCTTCACGCGGGTCGACCTCCCCGGCGACATCGACAACACCGACGTCGGGAACGCCGAGTTCGCGGCCTCCGCCACCGGCTGGCGGTACTACCTGGTCCTGGAGAGCCCGAAGAGCATGGGCACCGACTCCGTGCTGCAGGGCGTGTTCACCGCGCAGGGGGCCGTGACGGGCCCCTGGACGCGCGTCGCCGACTCGGCAAAGCTCGGCGACAGCGGCTCCGCGCTGAAGGACGAGCCGGGATACCACGTCGGCATCCAGGCTTGGTACAACAACTTCGTCGAGGTCGACCCGACCCGCCCCGACCACGTGTACCTGGGGCTCGAGGAGGTCTTCGAGTCCGAGAACGGCGGCGCCACCTGGAAGGCGATCGGGCCGTACTGGAACGGGCCGTTCCCCTGCTTCGACCCGACGGACCCCGGCGGGGGCTGCCCGCAGACGACGCACCCGGACCAGCACTCCATCGCCATCTCGGGCGGCTCGGTGTACGTCGGCAACGACGGCGGGGTGAAGTCGCGCCCGCTCGACCCGGGTCGGTCCACAGAGGACGCCCTCGGTCACGCGACCGACTGGCGGAACCAGAGCGTCGGGCTGCGGACCCTGCAGTACTACTCGGTCGGCGTCGGCCGTGACCCGAACGGCCGGGGAGACCTCGTCTTCGGCGGTCTCCAGGACAACGGCGGTGCGCTGCTCCGCGCCGGCGCCCACGAGCAGGTCGAACCGTTCGCCGGGGACGGCGGCGACTCGATCGTCAACCCGCGCAACGGCTGCAACATCGTGGACGAGTACACCAACCTCGTCCTCTGGATGACGAGGACCTGTGCCCGCAGCAACGCGGCCAACGACTCCGACACGCTCGACCTCACGGTGCCGGACGTGAGCTCGCGCTTCACCGCCCCGATCCGCGTGGTGCGCGGCTCGAAGAACATCGGTGACCGGCGGTCCGAGCGCTGGGTGGCCGGCGGAAACTCGGTCTGGAGGCACGACTTCGCGTTCAGCTACACCGAGATCCAGGACCGGGCCGATCCCGCGCACGGCTGGCAGAAGCTGTACAGCACCGACAGCACGGGCCGGCGGCTCGTCGTCGGGCTGGACGCCGTCGCCGACCCCCGGTACCCGACGGACTACGCACACGACACGGTCTACGCGGCGTGGTGCGGCGAGGCCAATTGCAACTCGGCGGGGTTCACGCGCGGGATCGCGACGAACTGGGGCGGTACCTGGACCGAGCTCGACCTGGCCGGGTTGCCGAACCGGTATCCCAACGCGGTCACCGTCGACCCGGCGGACCGGACGAACTCGACGATCTACGTGGTGTTCAACGGGTTCAACCGGCGGTTCGTCGAGGGTCCCGGCGCGGGCGTGAAGCACGTGTACAGGGGCACGCTCGCGAAGAGGCCCGGCGGCGGGGTCGGCGTGACGTGGACCGATCTGTCGGTGGGCTTCCCCGACGTACCGGCCACGGATGTCGTGGTGGTGGGTCACCGGCTGGTCGTCGGCACGGACCTCGGCGTCCTCGTGGCGGACAAGAACGCCACGCCGGGACGCATCCGGTGGGCGCGGGTGGGCGGGAACGCGGGCGCCGCCGGGGCCCTGCCGCTGACCGCGGTGTTCGACCTCCACGTCGGTACGGACGGCAACCTGTACGCCGCGACGCACGGCCGCGGTCTCTGGCGGACGAGGCTGTCCCGGCTGTAGGACGGCCCGCCGTCCCCGCGTGCTGCACGGGTCGGGCGTCCCGCCTAAGGTCCGAGCGGTGACACTCGCTCAACCACCCACGCTGCTCCCGGTCGACGCCCGGCTCGGGGCCGCCGTGCTCCTGCTCGCCGTCGGCGCGGCGCTGGTGGCCTACCTCGGTGGGCTCGGGCACGAGCGCGGAATCCTCACCGCGGTCGTCCGGGCGGCGGTACAGCTCGGGATCGTCTCCCTGCTGATCGCCGCGATCGTGGGGTCGCTTCCGCTGACGGTCGCGTTCCTGCTGCTGATGTTCGGCGTGGCCACCTACACGGCGGGCCGCCGGATGACCCGCCACCGCAGCGGGTGGTGGGCGGCCGTCCCGGTGGGCCTCGGCACGGCGCCGGTGATCCTCGGCCTCCTCGTCGGCGGCCTCGTGCCCGCGAAGGGCATCGTGCTGGTGCCGATCGCGGGCATTCTCATCGGCGGCGCGATGACCGCCACCGCGCTCGCGGGGCGCCGGGCCCTGGACGAGCTGACCCAGCGCCGGGGCGAGGTGGAGGCCGCGCTGGCCTTGGGCCTGCCGGACCGGGATGCCGCGCTGGAGGTGTGCCGGCCGGGCGCCGCGCAGGCGCTCCTGCCGCCCCTGGACCAGACCCGGACGGTGGGGCTGGTCACCCTGCCGGGCGCCTTCGTCGGCATGCTGCTCGGCGGTGCGACCCCGCTGGCCGCGGGGGCCGTACAGCTGTTCGTACTGGTGGCGTTGCTCGCGGTCGAGGCCGTGGCCGTCGTCGCCACGATCGAACTCGCGGCGCGGGGGCTGGTGCGGCGCGGATGATCTCGGGTAGCCGGGTCCGGCCGTCCACCGCAGACTGACCGCCGTGACATCACGCACCGTAGGGGTCGAGGAGGAGTTCCTGCTCGCGAACCCCGAGACCGGCCAGATCCTCTCGCTCGCCCCGCGCATCCTGCGGACGGCGGGCGACGATCTCGAGGGGGAGCTGACCCGCCAGCAGCTCGAGACGGGGACCGAGCCGCGTCGCGACCTCGCCGGGGTCCGCGCCGAACTGGTCCGGCTGCGGCGGAGCGCCGCGGACTCGGCCGCCGCGGAGGGCGCGGCGCTGCTCGCGGTCGGGACCTCACCGGTCCCGGTCACCCCGGTGGCGACCACCGAGGACCGCTACCTGCGGATGATGGACCACTTCGGACAGACCGCACGCGAGCAGCTCACCTGCGGCTGTCACGTCCACGTGGGGGTCGAGTCGCGAGCGGAGGCGATCGGGGCGCTGGACCGGATGCGGACCTGGCTGCCGTGTCTGCTCGCGATCGCCGCGAACTCGCCGTTCTGGCAGGGCGAGGACACCGGGTACGCGAGCTACCGCACCCAGGTCTGGGACCGGTGGCCGTCCGCGGGCGGTACCGGCGCGTTCGGATCGGAGACGGCGTACGACGCGCTGCTCGACGGGCTGGTCGGCTCCGGCGTGGTGCTCGACCGGGCGATGATCTACTTCGACGCCCGGCCGTCCGAGCGGTACTCGACCCTGGAGCTCCGGGTCGCCGATGTGTGCCTGGACCTGGAGGACGCCGTCCTGGTCGCGGCGCTGGGTCGGGCGCTGGTGAACACCGCCGCCGCCGCGTGGGACCGCGGGGAACCCATGGACGAGACGCGCCAGGAGCTGTTGCGGGCGGCCCGCTGGCGGGCGGCCCGGTCCGGTCTCGGCGGTGGTCTCGTGGACCCGGCCACCGGCGTTCCGGCGCCCGCCGGGACGGTACTCGGCCGGCTGGTCGCGCACGTCCGTCCCGCGCTGGAGGAGACCGGGGACCTCCACCTCGTCACCGCGGGCATCGAGCGGGTCCTGGGGCGCGGGACCGGAGCCGACCGGCAGCGCGCCGCGGGCCGGCAGGTCGGCGCGCCGGGCGTCCTCCGGTACGCGGCCGAGGAGACGCTCGCGGGCTGCTAGCGCCGTCGGCGGCCTCGGCCGTGGGGGGCGCTCAGGACACCGGGTCGGTGATCAGCGTGTAGTGCTCGGGCCGGCGGTGCGCGGCGAAGTTGAACAGCGTCTCCTTGTAGACCCGGCAGGCGTCCAGGTCGACCCGGGCGGTGACCACCTCGTCGTCGTCGGTCGCCGCCTGGGCGACGAGCTCGCCGGACGGCGCGATCACGCACGTCCCGCCGATCTGGGCGACGCCCGCCTCGACCCCGGCCTTCGCGACGCCGACGACCCACGTCCCGTTCTGGTACGCGCCGGCCTGCATGCACAGTCGATTGTGGAAGTCCGCGAGGCGCTCGGTGCCCGGCATCTCCGGGATGAGTGCCGGCGTGTTGTAGCCCAGCAGGACCAGCTCGACGCCCTTCAGGGCCATCACCCGGTAGGTCTCCGGCCAGCGACGGTCGTTGCAGATGCACATCCCGACCCGGCCGCCGAACGCGTCCCACACGCCGAAGCCCAGGTCGCCGACCTCGAAGTACCGCTTCTCCAGGTTCTGGTACGGATGGCCGGGCTGCACCTCGGTGTGCCCTGGCAGGTGGATCTTCCGGTAGTGGCCCACCGTCCGGCCGTCCCGCTCCACCAGGATCGAGGTGTTGAACCGCCGGACCACGCCGTCGGGCTGCCGGGTCAGCTCGCCGTAGCCGAGGCAGAAGCCGACCCCGAGCGCGGCGGCCTCGTCGAACAGCGGCCGCACGCCCGCGTTGGGCATCGACTCCTCGAAGTAGGAGTCCAGCTCGGCCGGGTCCTCGATCAGCCAGTGCGGGAAGAACGGGGTGAGCGCCGCCTCCGGGAAGACGACGAGCTCCGCGCGCCGGGACGCACCCTCGCGGAGCAGCTCCACCAGCCGGTCCACCGTGGCCCGGCGGCTCTCCGACCGCTGGATCGGGCCCAGCTGGGCGGCGGCGACGAGCAGGGTGCGCGACATGTCGGGTCCTCTCCGGAGGCACGGCTGTGGGCATCGTGCCCCGCCGGGAGGCCGCGTTCCTTCGTCCACCCGGACAAGGATCGGTCCGGATCTTGTCCGGGCGGCCATAGGGGCCGGTGCCCCGCGATCTCTACCTTCGGCCTCCACAGGAGACACACGGACGGGGGATCGCGGTGACGGCACCGGTGCTCGCGGTCGAGGCGCTCGGCAAGTCCTACGGGCGGCACCGGGTGCTCGACGACGTGACCTTCCGCCTCGCGGCCGGCGAGACCACCGCGCTGCTCGGCGAGAACGGCGCCGGCAAGTCCACGCTGGCCAAGGTGCTCGCCGGGGCGGTGCCGCCGGACTCCGGGCGCGTACTCGTGGACGGCAACCCGGTCCAGCTGTCCAGCCCCCGCGTGGCGCTGGAGCACGGCATCGCGTTCATCCCGCAGGAGCTGGTGTACGTCCCGAAGCTCACCGTCGCCGAGAACGTCTGCCTCGGCCGGTGGCCGCGTCGCGCGGGGTTCACCTCGGGCGCGGCGCTCCGCCGACAGGCCGCCGCCGAGGCCGAGCGGCTGGGCTTCGACCTGCCGCTCGACCACGCCATGGACACCCTCACCCTCGCGCAGCAGCAGATGGTGGAGATCCTCAAGGCCCTCGCCCGGCGCTCCCGGGTGATCCTCCTCGACGAGCCGACCGCCGCACTGTCCAGTCACGACAGCGAGCGCCTTCTGAACGTCATGACCGGGCTCGCCGCGGACGGCGTCGGCGTCCTCTACATCTCCCACCGGCTGGACGAGGTGTTCCGCGCCTGCCGCACCGTCCACGTGCTCCGGAACGGCCACCTGGTCCGCTCGTCCGCCGTCGCCGACACCACGCCGCGCGGGGTGATCGAGGACATGCTCGGCCGCAGCGCCGACGAGGCCGTGGCGCCCACCCGGGACCGAGCGTGGGCCCGGCCGGTCCTGTCGGTCCGGGGCTATGAGCGGGCCGGCCTCCCGCCGCTCCGCGACGTCTCCTTCGACGTCGGGGAGGGCGAGATCCTCGGCCTGTACGGGGTCCGCGGCGCCGGCGCCGAGGTGATCGCGGAGACGCTCGGCGGCCTGCACCCCGAGGTGACCGGCGAGACCACAGTGGACGGCTCCCCGGTCCGGACGCTCCGGCGCCCGCTCGCCGCCCGGCGCGCCGGCATCGCGTACGTACCGGCGGACCGGAAGTCGCAGGGCCTCGCCCTGACGCTGCCGGTCCAGCAGTCGCTGTCCATGCTGGTGCTCCGGAGCCTCAGCCGGTTCGGCGTGGTCGCGCGGCGCCGCGAACGGACCGTCGCGGGGAAGCTCGCCGCCGACGTCCACCTCCGGGCCCGCGGCCTCGGCCAGCTCGTCGGCGAGCTGTCCGGCGGCAACCAGCAGAAGGTGCTGGTGGGCAGCCGGATCGCGATGCGCCCCAAGGTCCTGGTCCTCCAGGAGCCGACCCGTGGGGTGGACGTCGGGGCGCGCCTGGAGATCCACCGGCTGCTCCGCCGGCTCGCCGACGACGGCACCGCGACGCTGCTGGTCACCTCCGACATCGAGGAGGCCGTGAACCTCTCCGACCGGCTCCTCGTCATCCGCGACGGTGCCGTGGTCAGCGAGTTCCCGCGGCCCGACTTCCGCTCCCAATCCGATGTGCTCCACGCAGCAGGAGGTCTCGACTGATGACGGCGGCGACCCCCACCCTGCCCGACACCACGCCCGAGAGCCGGACCAGCCGGTTCGCGCTCAACGAGGGCACGCTCCGCGGCGTGATCCTGGCGGCCTTCCTCGTCCTGATCGTGGTGTTCTTCAGCTCGCGCAGCGACGCGTTCTTCACCTCGGACAACGCCCTGAACATCCTGGTGAACGCCAGCGTGATCGGCATCGTGTCGCTGGGACAGGCGCTGACGATCATCTCCGGCGGCTTCGACCTCTCGGTCAGCGGCACCGTCCCGCTCGGCGCGGTGGTCTACGCGCTGTTGCTGAACGACGGGTACGGGGTGTTCGGCGCGCTCGCCGGCGTGCTGGTCGCCGGTGCGATCTGCGGGTTCGTCAACGGGCTGATCGTGGCGAAGGCCAACATCAACCCGCTGATCGCCACGCTCGCGACGATGTCGGTCACCGGCGGTCTCGCGCTGACCATCGCGGACGGCGTGCAGATCCCGTTCGACGACCCCGAGCAGGGCGTCCTCGCCGAGCAGTCGCTGTTCGGGGTGAACAACCACGTCTGGATCCTCCTGGGCCTGAGCCTGGTGGTGTTCGTGGCGCTGCGGTACACGGTCTTCGGCCGGTACCTGTACACGGTGGGCGGGAACCGTGAGGCCGCCCGCCTCGCCGGGATCCGGGTGGACGCGGTGACCACCTGGGTCTACGTGTTCTCGGCCGCGTTCGCCTCGCTCGCCGGCGCGGTCCTGGCCAGCCAGCTCCTGACCGGCTCGGGCACGGCCGGCACCGACTCCGGCCTCCAGTCCGTCGCCGCCGTCATCCTGGGCGGCGCCTCGCTCGCCGGGGGCGTCGGCGGGGTGCCCGGCACGCTCATCGGGGTCCTGATCCTCGGGACGCTGGCCAACGGCATGGCGATCATGAGCGTTCCCGCCTTCTACCAGACCATCGCCACCGGCGTCGTGCTCCTGCTCGCGGTCGGTATCAGCCAGATCCGCCGGATCTCCCGCCGCGGCCGTTAGACGAAAGGGACAGGCACATGCGCAAGTCAACCCACCTCGGCGTTCTCGCCACTGCGCTCATGCTCGTGACCGGACTGGCCGCCTGCGGCAGCTCCGGCGGAAAGTCCTCAGCGGCCGGCGACTTCACGATCAGCGCCGCGAACTACACCGAGGCCGCCGCGCTGTTCCGCGTCATCCACACGAACCTCGACGACGTCATCAAGGCCAAGGACACCGGCGTCGCGGTGAAGTGGTACGACAACGCGGGTGACCCGGCGAAGATGACGCAGAACGCCCGGCTGATGGTGCAGGACAAGCCGGACGCGATCGTGATGTACCCGGTCTCCAACACGACGCAGGGCATCGGCAAGATCATCGGCGACAGCAAGATCCCGTGCGTCAGCGTGAACCTCGCGACGCCGAACTGCGCGTTCCTCAACATCGACAACCGCGCGCTCGGCATCGACTCCGCGAAGATCGTCGGCGCGGAGGCGAAGAAGCGCGGCTGGAACGCCTCCAACACGACCGTCCTGATCGGACAGAACGCGGCCTCGGGCGAGCAGGTCAACGACTGCGTCCGGTACTTCCACTCGACCATCGCGCCGATCCTCGGGCTGCCGACCGTCGAGCCCACCTCGATCACCCCGAACATGACCAAGGTCAGCGCGAACGCGATCCAGTTCGACGGCGGCTCGCAGCTCCAGCCCAGCTTCAAGGCCGTGAAGAACCTGCTGCCGAGCATCCCGAAGAACCACAACATCATCCTGTACACGGTGAACAACGACTCCACGGTCGGTGCGCTCCGTGCGCTGCAGGACGCCGGCCGGGCCGGGAACGACACCTTGCTGATGGCCGGTCTCGGCGGTGACGAGCAGGGCATCAAGGCGCTGCGCGAGGACCCGCGCTGGGTCGCCGAGGGCGACATCTTCGTCTCCTGGTGGGGCCAGTACGCGGTGGCGATGGCCCAGGCCCTCGCCAAGGGCGCGAAGCCGCCGGCGGAGGTCACCCTGCTCCCGCAGGTCGTCCTCGACAAGAACACCGTGGACACCTACCACCAGCCCGGCAGCGTCGACGTCAAGCAGCTCCCGCCGCTGGTGGAGAGCAACGACTATCTGAAGCAGGGCGGCTTCCTCCAGGTCGTCGGCAACATCGAGGGGCTCAAGTAATGGACCGGACGACGACCACCGATCTCATCCAGGCGATCGCGGACCGCTGCTCGGGCAGCCTCTCGGTCTTCGCCCGCCACCTCGACACCGGCGAGGAGGTGGCGCTGGCGCCGGACGAGATCCTGCCGACCGCGAGCGTCATCAAGCTCCCGATCCTCGTCGAGCTGTACCGCGCGGCCGCCGCCGGTGAGCTGTCCCTCGACGACCGCGTCACGCTGCGGGACACCGACGCGGTCGGCGGGTCGGGCATCCTCAAGGTGCTCGGGGTCGGGCTCCAGCCGACCCTGCGCGACCTCGCGACGCTGATGATCGCGCTGTCCGACAACACCGCCACGAACCTCGTCCTCGACGCGCTCGGCGAGCTCGACGGCGTGAACGCCACGATGGACGCCCTCGGGTTCCCGACGATCCAGCTGCACAACCGGATCGACTTCGAGCGGATCGGCGGCGACGTCCGCAAGCTGGGCGAGTCGTCCACCCGCGACATGTGCGGGCTCGTCGAGGCCGTGGCCCGCGGGGAGGTCGTCAGCCCCGAGGTGTCGACGACGATCGAGGGCGTGCTGGAGACCCAGCAGTACCTCGACCAGGGGCCGCGGTACGTGCTCGCGATGCCCTACTGGCGGGAGCTCGGCCAGGACCCGATCATCCGGTACGCCGGGAAGACCGGGTTCTTCACCGGCACGCGGGTCGACACCGGCATCGTCCGGTTCGCGGGCGGCGGCGGGTTCACGTACGCGGTCGCGAACCACGGGCTCGCCGACGAGACGTTCCTGCCGGAGTCCGAGGGCTCGGTGGTGAACGGGCTCGTCGGGAAGGCCCTGGTGGAGCACTGGTGGCCGGCCGACCAGGGCCCCGCCCCGACGGTGACCACCCCCTATGGAGGTCAGTGATGGCGCAGCGTCCGATCCTGGTCCGCGGTGCGGACCTCCTCGACGGCACGGGGGCGCCGGCCCGGCCGGCGGACATCCTGATCCGCGACGGCGTGGTGGTGGCGGTCGACGCGCCCGGCGTCCTCCCCGCGGGCGACGCGGTCGAGGTCCTGGACGCGGGTGGACGTACGGTCACGCCCGGGTTCATCGACGTCCACTCGCATGCCGACAACGCGCCGTTCCTCGGTGACGACGACGTGTCCAAGATCCTGCAGGGCGTCACCACCGAGGTCGTGGGCAACTGCGGGTTCAGCCTGGCCCCGCGCCTCGACGCGACCGGCGGTGTGATCGAGGACTACAGCCGGCGAATCTTCCCGCCGGTCCCGTGGGCCTGGCGTACGTTCGCCGAGCTGCTCGCCGCGACCGACGCGGCCGGCTACGTCACGAACTACGCCCCGCTGGCCGGGCACCACGCGCTGCGCATCGCGGCGATGGGGATGTCCGACCAGGCGCCGGACGCCGACCAGCTCGACCTGATGGGCCGGCTGCTGGACGAGGCGATGGAGGCGGGCGCGTTCGGCCTGTCGTCCGGGCTGATCTACCCGCCCGGGCTGTTCTCCGAGACCGACGAGCTGCTCACGCTGGCCCGGCGGCTGCCCGCGGGTCGGCCGTACGTCACCCACATGCGGGGCGAGGGCGCGCAGCTGCTGGCCAGCGTGGCCGAGGCCATCCGGATCGGCGAGGAGTCCGGCCGGCCGGTGCAGGTCTCCCACCTCAAGGCGGCCGGGAAGCCGAACTGGGGCCTGATGACGGAGGCCATCGCGCTGCTGGACGCGGCGCGCGCCCGGGGCGTCGCGGTGCGGCACGACGTGTACCCGTACACGGCGGGCAGCACGATGCTCACCGCCACGCTCCCGCCGTGGTTCCAGGAGGGCGGCGAGCCCAGCGTCCTCCGCCGGCTGACCGACCCGGTGTCGCTCGACCGGCTCCGCGCCGACCTCGCGGTCAACAGCACCGACTGGGAGAACCTCTCCTATGGCGCCGGCTGGGACGGCGTGGTGATCGCGTCGTCGGCGACCCACACGTACGACGGCCTGTCCATCCAGGACGTGGCCGCGCAGAGTGGTGGGGAACCGTTCGACGCGCTCGTGCGGGTGCTGCTCGCCGAGGAGCTGAAGGTCAGCATGATCGTGCACTCCATGCGGGAGGAGGACCTCGTCCTCGCCCTCACCCACCCCGAGACGATGATCGGGTCGGACGGACTGCCGCCCGGTCTCGGCGGCAAGCCGCACCCGCGGATGTGGGGCACGTTCCCGCGGATCCTCGCGCGGTACGTCCGGGACCAGGGGCACCTCACGCTGGCCGAGGCGGTGCGGAAGATGACGTCGCTGCCCGCGGAGACGTTCGGGCTCGCGGACCGCGGCGTTGTCGCGCCGGGCCGGGCCGCGGACCTCGTCGCGTTCGACGCCGGAACGGTGACCGACCGGGCCGACTACGAGCACTCGACCCGGGCACCCGAGGGCATCGCCTGGGTGATCCAGAACGGCGAGGTGGTGGTCCGGGACGGGACATTCCTCGGCCGGCGGGCCGGTCGGCGCCTGCTCCCGGAGGGGTGAGCAGGTGTCGGCGGAGCGCGGGGGCGCCGGGACGGCCTGGGCGGATGCCCGGGCGGCGGCGGCTGCCGCCGGGGTGGAGATCACCGGGTTGACGGGCGCGGACGTGGCGGCCGCCCAGCAGCTGATCGGGGCGGCGTGGGGGCCGCACCAGGTCCCGCAGAGCAACCTGCTGCAGGCGGTCGCGCACGCCGGCAACACGCTGCTGGTGGCGCGGCGGGAGGCCGAGCCCCTCGGGGTGGTGCTCGGGTTCCTCGGCTGGGCGGGTGGCCTGCACCTGCACTCGCACATGACCGCGGTGGTCGCCGGGCAGCAGTCCCGTGGCGTCGGCTACGCGCTGAAGCTGTGGCAGCGGGCGCTCTGCCTGGACCAGCGGGTCGGCTCGATCCGCTGGACGTACGACCCGTTGATCGCCCGCAACGCCCACTTCAACCTCGTGAAGCTCGGCGCCGACGTCACGGCGTTCCACCCGGACTTCTACGGTGCGATGGACGACACCGTGAACGCCGGTGACGCCAGCGACCGGTTCGAGGTGACCTGGGACCTGGGCTCGGACCGGGTGGCCGACGCGGTGGCGGGGCGGCGTACCGCGGTCGCGGACGTGGCCGGGTCGCTCGCGATCCCGGCCGACTACGACGCCCTGCGGCGGCGCGACCCCGCCGAGGCACAGCGGGTGCGGATGCGGACCCGGGAGGCGTTCCAGCGGCTCTGGACCGAGGGGCTGTCGATCGAGTGGTCCGGCGGCCGGTACGTGTTCGTGCGTCAGCCGGTGGGGAGCGTGCGTGGCTGAGAACCTGATCCTCGACAGCATGCTCGGCGTGCTGGAGGACCTCGTGATGACAGAGACCCCCAGCGACGACCGGGCCCTGCTCGACCAGGGCATGCGGCTGACGTCCGCCCTGGTCCACCGGCTGCTCGGCGAGGTGCCGGAGACGCTGGAGTCCGGCGGCCGGCCGCATCTGCGGTTGCGGGGGAGCGCACCCCGGCCGGTGCTGCTGCTGTGTCATCTCGACACGGTGTGGCCGGCCGGGACGGCGGCGCGGTGGCCGTTCGCGGTGACCGGGGAGCGGGCGACCGGGCCCGGGGTGTTCGACATGAAGGCCGGGCTCGTCCAGGGGCTGTACGCGCTCAGCTCGGCCGCGTGCCAGGACGACGTGACGCTGCTGATCACCTCCGACGAGGAGATCGGGTCGCCGTCCTCGCGGTCGCTCATCGAGGCGGAGGCCCGCCGGTCCCGGGCCGTGCTCGTCCTCGAACCCAGTGCCGACGGCGCGCTGAAGACCGCGCGCAAGGGCGTCTCGATGTACCGGCTGAACGTGACGGGCCGGGCCGCCCATGCCGGGCTGGAGCCCGAGCGGGGCGTCAACGCGCTGCTGGAGCTCGCCCACCAGGTCCGGGCGGTGGCCGCGCTGACCACCGACGGGACCAGCGTCACGCCGACCACCGCGACCGCCGGGACGACGACGAACACCGTGCCGGCCCACGCGGAGCTGGCCGTCGACGTCCGCGCCTGGACGGTCGCGGAACAGGACCGGGTGCACCGGGCCCTGACCGGGCTCCGCCCCGCGCTGGCCGGCGCGGCGCTCCGGCTCGACGGCGGCATCAACCGGCCGCCGCTGGAGGCCGTCCGCTCGACGGTCCTCGCCGGAGTCGCGGAGGAGTGCGCCGCGTCGCTCGGGCTGGCGCCGCCCGGCCGGGCCGCGGTCGGCGGCGCGTCCGACGGCAACTTCACCGCCGCGCTCGGAGTCCCGACCCTGGATGGTCTCGGCGCCGTCGGCGGGAACGCCCACGCCGAGGGCGAATGGCTGGACGTCACCACGATCACGGATCGGACCGCGCTGGTCCGGGCGCTGCTGGAGCGCCTCACCGGTCCGGAAGGGGAACCCGCATGAAGCTGGAAGCCGTGGAGCTGCGCCGTCTGGACGTGCCGCTGGTCCGGCCGTTCCGCACCTCGTTCGGGGTGCAGACACACCGCGACGTCCTGCTCGTCCGGGTGCTCACCGACGAGGGCGAGGGTTGGTCGGAGTGCGTCGCGCTCGCCGACCCGGTGTACTCCAGCGAGTACGTGGCCGGTGCGCAGGCGGTCCTGACCGGCCACCTGCTGCCGCGGCTGTTCGCGGCCGCGGACCTGACCGGGCGGTCCGTCGCGCCCGCCCTCGCCGGGGTGATCGGGCACCGGATGGCGAAGGCCGCCGTGGAGACCGCCGTCCTGGACGCGGAGCTGCGCTCGTACGGCATCTCGCTCGCCCGGTACCTCGGCGCGGAACGGTCCCACGTGGAGTGCGGGGTCTCGGTCGGCATCGCGTCCTCCGTCGATGCCCTGCTGGCGGAAGTCCAGTCCTATGTGGACCAGGGATACCGACGCATCAAGCTGAAGATCCAGCCCGGCTGGGACGTCGAGCCGGTGCGCGCGGTGCGGGAGGCGTTCGGGCCGGACCTGCCGCTGCAGGTGGACGCGAACACCGCCTACGACGCGGCGACGATGCCGCGGCTGCATGCGCTGGAGGAGTTCGGGCTGCTGCTGATCGAACAGCCGTTCGTCGAGGAGGACCTGCACCAGCACGCCGTGCTGTCCCGGCAGATGCGTACGCCGGTCTGCCTGGACGAGTCGATCGTGTCGGCGGCCGTCGCGGCGGACGCGATCAACCGTGGCGCCTGCAGCATCGTCAACGTGAAGGCGGGCCGGGTCGGCGGGTACCTGGAGTCCGTGCGGATCCACGACGTCTGCGCCGCGCTCGGCGTGCCGGTGTGGTGCGGCGGCATGCTGGAGACCGGGCTCGGCCGGGCGGCGAACCTGGCGCTCGCGGCCCTGCCGAACTTCCGGCTCGTCGGGGACACCTCGGCCTCGGACCGGTACTTCGCCGAGGACCTCACCGAGCCGTTCGTGCTGGTCGACGGCAGGCTGCCGGTGCCGACCGGGCCCGGGGTGGGCGTGGACCTGCGGAGGGACGTGGTGACCGCGATGACGCAGAGCACGGAGACGGTCCGCCCCTGATCGGTGCGCCCACCCTCCCGTGATCACCACCGCTTTCCGGGGTCAGAGCGCCGAAAAGGCGGTGGTGATCACGAGGAACTACGTCAGCAATCGCAGCTGGAGCGACGCCATCAGCCGCTCGCTCGGGTCCTCCAGGTCCATCCCGGTGAGCTCGGTGATCCGCCGGAGCCGGTAGCGCACCGTGTTCGGGTGGGTCTGCAGGGCCTGCGCGGCGGCCCCGACATCCCCGAACCGGTCCAGGTACTCCCGCAGCGTCTGGAGGAGCGCGGTGTCCAGCCCGGCCACCCGCCCCGCCCGCAGGTGCTCCCGCTCGCGCAGCACGTCGAGGATCTCCAGCACGTTGGCCTGCGCGCGCACATCGTCCAGCGTGGCGACGGACTCCGCGGTGGGCTCGCGGAGCAGCACCCGCAGCACCCGGTCCGCCTCGCGGCGCGCCCGGGCCACCCCGTCCGCCGACGGCACGGGCGCGCCGATCCCGGCCAGGACCCGGGCCCGGACCGCGTCGCTCACCCGCCGGGCCGCGTCCCCGGCGAAGCGCCGCAGGTCCTCCGGGCGCTCGATCGGGAGCACCGCGTACACCCGCGGGCCGACGTCCACGGTGAGGGTGCCGCGGTGCAGCGTGGAGCAGTACAGGTCCACGACGCCGAGCAGCCGCTCGGTGGGCACGCCGCCGCCGGGCACCTCGAACGCCACCACGGCGTACGTCGCGTCGTGGTCGATCCCCAGCCGCACGGCCACGAGGTCGGGCGCGGAGCCGCCCTCGACCAGCTCCCGGACCAGTGCCCGCCGGGCCGTCGACTCCTGGAGCAGATCGAGCCGGTGCCGGACGATGTGCAGCGCCGCGGTCTGCGCCGCTTCCCGCAGGATGCGCTCGTGGTCCGCGACCAGCGGGCGGCCCGCCTCGGCCACCCAGATGAAGCCGAGGATCTCGCCCGCGGCACGCACGCTCACGGCCACCCGCGCCCGTAGCCCGACGTCGGGTACCGCGTCCATGTGCACGATGTCGTCGCCGGACAGCAGTCGCCGCAGCACGCCCTTCTCCTGGATCAGCCGGGTGTACCGCTGCGGGACCTGGCGGCCGAGGATCGTCTCCTTGCGCGGTTCGTCCACCTCGCCGTCGTGAGTGGAGTAGGCGAGCACCCTCGACTGTGGATCCTCGATGGTCACGGCGCCGGCGATCTCGGCGGCCAGCACGCTCGCGAACGCGAACAGGTCGCCGAGCGCCACCCCGGCGACCTCCTGCCGGCGGCCGGTGCCGATCCCGACGCGGAGCATCGCCGCGAGGTGCACCCACGGGACGTCCAGCGGGGACGCCAGCAGCGCGAGCCCGTGCCGGCGGGCCTCCTCGCCCAGCGCCGCGGGGAGCGGGCCGGTCGTGTGCAGCACAACGGCCGAGTACCGGCGCTCGGCGGCCTCGTGCAGCACGGCGGGCGCGGCCGGGGAGCCGGGGTCCACCCCCACGGCGAGCAGCACCTCGTCCGTACCGGCGGGGATCGGGTACAGCGGGTCGTGGATCGTCACGCCCGCGACCGGCCGGTCCAGTCCCGCACCGGCGGAGGCGACGGTGAGCAGACCCGGGCCGAGCCGGCCGAGCACGTCCCGCACGGTCAGGGCGGGCTCGTTCGGTGCGTGGTGCATCCGCTCAGGATGGCGTAGCGGCCGGGGCCGCGAGGCGGAACGGCGCGGTCGGCGGCGCACGTCGCCGGATGCCATGCTGGGACCACGTCTCGCGCGGGAGGGATGCCCATGTGGAGCCGGCTCGACCGCTACCAGCAGGGGCATCCCTGGCTCGGCTTCCCGATCGCGGTGCTCTACAAGTACATCGACGACCAGGGCGGCTACCTCGCGGCGCTGATCACGTACTACGGGTTCCTGTCGCTGTTCCCGCTGCTGCTGCTCGGCGTGACGATCCTCGGCTATCTCCTCCAGGGCGACCCGGCGCTCCAGGCGAAGATCATCAACTCCGCGCTGCGGGAGATCCCGGTGCTCGGCGACCAGCTCCGGGAGAACGTCCAGGGCCTGCGCGGGAGCGGCCGGGCCCTCGTCACCGGGGTCCTCGTGGCGCTGTACGGCGTGCTCAACGGCAGTACCGCCGTGCAGTCGGCGCTGAACCGGATCTGGGGCGTGCCGCGGTACCGGCGGCCCAACCCGTTCGTGGCCCGGATCCGCGGCCTCGTCCTGCTGGGCATCCTCGGCATCGGGCTGCTCGCCACCACCGCGGTGTCCGAGCTGCCGTCCCGCGGCCTCCTGGCCGTGGTCACCGTCGTCGCCGCCGTCGTGGTGAACACCGGGATCCTGCTCGCCGCGTACAAGCTCCTCACGGTGCGGGACGTCGGGCTGCGCGACCTCTGGATCGGCGCGCTCGTCGCGTCGGTGGCGTGGCAGGCGCTCCAGGAGGTCGGCGGCTACCTCGTCCGGCACGAGCTGCGCGGCGCGAGCCAGGTGTACGGCGTGTTCGGGATCGTCCTCGGCCTGATGGCGTGGCTGTACCTCGGCGCGGTGATCCTCCTGTTGTCCGCCGAGATCAACGCCGTACGGACCGACCGGCGGTGGCCGCGCGCGCTGCTGACCCCCTTCACCGACGAGGTGGACCTCACCCGGGCCGACGAGAGCAGCTACGACGCCTACGCGCAGACCGAGCGTCACAAGGGCTTCGAGCAGGTCGACGTCCGGTTCCACGACCGCGACAGCGAGGGGGCGGGCGGCGAGCGGGGGGCCTGACCGGGCAGGATGCCCGGCGTGGACGTTCTCGGTGAGGTATGGCAGCGGGCCGTGGTCACCCAGGACCGGCCCACCGGCCAGATCGTCGCGGCGGCGGCGTTCGTGGCCGCCCTCCTCGTGCTCGTGCCGGGTGCGTGGCCGGTGGCGCGGCATGTCGTCACGATCGCGCACGAGGGCGCGCACGGCCTCGCGGCCCTGCTGAGCGGCCGCCGGCTGGCCGGCATCCGGCTGCACTCGGACACGTCCGGGCTCACCGTCTCCTCGGGGCGGCCGACCGGGTTCGGGATGGTCCTCACCTCGTTCGCCGGGTACGTGGGCCCGGCGCTGCTCGGGCTCGGTGCGGCGTTCCTGCTGGCGGCGGGGCGTGCGGGCGCGCTGCTGTGGAGCCTGCTCCTGCTGCTGGCGTTGCTGCTGGTGCAGATCCGGAACTGGTTCGGGCTGTGGTCGGTCCTGGTCAGCGGCGGGGTGGTGTTCGCGGCCTCGTGGTGGCTGCCGGAGCGGGGGCTGTCGGCGTTCGCGTACCTCGTCGCCTGGTTCCTGCTGCTGGCCGCGCCGCGGCCGGTACTGGAGCTGCAGACCAAGCGGTGGCGCGGCCAGGCGCGGGACTCCGACGCCGACCAGCTCGCCCGGCTCACCGGCGTGCCCGGCATCGTGTGGGTCGGGGTGTTCCTCGCGGTGACCGTGGGGGCGGCGGTGCTCGGCGGCAGCGTGATCCTCGCCTGAAATCGCGACCGTGAAGCCGTGAACTCCGGGGACGGTTCCTCGTACGGTGTGGGCACCGAGGGGACCGCCAGGGGGTCACGATGGATGCCGCACTCGTTCGCCGCGCGTGGCAGCTCGGGGAGATCGTCCACGACGTCACGTACTTCGCCCCGGAGACGAGGGCCGCGGGTGGCGCATTCGGCCTGCCCAGCGGGTGGATGACCTACTTCGGCTGCCGCGCGGCGCCGCTGGGCGCGGTGTCCGCCGCGACCGTGGCGGCGACGTTCTACCACTTCGCGCCGGCGATGGTGGCGCGGTCCGTGCCGGAGGTCTGGCGGTACGCGACGCCCGAGCAGCTGCTCCACGCCCGGCTCGCCGCGGTCGACACCGCGCTCCGGCGGGTGCTCGCGGGCTGGGGTGGCGGCAACGGTGGCCTCGTCGGCGAGGTCGTCACGCGACTCGGCCGGGCGGCGGAACTGGCGGTACGGGCGGCGGTGGCCGTCGAGCCCGCCGGCCGCCCGCTCGCCGCGGCCAACGCGGCGCTGCCCATCCCGGCCGCGCCGCATCTCGCGCTGTGGCAGGCACTGACCACCCTCCGGGAACACCGCGGCGACGGCCATGTCGTGCTGCTGGTGGCGCGGGGGATCGGGCCGGTCGAGGCGCTGGTGCTCGCGGCGGCGTCGGGCCGGGCCCCGGCGGTGCTGCTGCGGGAGAACCGGCGGTGGACCGGGGACGAGTGGCGCGAGGCGGAACGGTCGCTGGCGGCGCGCGGCTGGCTCGATGACTCCGGCGCTCTCACCCCGGCCGGCGCGGCCGCGCGCGAGGACCTCGAGTCGGCGACCGACGAGCTGGCCGCCGCGCCGTACCGGGCGCTGGGAGAGGACGGCGTCGCGGAGCTCGTGGCCGAGCTGTGGCCGGTCGCGGACCGGCTCGTCGCCTCGGGGACCGTCCCGGTCCCGAATCCGGTCGGGGTCACCTGGCCGCCGGACTGACCCCTGCGGGACCTCCCCGGTGGACGCGGACCGGGAACAGCGGCCGGCGGACGCCTGGGCGTCGCGCCGCTGACGACCGAGCTGGACCCCGGGTCCGACGCCTGGAGACGCGGTACGGGCGCCGGCCCTCCGTGGCCGCCGGGCGCGAGCGGGAGGCGGTCTCGGTCGCGCCCGGCGCACCGGCATCGCACCTGCCCCGGCACCCGCGGTCCTGCGCCGACCACGCCCGGCTGCTCGTCGATCCTTAGCGCGGAGTTGGGGTCGCCCTTCCGTGCGCATGGGGCACGCCGCGACACGCTCCTCCTCGACACCGACGCATCGCATCGACCCGAGGAGCCCGCCATGATCCGCAAGACCCTCTACGCCACCGCCGTCGCCACGTTCGGTCTCGTCCTCGGAGGGGGCGCCTACGCCGTCTCGGCCGCCGAGGGCCCCGCGGCCACGGCCCGCCCGGTCGCGAACACCGCCCCGGCGGCCGACGACCACGGCGGCCGGGTGGCCCGCGACCGGCGCACCGAGCCGGGCGACGACCGCCGCTCGTCGCCGACGTCCACCGCCACGCCGCGCTCGTCCGCCACGTCCGCGGCCCGGGACGACCACGGCGGCCGGGTGGCCCGGGACCGGCGTACCGAGCCGGGCGACGACCGCCGCTCCAAGGCCGGCCGGGGCAGTGACGACCGGGGCGCCGACGACCGGGGCGGGGACCGCCGGGGCAGTGACGACCGGGGCAGTGACGACCGGGGCAGCGACGGCTGAGCGGTCTCGCAGCTAGCCGACCGCGGCGCCCAGGTGGACCGTCACCCGGGCGCCGCCGCCGTCCGAGTGCAGCTCCAGCCGGCCCCCGGAGGACTCCGCCGCGCGCCGGACGATGTCCACTCCGAGCCCGGTCGACCCCGCGTTGCTGTGCCCGCGCACCCCGGCCGCCGGGCCGAACCCGGGCCCGTCGTCGCTCACCTCGAGCACCGCGCCGCCCGTGGCCGCCGCCGTGACGGCGACCCGCATCGGCGTGCCGTCCGGCGTGTGGGCGAAGACGTTCTCCAGCATCGCATCGACGGCGGCGCCCAGATCGGCGGCGGTGAGGCGTACCGGCAGCTCCCCGGCGGGCAGCCGGAGGTCCAGCGGGCGGCCGGTGTCCTCGGCCAGTACCGACCAGAACTCCACCCGGCCCCGCACCACCGCGACCGCGTCGCAGCGCGCGGCGAGCCCTTCCCGTACCGGCCGGCGGGCCTCGTGGATCACCGCGTCGACCATCCGTTCCAGCGCGACGACGTGGTTGCCGACGCGGTCGGCCTCGGTCCGGTCCCGCAGCGCCTCGGCGTCCAGCCGCAGTGCCGCCATCGGCGTGCGGAGCCGGTGCGACAGGTCGGCGACCAGCTCCCGCTCGCTCGCGAGCAGCTCGGCGATCCGGGTCGCGAGCCGGTTCAGCGCGACGCCGACCTCGGCAACCTCCGGCGGGTCGTCCACCTCGGACCGGGCGGTCAGCTCGCCGGTCGCGAGCCGATGCGCCGTGCAGGCGAGCTCGGCCACCGGACGCAAGGCGCGGACCGCGAGCCGGTCGGCGAGCACCACCGCGATGAGCAGCAGCAGCAGCCCCAGCCCGGCCAGCACGGTGAGGCTCGCCGTCACGCCCTTGCCCAGCAGCGAGTCGGGGACGAGCGTGAGCACGACGGCCCGGCCGGACCCGGTGTCGACCGGCACCACGACGAGCCGCCCGTCCGGCCGCTGCACGTTGAACGCCTGACCGGCCCGGGCCCGCGCGAGGGCGTCGGGGGCGGACGGCGTGCGGCCGTACGTCGTGCCGTCGGGGAGCACGACGCTGGTGCGGCGCTCGGACTGGCCGTCGTCGAGGAGGTCGACCGCCTGGCGCAGCTCGGACCGGCTCGGCAGGACGGCCACCAGCACCGCGGTGCTCTGCGCCTCCTGGATCCCGCCGTGCATCGCACGGTCGACCGCGAGGTCCCGCACCAGCACGGCCAGCGGGACGAGGAACGCGATGACGACGAGGGACACCGTCGCGGCGACCAGCAGTGCGATCCGGCGCCTCACGGGTCCGGGACCGCCAGCTTCACCCCGACCCCGCGGACGCTCACCAGGTACCGCGAGGTGGACGCGGTCTCCCCGAGCTTGCGGCGCAGCCAGGACAGGTGGACGTCGACGGTCTTGTCGGACCCGCCGTACGGCTGGTGCCAGACCTCGGCGAGCAGCGTCTGCTTGCTCACCACCTCGCCCGCGCGGGCGGCGAGGAACAGGAGCAGGTCGAACTCCTTGCGCGCGAGCTGGAGCGACGCACCGTCCAGGCTCGCCTCGCGGCTGCGCGGGTCGACCCGCAGGCCGCCGATCTCCAGCGGGCCCGCGCCGCCGTCGGTGTCCGCGGAACGCCGGAGGACCGCCCGGATCCGGGCGTTCAGCTGCTCGGCGGTGAACGGCTTGACGACGTAGTCGTCGGCCCCCGCCTCCAGCAGCCGGACGATCTCCTGCTCGTCGTCGCGGGCGGTCGTGACGATCACCGGAACCCGCGTCACCGCGCGGAGCATGGTGAGCAGCGTCAGCCCGTCCAGGTCCGGCAGCCCGAGGTCGAGCAGGACGAGCTCGACGCCCGGTTCGACGGCCGCCTGGAGCCCCGCCATCGCGGTCGCGGTGGACGTCACGGCATGCCCGCGTTCGCCGAGGGCACGGATGAGGGAGGTCCGGATCGCGAGGTCGTCTTCGACGAGCAGGAGCTGGGCCACGGCCTGACCGTAGATCGTCGGACCGTCCGGGGTGGCGAAAGGGCGCCTCTTGGCGGTGTCTTAGCCCCGCCATGAGGCACGCCGGGGCAGGATGACCGGCATGGACGACGACCGGAAGACCCCGCGCCGTCTGGGCGGCGTGGCGCTCACCGGGTTGTGGCTCGCCGCCGCCGCGGTCGCCGTGGGGGTGGGCTTCGGCGCCGTCCGGCTGGTCGGCGACAAGGTGACCGACGAGATCCCCGCCCCGCTGTCCGCGGGCCGGGTCGCCGACGTGTCGGCCACGCCGGGCGCGCCGGTGGCCTCGCCGTCCACCCGCCCGTCGCCGCCGGCGAGCGCTCCCCGGGGGACGACGACCCCGGCCCGGCCCGCGCCCGGGCCGGCGCGCACCCGCCCGGCCGAGGACCGGAACCCGACCTCGCCCGCCCGCCGGACCACGTCCACCCGGACGGTCCTGGTCACCGGCGGCACGGTCGCGGTGCGCTGTACCGGCAACAGCGTGGGCCTGCTGTACGCGCGGCCCGACGACGGCTACGCCAGCAAGGTCGGGTCCCGCGGGCCGGCCGAGGTGGAGGTCGAGTTCGAGTCCACTGCGGACCGGGGCGGCAGCGGCCGGGTCAAGGCCCGCTGCTCCGGTGGTACGGCGAGCGTCGAGACCCGGAACCGCTGAGCGCCGCCTCGCGGCGGGGGATGATGCCTGGGTGGCGAGCCGACAGGGAGCCGTGACGGCGTGGGCCCGCTCCCGGGCCCGGGCGGGCGCCGAGCTGCTCCGGCAACGGGGCCGCACGGCGATGCTGCGCGCGGTCCGCCTCACCGGCGCGTCGGTCGCGGCGTACCTCGTCGCGGATTGGCTGCTCCCGACGTACCGGCCACTGCTTGCGCCCCTCACGGCATTGCTGATCGTGCAGATCACGTTCGTCAGCACGATCACCGACAGCCTCCGTCGGGTGCTGAGCGTGGTGGCCGGGGTCGTGCTGGCCGTGCTGTTCTCGGCGACCCTCGACTTCAGCTGGTGGAGCCTCGGACTGCTCATCGGCGCGTCCATCGTGATCGGCCAGCTGCTGCGACTCGGGCCGCACCTGCTGGAGGTGCCGATCAGCGCGATGCTCGTGCTGGGTGTCGGGGTGACCGGCGCCGAGACCGCCGCCGAGGGACGCATCGTGGAGACGCTGATCGGCGCGGCCGTCGGCGTCGCCGTGAACATCCTCTGGCCGCCCCCGGTCCAGATCCGGTCGGCGGGCGACGCGATCCACCGGTTCGCCGCCGACACGGCCGCGTTCCTCGACCGCATTGCCGACGAGCTCGCCCACGGCCTCACCGAGGAGACGGCGTCGCGCTGGATCGACGACGCCCGCCGTCTGGACCTGTCCGTCACGCGGCTCGACCGGGCACTCGTCCACGCCGCGGAGAGTCGCCGGCTCAACCCCCGGGCGGTCGGTACGCCCGACACCGGCCCGCAGCTGCGTACCGGCCTGGACACCCTCGAACACTGCGTCGTGGCGATCCGGAGCCTGTGCCGGACCATCGTGGACGGGGCCCGGGTGTGGCCGGAGGAGGAGCGGGAGCGACTCGACGAGGTCCGGGACGTGCTGGCCGTGCTGCTGCGGGACCTGGGGCGGGCGCTCCGGGCGTTCGGCGTGGTGCTGCGCGTCGAGGTGGAGGGCGTCGACGACATCGCGCATGTCGGCGACGCCGATCTCGCGGACGCGCTCGACGCCCTGCACCGCGATCGCGGCAACCTCACCCGGCTGCTGCTGGTGGACCCGGCGGGCGACCCGCACCGCTGGCAGCTGCACGGCGCGCTGCTCGCGGTCGTCGACCGGGTGCTGCGTGAGCTCGACGTCGGCGAACGGGCCCGGCTGCGCGAACGGCTGCGCGAGGAGGCCCGCCGTGACCGCGCCCGGACCACGCAGGCGGTGGACCGGCTCCGGCTGACGACCCAGCAGGCGGCCGAGCGGCCGCGGCGGTGGCTCCGCCCGCCCGCCCGCTGATCCCTCGCCGCGCCCTTCTGCGTTGATCATGGGGTTCGCAACACGACACGCCGGCGTGTCTGTTGCAAACCCCATGATCAACTCGGGGTGGGGCTGGTCTCTGGCGGTCTCGCGGCCCGTCTCGCGGGCCTACTACGCTGGGGCCGTCCGGAGATCTGCGCGAAACGGGGGTGCGGCTGGTGTCGTCCGACGCCCCGGCTCGCCGTCCCGCCGGGACCGCCGACCCGCGCGGTGCCGCCGTCGCGCTCGGTACCGGCCGCGCCCGGCTCGCCCGCGGCACGGTGGCCGGTACCGCGGGCCTTGCCCTCTCGCTCGGCTGGCACGCCACCGCGGGCGGGGGCGTGCCCGGCATCGGGGCCCTCGTGCTCGCCGCCTGTGTGGCCGCGGCCGTCTGCACCTGGTGGGCCGCCCGCCGCCGGGGGCCGGTGGCGCTGCTCGCGCTCACCGGTTCGCTGCAGGTCGGGCTGCACGTCCTGTTCGAGCTCCTCGCCGGGCACCACGGCAGCGCCGCGCTCCTGCCCGGCCCGGGGATGACCGCCGCGCACGTGCTCGCCGCGGCCGGCGTCGCCTGGTTCCTCGCCCGCGGGGAGGACGCGCTGTGGGACGTCTGCGCCGCGCTCACCCACGCGTGGGCGCCCGCCCCCGCCGCCGTGTCGCCGCTCGCGCGGCCCGCGGTCCCGCCGCTCCCGCCGCTCCGCATCGACCCCGCCGGGGTCGTCCTCGCGCGTTCGCTGCCCCGCCGCGGTCCGCCTGCCCTCTCGATGGCCTGATTGCCGGTCCGGGACCTCCGTCCCGGGCGCCCGGCCGCGGTGACGTCTCCCGCGATCCCCCATCGAGTCGCGTACGTCGTACGCATCCCCAGAATCGAGAGAACTCCATGCATCTTCCTGCCATCTCCCGGACCGTGGCGGCCGCCGCGGTCGCCGTCGGCGTCGCGCTGGCCGTCCCCGCCGCGGCGCAGGCCCACGTGTCCGTGTCGGCCGACACGGCGGTCCAGGGCGGGTACGCCAAGCTCGTGTTCCGCGTGCCGAACGAGTCGGACACGGCCTCCACCACCAAGCTGGTCTTCACCCTGCCGAAGGACACCCCGATCCCGTCGATCCGGACCAAGCCGAAGCCGGGCTGGACGGCGACCGTCACCAAGGAGAAGCTGCCCCAGCCGGTGAAGACCGACGACGCGACCCTGACCGAGGCCCCGGCCACGGTCACGTTCACGGCCGGGAAGGGCGTCGCGATCGGCCCGGGGCAGTTCGACGAGTTCGAGCTCTCCGGTGGGCCGCTGCCCGCGACGGAGCGGCTCAGCCTGCCCGCCGCGCAGTACTACTCCGACGGCACGGTGGTGAGGTGGGACCAGCCGGCCGTGGACGGCAAGCCCGAGCCGCAGCGGCCGGCGCCGGTGCTCGCCCTCGCGGCGGCCACCGGCTCGGGGCACCACGCCGGCGCGGCGGGTGACACCGAGGCGGCCGGTCACACCGAGGAGGAGAGCGGCGAGGACGGGCTCGCCCGCGGGCTCGGCATCGCCGGGCTCGTGGTCGCCCTGCTCGCCGCCGGGCTCGGTGTCCTGGCGCTGCGCCGACGGCCGGGTACGCCGGCCTGACGATCCACGCTCGGCGTGGTGGCCCGCCCGCGCGGCGGGCCGCCACGCCCGATCCGGAAGGGGGAACGATGGCCCGGAAGCTCCGGCTCCACCTGGCCGCGGCGGTGCTGGGCGCGGCACTGGCCGTCCTCGCCGCGGTCCCCGCGCACGCGCACGACCAGCTGGTGTCGAGCAGCCCGGCGGACGGGGCTGCCGTGCCCGCGCCGCGCCGCATCGAGCTGGCGTTCGACGACGTCGTCCTCGACCGGTACGACCAGCTCGTCGTCACCGGGCCGGACGGCCGCCGGTACGACCGCGGTGAGCCACGCGTCGTGGACAACACGATCGCGGTCGACGTCGCGCCGCTGCCGGTGACCGGCGGGTACGTCGCCGCGTTCCGGATCGTCTCCGCGGACGGGCACCCGGTGACGGGCCAGATCCGGTTCACGGTCACCGCCGTCACGCCGGGGGCGACCCCGGGGCCGGTGGACACCGGCGCGTCGCCCGCGGCGGCCCCGGACCCCGGTCCGTCCTCCGCGCTTCCGCTGCTCGCCGCGGGCGTGGGCGCCGTGGTGGTGCTGGCCGTCGGTACCGAGGCGGTACGCCGCCGCCGGTCCCGCGGCGCCCCGGCGGCCGGCGACGAGCACCCGTGAGCAGTGGGCGGGCCGGGGCGGCCCACAAGCCGCGCACCGGGGCCTCGGTGTGGCCGGGCTGGGCGCTGGTCGGACCGGCCGGGGCCGCCGCCGCGCTGCTGACCGCGGCGGCGGCCCTCGTCTACGGCGGCGGGCTCACCCCGCAGGCGCTGCCCGGCCTGACCGACGCGGGCGCGCTGACCGGCTGGGCGCTGCCGCTGACGCGGGTGCTCCTCGACGGTGCCGCGGTGGTCACGGTGGGGCTGCTCCTGACCGGAGTCGTCCTGGTGCCGTCGCCCGGGGGCCGGCTGTCCGGCGCCGCCCGGTGGTACCTGCGGGCCGCGGGGGCCGCCGCGGGCGGGTGGGCGGTGGCCGCCGTGGCCGGTGCGGTGTTCACGGTGTCGGACATCCTCGGCCTGCCGGTGGGGCAGCTGACCGGGCCCGGGCTGCTGGTCGACATCGCGCAGAGCCGCGCCCTGCTGGTCGAGGCGGCGCTGGCCGCGGTCGTCGCGCTCGCCACCGGGTGGGTACGCGGCAAACCGGCCGCCGCCGCCCTGCTCGTGCTCGCCGTCGTGGCGGTGCTGCCGCCCGCATTCACCGGCCACGCCGCGGACGCGCGGGACCACGGCACCGCGGTGAGCAGCCTGGTGTTCCATCTCGTCGGCGTGACGGTGTGGGTCGGCGGTCTCGCCGGGCTGCTCACCTATGCCACCCGCCACCCCGGGCATCCCGGCGGGCACGACCGCACGGTGTCGCCCACGGCCCGCCGCGCGGCGGTCACCGCGGCGGCGCGGCGGTTCAGCGGTATCGCGCTGGTGGCCTACGCCGTCGTCGCGGCGTCCGGCGCGGTCAACGCGTGGGTGCGGCTGGACTCGTTCGCCGCGTTCACCGGTGGCACGTACGGCCGGCTGGTGCTGGGCAAGATCGTCGCGATCACCGCTCTCGGCGTGCTGGGGCAGCTGCACCGGACCCGGACGCTGGACTCGCTCACCCGCGGGCACCGGCGCGCGTTCATCCGGTTCGCCACCGTCGAGGTGCTGGTGATGGCGGTGGCGATCGGGCTGGCGGTCGGGCTCTCGCGTACCCCGATCTGATCCCGGGTCAGTGGTCCTCGCCGCAGCACGGGGTCGGGTTCGGCACCTCCCACGGCACGAGCCGGTGCGGGTCGGTGTGGCCCACGAGCAGCACCAGCTCCCCGTCGCGGTACCGCGGCCGGACGAATCCGCCGGTCTGCACCACCGCGTCCGCCGCGAACTCCCCGTGGCTGCTCTCGACCCGGTCGACGGCGGTACGCGCGAGCACGTCGCCGACCGCGACGTCGCCGCCGATCAGCTCGATGCCGGGGAAGTGCACCGCCCGGCCCCCGGTCCGCTCGTGGTGGGCCGTCGCGGCCTCCCGGGCGCCCGCCCGCCGGTCCACCGGCCCCTCCTCGCGGTCGCCGAGCACGACGGCCGCCGCCGGCTCGGCCCGCCTGATCGCGTCGGCGACGACCGCCAGCGTCGCCGGGTCACCCGAGACGCTGACGGCCTCGTGCCGCCACGGGGTGTCCACCAGATGCGTGCACGCCGTCACGGGGGCCCGTACCGCGCCGAGCGCCTCCCGGAGGAGGCGCTCGGCGTCGGCGGCACGGGCGTGCAGCGCGGAGGCCCCGAGGACGGCGGTCAACGCCGGACGTCCACGAAGATCGGGTTCGAGTAGAACCACAGGTCCTGCCACGGGTCGGCGTTGCCGCGGACGTCGGCGGCCGGACCGTGCGGGTCCACCCGCGCCCCGAGCAGGCCCGGCTGCGACCGCCTGCCGTCGGTGCCCCGGAGCCGCAGGTAGAACGGCCGGGAGACGTCCCGCAGATCGATGTTCAGCACGATCCGGCCGCGCCGGCCCGCGACGTCGAACGACGTCGCGACCCGGGTGTCCGGGGTGGCGAACGTGTCCCGGTCGGCGGCGGGACCGGTGACCTCGCCGCGGATGACGTCCACCCGGGTCAGTTTCGGCACCTCGCCGTGGTAGTTCGGGCGCCGGGCCGGGTCGATCGTGACGGTGAGCCGCAGCCGGGCGCCCCGCCGGACCCGGAGGAACCCGCCGAGGGTCGCCCCGCGCTCGTCCCGGCCGTGTTCGGCGAGCCGGACGTCGAGGCCGTCGATCAGCTGGCCGTGGTCCACCCACACCCGGCCGGCGCGCAGGCCCGCCATCACGTCGGTGTAGCCGTACCGGGCCGCGCCGACGTGGGTGCGGCTGTAGCAGCCGGGGAAGAAGTCGCCCTGCGTCGGGACCGGCGCGCCGCCGGAGACCGGGTCGGGGTACTGCCCGTCGGTGTCGAAGGAGTGGCCCGGCGCGAACGCGCCCCGCACCTGGTCGTCGCCGTACACCGAGTGCGAGTCGGAGTTGGCGGAGATCCACCACGGGCGGCCCTCGGCGAGCAGCGAGTCCCACATCCCGCCCACGGTCGCGGTCATCCAGTCGAAGCCGCCGTAGGTCACATAGGACGCCAGCGGGTACGCCGGGAACGACTGGGCGGACGGCCCGCTGTCGTAGTAGCCGCGGCCGTTGGTCTGGTGCCCGGGTCCGGGGATCGCGGCGGCCTGGTGGCCGGGGGCACCCTCGAACCCGACGGCGATCTCCGGAGCCGCGTCACGCCAGGCGCGGATCTCGTGGGGGGAGTCGAGGCCCTTGCGGGCGGGGTGGTTCGCGAGCATCAGGGCGTCCGCGACCGTGCCGGCCCGCCGGTGCTCGGCGAGGAACCTCAGGCCGGCGACCGCGAGCGCCTCGTTCTTCGCGGTGTTCGGCCCGCCGGGCGTGCCGTCCGTCGCGCCCGCGACGGCGCCGTCGTACCCGGTCTCGAACTGCTTGAGCAGCGACACCTCGTTCGCCCCCGGTGCGACGAACACCGTGCCGTGCTCGGCGGCCGGGATGTTCCACTCCAGGCCCTGGAACACCAGCGTGCGCGGGTTCGCGGCGCGGGCGGCGCGGATGTGCGGGTTCACGTTCTCCACGCCGATCTTCGCGTGGGCGTTGGACCCGTGGTCGGTGATGACCAGCCAGTCCAGGCCGTACTGGGCGGCGTGCCGGGCCTGGTCCTCCACGCGGTACAGGCCGTCGGGGCTGAACTGGGTGTGGATGTGGTGGTCGCCGGCGAGGAACGTCAGCCGCTCCTGGTCGTGCCGGCGGCGGTACGCCTCGGCCGCCTCCGCGTCGGCGGGCCCGGCCGCGGCCGGTGTGGCGCCGAACGCGCCCAGCGCCGTGGCGCCCGCGCCCATCAGGCCGGCGTTGCGCAGCAGGGTGCGGCGCGACAGCGCCCGGGGGCTCAGCTCGGTGTCGGGGACGGTGGGGTCGGCCCACTCCGGCGGCGGCGGCGCGTGATCGTGGGAGTGGTCGTGGGGATGGTCGTGCCCGTGGTCGTGCGCCATGGCTGCTCCAGGTTCCGGCCGGTCCAGGTTCGGGTCGGCAACGGGCGGAACGCTAGGGGCGCCAGACGTCCGGCCATCGGGACCGGGGTGGCCGGTCGGCAAACATTGCCGGGCCCGCACATGTCCCCGGACATCCGGTGGCCCCCCGGTGTGCGAACAGGTCTGTGGGGTAATTCCGGGGTTGACGGGAAGACCGACCGGTCTGATCCTTACGTCACGGAATGTGCCTTCATGATCGCAACCTGTTCAGCCGCCCCTACTCCGACCGGAGGTGACCCACCGTGGCAACCGACTATGACGCCCCGCGCCGCGGGGTCGACGTGCTCGACACCGTCGATGATGTCTCGACGCTCGGCCGGGTCACCCGGGACCGGTCACGTTCGTCCGATGTGGACGCCCCGGAGGTGGCCGATGCCGTGGACCTCCCCGGCGCCGATCTGTCCGGTGAGGAGCTCGTCGTCGTGGTCGAGCCGATGCGCACGGACGAGTTCCGCTGCGGGAGCTGCTTCCTCGTGCAGAGCCGCCATCTCGTCGCCGACGAGCGACGGGGCGCGCCGATCTGCCGCGACTGCGCCGCCTGAATCGTCGGTGGACCTCCGGCGACGGCCGGAGTAGGAAGGGGTGATGGCGGAGCGATACCGCGAAACCGAGCGCAAGTACGACGTGGACGAGGCGTTCGAGTTGCCGGTGCTCGCCGGGAGCGACCCGGTCGTGGGGGTCCACGGTCCGGTCGAGGAGCTCCTCGACGCCACCTACTACGACACCGCGGACCACCGGCTCGCCGCGGCCCGCACGACGCTGAGGCGGCGGACGGGCGGTGTCGACGCGGGCTGGCACCTGAAGCTCCCGGTCTCGGACGGCACCCGCGACGAGGTCCGGGTACCTCTCGACGGTGAGGGGGCCGCCCTGCCGCCCGAGCTGGCGTCGCTGTCCCGGGGTGTCACCCGCGGCCGGGAGGTGGCTCCGGTCGTCCGGCTGCGCACCGCGCGCTCGGTGTACCGGCTGACCGGTACGGACCCGAGCGGCGCCGAGGTGACGCTGGCCGAGGTGAGCGACGACCGGGTCGTCGCCCAGGGGATGAGTCTCGGCCTGGAGATCCTGGCGTGGCGCGAGGTCGAGGTCGAGCTGGTCGACGGCGACGCCGAGGTGCTCGACGTGGTCGAGCGGCTGCTGCGGCGGGCCGGTGCGGTGCCGTCGGCCTCCGCCTCGAAGCTCGCCAGGGCGCTCGGCCGCCTCCCGTCGGCCGCACCGTCCGGGCGGCCGCCGGGGCGGAGGTCGCCCGCGGCCGAGGTCGTCGGTGCCTACCTGCGGGAACAGGTCGAGTACCTCACCGCGCAGGATCCCCGGGTGCGCCTGGACGAGCCCGACTCGATCCACCAGATGCGCGTCGCCAGCCGGCAGCTGCGGAGCGTCCTCGGGGCGTACCACCCGCTGTTCGACCGGGAGGTCACCGATCCGATCCGGGCCGAGCTCAAATGGCTTGCCGGGGTGCTCGGCGAGGCGCGGGACGCCGAGGTCATGCACGAGCGGCTCCGCGCCCTGGTGGCCGCGGAGCCGGACGACCTGGTCCTGGGTCCGGTGGTGGCCCGGATCGACGGCGAGCTGAGCTCCCGGTACCGGGACGCGCACGCCGAGGTGATCGCGACGCTCGACGGGGAGCGGTACCTGGCCCTCCTGGGCGCGCTCGACGCGCTCCTGACCGCGCCGCCGTTGTCCGACGTGGCCGCCGGCCGGGCCGCCGACGTGATCCCGCGCCGGGTCCGCACGACCTGGCGACGGGTCCGCGACGCGGCGTCGGCCGCCGACACCGCGCCGCCGGAGCGGCGGGACGAGGCCCTCCACGAGGTGCGCAAGGCCGCGAAGCGCGCCCGGTACGCGAGCGAGGCGGTGCGCTCGGTGTTCGGCGCGGACGCGAAGGACTTCGGCCGGCAGATGAAGGCGGTCCAGAGCGTGCTCGGCGACCAGCACGACAGCGTGGTCACCCGGGCGGAGCTCCGGGCGATGGCGAGCCGGGCCTTCCTCGCCGGGGAGAACGGCTTCACGTTCGGCCGGATGCACGCCCGCGAGCAGGAGCTGGGCAGCGCGCTGACCGAGGCGTACGGCGGAGTCTGGTCCGAGGCCGCCGCGAAGAGGCTCCGCCGCTGGCTGCGGTGACGGCGCGGCGCCCGCGCCCGGCGGTCCGCACCGGACAGGATGGCGCGGAGCGGCACAAGGGGGTGTCATGGCGGAGCGGGTGCTCCTCGTCGAGGACAACGAGATCGACCGGATGGTGGCCACCGCGTTCCTCGGGCGGCTCGGGTACGAGACGGAGACGGCCGCCGACGGCGACCGGGCCCTGGCCATGCTCGCGGCGGGGTCCTACGACGCGGTGCTGCTGGACTGCAGACTGCCGGGCCGAGACGGGTTCGAGGTCGCGGCGGAGCTCCGGCGCCGGGAGGGGACCGGGCCGCGCACTCCCGTCCTCGCGCTGAGCGCCGCCGCCGTGGCGGAGGCGAACCGGTGCCGCGCCGCCGGGATGGACGAGGTGCTCGCCAAACCGGTCACCCTGACGACGCTCGGGGCGGCCCTGGCGCGCTGGGTCAGGCCCGCTGCGGCGGCGCCGCGTACCGGTGGCCCCACCCCGGTTCCGGCCGCACCCACCGGCGCGCTCGACCCCGCCCGGCTGGCCGAGCTGCGGGGCCCCGATCCCGCCGGGTACGCCGAGCTGATGGCCGACCTCGCGCGGTCCTTCGCCCGGCGGGGGACCGAGCTGCTCGACCGCCTGACCGCCGCCGTCCACCGCGGCGACGCGGCCGGGGCCGCGATGGAGGCCCACGCCCTCAAGGGGTCCGCCGGCAACCTCGGGGCCGCCCGGCTGGCCGGGCTCGCCGCCGACGTGGAGAGGCTGGCGCGCCGCGGCGAGCTCACCGGCGCCCGGGAGATCCTGCCGGGCATGGCGGCCGAAATCGGGCAGGTCCGGCGTGAACTGGCGGAGCTGACCGCCACCGGCGGCTGAGCACGCGGCGGGTTCGCTCACACCGCGTGGCGCCGACCAGTACCTTGCGTACGGGAGTCAGGTCGCCGGGGCGGCGACCACGCTCAAGCGGAGGACCTCATGGCGCGCATCCTGGTCGTCGACGACGATCCCGACATCCGGGGACTTGTCCTGCGCCGGACCGAGGCAGCCGGGCACCAGGTGCTCGGCGCCGCCGACGCCGCCGAGGCACTCGCGCTGGTCCGGGAGAAGGGCGCGCCCGAGGTCGTGGTCCTCGACGTCGTGATGCCGGAGACGGACGGGCTCACCCTGCTGGGTCAGCTCCGGGCCGAGACCGGGCAGCCCGCGCTGCCGGCGGTGTTCCTCAGCGGGCGGATCGAGGCCGACGACATCGAGGCCGGCCGTGCGCTCGGCGCCCGGTACCTCACCAAGCCGTTCGTGGCGTCCGCCCTGCTGGGCGCGATCGACGCCGCGCTCGCCGACGTCACGGGGACCCGGCAGACGGGCTGGTGACCGCCGGGGCCGGGAGCTCCGCCGCCTCCGCGGCCACCACGGCGTTCCGGCCGTTCGCCTTCGCCCGGTAGAGCGCCTGGTCGGCCCGCTGCAGCACGGCGGCGGTGTCCGGGAACTCCGGTGTCAGCCCGGCCACCCCGGCGCTCACGGTCAGCACGCCGTACTCGGGGTTGCCGCTGTGCGGCAGCGCCCGTTCGAGGATCGAGGCGCGGGTGCGGTGCAGCGCCGCGAGGGCCGTCTCCACCGACTGCTCCGGGAAGACGCAGAGGAACTCCTCGCCGCCGTACCGGTAGCAGCTGTCGCCCACGCGGGAGGTGTTCGCGAGCACCTCGCCGACCATCCGCAGGGCCGCGTCGCCCGCCGGGTGCCCGTACCGGTCGTTGAACGCCTTGAAGTGGTCGACATCGAGAAGCGCGACGCTGTACCGGTGCCCGTACCGGGTCACCCGGTCCGCCAGCGAGGCGAGGTCCTCCTGCAGCTGGAGGCGGTTGCTCAGCCCGGTGAGCGGGTCACGGCGGGCGGCCGTCCGCAGCTCGATGTTCAGCCCCTCGAGCCGGCGGTGCAGCGCGCTGACCCGCTCGGCCGCGATCAGCCGGAGCTGGAGCTCGTCCCGGTTCAGCGGCTTCGACAGATAGTCGTCCGCCCCGGCGAGCATGCCCTCGCGGGCCTGGGCCGGCTGGTGCAGCCCGCTCGCCAGCACGACGTAGGTGTACCCGGCGTCGAGTTCGTCCCGGATCCGCCGGCACAGCTCCAGGCCGTCCATGTCGGGCATCACCCGGTCGCTGATCACGACGTCGACCGGCGACTCCTGGAGCAGCGACCACGCCTCGCAGCCGCTCGCGGCGAGCACGCACTCGTGGCCCAGCGAGGTCACCATGGCCTGCACGACCACGCGCGACACGGCGTCGTCGTCGACGGCGAGGATCTTCACTTCGTCTCCCGGCCCTGGTCGTCGCCGCGCAGTCCGTCGAGGGCGGCGGCGACGCGGTGGTACTCGGAGCCGATCCCGGCGGCCTGGGCGACCAGGTCGCCGGTCCCGGTGCGGCCGGACTCCTCGGCGTCGCGGAGGAGCTCGGCCAGCCGGACGGCGCCGACGATCTGGCTGCTGGACTGCAGGGTGTGGGCGATCCGCGCGACGGTGGCGCCGTCGGCGCCGTGCGCGGCGGTGACCAGCTCGCCGACCCAGCCGGTGCCCTGGTCGAGATAGCTGTCGAGGACCGCGCGGCGGGTGGCCGGGCCGGCCTCGCCGAGCTGCTGGAGCAGCCCGTCGAGGGCGGCGGGGTCGATCGGCCCGGGGCAGCCGGCGGCGGTCACCGGGGTGGGGTCGGCGCTCGGCTCGGGCCCGGTCCCGGCCGGGTCCGAGCCGCGCCGCCCGAACCGCGCCAGGATGTCCTCGAGCTCCTTCGCCCGGACCGGTTTGGCGAGGTACCCGTCCATCCCCGCGGCCGCGCACGCGTCACGGTCGGAGATCAGCGCGCTCGCGGTCACCGCGACGATGTGGGGCTGGCGGTCGGCGGCCACCTGCGTCCGGATCCGCCGGGTGGCCTCGAGGCCGTCCATCTCGGGCATGTGGATGTCCATCAGCACGACGTCGTACGGCTGGCGCAGCACCGCGTCCAGGGCCTCCCGGCCGTTGGCCACCGTGTCGACCCGGTGGCCGATCCGGGCCAGCATGAGCTGACCGACCCGCTGGTTCACCGCGTTGTCCTCGGCGAGCAGGATCCGCAGCGCGGTGCCGGGAGCGGCCGCGAGGCCGGCGGGGGCCGGGTGGCCGATCTCGTGCCCGGGCCGCAGCGTGCGCGCCACGACGTCGCGCAGCGCCGCCGTCTTCACCGGCTTGGTGAGGTACGCCGCGAACTGCTCGCCGGTCGGCGGACGGCCGATGCTGGTGAGCAGGATCAGCGGCACGTCCTGCCCGGCCGGCAGCTCCCGCAGCCGCGCGGCCAGCGCGTCGCCGTCCATCAGCGGCATCGTCATGTCGAGGATCGCCAGGTCGAACGCGTGGCCGGTCGAGATCAGCTCCAGCCCCTCGGCCGGTGTCCCGACGTCCGTGCAGGACATGCCCCAGCCCTCCAGCTGGAGTCGCAGGATGCGCCGGTTCGTCGGGTTGTCGTCGACGACGAGCACCGACCGGCCGGGCAGGTCCGCCGCGATCGAGTCCGCCACCGGTGCGCCGGTGTGGAGCGCCGCCGGCAGGGTCGCGGTGAACGTGAACGTGGAGCCGTCGCCGACCGTGCTGGTCACCTCCAGGTTCCCGCCCATGGCCTGGACGAGGGCGCCGCTGATCGCCAGCCCCAGCCCCGTACCGCCGTGGACCCGGGTGGTGGACGCGTCGACCTGGCTGAACGACTTGAACAGCCGGTCCATCCGGTCCGCGGGGATCCCGATGCCGGTGTCGGTGATGGTGAACCGCAGTGTGCCGGGGGCGGCGCCGGGCTCGACGCTGAGCAGGACATCGCCGCGCTCGGTGAACTTGACCGCGTTCGACAGCAGGTTCGCGAGCACCTGCCGTACCCGCGTGACGTCCCCGACGACATGGGGCGGGCAGGCCGGGTCGAGCTCGTACATCAGGTCGAGGTCCTTGGCCGAGGCCGCTGCGGCGACGAGGTCGAGCCCGCTCTCGACGCAGTCGCGCACCGAGAACGGCGCCCGCTCCAGCTCCAGCTCGCCGGCCTCGATCTTGGAGAAGTCGAGGATGTCGTTGAGGATCCCCAGCAGGGCGTCACCGCTGCTGCGGACCGTCTCGGTGAAGTCCCGCTGCTGAGGATCGAGGTCGGTGTCGAGCAGCAGCCCGGTCATCCCGATGACGGCGTTCATCGGGGTGCGGATCTCGTGGCTCATCGTGGCGAGGAATGCCGACTTCGCGGCCGTGGCGGCGACCGCGGCGTCGCGGGCCTCCGCCATGGCCCGGGCGGCGCGTTCCAGCTCCGCCGCCGCCTCGCGGGCCTCGGTGACGTCGCGGTTCACGCTGATCAGGCCGGTCACGGCGCCGCTCGCGTCGCGTACCGGCACGGTGATGGACTCGGCGACGCGGGTCGCGCCGTCCCGGTGGACGAACGGGATGTCCGCATGGAGGCTGTCGTGGTCGGCGAGGTGGGCGACCACCTCGGCGAGCCGGCGGCGCGTCTCGGCGCGGTCGGCCCGGATCGTCGGCATGCGGCCCAGGAGGGCGCGCCTCGGCGCGCCGGTGAGGCGTTCGGCCGCGGTGTTGCAGTCGAGCAGCACGCCCTCGGCGTCGGTGATGAACACGGCGTCGCTGATCGACTCGAACACGATCGCCTGGCGCCGGAGCTCCTCCTCGGCCCGGGTCCGGTCGCTGATGTCGCGGGTCGAGGTGTGGATCTCCAGCAGCGCGCCGTCCGGTGACCGCACCGCGGTGCTCACCGATTCGACCCGGATCCAGCGCCCGTCGGCGTGCCGGACGCGGAGCCGGAGAATGACCCGGTCGGGACCGTCGGCGAGGCCGAGGTGCCCGGCCCGGACGTGCTCGATGTCGTCCGGATGGAACACCGTGTTCGGGTGCACGCCGATCAGCGTCTCCGGCTCGACGCCGAGCAGCGTGCGGGACGCCGGGGAGACGTAGAGCAGCGGGCCGTCGGGGACGTGCCGGGAGATCAGGTCGCTGGAGTTGTGCGCGAGCAGCCGGTAACGCGCCTCCGACTCGGTGAGCGCGGCCTCGGCGGCGCGGCGGTCGGTGACGTCCTGGCTGGTGCCGGTCACCCGGAACGGCCTGCCGTCGCCGTCGAGCTCGCCCTCGACGTCGCCGGCGATGTACCGGATCTCGCCGTCGCGGATCGTGCGGTGGTCGAACCGGTGGATGCCGCCGGCCGTCGCGGCACGCCGTACCGCCTCGCGGCTCGCCTCCCGGTCGTCCGGGTGGATCAGCTCGATCATCAGCTCCGGCGTCACCGCGGTGTCCGGCGGGAGGTTCTTGATGACGTACATCTGCGGGGACCAGGTGAGCCGGAGGGTGTCCACGTTCAGCTCCCAGGACCCCACCCCGGTGAGGTGCTGGGCCTGGACGAGCATCTCGCGGCTGCGCACCAGCTCGGCGTCCCGGTTCAGCAGCGAGTGCGCCATCTCCTCGACATCGGCGGCGAGCGAGACGAGCTCGGCGGGACGGTCCCGGCCGGCGGCCGCTGCCAGTTCGGCCGTCCTCTCCAGGTCCCCGTCCCGGATGCGGTGCACGGTGCCGGCGAGCTCGTCGATCGGGTCGACCAGCGCGCGCACCAGCCGCCGGTGCTGGCGGTGGACCCCGACGAGCACGATCAGCCCGGCCAGCGCGCTCAGCCCGAGCCCGATCCCGGAGACCACCCGCCGCGCGGCGACCAGGTCGTCCTTGCGGTGCTTCAGCGCCTCGATGAGCGTTCCGGCCGTGCGCCGATACGAGTCGAACAGCGTCTTGCCGTCGAGCTGGAACGCCACCCGCTGCGCCGCCGGAACCAGGTGGCCGTGGACGACGGGCTCGGCCCAGGTGTCCTGCCATCGGGTCGCCTGCTCCGCGGCGGTGCGCAGGAGCGGGGCGAGCTCCCGGTCGGCGCGCAGCGCGTCGAGCGCCACGGCGAGGTTGGTGGCGGTGGCCGTGCGCTCCTCGACGTACAGCTCCAGGAAGGAGGCCGCGGTGTCGGGGTCGGCGTCGCTCAGCAGGTAGCCGCGAACGCCGGTCTCCTGGTTGACCATGCCCTCGTGGGCCTGCCGGACGGCCCGCGTTGCCTGGTCGGTGCGGTAGACCGCGGGCTCGAAGTAGCCGTAGTCGGCACCGAACACGGCGCTGACGACGGCGAGGAGCAGCACGACCACCGTGGCGACGCCGCGGTACGACCGCGACACCACCCGGCGGAGCGACCGCTCCCGCGCCATCCGACCGACCTTCCCCCCGCGGATCACCGATGCGTCCGCATATACCACCATCGGCGTCCCGGCCGGTCACCTGAGCCGCGGGCGGTCGGCATGATGAGTTCATGGAACTCGGACTCGGCGGGCGACGTGCACTGATCACCGGCGGATCACGGGGGATCGGTCTCGCGATCGCCCGCGCCCTCGTCGCGGAGGGGGCGGCGGTCGCGCTCTGTGCCCGCGGCGAAGCGGAGCTGGCCGACGCGGTGGCCTCGCTCGCCGCGTCCGGTGGCCGGGCGGTCGGGATCCGCGCGGACGTGACCGACGAGGCCGACCTGACCGCCGCGGTGGACCGCGCCGCCGCCGCGCTCGGCGGGCTCGACCTGCTCGTCGCGAACGCCGGGGGCGCCGCCGGTGGCGGGCTGCTGGACTCCACCCCGGCGGACTGGGTGGCGACCTACGGGCTGAACGTGCTCCACGCCGCGCACGCCGTCCGCGTCGCCGTGCCGTACCTGGCGGGCAGCGACGCGGCCGCGGTGCTGCTGGTGTCCTCGTTGTCGGCGCACCGGCCCGGCTCCCGCTCCTCGTACGCGACCGCGAAGGCGGCCGAGAGCCACCTCGCCCCGGTGCTCGCCGACGAGCTCGGCGGGCGGGGTATCCGGGTGAACGCGATCAGCCCCGGCTCGACGCTCGTCCCCGGCGGTGGGTGGGACCGGATGCGGGCCGAGCGGCCGGCCGAGTTCGACCGGTTCGCCGCGGAGGAGTTCCCGGCCGGGCGGCTCGTGACGGCGGAGGAGGTCGCCGACGTGGCGTGCTTCCTGCTGTCGCCGCGGGCCGCCGGGGTGAACGGTGCCGACGTGGCCGTGGACGGGGGCCAGCAACGGCCGGGCCCCCGCCGCCCCACCCCGCGTTGA
>JAVEDU010000063.1 GCA_030840805.1 Actinomycetota bacterium
GCTGGCTCGGCGCGCTCCGCGACGCGGTGGCCGGCGACGCCGCCGCGGACCGGCCCTTCGCGGTGCTCGGTGACTACAACGTGGCCCCCACCGACGACGACGTGTGGGACCCCGCCGCCTTCGTCGCGTCCACGCATGTCACGCCTCCCGAGCGTGCCGCGCTGGCCGCGCTCCGCGACACCGGGCTGGCCGACGTCCTGCCGCGCCCGCTGAAATACGACCGCCCGTACACCTACTGGGACTACCGGGCCGGGATGTTCCACAAGAACCTCGGAATGCGGATCGACCTGGTCTACGGCAACCCGGCGTTCGCCGACGCGGTGCGCGACGCGTACGTGGACCGCGAGGCCCGCAAGGGCAAGGGCGCATCGGACCACGCGCCGGTGGTCGTCGACCTGGACCTCCGCTCGCGATGATCATGGGGTTTTCGCCAGCCGCGCCCGCGTGTCGGGCCGAATGCCCCATGATCATTCCGGGTGGAAGAGGTTTCCTTCGCCGAGTTGTCGATCGGCGGGCCGGCCGTTCGACGCGTAGGTGAGAGCCCGGAACGAGCCGGCGCCCGCGAACGAGGAGACGCCACCATGCGCGTCATGATGGTCGTCGAGGCGACCCCGGAGTCCGAGACCGGGACCATGCCCCACCCGGAGGTCTTCGAGGCGACGGGTCGGTACCACGAGGAGCTGGCCGCTGCCGGCGTGCTGCTCGCGGGAGAGGGGCTCCACCCGAGCGCCACGGGTGCGCGGGTGCGGTACGACGGCGACCGGCGCACGGTCGTGGACGGGCCGTTCGCCGAGACGAAGGAGCTGGTCGCCGGCTTCTGGCTGATCCAGGTCGGGTCCAGGGACGAGGCGATCGAGTGGGCGAAGCGCGTGCCGTCCCGGGCGGGTGAGATCGAGGTCCGCCGGGTGTACGAGACCGCCGACGTCGGTGACGCCCTCTCCCCTGAGCTGGCCGCCCGCGAGGACGAGCTGCGCAACCAGCTCGCCGGCTCCTGACGGTGGTTGCCGGCACGCCGCCGTCGGTGTCCTGATCGGCGACGTGCCGGCAGCCGACGCCCACCGCGCGATCGACGCCGTCTGGCAGATCGAGTCGGCGCGGGTGATCGCGGGGCTCGCCCGGGTGGTCCGGGACGTCGGGCTCGCCGAGGAACTCGCCCAGGACGCCCGGGTCGCCGCGCTGGAACAGTGGCCGGAGTCCGGCATACCGCGCAACCCGGTTGCCTGGCTGTTGGCCACCGGCAAACGCCGGGCAATCGACCTGCGGCCCTCGCCCAGCTCACCTCCTCGGCCGTCGGGGAGCTGAACCGGGCGGTCGCCGTCTCGATGGCTCTCGGCCCGGCCACCGGCCTCGCGCTCGTGGACGCGCTGGCCGCCGAGCCCGCGCTGAAGGACTACCACCTCCTGCCGAGCGTCCGGGGCGACCTGCTCGCGAAGCTCGGCCGGGTGGCGGAGGCCCGGGTGGAGTTCGAGCGCGCGGCCTCGCTCATCCGGAACGAACGGGAGCGCACGCTGCTGCGGGACCGCGCCGCCGCCTGCGCACCCGGACAGGCACCGCCCTCGGGGTGACGCCCCTGGTCCGGATCTGCCCGGGAATGTCCGGCCGGCACCGCCGGTTACACCTGGTGCCGGTCCGATCCATGCCCCCGGGCCTCACCCTCCGCCGCTCCGAGCGGCCACCCGCCGAGAGGCGGCTGGCGGGCCGGCACCGAACGTCGCGGCACTGTCCCCGGCGTCACGCGGTCACCCGCGGGCGCCCGGGAATGTGCCGCCGGTATCACCGGTTACACCTGGTGCCGGTCCGATCCATGTCCCCGGGCCTCACCCTCCGCCGCCCAGAGCGGCCACCCGCCGAGAGGCGACTGGCGGGCCGGCACCCGAACGTTCGATCACCTCCCCCTGCGTCGCTCCGGGTCTTCCGGCGGGCGCGGAACGAGGTGCGCACAGAGCACCTCTACGCGAAAGGAATGCCCCGATGAGCGCTACGGCTCTCGACTCCCAGGTCCGGAAGTTGGTCAAGGGCGACCGTTGCGACAGCTGCGGCGCGGAGGCCTTCGTCCAGGCGACCATGCCCAGCGGCTACGAGCTGTTGTTCTGTGGTCACCACTTCACCAAGAACGAGGACGTTCTGACGGCCCAGGGCGCGACCGTCACCATCGACGAGCGTCACACCATCAACGCCAAGCCGAGCGTCTCCGCGAACACGGACTGACCTCGACGGACCTGGCCGGAGCCCGGAGAACCCACAGGGTTCTCCGGGCTCCGGCATGTTCCGGGTCCGTCGAAAGGTCAGCGGGACGCCCGCCGGTCGATCGACGGGACCGCCTCGGCGGCGTCCACCGGACCCGGCGGGGTGCCGTCGCCGAACGGCCGGCCGCCGAGCGCCTCGCGCCCGTGCTGGGTCAGCCAGCCGGACAGGTCCGGGCCGGCGGGAACGATCCCTGCCGGGTTGAGCTGGCGGTGCACGGCGTAGTAGTGGCGCTTGATGTGGTCGAAGTGCACGGTGTCCCCGAAGCCCGGGGTCTGGTAGAGGTCCCGCGCGTACGCCCACAGCGCCGGCATCTCGGTGATCTTGTTCCGATTGCACTTGAACTGGCCGTGATAGGCGGCGTCGAAGCGCACCAGCGTCATCCACAGCCGGACGTCGGCCTCGGTGATCGTCTCCCCGACGAGGTAGCGGCGATCGCTCAGCCGCTCCTCCAGGGCGTCGAGGCGGCCGAACAGCGCGTCCACCGCCTTCTCGTACTCGCCCTGCTCGGTCGCGAACCCGGCCGCGTACACGCCGTTGTTCACGTCCCGGAACACCTCGGCGTCGACCTCGTCGATCTCGTCCCGCAGGCACTCGGGGTACAGGTCGGGGGCGCCCTCGCGGTGGAACGCCGTCCACTCGGTCGACAGGTCGAGGGTGATCTGCAGGTAGTCGTTGGTGACCAGCCGGCCGCTCGGGATGTCGACGATTGCGGGCACGCTCACCCCTCCGTCGTAGCCGGGCTTCCGCGCCTCATAGGCCTCGGCGACATACCGGATGCCGAGCACGGGGTCCCGATCGGCCGGGTCGAGGGTGAACCGCCAGCTCCGCTCGTCCTGGATCGGGTCGGTGATCCCGAGCGAGATCGCGCCCTCCAGCCCGAGCAGCCGCCGCACGGTCACCGCGCGGCTCGCCCAGGGACAGGCCCGGTTGATCACGAGCCGGTAACGGCCGGCCTCGACGGGCCACTCGGACGAGCCCTCCGCGGTGATCCGGTCGGTGAACTGGCTCGGCGAACGCTCGAAGTTCTCGGTGTCGGGGACGTGCGCGCTCATCATCGCTCCGATTCGTCGTCGGCCGGGGTCCAGGTACGAGGAAACACGGTCGTTGCACCGTCGAACCATCCGGGGGGCTCGGACGTGATGGCGGTGGCCTCCGGCTCGCTGCCGCTGGACGACCATCAGGGCTGTACAGCTCGGAGGAGATCCCCTCGTGTCCGGCGGTCCCGGGCGTAGCATCCGCGGCGTGACCCTCCCCGCCACCGAGGTCCGCCCCGAGGACCTGGAACTCCACCGTCGCGAGCTGACCGGCTACTGCTACCGCATGCTCGGTTCGGCCTTCGAGGCCGACGATGCCGTGCAGGAGACGATGGTCCGGGCGTGGCGCGCCGGCGACGACTTCGAGGGCCGCTCGTCGCTGCGGTCCTGGCTGTACCGGATCGCCACCAACGTCTGCCTCGACATGCTCCGCGGCACCCAGCGCCGGGCCCGGCCGATGGATCTCGGGCCGGCCGGTTCGGCGGACTCCTTCCAGGGGCTGACCCGCGCCGAGCACGCCTGGGTGACGCCCGTCGCGGACGGCCGGGTCCTCGACGGGCAGGACGACCCGGCCGAGGTGGCGGCGTCGCGGGACTCGGTCCGCCTCGCCTTCGTCGCGGCGCTCCAGCACCTGCCGGCGCGGCAGCGCGCGGTCCTGATCCTGCGCGAGGTGCTGCGCTGGCGGGCGACCGAGGTCGCCGAACTGCTCGGCACCACCGTCGCGTCCGTCAACAGCGCGCTACAGCGCGCCCGCACGACCCTCGCCGCCCGCGACCTCTCCCGGTCCGACCCGCTCGACGCCGCCCAGCGGGCGCTGCTCGCCGCCTACGTGGACGCCTTCGAGCGGTACGACGTGTCCCGGCTCGTCACGCTCCTGCACGAGGACGTGGTCATGTCGATGCCGCCGTACGACTTCTGGCTGCAGGGTCCCGGCCAGGTCGCCGACTGGCTCCTCGGCACGGGCAGCGGCTGCCGGGGCTCGCGGCTGGTCGCGACCGCGGCCAACGGCTGCGCCGCGTTCGGCTCGTACCGCGTCGATCCCGCCGGTGGCCACGTACCGTGGGCGCTGCAGGTTCTGGAGGTCTCCGGCGGCAGGATCACCGGGTACCACCATTTCCTCGACACCGAGCGGCTGTTCCCGGCCTTCGGCCTCCCCTCCCGTCTCTAGCCGCCGGCCATCGCGCCGATGATCAGGTACGGCTCGGTCCCGGCCACGACCGCGTCGGGCAGCGGGTCGTCGGGCGAGGAGTGGGACAGGTCCTCCCCCGACGCGTAGAACCGCACGAACGAGCGGCGCTGCTGGGTGACCTGGTCGCGGGTCGTCCCCCGCAGCGCCGGGTAGGCCGCCTCCAGCGCGTCGAGCACCGTGCGCTGGGTGACCGTCCCGTCCACGTCCAGCGCGACCTCGCCGTGGACGCGCGCGAGCGCCCGGAGATGGGCCGGCAGCACGACGCGGATCACGGCAGCGTCTGGACTTCCACGGAGAGCACCGCGGGGAGGTCCCGGACGATCGGTGCCCAGCTGTCCCCGGAGTCGGCCGACGCGTACACCTGCCCGCCGGTCGTCCCGAAGTACAGGCCGCACTCGTCCAGCGAGTCGACGGCGAACGCGTCGCGCAGCACGTTGACGTAGCAGTGCTCCTGCGGCAGTCCGGTGGTCAGCGGCTCCCACTCGTTGCCACCGGTCCGGCTGCGGTACACGCGGAGCTTGCCGTCCACCGGGACGTGCAGGTAGTCGCTCGTGATCGGGACGACGTAGATCGTGTCGGGCTCGTGCGCGTGGACCGCGATCGGGAACCCGAAGTCGGTCGGCAGGTTGCCGCTGATCTCGGTCCACGACTCGGCGCCGTCGTCGCTGCGCATGACGTCCCAGTGCTTCTGCATGAAGATCGTGTCCGGCCGGGACGGGTGCATCGTGAGGTTGTGGACGCAGTGGCCGACCTCCGCGCCCGTGTCGGGGATGCCCTCGGACCTCAGGCCGCGGTTCACCGGCCGCCAGGTCTTGCCGGCGTCGTCGGTACGGAACACACCGGCGGCCGAGATGGCGACCGTGATCCTCGCGGGGTCCGTGGGATGCAGCAGGATCGTGTGCAGGCACAGGCCGCCCGCGCCCGGCTGCCACGCCGAGCCCTGCTGTTGACGCAGGCCGGACAGCTCCTGCCAGGTCTGCCCGCCGTCGCCGGAGCGGAACAGCCCGGCGTCCTCCACCCCCGCGTACACCGTGTCGGGGTCGGTGAGCGACGGCTCCAGGTGCCACACCCGGGTGAACTCCCACGGCCGGGGCGTGCCGTCGTAGTGCTGGTGGGTGCCGGGGTCGCCCTCGTACTCGAACCGGTTCCCGACCGCCTCCCAGGACTTGCCGCCGTCGTCGGAACGCTGGATCAGCTGCCCGAACCAGCCGCCGGACTGCGAGGCGTACAGCCGGTCCGGATCGACCGGCGAACCCTTCAGGTGGTACATCTCCCAGCCCGCGAAGAGCGGGCCCTCGATGTCCCACCGCTCGCGCGCCTCGTCGGAGGTGAGGACGAAGGCGCCCTTCTTCGTGCCGACCAGTACCCGTACTCCGCTCATCCCGGACTCCTGTCCACCGCGTCTCGTCGATCCTGGCAGGGAGAGGACGTCCGTGGGCACGGAAACTCATCGGTCTCAGAAGGCGCGACCCACCGCGTAGCCCAGCGCGGCCGCCCCGAACCCGGCGGTGAGGCTCGCGACGACGTTGAGGAGGGCCAGCAGGCGGGCGCCGCCGGACGCCAGCCGGACCGTCTCGTACCCGAAGCTGCTGTAGGTGGTCAGCGCCCCGCAGAACCCGGTGCCGAGCGCGGCGACCAGCCAGGGCGGCACGTCGTGGTGGGTCGCCGTTCCCACGAGCACGCCGAGAACGAGCGACCCGCCGACGTTGACCGCGAACGTGCCCCACGGGAACACCGTGTCGTGGCGCGCCTGGACGGCACGGTCGGTGAGGTAGCGGGCCGGCGCGCCGAGCGCGGCTCCGAGGCAGACGAAGAGCAGGGTCACCGCGGACCACGCCGTCCGGCGTACCGGTGGACGTGCACGTCGTCGAGCAGCACGAGGCCCTCGACCCCCAGCTCGTCCAGCTGCGGCAGGAACGCGTCGATCCTCTCGGCCGTGTCGACGATGACGACCGAGACGGGCAGGTCCTCGGAGAGGCTGAGGATGCGCGTCGTGTGGATGTGGTTCGAGGCGCCGTACCCCTCGATGCCGCGGAAGACGCTCGCGCCGGCCAGCCCGGCGCGGTGCGCCCGGTGCACGATCTCGGTGTAGAGCGGCCTGTGGTGCCAGCTGTCGTCCTCGTCCAGGATCACGGTCAGCCGCCGAGCGGGGCCGGAGTCGGTCATCGGTCGCCTCCGCCGGTCCGGTGGAGCGCGATCGCGCGGGTCAGGCCCGCGCCGAGCTGTACCGCCACGAGCGCCGCGATCGCGGTACCGAGGAGGTAGCCCAGCGCGAGTCCGGGCCGACCGGCGGTCAGGAGCTCCTGGGTCTCGACGGTGACACCGGAGAACGTCGTGTACCCGCCGAGCACCCCCACGCCGAGGAAGGGGCGGATCAGCGGATGCGCCGCCCACACCTCGGCGATCAGCACCATCAGCACGCCGATCACCAGGCAGCCCGTCGTGTTGATCAGGAGCGTCGCGACCGGAAGCCCGCCGTGCGGGGAGGGGAGCGCGACACCCACGCCGTACCGCGCGGACGCACCGAGCACGCCACCCGCGGAGACCACGGCGAGCACCCGCGCGGATCCGTGGCGCGCCGCGGTCCGCCCGGCGCCGTCCGCGCGTGCGGTCACGGGGTCCGGTGAGGTGCCGACGTGCTCCAACGGTCCCCCTCGCCACCGGTCCCCGGCGCGCCACGGCGCCGTCAGGGGCATCGTAGCGACGCGGCTCACCCGTCCCGCGGCTCCTTGCCGTCCGGCGGAGGCGCGGACAGGGTCAGCTCGGCCCGGACGGCCGCGGCGATGTCGGGGCGGGGGCGATGTCCGTCCTGGGCCGCCGCGTCGAGCAGTGACTGCGCGACCTCACGGACCTTGGTGTCGGTGTGCTGCGAGATCCGCACCAGACGGGCCCACACCTCGTCCGGGTCCCAGCCGCCCAGCGCGACGAGCGCACCCTTCGCCTGCTCGATCGAGGCGCGGGACGCCCTCGCGCGCCGGAGCCCCTCGGCCTCCGCGCGCAGTGCCTCCAGTGCGCGTTCCGCGGCGGTCCGGGTGCCGCCCTGGCGGGGCTCGGGTCCGCGGGCGTTCCGGGTCGGGACCAGCCGGGTCGGCTCGACCCGTGAGGCGATGTCGAGCTTGCGGTACGTGCGCCGCAGGTGGAAGGCGACGGTGTGCGGCGAGAGGAACATCCGGTCTCCGAGCTCGCGGTTCGTCAGTCCGCGCGCTACCAGTTCGGCGACCTCGCGCTCCGTCTCGGTGAGGCTCGCCCAGCCGGAGGCGGGACGCGGCGGACAGGAGAGGCGGGTCCGCGGCACGCTCACCGTGCACGTCGTGCCGTCCGCGGGGGCGGCGGCACGATCGCCGAGCGGGTCCTCGCGGCCACGTCGGCCACGCGGGGCGGCCCCGGCGGTCCGCCGGCTCGTCTCTCCCCGTGGTCACCACCGCTTTCCGGGCGCTGTGGCGCCGAAAACGCGGTGGTGATCACGAGATGGGGAGCAGCAGGTCCGTCAGCGGCCGGTTCACAGCGAACTCCCGGGCTGTTCCCCGGATGCTCCCAGCTTCGCCGTCGATGCTTCTCGCACCATCAGATACGCCCGAGGGACGTAGCCGTGCCACACACCAGACCGACGAGCTCACCGTGACCGCGACGACCGGGGTGCCCGATACAGCGGCGCGCGCGACCCGCGTCCCGGGCCCGCGCGCGCCCCGCCGCTGGTGGGCGGACGTCGCCGGGTCGGCGGCCCTGCTCAGCGTCGTCGCCGTGGTGGCGCTGTGGCTCACCGGCGGCGGGGCCCGGCAGCTCACCGGGGCGGGCGTGCTCGCCACGTCGGCGGGCCGGCTGACCGGCCTCGTCGCCGCGGACCTGCTCCTGCTCCAGGTGCTGCTCATGGCCCGGATCCCCTGGGTGGAGCGCAGCTACGGGCAGGACGCGCTCGCCCGTCGGCACCGGCTGGTCGGCTTCGTCTCGTTCTGGCTGATGCTGGCCCACGTCGTGCTGATCACGATCGGGTACGCGCAGCAGGCCCGGACCGGCGTGCTGCGGGAGGCATGGGACCTCGTCCTCACCTACCCGGGCATGCTGCTCGCCGCCGCCGGGACCGCCCTGCTGGTCGCCGTCGTCGTGCTGTCGGTCCGGGCCGCACGCCGCGCCCTGCGGTACGAGTCGTGGCATCTCCTTCACCTCTACGCCTATCTCGGGGTCGGCCTCGCCCTCCCTCACCAGTTGTGGACCGGACGGGACTTCGTCTCCTCACCGGTGGCCCGCGCGTACTGGTGGACGGCGTACGGCGGGACGCTCGCCGCGGTCGTCATCTTCCGCCTCGCCGTGCCGCTGTGGCGCTCGGCGTACCACCGGCTGGAGGTCGCCGTGGTGGCCCCGGAGGCCCCCGGCGTCGTCTCGGTGTACCTCCGCGGCCGGCACCTCGACCGTCTCCCCGTCCGGGCCGGCCAGTTCTTCCTGTGGCGGTTCCTCGACGGACCGGGCTGGATGCGCGCCCACCCGTACACGCTCTCGGCCGTCCCCGGCACCGGCAGGCTGCGCATCACCGTCAAGGACCTCGGCGACGGCAGCGCGCGGGCCGCGACCCTGCGGCCCGGGACGCGTGTGCTGATCGAGGGGCCGTACGGCGCGATGACGTCGGTACGACGGCCGCGGCCCAAGGTCCTCCTGATGGCCGCCGGCGTGGGCATCACGACCATGCGGGCGCTGCTGGAAGACCTCACCGGTGACGTCACGCTGGTGTACCGCGTGAGCCGACTCGACGACGCTGTGTTCGCCGCGGAACTGGACGAGCTGGCACGGAGGCGCGGTGCCCGCGTGCTGTACCTCGACGGCCCCCGGCCCGACCGCGAGTCCTGGATGCCGCGGCGTTTCGCCCACGTCAGCGATGTGGCCGGCCTGCGGTGGCTCGTCCCCGACGTCGCCGACCGGGAGGTCTACCTCTGCGGGCCTCCACAGTGGATGGACACAGCCCGCGCCGCCGCCAGGGACGCGGGCGTCCCGGCCCGCCACCTCCACCTCGAAGAGTTCGCATGGTGAGCGAACCGAAGGGACTCTCCGTGCGCCGCATCACCTTCTGGATCATGTCGACCGTCGCGGCGCTGGTGCTGCTGTTCAGCTACCGCACCAGCACCGGCGGTACCGCGCCGGCCGCGGTCACCGCCGCGGCGCAGGCGCCGGGCATCGTGGCCGCACCGCCGGCGAGCCCGTCACCCGTCACGGGCTCGTCCGGCTCCGCCACCACGTCGCGGGCCACCACGGTGAACGGCAGCGTGGCGCAGACGCAGTGGGGTCCGGTCCAGGTCCAGGTGACCATCGCGGGCGGCCGGATCACCGACGTCACCACGCTCCGGTACCCGCAGGGCAACCCACGGGACGCCGAGATCAACTCCTACGCGCTTCCCGCCCTGCACGACGAGGTGCTCGCCGCGCAGAGCGCCGGGGTCGACGCGATCAGCGGGGCCACGGTGACCAGCGACGGGTACCGCACCTCGCTCCAGGCCGCCCTCGACACCGTCCACTTCGGATGACCGGGCTCGCCACCCGGACCGCACAGCTGCAGCAGATCATGGGGATGCCGATCAGTGTCCACCTGCGCGGCGCGGGCATGCCGGCGGACCGGGAGGCCGCGATCGACGCCGTGTTCGCCGAACTGCACGAGGTGGACCGGCTCTTCAGCACGTACGACCCGGACAGCGAGGTCCGTCGGCTCGACCGGGGCGAGCTGACCCTGGCCGAGTGCGATCCCGCGGTGGCCGAGGTTCTCGCGCTCGCCGACGAGGCACGGAGGCGGACCGGCGGGTACTTCGACGTCCGGTTTCCCGGTCCGACCGGGGTCCGCCGACTGGACCCGTCCGGGCTGGTGAAGGGCTGGGCCGCCGAACGCGCGGCCCGGCATCTCGCCCGCGTGGCGCGCGACGACCACTACCTGAACGCGGGCGGCGACATCGCGATGCACAGCGCGGGCCCCGCGCCGTGGCGGGTCGGGATCGAGAACCCGGACTCGCCCCGCACCGTGCTCGGGGTCGTCGAACTGCGGTCCGGCGGGATCGCCACCTCCGGGACCGCTCACCGCGACACGCATCTCGTGGATCCCACCACCGGCCTGCGGGCCACCGCGCTGCGCTCGGTCACCGTGTCGGGACCGTCCCTGCTGTGGGCCGACGTGTACGCGACGGCGGCGTTCGCGCGCGGTGCGGACGCGCTCGACTGGCTCGCGGAACTGGACGGTTACGAGGGTCTCGTCGTCACGCGGACGGGCGCGGTACTGACGACGGCGGGGTTGCGGCTGCGGTAGCGCCGTGGGTTGTGTGCCCGTCCGGCACAGGTCCGCCGCGCCGCGGTGCCGGCCAGGACCTACGCAACGCGGTTCTTGCGTGCGCGTAACCGAACAGCAACAGAGCGGATGTCTACTCGCATGCAACAGCGGTTCACGACATGAACCGCCCCGCGGCTTCCAGGAGCAGTCCATGACGCTCGATGCAGTCACCGCCCCGCCCGTGCGGCCGGCGGCCTCCTCCACGGATGGCCTCCGCGCGGCCACGGCCCGGCCCGACGAGTCCGCCGGATCGGCCCTGGGCGCGCTGGCCCGCCGGGACGGGGTCGAGTTCATCCTCGCGGTCTTCGTCGACCTGACCGGCAAGCCCTGCGCCAAGCTGGTCCCGATCGAGGCCGTCGAGGAGCTCGCCACCGACGGCGTCGGGTTCGCCGGCTACGCCGCCGGGGCGCTCGGCCAGCAACCCAGCGACCCGGACGTCGTCGCGCGGCCGGACGTCTCCTCCTACACCCCGCTCCCGTTCGTCCAGCCGGGCCTCGCGCTCGTGCACTGCGACCCGTACGTGAGTGGGGAGCCGTGGCCGTACGCCCCCCGGGTGATCCTCAAGTCGATGTTGAACCGCGCCGCGGAGAAGGGCCTCGACCTCTTCGTGGGGGCCGAGGTCGAGTACTTCCTCGTCCACCGCGACGCCGCGGGCGCGCTGGGGGTCGCCGACCCGCGGGACACCGCGCAGCGGCCCTGTTACGACGCCCGGGACCTCACCCGGATGTACGACCACCTCACCGCGGTGTCCCGCGCGATGAACGCCCTCGGCTGGGGCAACTACGCCAACGACCACGAGGACGGCAACGGGCAGTTCGAGCAGAACTTCGCCTACGCCGACGCGCTGACCACCGCCGACCGCGTCACGACCCTGCGGTACCTCATCTCGGTGCTCGCCGAGCAGCGCGGGATGACGGCGACGTTCATGCCCAAGCCGTTCACCGACCGCACCGGCAGCGGGCTGCACCTGCACCTGTCGCTGTGGCGGGACGGGGCACCCCTGTTCCCCGCGGCCGACGACGCCCGCGGGCTGGGACTGTCGCCGCTCGCGTACGCGTTCATCGCCGGGATCCTCGACCACGCGTGCGGACTCCAGGCCGTCATCGGGCCGACCGTGAATTCCTACAAGCGCACCGGCGCCACCTCGACCCGGTCGGGGGCCACCTGGTCGCCACGCCGGGCCACCTACGGCGGCAACGACCGGACCCACTTCCTCCGGGTGCCAGACGGCAACCGGGTCGAGCTGCGGGGCGGGGACGGCTCGGCCAACCCGTACCTCGCCGCGGCCGCCGCGCTGGCGGCCGGGCTCGACGGCATCGAGCGCGACCTCGACCCGGGCGACTCCGGTGAGACCGGCCCGGTGCTCCCGTCGACCCTGCTGCACGCCGTGGAGGCCCTGGAGGCGGACCCGGTCGTCACCGGCGCCCTCGACGCCGTCGGCCCGGGGGTCGGGGAGTACTTCGCGAACCTCAAGCGGGACGAGTTCTTCGACTGGCACGGCACCGTCACGCCGTGGGAGGTCGACCACTACGTGACGGCCTTCTAGAAGACAAGGAGCTACCCACCTCATGTGCGGAATCGTCGGGCTCCACCTGCGTGAGCCCGCCCTCTACCCCCGCCTCGGCGACCTGCTCACCACGATGCTCGGCCAGGTCGTCGAGCGCGGCCCCGACTCGGCCGGGGTCGCCGTCTACGGCGACCCCCGGATGACTCCCCCGGGCTCGGCGGCGGTGTCCGTGCTGTCCGCCGCCGTCCCGGCCCGGCGGGTCACCGCCCTCGTCGGGGCGCGGCTCGGCACGACGGCCGGGGTGTACGACGCCGGGGAGACGCTGGTCGTCCACGCGCCCACCTCGGTCGAGGTACTGACCCAGGCGGTGCGCGAGGTCCTGCCCGACGCGCTCGTCATCGGCTCCGGGTACGACCTCGCCGTCCTCAAGGGCATCGGCCACCCCGACGTGCTGGCGGGCGAGTTCGGGCTCCGGCAGGCCCAGGGCTGGCAGGGCGTGGCACACACCCGGATGGCGACCGAGTCGGCGGTCACCTCCGCCGGCTCGCACCCCTTCTCCGTCGGCGCCGACCAGTGTCTGGTCCACAACGGCTCGTTCGCGAACCACGCGACGATCCGCCGTGGGCTGCGGGCCCAGGGTGTGACGTTCGACAGCGAGAACGACTCCGAGGTCGGGGCGCGCTTCGTGGCGCGGCAACTGGCCGAGGGCGCCGACCTGGAGAAGGCCCTGCGCCTGCTCTGCGAGCGGTTCGACGGCTTCTACACGCTGCTCGTGTCCACCTCGGAGGAGTTCGCCATCGTCCGCGACGCCATCGCCTGCAAGCCCGCGCTCGTCGCCGAGACCCCGCAGTGGGTCGCGATGGCGTCCGAGTACCGCGCCCTCGCCGGACTCCCCGGCATCGAGGGCGCCCGCATCATCGAGCCCGAGCCGGAAGAGGTGTACGTGTGGAAGCGCTGATCGACAGCGTCCAGGTCGACCTGGCCGAGACGGAGGTGCGGGACCTCAACTCCGCGCTGCACTCCCCCGGGTCCAAGGCCTGGCGGGTCGCGAACCCCCTGGGCAAGCACAGCATCGCGTGCGGGCTGGACGCCCCGCTGACCGTCGACATCGACGGGCACGTCGGCTACTACTGCGCCGGGATGAACCAGCATGCGTCGGTGACGGTGCACGGCAATGCCGGGGTCGGCGTCGCCGAGAACATGATGTCCGGGACGGTGCGGGTGCACGGCAACGCGTCGCAGTCCGCCGGGGCCACCGGCCACGGCGGCCTGCTGGTGATCGAGGGCGACGCCTCGGCGCGCTGCGGGATCTCGATGAAGGGCATCGACATCGTCGTCGGCGGCAGCATCGGCCACATGAGCGCGTTCATGGGCCAGGCCGGCCGGCTCGTCGTCTGCGGCGACGCCGGTGACGCGCTCGGCGACTCGCTGTACGAGGCCCGGATCTACGTCCGCGGCACCGTGACGTCGCTCGGCGCCGACTGCGTCGAGAAGCCCCTGCGCCCCGAGCACCTGGCCGAGCTCGCCGACCTGCTGGCCGCCGCCGGGTTCGACCACGACCCGGCGGAGTTCCGGCGGTACGGCTCGGCCCGTCAGCTCTACCACTTCCGCGTCGACAACGCGTACTGATCCGGAGACCTGAGAATGAGCAACGACCTGGCGTCCCTCGGCCTGCGCGAGTCCGCGACCTACGACCGCGCCACCATCCACGCGATCCAGCGTGCCGCCGAGACCGGCGTGTACGACATCCGTGGCTGGGGCGCGAAGCGGAAGCTGCCGCACTTCGACGACCTGCTGTTCCTCGGCGCGAGCATGTCCCGGTACCCGCTGGAGGGGTACCGCGAGAAGTGCGACACCGACGTGGTGCTGGGCTCCCGGTACGCGAAGTCCCCGCTGCACCTGGACATCCCGGTGACGATCGCCGGGATGAGCTTCGGTGCCCTGTCCGCCCGCGCCAAGGAGGCCCTCGGCCGGGGCGCCAGCGAGGCCGGGACCTCGACCACCACCGGCGACGGCGGGATGACCCCGGAGGAGCGCGGCCAGTCCAGGCACCTCGTCTACCAGTACCTCCCGTCGCGGTACGGCATGAACCCCGACGACCTGCGCAAGGCCGACGCCATCGAGGTCGTCCTCGGGCAGGGCGCGAAGCCGGGCGGCGGCGGCATGCTGCTCGGCCAGAAGATCACCGACCGCGTCGCCGGGATGCGCGCGCTGCCGGTGGGTGTGGACCAGCGCAGCGCGTGCCGGCACCCGGACTGGACCGGGCCGGACGACCTCGCCATCAAGATCGCCGAGCTCCGCGAGATCACCGACTGGGAGAAGCCGATCTACATCAAGGTCGGCGCGACCCGGACGTACTACGACGTGAAGCTCGCCGTGAAGGCCGGCGCGGACGTGGTGGTCGTCGACGGGATGCAGGGCGGCACGGCCGCCACGCAGGAGGTGTTCATCGAGCACGTCGGCATCCCCATCCTCGCGGCGATCCCGCAGGCGGTACAGGCCCTCCAGGAGCTGGGCGTCCACCGGGAGGTCCAGCTGATCGTCTCGGGCGGGATCCGCAACGGCGCCGACGTGGCCAAGGCGATGGCGCTGGGCGCGGACGCGGTCGCCATCGGCACCGCGGCCCTGATCGCCCTCGGCGACAACCACCCCCGGTACGACGCGGAGTACCGGGCGCTCGGCTCGGCCGCCGGCTACTACGACGACTACCAGGAGGGCCGCGACCCGGCCGGGATCTCGACGCAGGACGACGAGCTCGCCGCGCGGCTGGACCCGGCCGCGGGCGGACGCCGGCTGGCGAACTACCTGCGCGTGATGACGATGGAGGCCCAGACCCTCGCGCGCGCCTGCGGCAAGTCGCACCTGCACAACCTGGAGCCCGAGGACCTGGTCGCGCTCACGATCGAGTCGGCCGCGATGGCCCGGGTGCCCCTCGCCGGTACGTCGTGGATCCCGGGCGGTGGGCTGTGACGTCCACTGTGGACGTGGTGGTCGTCGGCGCCGGGCTGATGGGCGCCGCGACCGCCTGGGAGCTGACCCGGCGCGGCCGTTCGGTGGCGCTGGTCGAGGCGTTCGAGCCCGGGCACACCCGGGGCAGCTCGCACGGCAGCTCCCGGATCTTCCGGCGGGCATACCCGGACCCGTTGTACGTCCGGATGACCGGCCGGGCCCGCGAGCTGTGGCGGGAGCTCGAACTGGACAGCGGCGCGGACCTGCTGACCGAGACCGGTGGCCTCGACCACGGGCGGCACCGGGACCCGGCCGGCATGGCGGCCGGGCTCCGGGCCGAGGGCGTGCCGTGCGAGGTCCTGGCCGCCGCGGAGGCAGCCGAGCGGTGGCCTCACCTGCGCTTCGACGGTCCGGCGCTGTACCACCCCGAGGCCGGGGTGGTGGACGCCGACGCGACCGTGGCGGCCTGCGTGGCGAGGGCCGCCGCCCGGGGCGCGCTCGTCGTCACGGGCACCCGGGTGCTCGGCGTGGACGACCTGGGCGACCGGGCGCGGGTCCGCACCACCGGGCCGGAGCTGGTCGCGGACTCGGTCGTCGTCGCCGCCGGGGCGTGGTTGCCGGGACTCGACCTCGGGATCACCCTCCCGGCGATGCGGGTGACCCAGCAGCAGGTGTTCCACTTCCGGCAGCGGGACCCGCGGCTGCGGTGGCCGATCTTCGTGCACAAGCACGATCTCCAGACATTCGGGCTGCCGTCCGGATCGGACGGTGGCGCGCTGCCGGCGATGAAGGTGGCGCAGCACGACGGCGGGAGCCCGACGACCGCCGAGGAACGGTCCGGGACCGTCGACCCGGCGGCCCGCGCCCGGGTCGTGTCCCATGTGGAGCGGTGGCTCCCCGGCCTCGCGCCCGAGCCGGTGGCCGAGGCGTGCTGCCTGTACACGACGACGCCGAACGAGGACTTCGTGCTCGACCGGGTGGGCCCGATCGTCGTGGTGTCCCCCTGTTCCGGGCACGGCGCGAAGTTCACGCCGCTGATCGGCTCCCTCGCCGCCGACCTGGCGCTGGGGCTCGCCGAGGCGCATCCGCGATTCGCCCTCGGGGTCGGCGTCTAGAGTCACGCCCGTGGAAACGGACGCCGTGGAGGGCACCCTGGAGCGGATCATCGCGATCCGGGTGCGAGAGTACCGCCACGCCGCCGGGCTCTCGGTGGGCGACATGGCGCAGCGGGTCGGCATCTCCAAGGCGATGCTGTCCAAGATCGAGAACGCCCAGACCTCGTGCAGCCTCACCACGCTGTCCCGACTGGCGCGGGGGCTCGAGGTGCCGGTGACGTCGCTGTTCCGGGGCATGGACGCCGAGCGCGAGGCCGTGTTCGTCCCCGCCGGGCAGGGGTCGCGGATCGTCCGGCGCGGCACCCGGGTCGGGCACGAGTACGCGATGCTCGGCGCGCTCCGGGGTGCTCACAAGCGGATGGAGGCCCTGCTCGTCACGCTCACCGAGTCGAGCGAGGTGTTCCCGCTGTTCCAGCACAGCGGGACCGAGCTGATCTTCATGCTCGAGGGAACGATGGTCTACGGACACGGGGAGTCCCGGTACACGCTGCTCCCCGGCGACGCGCTGCAGTTCGACGGCGAGGGCGCGCACGGCCCCGACGAACTGGTGGCGCTACCGATCCGGTTCCTGTCGATCACGGCCTACGGCGACACCGCCGACCACTGAGGGGTTCCGGCCACCCGGCGTCCACATCGGACCCGCCGAGACCGTGGCCGACCGCTCAGCTCGTCCGCTGCTGGGCGGCCGGTGACGTGTTCGGCACGGCGTCCCCGGACGCCGCCGGTGTGATCGCGCGGCCGGCCGCGCTCTCGCGAGCGAGGAACGCTCCGAGCTCGCCGATCGTGCTCATCAGCGGCGCCGGGAAGACGACCGTGGTGTTCCTGTCGACCCCGATCTCCACCAGGCTCTGCAGGTTCCGGAGTTGCAGGGCGAGCGGGTGGGCCATCATCACGTCGGAGGCCGCCCCGAGCGCGGCGGCGGCCAGCGACTCGCCCTCGGCGGCGATGATCTTCGCCCGCTTCTCCCGCTCGGCCTCGGCCTGGCGGGCCATCGCGCGCTTCATGGTGTCGGGCAGCTGGATGTCCTTGAGCTCGACCAGGGTCACCAGGATGCCCCACTCCGCGGTCTGGTCGTCGAGGATCTCGCGGATGCTGACGTTGATCCGGTCGGTCTCGGACAGCGTCTCGTCCAGGGTGTGCTGGCCGACGACCTTGCGGAGCGTGGTCTGGGCGATCTGGTTGGTGGCGGCGGCCACGTTCTCGATCGCGACCACCGACTTCACGGCATCCACCACGCGGTAGTACGCGACGGCGGACACGTCCACGCTGACGTTGTCCCGGGTGATGATGCCCTGCGACTGGATGGGCATCGTGACGATGCGCAGCGAGATCCGGTGCAGCACATCGATGATCGGGACGATGAAGGTCAGGCCGGGCTCCCGTACCCCGATCACCCGGCCGAGGCGGAACAGCACCCCCTGCTCGTACTGCTTGACGACCCGGACCGACAGGGCGGCGAGCACCACGACGGCGAACACGACGACGGCAACGACCACGACGGTCATCGGACTGTCCTCTCTGGGCTCACCGGGCCGCGGCGACGAGGTGTCCGCCGTCGGCGCCGGAGCCCTGGACGGCGATCGGGTCCTGCGCCGGCCGACCGGCGATGCGGACGCCGAGCGAGTCGGCGAGATCGACGATCTGCGCGGCGGTGTGGGTGTCGCGGTGACGCCCGCCGACCGACAGGGCGCGCGCACCGAGACCGGGGTGGGACTCCGGCGGGATCACGACCAGGTCGAGGCTGCGACGGCCCGCCGCGTCGACGAGCGTCACCAGGTGGGGGTCCATCCGCCGGAACCCGCCGAGGTGCAGCACCCGGCCGCCCTGGTCGAGCTTGCGGGGCGCGGCGTCCCACGCGTCGAGGTGGTAGGCGATCCGGGTGAACGGCCGGGAGGCGGCCCACAGCGCCTCGAGCAGGGCGGGGAACTCCACGGCCAGGTCACGGGAGCGCGGCCACCACCCGCCGTCCACGAACTCGCGGGCGGCGGACGGCTGATCGCGCAGGCTGAACCGCGGCGCGTCGGCGTGGGCGGGCGGCGGAGCGATACGGACGGACATGGCGTGCGCCGATCCAGGCCCGGGGCCCGGTAGCTGAGCGCCGGGGGCGAGGCCGGACGTACCGGCGTGCGACGTGTCCTCGGTGCCGCGAGTCTACGCCGGGGACGCGTACCCGGACGGACCCTCGTCCGACCGGATGAGCGACACTGGACGGGATGAGCGCCGAACTCCGGGCCCGCTTCGCGGCCCACGCCGCCGCCGTCGACGCGGGCACCGAAGACGTCCGGGACGGGTTGCGCCGGCTCGGTGAACGCGGCCTCCTCGACGGCGGCCTCCCCCACCGCGTCGAGCTGGTCCGGACCGTGGCGGGCGGCTGCCTCGCGAGCGCGTTCGCGGTGTGGTCGCAGGCGATGGTGCTCGAGTATCTCGGCGCCGCGCCCCACCCGGAGGAACTGCCGTCCGACCAGTTGCGGTCGGGCCTGGTGACCGGGGCGACCGCGCTCGCGCCGGCCATCGCCGACCTCGCCGGTCGGGCGGAGGTGCCCGTGCTCGCGCGGCCGGACGGCGCCGGCTGGCGGCTGGACGGTCCGATCCGGTGGGCGTCGAACCTGTTCGGCGACGCGGTGGTCGTCACGCCGGCCCGGACCGAGGACGGGCGGCGGCTCGTCGCGATGTTCCGGCTCGACGCGCCCGGGGTGGAGCGGACCCCGCCCGCCGACCTGCTGGCGCTCAACGGCACCGGCACCGGTGCGCTCGAGCTCCACGGGGTGGCGACGGAGGCGGTGCTCGGCCGCGACCTGCGGGCGTTCATGTCGCTGTGCCGCCCGGCGATGCTGCTGATGCAGTCCGCGCTGGCGGTCGGGGTGGCCGAGGCCGCGGCCGACGCCGCCGCCGGTGGCTTCACCGGGGCGAACGCGGTGCTCGCGGGTGACCACCGGGACCTGCGTGGCGCAGTGGCAGAGGCCGGTGAGCGACTGCGGGGCTACGCGAGCGGGCCGGAAGGGCTCACCGGTGCACAGCTCGCCCGGCTGCGCCTCGACGCGATGCGGCTCGCCGCGGAGGCGGTCCGGCTGGAGTCCGTGGTGGCCGGCGGCGGCGGGTACCGGGCGGGGAGCCCGACGAGCCGGCGCGTGCGCGAGGTCGCCTTCCTGCCCGTGCAGGCCCCGACCGAGGGACATCTCCGCACCGAGCTCGCCGCCGGCCGACCGCTCCCCCACCCCCCGTGATCACCACCGCTTTCTCGTCGCCATGGCGACGAGAAAGCGGTGGTGATCAACAGTGGGTCCGGCCGCCGTCGTCAGCTCCGGCGGGCCTGCTCGGCCGCGGTGAGGAACTTCTCGAACGCCGCGTTGAACGGTTCCCCGATCCGCTGGACGGCATGCGGACTGCCGTCGAAGAGCAGCCGCTCGGCGCCGAGCCGCTCGGCGAGGACGTCCGCCACCGCCTCGAACCCGGGCGTGCCGCCACCGGTGACCACCAGCTTCGGGAACGTCGTCTCCGCCAGCGCGTCGAGCGGCACTCCCGTCTCCCACGGCCGCTCGGTCTTGAGGTTGCCGATCGCCTCCGCCAGCGGGGGCGGCAGCGGGGACGGCATCGGGATCGTGACGTTCAGCGCCGCGAGGAACCCGGCCACGAACGTCTCGAGATCGGCGTCGCCGCTGCGTTCCCAGTGCCGCCGGAGCGCCTCCCGGAGCGCGTCCACGTCCGGATGGCCGATGCCGTTGGGCAGGGCCGGCGGCTCGATGACCGTCAGCGACCAGATCCGCTCCGGCGCCGTCGCGGCCGCCCGCATCGCGACGACGCCACCCATCGACGTGCCGACGAGGTGGGCACCCGCACCGACGACCTCCAGGATGTCGTCGGCGTCCCGGTCCGGGTCGATCCGGCCGGTGGCAGGGCTGGGGCTGTACCCCTGCCGGTACGGCGCGATCAGGCTCCAGCGCTCGGCGAGCACCTGCTGCTCCCCGAACGCCGCCGCGGCCGAGCTGAGGCTGCCGTGGACGAGAACGACCCTGGGGCCCTTCTCGCCCCACCGCTCGGCGGCCAGCCGTGCCATCAGCTCGCGCTCGCGGCGGCGGCCTGCTCGGCGGCCGCGAAGACGCCCTTGTCGATGTCCAGCTTCCGGGACTCGAACTTCCAGCCGTCCGCGGTCCGTACCACCACGTCGAGGTAGACGCCGGTCGCGATGATGAACGGCGGCTTCTCGACCTGGACCTTCACCACGAGGCTGTACACGTCGGCGCGGTCGCCGTCCCCGGTGATGACGTAGTTGGTGCCCAGGTGGCGGGCGCCGTCCTCCTTGCCGGCCGCGATGTGGCCGTGCAGGAACTCCTTGATCGCGTCATGGCCCTCGTACGTGCCGTAGGTCGCGTAGAACACGCCGTCCGGTACCCAGCACCCCGCCCACTCGTCGACCTCGTGGCTGTCGAGGTGGCGGAAGTGGGCGTTCGAGAGTTCCTGGATGGCGATCTTGTCGTCGGCGCTGAGGGCCACGGTGCGCTCCCTTGTGTCGGGGTGAGTAACGACACGGTAGAACGGCTGGCACGTAACATACAAGATGTTCCATGTAAGTTCTGCGTTACGATCTCGGGGTGTCCACTCTGCGCGGTGTGTCCCCGGTCGAACGGCCCACGAGCCTCTCCCGCAGCGCGTACCTGCGGATGCGCCAGGCGATCCGGGACCGCGCCCTGGTGCACGGCACGCTGTACTCCGAGAACGAGATCGCCGCGACGCTCGGGATGTCCCGCACCCCGGTGCGGGAGGCGCTCATCACGCTCGCCCGCGAGGGGCTGGTGGAGATCGAGTCCCAGCGCGGCTTCCGGCTCCGGGAGCTGTCCGAGGCCCAGCGGCACGAGGTGTTCGACCTCCGCGCGCTGTTGGAGTCCTACTCGGCGGAGCGCCTCGCCGGGCAGGCCACCGCGGAGCACATCACCCGGCTGTACGCGCTCGTCGAGCGCCAGGAGCAGCTCCACGCCGACCCCGAGGCGTTCCTCGCGACGGACGAGGAGTTCCACCTCCTCATCCCGCTGCTGCTCGGCCTGGAACGCACCCATGACACGCTGACCAGCCTCCGCGGCGCGATGTGGCTCATCGGCTCGCAGGCACTGGCACTCCCCCAGCGGATCCCCGCCGTCCTCACCGAGCATCGCGCCATCGTGGACGCGATCGCGGCGGGCGACCCCGCCGCCGCCGCCCAGGCCGCGCGAGAGCACATTGCCCGGACGGCGGCGGCGGTCCGCTAGCCGCACGGCCACTCAGCGGACGGGCACCGGAACCGGCTCCTCCTCGGCGACCTCCTCCAGCCGCATCCCGGACGTCTCCCGGGCCGCCAGCACCGCGACGAACGAGATCAGCGCCATCACGGCCAGGTAGAACGACACGGGCAGCGAACTGTCGAACTCCCGGAACAGCGCCAGCGCGATGAGCGGCGACAGCGACCCGGCCAGGACCGACGCGAAGCTGTACCCGACCGAGACGCCGGAGTAGCGGACGTTCGTCCCGAACAGCTCCGAGAAGAACGCCCCGATCACCCCGGAGAACCCGGCGTGCGACAGCAGCCCGACCGTGACCGCGAGGGCGACCAGGGCCGGCGACCCGGTGTCCAGGAGCGGGAAGAAGACGAACGCCCACACCGCGAGCAGGACACACGACACGTAGTACACCGGCCGCCGCCCCACCCGGTCCGAGACCGCGCCCACCACGGGGATCAGGAGGCACTCGATCGCGCAGCCGATCATCACCGCCTGGAGCGCCACGCTCGCGGACAACGTGCCGACCTGGGTGACGTACGTCAGCACGAACACGGTGAACAGGTAGTACGACGCGTTCTCCCCGAACCGCGAGAGCATCGCGATGACCACCTCGCGCTTGTGCGCGCGCATCATCTCGGTGAACGGCAGCTTGCGAGTGCCGGTGGCGGCCTCCGCGGCGGCCCGCCTGGCCTGCGCCTCGGCGAACAGCGGCGACTCGTGGACGGTGAGGCGCAGCCAGAGCCCGACGATCAGCAGGACCGCGGACAGCAGGAACGGGATCCGCCAGCCCCAGTCGAGGAACGCCTCCTCCGGCATCACGCCGGCCATGATCGCCAGCACGCCGGCCGAGAGCAGGTTGCCCGCGGGTGCGCCGACGTTCGGCCACGAGGCCCAGAAGCCGCGACGCTCGGCGGAACCGTGCTCCGCGACGAGCAGCACGGCGCCGCCCCACTCGCCCCCGAGCGCGAAGCCCTGGATCAGCCGCAGGGCCACCAGGGCGAGCGGCGCGAGGATGCCGATGCTCGCGTAGGACGGCAGGAGGCCGATGACGAACGTGGAGCCGCCCATCAGCATCAGGCTCACGATCAGCGTCGCCTTGCGGCCGAGCCGGTCCCCGAAGTGCCCGAAGATCACGGCGCCGAGCGGGCGGGCGAGGAAGCCGACCGCGTACGTCAGGAAGGCCAGCATCGTGCCGACGAGCGGGTCGTCGGCCGGGAAGAAGACCTTGTTGAACACCAGGGCGGCCGCGGCGCCGTAGAGGAAGAAGTCGTACCACTCGATCGTGGTGCCGATCAGGCTCCCGGCGACCACATTGACCATGCGGGTCTTGCGGGCGGGGATACTGGGTGTGGCGGTACTGCCCATGCGAGTGCTCCGTTCAGACGCGATGCGTGGGTCGGCCGTCTGCCCGGCGGCCGTTGCCGCGGCCGCCGGGCCCTGCCCCTGGGGTTACGCCGAGACGGCGGCCGGCGTGCCGCGGGCCGCCACCGCGTCGGCGTACAACCGGTCGCCGTCGGTCAGGCAGCGGGCGATGGACTCCCCGTCCATGACCCGGGCGAAGCCCCGCCGCATGGTGCGCAGCGTGGCGACCTGGGCCGCGGCGTCGTCGGTCGCGTTCACGTCGGTTCCGAAGACGACGTGGTAATTGAGGAAGTACGCGGTCCGGGCGGTCGACTCGCAGCAGAAGTTCGTCAGGGTGCCGCACACGATCACCGTGCGGATGCCCTGCCCGCGCATCACGTAGTCGAGATTCGTGCCGGCGAACGAGTCGTACGTGTGCTTGACGCTGATGACCCGGTCCCCGGGCTGCCGATCGACCCCGTGGTACAGCGTCGTGCCCGGCTGTCCCTCCTTGATCGCGCCCGCGGCGATCGGCGGCCAGTACTGGTAGAAGTCCGCGCTGCAGTCCTCGGCGATGCTGTGCTCGGTGAAGAGGATCGGCATGTCCTTGGCGCGGCAGGCCGCGATCAGCGCGTTCACGCGCGGGATCTGCCGGTACGCCTCCGGCACGCACATCGGATGCGCCGGGTTGACGAAGTCCTCCTGGAGGTCGACGACGACGAGCGCCGTCTCCTCCGGCGTGATCCGGAAAGCGTGGTGGCGGTCGGTGTCGTAGTCGCGATCCGCGAACCGGATGAACTCCGCCTCGCCCGCGTACAGCCCCGGCGCCGACAGGGTCTCGGCGTCGAGCAGTTCGTCCCGCCCGCGGTCGTACACCTCGAGGAAACGGTCGACCTGGTCTGTCATGGTGCGTCCTCTCGTCAGTGGTACCAGAACTCGGCGGTATCGCCACGGTCGTCGAAGTCGCCATAGGTGCCGCCGAAGAACAGCAGCGGTGCGCCGTCCCGGTGGGACACGTCCTCCACCACGCCGAGCACGATGACGTGGTCCCCGCCGTCGAGGACCCGGTCCACGCGGCACACCGCATGGGCGAGCGCACCCGGGATGAGCGGCACTCCGCTCGGGTGCTCCGGCGGTTCCACACCGGCGAAGTGGTCCTCCCCCCGCCGGGCGAACGCGTTCGACACGTGTTCCTGGCGGGCGCCGAGGATGTTCACCGCGAACCGGCCGGACTCCTCGACGCACTCCGCGGTACGGGCCCCGCGGTTGAAGCACACGAGCAGCATCGGCGGGTCCAGCGACACCGAGGTGAGCGAGTTGACGGTCATGCCGTGCGGCACCCCGTCGAGAGCGGTGGTGATGACCGCGACGCCGGTGGCGAAGCGGCCCATGGTCCGGCGCAGGGCGGCGGGGTCGAGGGCGGCCATCGTGGTCACGACGACCGGTAGCGCGCCTCGAAGGTGATGCAACCGTCCTCGGACACCCACGGTCCGTGGGCCATTCCCGGCGGGCGGCACGCGTACATCCCGGCGGTGAAGGTCTCCTTCAGGTTCAGATCGGTGAAGGAGCCCTCCAGGATGTAGACCTCCTCCCAGAAGTCGTGCACCTGCACCCCGTTCGCCGAAGTGTCGGTGCCGGGCTCGAACCGCAGCATCCGGGTTGCGACGCCACCCTGGGGGTCGGCGGCGAGGATTCGCTCGGTGAGGCCGGTGACGTCGCCCGCGCAGGGCGTCCACTCGACCTTCGCGGCGGGGAAGAACTCGTACTCGGGCTTGGGCATGGGGTTCCTTCCTAGGACGAGGACTCGACGCTGTACGTCGCGAGGAACGCCTCGACGGCGGCGAGCGGCTCGGAGTAGTCGTAGCCGCGGAACGCGTAGCCCTTCGCGACGAAGGGGGCGCCCGCGTAGAACATCTCGTACTGGTGGTGCCGCCCGGCGAACTCGGAGCCGATCATGTCCCAGGCGAGCTTGAAGAGCTTGATCCGCTCCTCGCTGGTGGTGCCGGGCGAGTGGACGTAGCGGTCCATGTCCGCGCGCGTCTGGAGGTTGGTGAGCTCCTTGATGCTGGACGGGACCTGAAGCACCCCGCCGCCGACCAGCTCGCGGATGATGTGCAGCACCTTCGGGTACAGCTCGGCCTGCTGGCCCATCGCGCCGTACACGTACCGGCCGGCCGGCCGGAACATCCCGCGGTCGTCCACGGTCGACTCGTACTCGGCGGCCAGGACGGCGCCCTCGATCAGCGCGGCCATCGAGGCGAGCTCACCGAGGTTGCCCTGCACCGGCGGGAACTTGTCGATGCCGTTGACCTGGGTGATCTTCCGGGCGACGCCGAGCAGGAACTTCAGCTTGGCGACGAGCCGCATCTGTGCCTGGCTGTTGCCGAGGACATGCGCGCCGGTCTCGAAGAACTGGGCCCGGACACCGCTCACGTCCCGGTCCACGAACACCCGCTCCCACGGGATGAACACGTCGTCGAACACCAGCAGCGCGTCCGACTCGTCGAACCGCGTCGACAGTGGATAGTCGAAGCTGCTCGGCTGACCCGGGGCGTACGGCCGGCGGCAGTAGAACTTCAGCCCCGGCGTCGCGACCGGCAGCACGAAGGAGATCGCGAAGTCCTTGTCGTCCGGCGTGAGCGGCTTGATGCAGCTGATCAGGATCTCGTCGGAGATGGTCGCGCCGGTGCCGAGCATCTGCGAACCGCGGACGACGATGCCGTCCTCGCGCTCGGCCACGACGCCGACCTGGATGAACTCGTCGTCCCAGCCGCTCGCGGTCGTGGCGCGGGAGTGCTGCGGCGGGATGATCGCGTACGACACGTAGAGGCTCTCGTCCAGCAGCCGCTCGAAGTACGCGGTCACGTTCCTGCCGAAGTCGCCGAACACCTCGGGCGCCGACGCGAACGCCGCCAGGAACGCGCCGACGTGGTCGGGACTGCGGCCGACGAAGCCGCCGGAGAGGTTCGCCCAGGAGGTGATCGCCGCGCGGCGGGCCCTCAGGTCCTCCCGGCTCCGCGGGATCATGAAGACCTTGTTCGCCTCGCGGCCGGTCTCCGGCGCGGTGTAGATCATGTCGTTGGCGGGGTCGGCGGCGTGGTCGTACAGGCCCGCGACCGTCTTCACGATCCCCGCGAACGCCGGGTGGGACACGACGTCGCGCACCCGCTCCCCGTCGACGTAGATCTCCCGGTCGTCCTTCAGCGCGGCCAGGTACTCGGCTCCGGTGCGCATCAGCTCGTCCTCCGCTTCACGTCGTAGGTGTGGCTCAGCGCCGTGCCGTCGGGCAGCCGCAGTTCGAGCTCGTAGGTCGTGCCGTAGACGAAGGTGCCGCCGAGCAGCGGCAGGGTGCCGCAGAACATCACACCGTCGCCGGTCATCGGCCCGTTCACGGCCGCGAGCTTGTCGAGGAGCGTGGCGGGCGGCAGCATCGCCGCGAGCTTCCCCTGCTGGTACACCGCGCCGTCGAGCCGGCACGTGATCTCGATGTCGTCCCAGACCGCCATCGCGCGGTCCAGCGGGACCACCTGCGCGCTCACCGGCTTCGGCGCGGACGCCTTGGACTCCGGGATGTCGCGCTTCTCGACCTCGCGGTCGGTGTGGTCGCTGCCCACGCCGAGGTACAGCGTGCCGCCAGCCGCGATCACCACCGGCTCGACCTCCCCGGACGTCGCCGCGCCGTCGACCTCGATGGCCGGCTCGGTCGTGGCGAGACCCACCGGGACCTCGTAGAACATCGGGACGGACGGCGGCGGCGCCACGCCGATGTGCGCCAGCTCGTCGATGTGCGCCTGGACGGCGGCCCGGTCGCGGGCCGTGTAGCCGGCGATCACGAGCCGTTGCGGCGTGAGCGAGACGCTCTCGCCGGAGCCGGCAACGCGGAAGGACAGGGTCACGTTCTCTCCTGGGGTCGACGGAAGGTCGGGGTGACGGCGAGCTTGCGGTCGCCCAGCACGGGGAACTCGGTTCGGATGTCGGTGACGGTCTGCAGGTCCAGGTCGGCGTACAGCACCTGCTCGTCGTCCCCGGCCTCGGCGACGACGCGCCCCCACGGGTCGACGACGACGCTGTGGCCCCCGAGCCGCACGTCGCCCTGCGCACCGACGGCGTTGCAGGCGAGCAGGTACACCTGGTTCTCCACGGCCCGGGCGCGGGTGAACAGCTGCCAGTGCTCCAGCCGTGCCGCGGGCCACGCCGCCGGGACCACGACCAGCTGCGCGCCGCGGTCCAGCAGCACCCGGTACAGCTCGGGGAAACGGAGGTCGTAGCAGGTGGTCATGCCGATCCGCCCGAGCGGCGTCTCGGCGACGTCGGCGCGGTCGCCCGCGCTGAGAAGCTCTGCCTCCTGCGACTTGTAGCCGAAGACGTGCACCTTGCGGTAGTCCAGCAGCACCCCGCCGTCCGGCCCGAGCAGCACCGCGGTGTTGTAGAGCCGGCCCGTCGCGTCCCGCTCCAGCACGCTGCCCGCGTGGACGTGGGTGCCGAGCGTGCGCGCCCAGCCGGCAATCTCGCCGAGCAGCGGCCCGTCGAGGGCCTCGGCGAGCTCGGCGTACCGGTCGAAGGCGAAATAGCCGGGCGCCCACAGCTCGGGCAACACCACCAGATCCACATCGGACAGTCCACGGACGGTCTCGCCGACGCGGGCGACCCGGTCGGCCACCGGCTCGTCGAGCGGGCTGGCGAGCTGAACCAGGGCGATCTTCATGACGGGTTGCTCCTCACCGTTGCGAGCCACGGCATGGCCGCGGCACTCCGGCCCGGCTGTCGCAGGGCCACCAGGGTGTTGTCGAGATGGGTCTGTACCGCGGTGACCGCGAGCGGCCCGTCGAGGGCGCGGAGCGCGGTCATGATCGCCGTGTGCTCGTCGATGACCTCCTGGCCGCGGCCGGGCCCGGCGCTGACGGCCTTCAGGCCGAGCCGGATCTGCCGGTCGCGGAGGGTCTCGTAGAAGTCGGCGAGGACCGGGTTGCCCGCGGCCAGCACGATCGCCCGGTGGAACCGCCGGTCGGCCTCGATGAAGCCCCGGGTCTCCCCGGCGTCGAGCAGCTCCGTCTGCTCGCGCAGGAGGTCGGCCAGGTGGTCGACGAGCAGCTCCGGGGCCACCGCGACCTGGGCGGCGGCCCACTGCTCGACCACGACGCGGGCCTGCATGGTGGCGTTCACCTCGGCGTCGGACACCGGCGGTACGAACGCGCCCTTCTTCGGCATGATCTGGAGCAGGCCCTCGGCCTCCAGCCGCAGCAGCGCCTCCCGCACCGGGGTACGGGACACGCCCGCCTCCGCGGCGAGGCCGGACTCGGACAGGAAGACGCCCTCGCTCTGCGGGAGGGCGGCAATGCGGTTCTTCAGCCAGCGATACGTCGTGTCCTGCGCGTTCGATGCCACGAGCCACCGGTCCTCTCGTACGCGGGTGCTGTACGACTGCTACGCAGCTTGTATACAAGATGGAAGTCGGCGAGGGGAAGGGCTGCGCGCGAACTTTTCCGGTTCGTTACCCGGCGGAGGCACCGGGCCCGGGCCGCGGGCAGCGCCGATTCCGTGGTTCTCACGGCGGCGGCGGACCGCCCGGGCGCGCGACCGCGGGATCCGGTACACGAACTCCGCCCACCCGGTTGACGGCGTGCACGGATTGTGCTGCGGGACTCCCTCAGCTCTCCGGCCGATCGGTCGAATGGGGCGTCGTGACCGTGAATCCCTCGCCTGCCTGGCGTCGCCCCCCGCCGTGGGCCGCGTTCCTGGGTGCCGGCGTACCGGCCACGGTCGCCTTCTTCCTGTTGCCGCAGGGCACACCGCGGGCGGCCTGGGTGGTGCTCGCGCACCTCGTGGCCGCCGCCGCCATCGCCGTCGGGGTCCGGATGAATCCGACCGCGTCCCGGTGGGCCTGGGTCACCCTCGGCGCCTCGCAGCTCTTCGCCACCGCCGCGTGGGTCCTGTTCTACCTACTGCCGTCGGTCACCCACACCGCGCCGGGGTGGACGATGGCCGGGAACGTCCTGTTCCTGCTGTCCCTCGCCGTGGCGACGGTGAGCCTGGTCCTGCCGACCCGGCCGGGGGGATGGCGCGATCGCGTCGTGGTGGTCGACGCCCTGCTGGTCACCCTCGGCGTCGGTGTGCCGCTGTGGGTGTTCGTCATCGGGCCCGCGGCGACCGCCTCCGTGGGTGCGCTCGGCACAGCGGCGCGGGTCGTCACCGTGGCGTATCTCGCGATCGCGCTGGTGCTCCTCGCGCTCGCGGCGCGACTCGGTTTCCTGGACGGCGGTTCCCGGCGCGCGCAGCTCCTCGTCGGCTGGGCGGTGTGCCAGCTCGTCGCCGACAGTCTCTACTTCAAGCAGGCACTCGACGGCACGTTCACGCTGGGTGGGCCGGTGTTCGCGCCGTGGATGCTGTCGTTCGCGTTCCTCGGCGCGGCGGCACTGCACCCCTCCGGCGCGACCCGGTCCGCCCGGCGGCCGGTGGGCGGTCCCACCCCGCGGCGGCGTCTCGCCATCCTCGTCGCCGCGGTGGCGCCGCTGCCGGTACTGGTGTTCCTCCACATCGTCAGGCAGTCCGCGGACGGCATCTGGGTGATCGCGGCGGCCTCGGTCGCCATGACGGCACTGGCGCTCGTCCGCACCACCCGCGCGGGAGGAACGGCCACGCCGGCCGTGCGGCGCGCGCTCCGTCGGTCCACGCTGCGGCTGGTCGCCGCGTTCGTCGTCTGCGCGTTCCTGCCGCTGGCGAGCCTGGCGTACATCGGCGTGTACCAGTCCCGGCAGACCATGTCGGACCAGATCCGCGGGCGGATGGCCACCGTGTCCGAGGCGAGCGGCACCTACGTCGCCGGGCAGCTGGAGGGCGTCGCGAGCCTGGTCCGGTCGTACGCCGAGCGGCGGTCCCTGGTGACCGCCCTCGACGGCGCCCCGGACCTGCCGGGCATCGAGCGGCACCTCGCCGAGCTCCAGGCCGCCCATCTGGAGGTGATCGCCGCCCTGGTCCTGGACCCCCGCGGCCGGGTCGTGGCCATCGCGCCGACCACCACGGATGTCGTCGGGCGCGACTTCTCCGACCGGGACTACTTCCGGGGCGCGCTGACGGCCGACAGCACCTACGTCTCCTCGGCCTTCGCCGCCGAGCTCCCGGGACACCCCCGGGCCATCGGGATCGCCGCACCGATACACGACGCGTACGGACGCGTCGTCGGGGTCCTCGCCATGGGCTACCGCCTCGACGGGGTCCGCACGTACGCGGAGAAGCTGGGCAACGCGCAGCACGTGGACCTCACGATCACCGATCAGACCGGCACCGTCCTGGCGGGCGCCGGGAGCGCCCCCAGCGGGATGGTGTCCGTCGCGACGGATCCGCGGATCGCCGCGGCGCTCTCCGGCCGCGCCGGGACGACCTCGGTCCGGACCGCGGACGGCCCCACCATCTCCTCCTACCACCGCGTGCCGCAGTACGGGTGGGTGGTGCTCGCCGAGACGCCGGAAAGTGTGGCGTTCGCCGCCGTGGACCGACTCGCGGACCGCCTCGTCGCCGTCGCCGTGCTGCTCGGGCAGGTCCTCCTGGCCTTCCTGATCACCGCGGTGCGGTCCGACCGCCGCCGGTACCTGACCGAGGTGCAGCTCGGGGACCGCGAGGAGCACCTCCGCGGCATCCTCGAGGCGGCGGGCGACGCCTTCATCGCCGTGGACACCGGCAACCGGATCACCGAGTGGAATGCCCAGGCCACCGCCATCTTCGGGTACGCCCGCGCGGACGTCGTCGGTGCCGAGCTGGCCGAGCTCATCCTCCCGGCCGACGCCCGCGAGGACGCACCGCTCCTGGCCCTGGGCGCCGTCCCGCGGAACCTCGGCCGGCGGATCGAGATCACCGCACAGCGAGCGGACGGCGCGCGGTTCCCCGCCGAGCTGACCCCGTGGGCGACCCCGCACGACGGACCGGCCACGTTCAACGTGTTCCTCCGCGACGTCACCGACCGCAAGCGGCACGAAGCGGAGATCGCTGCGGCCCGCGACGCCGCGCTGGCGGCGTCCCAGCTCAAGTCGGAGTTCGTGGCCAACATGAGCCACGAGATCCGGACACCCATGAACGGCGTGCTCGGCATGTCGTCGCTGCTGCTGGACACCGCGCTGGACCCGGTGCAGCGCGACTACGCGGAGACGGTCCACAACTCGGCCGAGGCCCTGCTGACGGTCCTCAACGACATCCTGGACTTCTCCAAGATCGAGGCGGGCAAGCTCGACGTCGAGGTGGCCGACTTCCACCTGCGGCGTCTCGTCGAGGACGTCGTCGGCCTGGGGGCCGTGGCCGGTCAGGACAAGGGACTCGAGGTCACCGCGCTGGTGGATCCCGAGGTGCCGGCCGCGGTGTGCGGCGACTCGCACCGGCTGCGGCAGGTGCTGACCAACCTGGTCGGCAACGCGGTGAAGTTCACCGAACGCGGTGAGGTCGTCCTGCACGTCTCCACCACGGCGGACGGCGTCCGGTTCACCGTGCGGGACACCGGGATCGGGATCACCCCGGAACAGGGTGAGCGGCTGTTCCAGGCGTTCTCCCAAGCCGACACCTCGACCACCCGGCGGTACGGCGGGACGGGACTCGGCCTGACCATCTGCCGGCAGCTCGTCGAGCTCATGGGCGGTGCGCTGCGGTTCAGCAGCGAGCCGGGAGCCGGCACGACGTTCCGGGTCGACCTGCCCCTGACATCGGTCGCTCCGCCACCCGCGCCGATCCCCGTCCGCGGATATCCGACCGATGCCCGCGTGCTCGTCGTCGACGACAACGCGACGAACCGCAAGGTGCTCCGGCAGTTCCTCGCGTCCTGGTCGCTCCAGCCGGAGTGCGTCCCCGACGGCCCGGCCGCGCTCGCCGCGCTGCGCGCCGCCGCGGCCGAGGGAACGCCGTTCCGTGCCGTCGTGCTGGACATGAACATGCCCGGCATGACCGGGCTCGAGGTGGCCCGCCAGGTCGGCGCCGACCGCGCCCTCGCCGGGACACCGATGGCGCTGCTGACGTCCGGCAGCAGCCAGGACGAGGCCGCGGCGGTCCGCGCGGCGGACGTGGGCGTGTACCTCACCAAGCCCGTCCGGGAGGCCCAGCTGTACGCCGGGCTGAGCCGACTGCTCGGCCAGAGTGCGCCCGTCGTCGCGGCCACCGCCGCGAACCCGGCCGCGCCCCGTTTTCCGCACCGGCTGCTCGTCGCCGAGGACAACCCGGTGAACCAGCAGGTCGTCCTGGCGATGCTCGACTCCCTCGGGTTCGACGCGGACGTCGCGGTCGACGGCCAGCACGCGGTCGAGCTCGTCTCGGTCGGGGACTACGCGGCCGTGCTGATGGACTGCCAGATGCCGCGCCTCGACGGGTACGCCGCGACCCGCGCCATCCGCCGGGTGCGCGGCCCGCAGTCCGGGGTACCGGTCATCGCCCTCACCGCGTCGGCCCTCGCCGACGACGAGCAGCGTTGCCGGGACGCGGGGATGGACGACTTCGTCACCAAGCCGCTGCGTCCCGAGGTCCTCGGCCGCGTGCTCGCCCGCTGGCTCTCGGATGCCCGCGCGAACCCGGAGCGCCCGGCCCCGGCGGCCGTGCCGATCCCGGAACGTCCGGCGGCGGCCGACGATCCGCTGGACCGAACCGCGCTGGCCCAGCTCGCCGAGGTCGGTTCCGGGCTGCTCGAGAGCGTGGTGACGGCGTTCCTCGGCACCGTGGCGGAGCGGATGCCGGAGCTGCGGGCCGCGGTCGCCGACGGCGCCGCGGCCGACATCGCCCGGATCGCTCACGGCGTGCGCGGGAGCGCCGGATACGTCGGCGCCACGGCGCTCGCGACGGCCTACGGCGTGCTCGAGACCGCGGACGTGTCCCGGTCCGCCGACCTGCTCGCCGTGGTCGAGGCCGAGCTCGCCCCCGCCGTCGAGGCACTCCGGGGCCTGCACAGCGACGCGCACTGAGCCGGCGCGCGGGGAACCCGCGGACCGGGACGGTTCCCACGCCACCTCCCGGTTCCTATCGTGACCCCATGGCCTCGAGGAGACCGCGGAACACGGCCCGCACCGGACTCGGGTTCGCCCTCGAGGCGGCCCGGAGCCTCCGGTCCACGGGTTCCCTCACGCCGAGCGGCCGCCGTCTCGCCGAGCGGCTCGCCGACCCCGTCGCGTCGGTACCGTCCCCGGTGACCGTGCTGGAGGTCGGCGCCGGCACGGGTGTCGTGACCCGCGCGATTGCCGCCCGGCTTCGCTCGGCGGACCGCCTGGACGCCGTCGAGGTCAACCCCCGCTTCGCCGAGATCCTGAGGACCTCACTCGTCGACGACCCCGTGCTGGCCGCGGTGGCCGACCGGGTCCGGGTCCTCCCCCGGTCGATCACCGAGATCCGCCTCGACCGGCGGTACGACACGATCATCTCGGGTCTGCCGTTCATGAACTTCGACCCGGCCGAGGTGCGGAACATCCTCGACCGGTACCTCGCGGCACTCGTCCCGGGCGGGCAGCTGGTGCTCTACGGGTACGTCGGGACCCAGGTCGCGCGCAGGCTCGTCGGCAGCCGCACCGACGGGGCCCGCCCGCGGGCGGTCGGCGCCGTGCTGGCGGACTTCGAACGCGACTACGGCTGCGGCCACGCCGTCGTGTGGCGCAACCTGCCACCCGCCCGGATCCGCCATCTGCGCGCACCCGCTCCCTCGCCGCCCGCCTCGGCAGCGACGCGGGGTCCTAACAGCTGATCTTGCCGGTGCCCGGCCGGGTCCACCGGCAGGAGTCCACGAGCACGTTGCCCGCGCTCCGGAGGAGGGCGGTGTCCCTGTCGTTGTTCCACACGTAGGCGTTCCGCCGCTGGTACCGGTAGGTCGAGGTGTCGGTTCCGGTGCCGGTGCGCACGGTGACGGTCGACCCGGCGCGGAGGGTGTACGTGCCGAAGAGGTAGATGTGGCCGCTGGTGTCCCGCAGGGTCCAGTTCTTCAGGGACACGGCCCGCGTGCCGGTGTTGGCGATCCGCACGTACTCGGCGTTGAGGGACCCGTTCGAGCCGTCGTCCCGGCCCGGCGAGTCGTAGTGGACGTACGTGATCTGCACGGCGGACGCGGCGTGCGCCGGGAGGGCCGACGCGGGAGCCAGCGTGGCGAGGAGACCGACCAGGACCGCCGCGATGCGTGTGCGCACGAGGACACCATTCTGTTCACGGGTGGACAGGCGAACCCGCCGTCCGGCGGGCCCTGTGCGGCGCATACTCGCGTACCGGGAGGAGTCGCCGTGGCGGAATGCCGGACAACCAGCCTCTCGACGGCGGGAACCGGCGGTCGGCCGACCCGCGCCGGCGGGCGGACCGCGACGGTCTGGCGACCCCGACGGGGGCACGCGGTGTACCGCGGTCACGACGCCGCCGGTCACGCCCGGTCGCTCCCGGACGGCGGTCGCGTACCGAGGGCCGCCGGCCGCTCGTGCCGGGGCCGCAGGCCCCCTCAGCCGGTGCGCGAGAAGCGCCGGCTGGCCGCCGCGAGCGCCACCGCGGAGAAGCCGCCCACGATCGCCAGCTCCAGGCCGAGCGGCACGTGCCAGCTCCCCCAGGCCACCGGGTCGAACAGCATCGTCGACGGCCGCTGTGCGTGGTAGGCGAGCACCGTGTGCCGCATCGCGTCCACCGCGTAGGTGATCGGGTTGGCCAGGGTGAGCCCGGCCATCCAGCCCGGCATCGAGCCGACGGGGAACATCATCCCGGACAGGAACAGCAACGGTCCCATCAGCACCGTGAGCACGGTGTTGAAGGTCTGGAGCCGCCGGATCGTGACGGCGACGACCGCCCCCAGCACGGTCATCGCCAGCGCGGCCAGCGCGAGCTCGGCCAGCAGGGCGGCGAACAGGTCGAGGCGGTACGGGACCCCGACGAGGCCCGCGCTGGCCAGCACCACCGCGCCCTGGCAGGTGGCCACGGCGGCACCGCCGAGGCACTTCCCGAGCAGCAGCGTGCTCCGCGCCACCGGTGCGACGAGCATCTCCCGGAGGAATCCGCTCTGGCGGTCCCAGACGATCGAGGAGCCGACCGAGATCGCCGGTGCCTGCGCGGCCATCACCAGCACCCCCGGGAAGAGGAAGAGCAGGTAGTCCCCCGCGGCCCGGGTGCCGCCCCCGGATCCCGCGAAGAGCCGAGCGAGGCCGATGCCCAGGACGTACAGAAAGAGCATCGGCTGGAGCAGCGACACGGCCATCCGCGTGCGGTCACGGAAGAAGTGGATCATTTCCCGTCGCCACACCATGCGGCCCACCCGGAGCTCGGCGGCGGCCCTGCCGAGAACTCCCTCGACGGTGCGCCCACCGGCGGCCGGCCGCTCCAGGACACGCGTCATCAGAGACCTTCCGCGGCGGTCGGCACCGGGGTGGACTCGCGGATGCCGCGCCCGGTGTGGTGGAGGAAGACGTCGTCGAGGGTCGGCCGGGTGACCGTCACCTCGTAGACGGGGACGTCGAGCCCGGCGCAGAGGGCCGGGACAAGCCGCGCGCCGTCCTCCGCCTGGACGCACAGGCCGCGCTCGCCGACGGTCGGATCGAGACCGAACCGCTCCCGCAGCAGCGCGGCGGCGGCCGTGTCGTCCCCGGTGGACAGCTCGATCCGGTCCGCACCGAGCACGGACTTCAGCTCGGCCGGCGTCCCCTGCGCGACGATCCGGCCGGCGTCGATGATGGCGATGCGGTCGCACTGCTCCGCCTCGTCCAGGTAGTGCGTGGTGAGGAAGACTGTGGTGGCCTCGCGGGCCCGGACCTCGCGCAGGTACGTCCACACCTGCGCGCGCGTCTGCGGGTCGAGCCCCGTCGTCGGCTCGTCCAGGAAGAGCACCCGCGGCCGGTGCAGCAGGCCCCGCGCGATCTCCAGCCGGCGCTGCATGCCGCCCGAGAACGTCCGCACCAGCCCGTCCCGCCGGTCACTCAGTCCGACGAGGTCGAGCATGGCGTCGATCCTGGGCGGCAGCGTGCCCGTGGGCAGCGAGTAGAGGTCGGCGTGGAAGCGCAGGTTCTCCGCCGCGGTCAGTTCCACGTCCAGCGTGGTCTCCTGGAACACCAGCCCGAGGTTGCGCCGCACCGCGCGCGGCGCCGTCCGCGTGTCGTGGCCGGCGATCTCGATCCGCCCCGCGGTGGGGACGGCCAGCGTGCAGAGCATCGCGATCGTGGTGGTCTTTCCCGCCCCGTTCGGGCCGAGGAAGCCGAACATCTCCCCCTGCGCGACCGTGAGGTCGAGGCCCCGCACCGCCTCCATCCCGTCGTACGTCTTGCGCACGCCGGTCGCGAGGATCGCCGGCGGGGTCCCCGGCGGCTCCGCCGAGGACGCGGGCGCGTGCTGTCGTCGCACGGTGAACATGCGGCGACCGTCAGGAGTTCCGCTCGAGGGCGTCCTGCCAGCCCTCCGGGACCACGAAACCGAAGCTCCACCGGTGTCGCTCGGTGGGGTTGACGATGCAGTGCCAGAAGAGCCGGAGCGGGTCCTGCTCGGCCTTGAAGAACCGCACGATCCGCTGCCGCTCCCGCAGCGTGACGATCTCGCCGGTCTGCGGGTTCTGGTACCGGAAGTACGACGTCTCCTCGGGGTCGTCGAACGGTGCGTCGACGTCCACGATGTACATCCGCCAGCCCGGCTGGTTCTCGTTGGTGTGCCACAGCCGGTAGCTGGACGGCGGGTACCAGAGCGCGCCGGAGAACCGGATCCCGGTGCGGAAGAACTCCTCCAGCGCGGCGACGACGCGGATCTTCGCCGCGAAGTACTCCTCGTAGCCGGCGTGGTCGCTGTGCTCGTCCAGGTTCACGAGGTGGAAGTCCCGCCGCGGCGGGTCCGCCAGGGCGGGATCGCGCCACTGGAGGGCGGCCATCCTCTCGTGCCAGGCCCGGAACGCCGGGTCCGCCGGCGCCTGCGAGGTGGTCGCCAGGTCGTCCCCGCGGAACGTCGCGTCGAACCGTGCGAGGTCCACCGACGGCGGCTTGATCTCCAGCAACGGGAGCTCGTCGGCGACGGCCGCGAGTCCGGGGATGTCGGCGAGGTCGTACTCGTGGTGGAAGAACCGGGTGGCGGCCGGAGCGGCCTCCTGCTGCGGTGGGATCGGCGGCCCGGCCAGGGAGGACGACCCCCGCATCAGGTCGGTGTCGCTGAACGCGTAGCCGTGGCGGCGGCCGATCTTGACGATCTCACCGATCGCGGTGGACGCCTTCAGCTCCCGGCCGAGCTCTGGGGAGTCGGAGGCGACACGGAGGAAGTCTTGGCAGGACCGGACGGACATGGCACAACCACTCCTATCTCTGGGGCGCGGTCGGAGGGTCGAGGAGCAGCACCGATGGGACCCGCGCCGGGTCCGCGAGCCGCAGGAGGTGCATGCCGAAGCCGGAGATCCCGAGCATCAGGCCGGGGAAGAAGTCGGCACTGTTCTCGGTGATGCCGTGCTCGGCGTCGTCGAAGGTGCGCCACAGGGCCTGCACCTGGACGTTGGCCTCGAGCTGGAACGCCGGCTCGTCGCGGAGCTGGGCGTACCGCAGGAGCAGCTCGGCGTTGCCCGAGGTGCCGTGGCAGAGCGTGTGGTTCTTCAGCCGGGAGAAGTTCCGCATCGTCGCGGTGAGCGCCTGCTGCGACTCCCGCAGCAGCCGCTCGTCGGTCCTGCCCAGCGCCGCCCAGCTCGTGACCCGGCTCAGCCCGATCCCGGCGGCCCCGTTGCACCAGGCGTTGGCGTAGTGCCGGCCGTTGCGCGCGACGCCGCCGGTGTTGGTGCGCAGGTCGTACCAGTCCTGCTCGGTGTCGTCGAAGGACCGCCCCTCGTAGGCGAAGGCGCGGCGCCCGGCCTCGACCCAGTCCGGCCGGCCGGTGCGCTGCCCCAGGGCGACGAGCGCCCACCCGATGCCGGCCGTGCCGTGCGAGAAGCCGGTGAGGTTCGCGACCGCCTCCCCCGGCGCGGGCTGGGGCCAGCTGAGCGTGTCTCCGTCCGCCTCCGCATGCCGCAGCAGGTGCTCCGCGCATCGGCGGGCCTCGGTCAGGACCCGTTCGTCGCCGGTGCGGTCCGCGAGGCCGAGCAGCACGGGGATCAGGCCCGCCGCGCCCTGGAGCACGTCGAAGTGTCGGTCCGCCTCGATCCGAGCCGGCAGCTCGTCCACCAGCCGCAGCGCGTGGTCGAGCAGCGCCGGATCCCCCCACAGCCCGTGCAGGTGGGTCAGCAGGTAGACGAGCCCGCCCAGACCGGTGAATGCCCCGATCCGCTCGACATCCGCACGGGCGACGGCGTGGGCGAGGCCGCGCTCGGCGGCGTGCCGGAACTCCGGCCGGGGCACCAGCCGGTCCAGGTGGGCCAGGAAGAGCGAGATGCCGGCCGAGCCGTGGTAGAGGTCCGCGTCGACGTCGACCGCGGCGATCCCGTCGGCGGTCACCTGGTACGACGTCCAGGGCGCGCTCGCGGCGGGCTCGCGGAGCATCCCGCAGAGCCGGTCACCGATCTGTGCGGCGTGGTCGAGCGAGGCCGTGACGAACGTGGGGTTCGAGATCTCCGCGGTCGACAGGCTCGCGGCGATGTACCGGGCCTGCTGCGCACGGTTGCCCGGGGACAGCCGCCGGATCCGGTCCGCGGCATGGTCGGCGGGTGAGATCTCCAGGTACGCCGAGATCTTCTCGGTGTGGTCGTGCACCAGCTGCTCGCCGTGGGCGTCCGCGGTGAAGATCGGCACGTCGAGCTGCCACAGCGAGGCGACCTCGCGGTCCGCCAGGACCCCGTCGCGATCCCAGGTCCGCGGGAATGTCCGCACCGTGTTGGCGAGCAGGTCCACCTCGAGCGGCTCGGTCAGGCAGCGGGGATGCCGGGCGGACATCAGCAGCTGCGCGTACAGCTGGGTGCCCCAGTTGATGAATCGCGCCGACGACCCCGTGAAGAGCCCGCGGACATACGCCGCCGCGTCCTCGGGCTGCCGCTCGAACCAGGCGTAGACCCGGTCGAAGCCGGCCAGGATCTCCCCGACGTGGGCCTGCGGCTGGACCAGCTGTCCGTCGAGGAACACGCGGTTGGACGCGGACGGCGCGACGTGGACCCCGGCCCGGTGCACGATGCCGGCCTCGAACGTGAGCCGCCGGTCGTTGCGTTGCGGCACGGGGATCGGCATGTCGTACTCCTCGCCGCCCGCGTACCCACTGATCTTCATCTGCGCCGCGGGGTCCGCGGTGGCCCGTGGCCACTCGAGCAACCCGGTCGCGAACACCGAGTCGAGCAGCGTGCCCTCGGATCGGTGCCGGCCCACGGGCAGCACCCCGAGCACGGTCTCGCCGTCGCAGACGTGCGCGTGGCCGTCCGCCACGAGGATGTTCTCGAAGTGCAGGTCGCCGCCGCCGAGCACGTAGAAGATCGCGAGGTGGCCGCCGAGCTCCCGGTACACCTCTGCCGCCTCGGCGGGGGACGTCACGGCGTTGTGCCCGGCCGGGATCAGCGCCTCGTACCCGTACCCGTCCATCGCCAGCACGGGACGCGTCGCAAAGCCGACCGCCCCGTCCGCGGCCAGCCGGCCGAGGAGCTGCTGCAGCGCGGCCTCGGACCGGATGCACCGTGGCTTGTAGACGACCGTGCCGGTACTGCCGTCGGCCAGCGTCACGTCCACCATGCCGACGGTGCGTCCCCCGGCGTGGTGGTCGGATCTCCCGAGCCGGATGGCGGTGTACTCGGCGATCTCCCGGCCGAAGACCGCGGCACCGACCCGCGGAGCGTCACCGGCGAGGTGGCGGAGGATCTCGCCGCCGTACACCGCGAGCTGACCCGTCACCTGCGCCAGCCAGCGGCCGAGGACCGGGAAGCGGAGATAGAACCGGTGGTACGCCGGACCGTCCGCGAAGGTCGCGTCGAGATACGCGAGGTAGTCCTCCCGCCGCGCCGTCGCGCGGTCCAGCCCGGTCTCCACACAGTGGACGTTCGCGTCCGCCTCGACGGCCCAGGCGAGCATCAGCTCGAACCGGTCGAGCAGGTGCCCCTGGAGGTCCCCGACCAGGCGGGGGCTCACCTTGTCGCGGTCCCGTGCGCCGAGGGTCGAGCGGACGTGCTCCAGCCGCCTGCCGAGCTCCAGCAGGAACGGCTCGCACGCCGTGGCGAGCCGGCCGTAGTACTGGTCGAACTCCCGCCACGGGGCCTCGTCACCCTGCGCCGGGTCGACGTGGTCGAGCGCGGCCCGGTAGGTCGGCAGCCACGCCCGATGGACGTCGGCCAGGAGATCGGCCGCCTGCTCCGGCTCGTAGCGGCGGTATGCGGACAGGACGTCGGCCAGCTCCTCCCCGGCGTACCGGGCGGGGGTCGCGCGGTGCAGGGCCTCCTGGTCGAACTTCGCCGCCAGCTTCCCGCTCAGGCGGTCGATCTTCCAGGTGTCGAGCGCGCCGGGCGTCGCCGTACCGCCGGGCGTGACTCCCCCGCCGCGCAACGCCGCGACGATCCGCACCCGCTCGGACAGGTTGGCGGCCCGACCGGCGAGGTCGAGGTAGGCGAGGTCGACCATGGCGGCGGGCTCCTTCGTCGGGCGATCGGGGCGATGGTGACTCCGGCACGGACGCGGGGGGCCGCTTTGGGCGGCCCACCGCGGCACGCCCCCCA
>JAVEDU010000067.1 GCA_030840805.1 Actinomycetota bacterium
CTACGTCCGGGCGCTGCGGGAGGCCCAGCTGCGCGGCTCGATGGGCCGGGTCGGCGCCTGCGCGGACAACGCCGCCATGGAGTCCTTCTTCGCGCTGCTGCAGAAGAACGTCCTGAACCGCCGGCGCTGGCAGACCCGCGAACAGCTCCGGCTCGCGATCGTGGTCCGGATCGAACGGACCCACCACCGCCGGCGCTGGCAAGACACCCTCGGTCGCCTCACGCCCATCGAGTTCGAGACACTCCTCCAGACCGCTCACGCGGCCTGACTCCACCTACTCGATCGAGTCAACCGAAGTCGGGGCAGTCCCGTGGAGGTAGAGCTGCTGCTCGATCTCCTGCGCCGCCAGCATGGCGTACGGCGGCATCAGGTGGTTGGCGTCGTCGTACCGTGCCGTCAGATTGAGCACGCCCCGCAACTTGCGGGTGATGGGGGTGGCGGATGGGCACTCCGACGCACGTGTATTCCTGCCATGCATCGGCGAAGTGCTCACCTCCGGCGATCCGGACCGGGAGGCCGTCCTCGAGGACTGTGCCGACGCCGTTCGTCCCGACGACCGACTCCTCCATGATGTATCCCGGCGCGGAGTGCGAGCGGTCGAGTTCCCGGGCGAGGTCCTTGTCGCCGCTCCAGATCTCCAGGACGAGGCCGTTGCGGTCAGCGAGGAGGAGGCTTGTCGACGGGTCCGCCAGTTCCTGTACGCGCTGCTGGATGACCTTGCCGCTGGCGCGAAGCAGCTGGCTCTCAGACCGTTGCGGCAGCGAGTAGCGCGGCGCCAGGCTCTCCGGGTTCACCCCGCTTGCCACGCACCGGAGCCACGACTTCTCGATCTCGGGCCGTAGAGAGCCGCGAGAGGGCAACTCCCGCCGGTGGATCAGCGCGTCCCGGACCGCGCGGCTCACCGAGGGCCGCACAGCGCCTGCCATGACTTACCCCACCTCCGCCCCGCCACGGTCAACGTGATCCGCAGAGTAGGTGGATAGTGAACCAAGGATCGTGTTTCACGGTGTCTCATCCTGAAACATCGAGAAGTGCGAGGAAGGATTTTGTCAGGCCGGAGTCAGCGCACCGGGACCGAATCCGACGATGAGCGAAAACCGTATGGGACGAGTAGAAGCAAGGCACTCACGAGCCGCCAAATGACCCCGTCCTGAATTAGCCCGGATGACTCGATGCGGCCGTGACATTCACGTCTGCGCCGGACCAGCACGTGAAGATGACGGCTTTGAGGTTACGCAGGCGGAGTAGTCAGGGTACGTTCGTTTTGTTACCCCAGACCTCGGTGGCGTGAAATGTCCGCATCGATCCGAGCTGATCGGGGCCACCGCCGTAACCGGAGTCATGCCGAAGCGAGAACCCGTGGTGGATGGGCCCACCGCCGTAGGAGACCACCGGGCGTTGATGCCCGCGGAGCTCGAGCCGTCACCACCGGAACCCGGGAGGTCGTCATGAACGACACAGTGTTGGGACACGCGCAGACCGCCTCGCTGACCTCCGACGACCTCAGCGCGATTGCCTGGGCCGCAACCCGGGCGCCGTCGGTACACAACACCCAGCCGTGGGCACTGCGCGCACGCCCCGACGGGCTGGAGGTGCACGAGGACCTCACCAGGGCACTCCCGGTGGTGGACCGGTTCGGGCGCGGCCGGTTGATCTCCTGCGGTGCGGCCACCTACTCCGCGACAGTCGCCGTCGCGCACCTCGGCTGGGCGCCGCAGACGGCCCTGCTCCCCGACCCGGTCAACCCCCGGCATCTCGCCAACGTGACCGCCCGAGCACCGCAGCCGCCCACCGCGGACGACGAGCGGCTCTACGCCGCCATCGCGCACCGGCGGACCCATCGCCGTGTCTTCATGCCCGCCCCGCCCCGCCGCGACCTGACCGAGGCCCTCGTCGAGGCGGTCCGCGGCCACGGCGCGTGGCTCCACGTCGTCGTCCCCGCGCGACGCGAACGGCTCGCCGACCTGCTGTGGCGAGCCGCGCGCGCCCAGGCCGACGACGAGGCATTCCGGGCCGAGATCGGCGGCTGGCTCCGAGTCGCCGGGGAGGGCACCGACGGCGTCCCCATCGGTTCACTGGGCACCGCCCCGTACCCGATCGACGGGCTGGTGACCGGCACGCTGCCGGCAGGCGAGGGCACCCCGGAGTGGGTCGCCGAGGAGCTCGGCCGCGCCACCGTCGCGGTGCTCTTCACCCGCGGCGACGACCCCGCCGACTGGCTGCGCGCCGGGATGGCGCTCCAGCACCTGCTCTTGCTGGCCACCGCCGACGGCCTGGTGGCGTCGTTCGCCGACCAGCCCGTACAGCAGACGAGAATGCGTCCCGAGCTCGCCGCGACGCTGGGCGAGCCGGGCCACGCGCAGGCCATCATCCGTCTCGGCGAGCCGCTGGTCACCGTGCCGCCGACGCCGCGGCGGCCGCTGGACGAGGTGTTCCTCCGATGAGCGCCCCCGACCGGCGCACGATTGTCGTCGGCGTGGACGGCTCCCCCGGCAGCGAGGTCGCACTGCACCACGCCTCGTGCCCCGTGGCGGTGGTGCACCGCGGCGACTGACCCGCGCGACGGCCTACGACGAATCGCGATTGATCACCAAGGAGCACCGCCATGCAACGCAGAACCCTTGACAAGCTCACCAGCTGGAGCGGTCTCACCCTCGCGGCCATGCTGATCGTCGCCGGCTCACTACTGACCTGGGGACACAATTTCGTCACCGACCAGGTGCACACGCAACTCGCCGCCCAGCAGATCTTCTTCCCTGCCGCGGGAAGTCCCGCGACCGCCGGCGACGAGTACGCCCCGATGCGGAAGTACTCCGGCCAGCAGCTGACCACGGGCGCGCAGGCCCAGACCTACGCCGACCATTTCATCGCCGTACATCTGAAGGAGGCCGGCGGCGGCAAGACCTACGCCCAACTCAGCGCCCAGGCGCAGGCCAACCCCGGTGACACCGAGCTCGCGGGCACCGTCAACACCGTCTTCAAGGGCGAGACCCTCAGAGGGCTGCTGCTCAACGCCTACGCCTTCGGCACCATGGCCACCATCGCCGGTGTCGCCGCGATCGCCATGTTCATCGGCGCCGGCCTGATGCTGCTGCTGTCCCTGCTCGGCCTGTGGCACAGCCGCCGGGTGTCGCCCGCGGAGACCGTGTTCGCCGGCGACAGCGAGCACACCCCAGCCGCGGTCGGCTGACCCGGCCATCACGCCATGAGACCAGCCACCGGCGAGGAACCCGAAGGCCGCCTCGCACCGGTGGGCGACGCCGGGCCGTTCACCACCGACGACCTGGTCGGGCTACCGGTGCCGGTCCGGCGCTACCTGGCCGCCGCGATCGCGCCGGGTACCCCACTGATCACCGCAGCGCGGCTACGGATGCGCGGGCACATCAAGGTCGGCCGATGGCTGCCGTTTCGCGCCCGGGAGGTCCTCGCCCCCCACCGGGGGTTCGTGTGGGCCGGCCGCGTCGCCGGATTGATCGCCGGGTCCGACCGGTACGACGAGGGCGCCGGCGGCATGGAGTGGAAGCTGGGCGGTGTCATCACGCTCGCCCGCGCCGAGGGGCCTGACCTGTCCCGCTCAGCGGCCGAGCGGGCCGGTGCGGAGGCGGTCTGGGTGCCCACCGCGCTGCTGCCCCGGTTCGGTGTCACCTGGTCCGCACAGGACGACGCGCAGATCACTGCCCGCTACGACACCGACGGCCACCCGATCGAGCTGCGTCTGGGCATCGACGCAGACGGGCACGTCCGGTCCTTCGTCTTCGATCGGTGGGGGGACCCGGACCGAACCGGCACCTGGGGCCGCCACCCGTGCGGCGGGGACGTCACGGGTTACGCCTGTTTCGACGGCGTGACCGTGCCCGCCGCCGGGCGGCTGGGCTGGTTCTTCGGCACCGACCGGTGGCGGGACGGCGAGTTCTTCCGGTACAGGATCACCGAGCTGCGCATCCTGGACCGGCGCGGCCGGAAGTGACGGCGCAACCGGGGAACAAGGCCCGCGCGCACGGCCGGTCCGGGTCAGCCGTCCTCGTATGCCTTCTGCAGTGCACGCACGTCCAGCTTGCCGTGCGTCGTCAGTACCGCCTGGGTGATTCGTTGCGCCTTCTCCGGGTCGGGGTCGGCCATCCACTCCTGGAGCTGCACGGGGACGATCTGCCACGACACCCCGAAACGGTCCTTCAGCCAGCCACAGGGGCCCGGCTCGCCGCCGTCGACGAGCCGCTCCCAATAGCTGTCGACCTCGTCGGCGGTCTCGCACGGGACCACGAACGACACGGCCTCGGTGTGCGGGAACTGCGGACCGCCGTTGAGCGCACCGAACTCCTGGCCGCGCAGCACGAACTGCACCAGCATCACTTCCCCCTCGGGGCCGGGCGTGTTGGGCCCGTAGCGCATCACGCTCGTGATCTCAGACTCCGGGAACACCGAGGTGTAGAACTCGGCAGCCTCCTCGGCAACGCCGTCGAACCAGAGACAGGGACTGATCGCCTTCATCGCGGACTCCCATCGGAATCGGAACGGACACCTGATAGACGGCGATGCCCGCCCGAACTCATCGCGGTCCGGACGGCGGGTGGCAATCTTCCGCAAGAGGAACGCTGGAGAATGCGGGTGAGGCGCTCGGCGGCCATCCGGGAGTCGACCGCCCTTGCTGTCCTTCAGCCTCCAGGCGCCTCGCGACGGGTGGCGGCGGTCTCGCAGAGAACGATCCGCTCCCCCGTCTCCGGGTCGTCCCCGGCGGTCACACGAACCTGGTACTTGCTCCCGTGGGCCCGGATGTTGCCGCGTCGCCGCGGTGCCGGGCTCGCCTCGGCGGCGCCCATGCGCAAACCGTACAGCCGTTCGTGGACAAACTCGTGGACAGAGATCATCTATGGCCGTCAGCGGCCGGCCAACAGAAAGGCCCAGGCCTTCTGGCCTGGGCTTTCTTCTGTCGGGACGACAGGATTTGAACCTGCGACCCCTTGACCCCCAGTGACCGCGCTCCCCTGTGCACCGGGTGTTCGCGCAGGTCACCGAGGCGCTACAGGCAGCCGTGCATCCCTCACAGGCATGAATGGACAGCAGTTCGTGGCCGAACTCGTGGCCGAAGATCGTTTGAACGTCCACAGTGGATCCAGTAACCACGGCCGACCGTCAGGTCGCCCTGGAAGGGCGGCGGCAACCTGACAACGATGGCGCGGGAGGGCGCACCCGTTGGGTGAGTGTCTCGAGCAGCTCGTGCCCCGACTGACTTGGGACTGCCGGGGATCTCATGCCGTCTGGTGGAGGCCGGCCGGTGCTGCCGGTCGCCGAACGGCCACGCTCCAGTCCTCGACGGACCACCTCGCGCAGGCACCCAATGGCTACGGCACCTCCGTGCGGATATGGCCGGACGCCGAGCCGAACAGCTTGCCGCTGAGCGGCGATGTAGCCGCATCGGGGCGTGGGGCACCAGGAAGGGCCCAGTTAGACGCGGCCGAGCTTGCGGCAGGCTATCCCGGTGTGCCGTCCCGGGGATCCGCGATCGTCGACGGACGTACTCATGCGGGGCAGCGGCCGGGCGAGGGGTACTACTGCCCGTTCGGGCTGATGAGTGTTCCCTTTCTACGGCTGCCGGACGGTATTCGCAGGGTAGACGATCGTTTCACCGAGTACGCGTTGGGCGCACTCGGGGAGAGATTGCGGTGACGATTCGCGAGAAGCCAGAAGCGGCGAGCGTGGCCCGCCCTGCTGCTCGGGCGGCGATGCGCGTAAGCATGCATGCGGCCGCGCCGACGATGCCGGCGACCGCCGCCTCGATACTCGCCCTGCAACGTGCGGCCGGCAACGGCGCGGTCGTGTCCGGGCTGCGGCCTTCAGAGGCCACCTTGTCGCCGTTGAGCCCATTCGTGCATGTGCCAACCGCGTCCGCCGCGGTCGTGCAGCGGAACGGGGACTTCGACGTGCCGACGCTCGCGCAAGCGTACGAGACGTCCGTGCGGTCGGCGCGCCAGACTGGTGACTGGCAGAGAGCTGCAGAACTGCTCAACGGCTTCAACCATGTCGACATCCAAGCCAGGCTCGCCGATCTCACCGAAGCAGATGTCGGCGCTCTTCACCGCGGCGCGCTGGCTAACCCGGCGGTGGGAGGGGGTTCGAACGTGGCGCGCCTGACGGCGCCTGGTGTGCCGCCGACATCGACGATGCCGCCGACGTCGAACTTGAGGGGGGAGACATCCTCTGCACCGGACCGGGCCGGCGACGCGCCAGATCGGGACATCGCGTCGATGAGCCCGACCGACAAGCTGCTCGCCGCCTACGAGCGCGCGCAGTTGGCGCCCGCGTTCCGGGACAAGGTGCGCAGTCTCATCACGCCTGAGGCGCTGGTGGCAGCGATTGTCGGGTTCGTCGCCGCGTTCGCTGTTTCGCAGCTAACCCCGGTCGGTTGGGCGGCGGACATCGGGATCTTCTTTACCGCTGTGTTCGTCGCGAGTTCGTTGTTCTCCGCCATTCAGCATCTAATCAACTTCGCCGCGGCCAGGAACGCCACGTCACCGGAGGACGTCGATAGGGCGGGGAGCGAGTTCGCGGCAGCGGTCGCCGAGGTGTCGGTCGACACGATCGTCCTCGTCGTTACCCACCGGCTGGCGGGCGGCGTTGGTGGTTCGGGGCAGCCACCTCCAACCGCAGCGGCGATGGTGCGGATGGGTGTGACCCCGGAGGGACTCGTGGTGCCGGTTCTGGCTCACACGGTGCCGGCCGCCGTTCCAGTCATGACCTCGGTGGCAGTCGGCGTTCGTGGGGCGGCCGCGGCGCCTGCGTTGATGTCCGCGATGTCGGGCGGCCAGGGACCGGGCGGATCTGGTGGTTCAGGGGGAAGTCGTGCACCGCAGAGCCGCAGTGCGGAACAGACGTTCCTGGACCGGCTCCGAGAGCGGTTTCCGCGCCTGCGGCAGCTCGACATCCGGCCGAAGGCAAGACCTTCGGCGAGTGGTTACACCTCACGCACGCCATCCCCGGAGGTCGGCGGCGGCACCGAGTTTCGGCGTGAGGTTAGCGGCGCGCCCGAGCACGCCTTCGAGGAGCGGATGCGGACATCGCAGGGTGGGTATTCGTACACCGTCTACGACGGAGGCAAGGCCGTGATCGAGCTCGACGGCATCAGCGTCGAGGGTTGGATCGACGAGATCAAGATCGAGCAGCAGCTGACTGGGGTCGAGGAGATCGTTGCTCAGTTGCGGGTGCAGGCGGACTTCGCGGAGGCATACGGGCTGCGCGGAGTGCACTACTCGATTGCACCACCGGCGGTGGCGGACGCGGTGGAGGCCCGGATCGCTGAAGAACGGCTATTGAACGTCTTCCGCGTCGAGTAGGTCGTTCCAGTCGAGCGCCCCATCAGTCGAATGAGCCGGGCCGTTGTCGACGACCTCGCGCCAGCGATCGAGAAGCGTTGAACCTGCATCAGGGCGACGCACCGCCACCTCGAGGGGGTCCGCTCATGCCGCGACGGGGCCGCCGATCGGGGCTGGCCGGCGCCCCACGCGGACTTCTTCGGGACCTCTCGGCGAAGCGGTGGCGTACCTCCGCCACGGCGCAGGGTGGCATGGGGCGCCCTCGACAGTGAGTAGCCAGCTACCGCGGCGCCGATCCGTCCGCGCCAGCCGGCGGGGCACTGTGGACGGCCAGCACCGACCGGCCGCCGAAGGTCTTACGGTTCGTGGCGTGGACCGTCGCTTCATGGATCTCGATGAGGTCGCGAACACGCTGTCGGTGTCGCGGGCGCAGGTCTACGCACTGGTGCGCACCGGTCGTCTGCGGGCGATCAAGATCGGCGGCCGGGGAGTGTGGCGGGTGGAGCGGTGTGCGCTGGAGGCCTTCATCAGCGCGGCCCATGCGCCCACCGCAGCTGGTCGACGGGGATGTGGCGGGTGAGGTCCCGCGCGGCAGGGCGGGGTCGGGTCCGTTCGCCGAGAGCGGGTTGGCACCGGCGCTTCGCCATCGGGGCGTCGGGTTGTTCTCGGTGCGCTGGATGATCGGTTTGGGTCCGGGGTGTCGTGCTGCCGTAGGCCGTGTGCTCGTCGCGGCGCGTCTGCGCGGACTGGGGGCGGCAGCGGGGCCCCGCTGCCGCGGGTGTGGTGGCTCAGGTGTCGCACCTCGGCTTCCGAGGTACTGGACATGAATGGAACCCGTCGGCTTCGGTATCCGGGCAGGTGCGTCGGGTGCGCCGTGGCGCTCCCGGCGGGATCGGTGGCCCGGTGGGATCCGGGGACGCGCCGGGTGACGTGCGGGGACTGTCTGGCCCGGGAGGCGGCTGCGGCGGGTGCGCTGCCAGATGTCGGCGTTGCCGGTGGCTCCGCGCGGCGGGAGTACGAGCGTCGGCAGGGCCGGCGGGAGAAGCAGGTGCGGGAGGCGCACCCGTGGCTCGGTGAGTTGATCCTGGCGCTGAGCGAGGACCCGCAGCACGTCCGCGCGTTCGGAGTCGGTGCGGCGGGTGAGACGGCGCTGGGCCGTGAGCTGGACGAGCTCACCGCCGGGCGGGACGCCGTGACGGTGCACGACCGGCGGATCACGCGGCCGCGGGGGCAGATCGATCACGTCGCCGTCGGCCCGAGCGGGGTGTTCGTGATCGACGCGAAGAACTACACCGGCATGGTCGCGATCCGCGGCACCGGATTCCTGGGGCTGGCTGAGGCCCGGCTGTTCGTGGGGCGGCGGGACGTCAGCGCCCTGGCGGGGAAGATGACCCGGCAGATCGACGCGGTCCGCGACGCCCTCGCCGGGCTGCCGGAGGCCGCCGGTGTGCCGGTCACGCCGGTGCTGGCGTTCGTGGACGCCGAGTGGCCGCTGTTCCGCGCCCCGGACGAGTACGAGGGTGTGCTGATCGAGGGCGAGGGGTCGACGTGCCGGCTCGTCGCCGGGGACGGGCCGCTGCCGTGGGAGACGTGCGTGCTGCTGGCGCACCGGATCGCCCAGCGACTACCGGTCGCGCGCTGACCATAACCCTGAAGATAGTTGGCGGGCGACCCGCTGGGGTCTGCCGCACACGCCCGGCTGGGAGCGGTTCTTCGGGGTGACACCGCCTGGTTCCGGCGGCCAGCCCCGCCCCGCCGTCGACGCCGCGGATCGGGGCGGTGCGGGTCGCCGGCTACCCGTTCGTCGATGGCTCGGAACGGCGACAGCCGCGGCCCGCGCCATGGGACACCCCCGCGGGGCCCCACCTCGTCCGAGGTCGACCCCAGGCCCCGGGCGTTGCGTTGGAATCAGGCTTCGGGGGTTCTGGACCTCCGAAACCACGCCCAGGCCCACCTGTTTTTGGGAACCCTCACCTCGAACAAAGAGTCTACCGACTCCCCTCGCCCTACGAGCCCTTGCAAAGCTCGGTACTGATCAGGCGAGAGATCGGCCCACAGGCTCGTCCCAATGTCGCTTGCGCCGAATATCAGTTTGCCGAGCGAGTATCCTTCGACACCGATCGAGTAAGGTGCCAACGCCAGCGCGATGCTGAACTGCTCATCGCTGCGGGGATCCAAGCGTATCCCCATCTGCGGGTTGTCCCGATCGGTCTCCCGTTGCTCAATGCCGAGAGCGCGGAGGGCGTTCAGCTCCCCGCTCACCTCGGTCGGCCACTGGGAATCACCGATCGCGTCCATGAGGACTAGATCGAGCGCGGGACGCACAGCACGGAGAAGAATGCGGTGGGCTCGACCGACAGCCTCGTCGGCGAGACCATCTCTGTTAAATATGTCCGTCAACTCGGTTACTCTCACCGTCGGACTGCCGCCGCCAATCTTCGTAGTGTACTGACAGGACAAGTCCATCGACCCGTCCCGCCCGTATGACCGTCCACGGAGTGGGCGACGCCCCTTCCCGGGGTGTGGGGCTACGACCCTGCTCGGCGCACGTTCCTCTGCCCCCACCGGAGGCCGATGGGGGCTCAACTGTCGAACCTGCCAACGCGACCGGCACAACGGTCGCGGGACATGTGCCTACGGTCGGCCCGACACCCCACGCGACCGGAGGGTTGTCCCGACGACCGCACCGCGGACGTGCCTGATCCCCGACGCCGACGAAGACCTCACACCAACGTGACCCTCGCCGAGGAGCTGTTCACGGGGTTGGACACGGTCGCCGACGAGAGAGCCGAACTGCGCTAGCCACGCTCGTGGCCCGGGTCGGTCGGCAGGGCAGGCCCTGGGCCGCGGCCAGGTCCGCCGTGACGAGGCTGCCGGACGCAACCGCGCTCACCTGCGCGCAAGAGAGAGCCATCAGCTACCCGAGCACGCCTCGTCCAGCTCGATGAGGCGGTCTCTGAAAGTGGCGAGCTGGGCTTCGATCTTTTCCTGACCTTTCCTCGTCACATCCGCCCCATCCGCCCCATCCGGCGGCGGCTGGATGTAATCTTCCAAATCTTCGAGATGAGCGATCCGCACGCGCAGATTGGACGCTTGAGCGCACGCCTCTTCCGCGCCACCCCCACAGGAGGCGAGGGCTGGGAGCACCAAGGCGGCGGCAACGACGAGAGCAAAAGGGCGACTGGTCCACACCGTCAGTGGAATCGGCACATGCCGCTCGATCCTTTAGCGGCGGGCGCGTCTCGCTCGAAGCTCAGCTCGCCGATCGACCATCACCTTGGGTGGTGCCAACGGATCGTTATCGTAGCTGCCGTCTGCGGAGCCGGTATGCAGATGCACCAGGCGTGGCCGTGGCCTCGGCGATCAGCTCGGCGAGGACGTCCGTATGGTGGACCGCGGGCCACGCCGACCCGGGCGTGATCCACACGTCCGGTTCATCGTCGTCGCTGTGTCCGTTGCGGGTCAGCTGCGCGTAGAAGCTGCCCACCAGATCGTCGTAACCCCAGTCACCACGACCCGCTCGAGGTCGGCGAGGACCTCGACCCGGCGGCCGACCGCGGCCGGGTGCACCGAGTAGTCGCTGGGCTCGACGCGGACGTACCGGCTCCCCGGTGCCGGCCCCGGGGGTCGGCTGTGCTGCGGTAGAAGAGCTGGGCCAGGGCCTCACCAGCCCGGCCCAGTGCGAAAAGGAGCCCACGGGCTCGGCACGTCGCCTAGGGTGGCGCCCATGTCGCGGGCGCCGGGATGAGGCGACACGGTCGCCGCTATGACCGGCAGCCGATGCAAAGCAAGGCGGGGAGCTACGTCCGGCGGCCACCGCTGCCGGAGGGGCCGGACGCTGCCCGCACCGCGCAGCGCCGGCCGCGTAGTGGGCGGGGGAACTGTCTAACCCGCCCGCCATCGACCCAGGCAGAGCTGAGCAGACCCGAACGGGGGGGGGGGCCGCCACCATTGGGCGATTCCGTCCCGGTTATGTCCATGAGTGACCGGCAGCAACGGTCGCCCGCCGAGTCCGACAACTCGCTCCTCGACCCGGCCGACCTCGAGATCTGAGCTGGCGACGTATCGCCGGTGGAGCGGATCACGCAGTCGTCGTTGCCTTGGCGGCCGCCGCATTCGCCTTGGCATCAGCAATCTTCGCCGCACGCGCCCAGATTTCCTCAGCTAGCCACACCATCCCCCCAGGATCACTCTCCAGCACGGACTCGAGGGAGGAAAGCGCCGCCTCTTTCCAGGTCTTGCTCAACTGAAGGTGCCACCCGGTCCCGCACTTGATCTTCCCGTCCAGCGACTCATCCTCGCCGATCTTCTTGACGATCTTCTCCACGGCATCTGGTGGAAGGAGATCCTCGATCTCAATGTCGTGGCTCTCGCATGCTCCTGGCCACGAGCGCAGGCTCAGAATCCGCTTACTGGGTTCCCAATTGAAGCTCTTGAGCTTCTCAACGGCCGCGCGTCCGTTGTCGTCATAGTCAAGCATCGCGATTACGGGTAGCTCTGTTGCGGCTTCCGCGAGCAATGCCTGGGGAACTACGTTGGCGGCCTTGCCAGCAGGGATGAAATGCATTCCAGTCAGAGCCTCCAGGTCCCCTGCCGCTGCACAACACGCTTGCATGAAACGTCCATCCGTATAGCCTTCAGTGACCACGACGACTTTGGCGTCGGCGGGAATCTCGAGGCTCCTTTCGAGGACGTGAGCGAGACCGGCATCCCGGTACAGAGGGCCGAGCAGGCTTGCCCGGCTTTCGTTTCCGTGAACCGACGCCGCCATACTCGTAACTCCCTCCATGTCCTTATGGAGCTCGGTGATCCGCGCAACGGAGCTACGTGAGATCACGTATGGGGAATGAGTCGTGACGAGAAGCGAGACATCATTCCTGGTTGCCAACATGTCGAGCTGGTCCTTGATGGCTTCCTGCCCGGCCGGATGAAGGAATGCCTCGGGCTCCTCTACCGCGAGAACGAGCGAACGGCGGCTCTGTTCAGCCAGGTATTGCAGCATAGAGACAAGAACTGCACCCCGCACACCGGTGCCCTTGCTCGCGAGCTCAGTCGTCATGACGTCGCCAAGTTGCACATCGACGGAAGAGAGCGTTTCCGCCACAGTCGGTACGTCCGGGATGAGCGTGGCGGAGGTGATCTCTGGAAACATCTCGCCGACTCGCTCCAGGACGCGGCTTTGCAGCGGAGCTAACAACTCCGCCTGCAGCGCGGACAGATAGTCGCCTCGGGCCGCGTCTGCCTTCGCCATTTCGTCGCCAAGGTGGTCTGAAATGACCAGCTGAAGTATCTCGCGGAACTTACCTTTGAGGAGGGACTCCAAGTCCTCTCCGCTGTGGATCACCGCGAAACGCACCACTGACCTGAACTGCGCTTCCACCTTTTGGTGAGTAGGGCTGTCTGCTGGCAGGTACGCCGCACCGAATCCCTTGGCTTGAAACGCCGTCTGTCGAGCGCCGCCACCAACGAAGGAGACGACGAGGCGGACCTCGTGGCTGTCCGCATAGGTTTGGATCTTGCCGCCGGTCGGCGCGCCCCGCGCCGCCCGGACAGCAAGTTCGTACTCGCGCGCACGCTTAAGAAGCGTGTTCTCGGGGCTCGAGCTTCCCACATGGAAGGTCAATGTGATCCGCGTCGTAGGCGGAGCGCCGGCGCCGGAGCGCGCCGGCCTATCGAGCGCGGGAACATATTGCGAATCGGGGTCGAGAGCTAGCTCCAACGCCCGGATCAGATTCGACTTACCGCAGTTGTTCGGGCCGACAAAGTAGTTGACACCGGAAGATACGTCGAACCCATGATCTCCCATCAGACTCCGGAAGTCCTTGATTCGGACGTGCGTCAGCTTCATGCGTTGAAGTCCTTCATTACCTCGGGCGGTGCAGTAGTCGGTCACGTCGAGGGCATCCTGCCACTCGATCGCCCGCTGCGGAGCTTTATGACCCGACACGCCTCGACTCCGCCGGAACGACGCAAGTCCGACCGCACTTTGGGGGCCCAACAACGCAACCCCGTGTGTCTTTTCGGAACGGCGGCGCGACGCCAGCTGCGCGCCACACCCGCTCTGGGCTGGCCCGCGTGGGATCTTCCAGGCAGGTCCCCGCCCGGCGTCGACCGAGGCATCCCGGCCGAGGCCGTGTCCAACGGACTCATGTCTGGGTCCCTCGGGGCCGCCAGTGAGCGCCCTTCGACGGCGGTTGGCGTTATGGGGCGTTAACGGGCTGGCGGAACAGTTGCTCCCGCCGGACCGTCCGCTGCCAGTCGTTCAACATCCGCGCCTCCCTGAATCCGATAACGACTCGCTCCGGCCGGTCGTGCAACGACACGAACACTCGTGGGCCAAGTGGCATCCCGGCCGCATCGGCGTCGCCCAACGCCACGCCTTGCTCGGGATTGAGCCCTGCCCGTGATCGCGACGGCGTCACGACGGGGCAGTCCGACATCAGCAGGTTCTCCACACCGTTGCCGCACATGCCCACCTGCAGCGACCGATCCCCGAACTTCGCCTGGGCCTGCTCGAAGAGGTATCGGACCCGGCCCGAGAAGTGCTCGCCGCTCCGGATCTCTGGCGGCCCCGCGTGCAGCCACTCATTGGTTTCCTGCAGCTCGGCGGGCTCCGCGGTTCGGCCGGTCCGGATTTGGAACACCGCTGCTAGCACGTCGGGGTGCCCCGCCATCGCCCGCATGTGATCGTGGCGGACCCGCTCCCACAAGCGCTCGGACATCGCCGAGACGGCCTTGCTGCGCGCCCAGTGGACCGCAATACAGTCCCGGATGGTCGCCTCCACTTCCGATCCGCGCGGCGGCAGCCGCCCGAATCGGAGTTCGTCGAGCGCGTCCCGCAACCGCGTCTCGACGGTTTGCCACAGTGCTTCCGCCCCGGCGCTGTCGTGCTGCACGTAGTCGTTTACGTAACCGACTGCCGCGGGTGCCTTGAGCCGCCACCTGCCGGGTCGACGCACGTCCTCTACCTCTACCTGGCCATCGACAGCGAAAGCGGCGAGGACCACCTGCGACACGACGTGCTGTTTCGTGATGTGACGACGCTCTCCCACGGCAGGCTCCCTCCGTCAATGCGCGACGCCGGATCGCGCCACAGTTGTGCTGCGCTCACGACGCCCCGACTGATGGAGCCATCAGGTGCACAAGATCCCTCGCGGCAAACGCGGCCGCATGTCCGCTCAGGACCGTATCTGCAGGGGATGACAAAATTCGCTTGACGTACGCGGCGTGCCCGGGGCAGTCGGCGTGGCTGTCGACGGTGAGGGGCTGCCGTCGTGGCGCAGGTGACGCAGGGGGCGGATGGTCTTCTCGTCGTACGGCGGCTCGGCGATCACCGCCACGCCCGCCTCGGTCAGCTGGGCGGTGAGGGCGGCGATGGCGCGGGCGGTGTCGCGCTGGTCGCGCAGGCGCTGCGCGACGTGCGCGGTGCTCTCCCCCGCCTTCGCGGCCGCCACGAGTTTCTTGACGGCGTCGGGGTCGTCGTCGAACTCCGCGAGGTAGGCGGCGTCGTCGAGGGTGAGGAAGTCCCACCGCCCGGCGGCCTCCGCCGCCACCTCGGACCCGGCGGCGAGGGCCGCGTCGACGGTCTTGCGGGGGGTCTTGGAGCGGCGGGCGATCCGGGCCGGTGACTGGCCGAGGGCGGCGAGCTGCCCGAACGCGGCGATGGTCTCCCCGACCGTCAGGTCCTCGCGGTGGGTGTTCTCGGCGTGCTGGCCGAGGATCCGGTCCACTTCGGCGGTGGTGGCGTCGGTGAGAGTGCCGGTGTAGACGACGACCGGCACCGTCTCGCGTCCGGCCTCGACGGCGGCGAGGGCGCGGCGGTGCCCGTACCGGACCCGGACGCCCTGGTGGTCGCGGGTCGCGACGATCGGGACCAGGACCCCGCGTTCGCGGATGGAGGCGACGAGGTTCCGGAAGGCGTCGTCGGTGCGGACGGCGCGGATGTTGTGGTCGGTGAGCAGGGTGGCCGGGTCGAGTTGCAGGAATTCGGCGGGCGGCTGCTCGGTGGGCTGGCCGGTGTTGTGGCTGTGGTCGGACATTGCGGGTTCCTCCCTGGTGCGCGTGAGGTGCGGTGCGCCCTGGGGTGGGGTGGAGAAGGAAGGTGTTCAGCGCCGCCTACGGCGGCTCGGGTTCCGGGTCGGCCCGCGGTTGGCCGATCCCGGTTGCCGCATGCTTTCCGCGTACGACGGCGATGGCGTCCCGGTCCACACTGGACCGGGACGCCGTCGCGATTTACAGTGGTAGTGACAGTGCCGCGTAGCGCTGCAGTACGACCAGCATGACGGTTGCACCCGCCATGATGGCCAGGAGGCGCAGTGTCGGGCCCCACCCCTTCAAGGCGGCCCGCACTGTCTTCCATGGTTCGTGCACTTCGAGATCACCTCCTTCCGTCCTAGGTCTTTGCTGTACTCGGCACTCGGGTAGCTGGGCGTGACCGTCCCGGGCAACGGATCGGGCCTTCTGGGTCGCACGCCGTCCGTGACCCGGGAGCCGCTGGTTGATCCGGCCCGTTATCCGATCTCGGCCTCGAAGTCCGCGAGCGAGTCGAACGCGCGGTAGACACTCGCGAGCCCGGCCTGTCATCCACCCGGCGTGCTCGTCTCCATCGCCGTCCGCGCGGCCTTCTGGAGCCGTGCGCGGGATCTGGTGCTGAACGGACTCTCGAGCGCACGGTGGTAGATCGCACGCCGGCCGCCAGGTACACGGGGGTCGGCGACCTTCTGGATGTGCACGCGCATGACCTTCTCCGCGCTGAGCTGCAGGTACCCTCGCTCGGCTGTGCGCTCAGAGATGCCGTACCAGGCCTGGGCGCGCTCGACCGCCATGTCGAACGTGGGCTTCTTCGGGTTCTGGGTCTCGGCGAGGATGATCAGCATCATCGCCTTGCCGGGCAGCCGGAGTCGTTCCATGAGCCCGGCGGTCCAGTACGCGTGCGGCACGGTGAAGTACCCGGGACCGCCCTCCTCCGTGGCGCCCGGGCGGATCCACGGCGCGCCGGAACCGTCTTCGAGGAGAGGTTCGAGTACCGCCTGGCGTCCCGCACGATCGCGTCGGACCAGGTTCATCTCGGCGAGGGTGCCGAAGGCCCGGGACGCCTGGTTGGGCGTGCAGGTACTCCGCGGTGTGCTGAGCATCGACGCCCAAGTGGACATGGGCAGGGGGGTGCCGTTGAGGATCGGCTGCATCGCGTGCAGGAGCTGGAAGGCGTCGAGGGCGCGCTCCTGCTTGTTGTGGACCAGGTCCGCGAGTACCGAGGAGCGGGACGTCTCGGTGTTGGGCTTCTGCACGAAGACCTTCCGCAGCGGCATGTATCCGCGCTTGGCGCGCGTCAGCAGGAGGTCGCGGGTGCGCTCAGGGGAGAGCTCGTCTTCGTCGTCGAGCCCGACGAACGGATCGTCGGGGTCGGGCAGGTCGTCTTCGATCACGTCGTCGGGCATGCCAGGACAGTACTCCTGCGGGGTGGCCGCTCCAGCTCATACAGATCGGTGGTTAGTTCCCTGTCAGGTGCCACTATGGGACACCGTGCTACATCTACTGCGACACTCTCTGGGACACCGTTGGGACACCTACCCGTGGGGCGCTGGGCGGCGACGCGCGCCGCCTCAGGCCGCCACGCGGGCCGCGACAGGACTTTATGCGAGGAAATTTGGCGCGCAGGGCGATCGGTGGCCCGTACCCCTGGGGCGATGGGTGACGGGGCATGGCGACGGGTCGAGGTTGGGCCGCCGCGGCCGTCGGTAACGCGGCCGCTGGCCGGGCCCGTCGGGCCCGGCCTGCGGTGTGTTCGGCGTCAGGTCGCGTTCGCGCCTGGGAGGCCCGCGTCGGCGGTCCGGGTGGCGGTCCAGTGCAGGTCGCGTTCGACGATCAACAGGCCGGATCGGACGTTGACCTGTTCGAGTTCGGGCAGGTCGAGGTAGCCCCATTCGGCGCAGTCCGGGTCGCCGAGGCAGGCGTAGCCGAGCGCGGTGCCGGTGCCGGGGTCGTATTCGGCGATCCACCAGTCGCCCGCGGCGGCGAAGTAGCGCAGGTGCAGCACCTTGTCCACCGTCGGAGTGTCTTCGGTGCCGTACAGCGGCGGGATGGCAGCCGCGACGGTGGTCGGCGGGTAGAAGTCGTGGCCGCGCCGCTGGCGCTGGGTGTCGGCGGGTCGGGTGGCGGGCTGCTCGGTCATGGCCCGGTGCCCCTTCCTGCCGGGAGACGGGGTGGTGGGCCTCGGGTGGCCAACCGTTCTTCGCCCCCTCCCGGCAAGCAAGGCGTCCGCGGGCGTAGGAGGCGCCGGAGCGCAACCGGCCCGTGCCGGCCGGGCCCAGAACGATCTTCGGCGGGCTCAGCGACGCAGGAGCGCAGCCGAAGATGGTTCGCAGCGCCCGGCCGGTCGCGGAGCGAGGCCGGTTGCGCGCAGGGGCCGCGCCCGCAGACTTGTGCGGCCGGGAGGGGGAGAAGTCAGGGACGCTTGTCAGCGCCGGCGCCAGCCGGCACCGGTGCGGCCCGCAGGGCCGGGCACTGGTGTGCGGCACCAGGATTGTTTGTCGTTGAGCGGGTCGCTGCCCGCGTCGGGTGGCCTCGGCGGCGGTGCCGGGTTGTCTGGACGGCACGGATCCATAGCGGCGCTCCGCCACAGGGCGGCTTGTTCGCTGAGCAGGTGCGCTCGGCCCGCGGGGAGCCCGACCAGCTGGCGGACCGCGTCGGCCTCGGTCGCGTCGGAGTGCACGAGGCGGATCGCGGGTGCTGCAGCCTCACGGCAAGGATCCCCCTCGTCGACGCGGTGGCGGAATCGGGTGGGGCGACGGTGACCGTGCAGAAGGCGAGCATCAGTCCGATCAATTGGTCACCGGCGCATCGGCTGCACTACAGGGCGGGCCGCTCCCCCACGCCGGGGAAGGTGGCCTGCCCGCCGTCGTCGGACTGCCCGCACACGTCGCAGTCGTTGTGGGCGTGCGGATACGGCAGCGAGATCACCGCGCCGGTCACCTGTACCGCCCATCCGCGGTTCGACGATGCTGGCGGCGGTACGTCCATGCACAGCGTTGACGGTCCCACAGCGGGCGGACCAGGGGCGTAGCGGGATCAGGTGCTACTTCACCAGCACGCAGGGCGGCCCGGAACACAGGACAGATCCCGGCTGCAGTATAGGCCGCAGGGCTGCTCACAGCAGCTCGCACACGCTTGCAGGGTCGACCCTCTTGCTCTACGCTCAGAGAGCCTCACATGTGCGAGGCCGTCTGAAAATTGGGAGTCAACGTGAGTGACCACACCGCCGTTCGGATCGCCCCGGCCAGTGCCGATCAGCTCATCCCGCTCGTCACGTGGGTGCGGGTCGACCGGGCACCCTTCATCCAGGCCCAGATCGCTCAGCTTCTCACCGAGCCCGCCGCCGACGGCGGCAGGGAATACAAGCCACCGTATTCCAACACTTACGGGCCGAAGGACGCCTGGGACCTTCCCCGGTGGGCGGCGGAAGAGCAGCCGGCCGCTAGCTGGGTCCTCGGCGACCTTGGGCCAAACCAGAAGCGGGTAATCGCTCACCTCGTCGCGGCGGGTTCCGACGGTGTGTGGACCGGGGAACTGCGCCGCTCCGCTGGCTACGAGGACGCGACGACCATGTCCGGCGTCTTCAAGGCAATCAGTGGCCGGTTCCGGGCTACGGGCCACCGGCCGGTGTGGAACGGCGGTCCGAAGGACTCGCAGAAGGGTCAGTTGCTCAACGTCGGTGACGAGACGGCCCGTCAGCTGTTCGCCAAGGTGCTCAAGGCGAACCACCCGGACCTCGCCCAGGAGTACGGCATCAGCTGACTCGCTCACGGGGCAGGCCGCACACCGGTGGACCTCTATGTCCAGAGGATTGGGGTGGCGATCAGGGGTTGTCGTGGGCCCGTCGTGGTGCGTGGGCGTGGGCTGCGTCGGCCAGTTGCTCCGCGTACTGGCGCACCTGGTTTCGCGCTTCCTCGATGTCCTCCTGGGTGAGGGAGTCGTCGGCGGGTTCCAGCCCGGGTGAGGTGTGGCCTCCGGCGGCCGTCGGGGAGTACGCCCGGCCGGTGGGCCAGCCCTCGAAGAACGCGGGGGCGTAGCCCTCCTGGCCGAGGGCCGTGTCCATCCATGCCTCGACCTCGTTCCAGCTGGCGCCGGTGACGTCGGTGAGTTGGTCGACCAGCTCACCGATGGTGCCGATCGGTTCCTCGGCGGATCCGAGGTTGCGGATGCCGGCTGCGAGGCGGAGGCGTGCGTAGAACGTGCGCCGGGCAGGGTCGTAGCCCCACACCCCGGGAAGGTCGCCGCCGAATCCGTGGACCGTCATGCGGCCGGACCGCCGTGACCGGACGGCCGCCACACCGGCAGGTCCACACCGGCGTCGGGGTCGGCGTCCATCGCCGCCCGGACCTCGGCGAGCGTCGCCCCGGTGGTCTCGGCGATCAGCTCGGCGAGGACGTCCGCGTGGTGGATCGCCGGCCACGACGACCCGGGCGTGATCCACACGTCCGGGCCGTCATCGTCGCTGTGGCCGTTGCGGGTCAGCTGCGCGTAGAAGCTGCCCATCAAGTCGTCGTAACCCCAGGTGCTCAGATCGTCCCAGCCGTCCAGCATCAGCCCGTGGATGCTCATGCCGGCGATGGTGCTCCGGAGGACCGACAAAACCCACAGGGCCCCGGGGTCAGCGGTCCAGGGTCAGGTCCATGGCGGCGTCGGCCTCGACGTGCGTGTCCGTCGCCGGGTCCGCGGACCGGGCGGCCTCCGCCTCGGCAGTGTCCGCCGTCTCCAGCGCGTCCTCCTGGGCTCGCTGCGCGGCGACGTCGCGGAGCGCGTCGCGGGCGTGGTCGACCTGGTCCTGGGTGCGGTCCGGCGGCGGTACCCGTCGACGCTCGGCCGCGGCGTCGTGATCCGCCGGAGCCTTCTCCGCCCGGTGGGTGGCCTGACCGGCGGCGGGATCGTTGGCGCGGTCAGCGCCGGGAGCCGCCCGCTCATCGGCGTCAGCGTCGGTGTCGGGGTCGTCCTCGCGTTCGGGACGTGAGCGTCCAGACGCCGGCCCTGCGTCGACCGTATGCCCACCGTCCCGAGCGGCCACGCCCGCGACATCCTCGGGGGCCGGCTCGTGGTCGGCGGCGGCCTCGGCTGTCGCCGTGTCGACGGCCGCGGCGGCCGGACTCTGGTCGTCCGCGACGGTTCCGCGCATCGCCTCGTCGTGTGCGGTCGCGCGGTCCGCGGCTGCGTCGGTCAGGTCGAGCTCGTCGGTGACTTGCCGGTGCGGGTCTTCGGCGCGCTCGGCGTTGTCCCGGGCGGCCAGCCACTGTTCGGCGGTGACGAGCCCGACGGGGTCGTCGCGGTCGATGCCGCGGATGGCCAGTTCGATCGTCGCCCGTTCGGCCTTGTCGCGGGTGACGGCGGTGTGCAGGAGGGCTTCCGCGCGCGCCGCGGCGATCTCCTCCAGTTGGTCACGGAGGTCCGCGAGACGGTCCACGTCGGCGCGGGCTTCCGCGGCCTGCGCCCGCAGTGTTGCGGCCGTCGCCGGGTCGTCCTCGATCTCGGCGTGCGCCTCCCACATGGTCGCGTCCGCGGCGCGGGTGTCGGCGGCCTCGCTGGTGGCGGCGAGCTGATCGTCGACATACGCGGGGAGCCAGTCCCGGACCCGGTCGGCGGCGCGGGCCCGGGCGCGCAGCAGCCCGTCGGAGGCCTCGGCTTCGTCCGCGCCGGCCTCGGGCCGGTTCAGGACGTGGTGGGCGGTGCGGAACACCGCGTGGTGTTCGACCGCCCCGGCGGGCGGTGCCGCGCCGAGTGGGTCGGCGTCGCTGTCGACGCCGCCGAGCTGCCGGGCGACCTCGGCCCAGCCGGCCCGGTCCTCCCAGTCGAGCCGGGCGGCGGGGTCGTCGGGGACGGGCCCCAGGTCCCGCACCGCCCACGGGTCGGCGCGGTCGGCGACCTGCGCGCCGAGGTCGTACCGCACCTCGTCGAGCCGGTCGGCGATCGCCTCCAGGTAGTCGGTGTAGGCGGGGTCGTGCCCGGGCGGGATCAGGTCGTGGAAGCTGTCCAGCTGCGGGGTCATCTGCCCGTGCAGCACGGTCCGGACCCGGGCGTGCAGCACCTTCGCGGCCGACCGGGACCCGTCGAGGCTGCCGCGGGCGAGGGCCGCGGCGAGGACGTCGCCGCGGTCGTGTCCGGCGGCCTCCGCGGCTCGGGCGAGGTGGTCCAGGCTCGGGTAGGCCTCGTCGGCGGCGATGGCCTGCCGCTGCGCCACCGTGAGCAGCCCGTCGGCGGTCAGCTGGTCGAGGACCTCGCCGGTCCGGCCGGCGGTGGCCAGGTCGATGCCTTGGCGCAGCGCGTCGATCAGCACGGTCGGGGACCGTTCGGCGGCCTCGCTGCGTTCCTGCTGCTGCAGCGCGGCCAGGTTCGGGTCGTCCTGGCCGCTGCGGATCACGTCCCGTAGCACCGACTCGGCCGGCCGGGCCTCGACGGTGTGCGCCTCGCCGGGTTCGGCGCCTGGTCCGGTGGCCCGGGTCACGACGAACACCACGTTGCCGTCCCGGCCCCGGGTCATCGCGACGTACAGCGTCTCCGCGTTGGTACCGGTTCCGGCGACGGTCAGGCACAGGTCCACGGTGCGGCCCTGCGCGGCGTGGACGGTGGAGGCGTAGCCGAGCGCGACGTGCCGCGCGACGTACCGGGCGGGCAACTGCAGCGGCGCGCCGAGGATCTCGGCGCCGTCCCGGGCGCGGCCGGTGACCGGGGCGGTGACCAGGCCGCCGTCGTCGCGGAGCGCCACCACCCGGCCGGTGGCCCGGTTCGCCGGCCACGACGTGTTCCCGTCGACCCCGCACAGCCGCCGGTCGTTGCGCCGGTACTGCACGAGGTCCCCGACTCCGGCGACGGTGCCCGCCTGGAGCGGTACCCCGCCGGGTCCGACGAGGCCCAGACGCACGAGCCGGTCGTGGATGGCCGCCGACGCCGCGGCGGCCTGCTCGTTGGTCGGCACGACCAGCAACGCGTCGCGGCCGGCGAGGACCGCCGCGAGGTGTTCCCGCGCGGCCGCGTCGCGGGCCTGTTCGACGGTGCCGCCGTCGCGGACCCGCCCGTGCCGGCTGTACTCGGCGACCACGGACGCGTCGCCGGCGCGCAGCCGCAGCGACGCCGCGGCCTCCCACTGCTGGCCGAACCGGCGGACGTCGACCAGCCGGTAGGTGACCCCGTGCTCGGCGACGTCGGCGAACGTGCCGCCCGCGCCGATCGCGGCCAGCTGCCGCTCATCGCCCACCAGCAGCAGTTTCGCGCCGGCCGCCGCGCAGCGCTGCTGCACCCGCAGCAGGGTGCCGGTGTCGGCCATCCCGGCCTCGTCGACGATCACCAGGTCCCCCGGGGCCAGGACGAACCCGGCGTCACCGTCCACGGGACGGCCCTGCTCGGCGCGCCGCTGCCCCGTCTCCCAGGCGGCGAGGTTCCGGGTCGCGGACAGTCCCTCCTCCGCCAGGCCCTCGGTCGCGATCTGGGAGGGCGCCAGCCCGAACACCCGCCGCCCGGCCGGTTCTCCGCCGGGCCCGGTCGCGGACTGCCAGGCGTCCGCGATCGCGCCGATCGTGAACGTCTTCCCGGTCCCGGCGGCCGCGGACAGCGCCTCCAGCCGCGCCCCCGAGGTCAGCACGCCGGTCACCGCCGCGGCCTGGTCCGCGCCGAGCGGCCGGCCCGCGGCCGCGTACAAGTCGACGAACGCCTTGGCCTGCCCGGCGTCCACCGTCACCGCGCCCCGCTGCACGGCCGCGGCCCGCAGGGCACGTTCGGCGACCAGCTGCCCGGCCGTGGCGTACTTGTCCGCGCCCGGCCGGGCCAGCGCCGACCGGCCGTCGGCCAGCCGGGCCGCGGCCGGGAGCAGTTCGACCCCGACCGGGTCGGCGGTGATCCGCACCGCGCCGCCCGAGGTGAGGGCCTTGTCGGCCAGCCCCTCCACCAACCGGGTCACCTCGCCGGCCGGCAGGCCCAGGTTCGACGACAGCTCCTCGGCCACCGCGCGGACCAGCTGCGCCCGGGTCCACGTCTGCCCGCCGCCGCGGCCCCCGGTCTGGTCGGCGGTGCTCTCCCCGCTCACCCGCGACAGCGCCCGCGCGATCACGTCCTCCTCGTGCCACCCGCCCGCGGTCGCGGGGTCCGCGGTGCGGATCTTCTCGAGCACGGCGGGGAACCCGCCCGGCGCCACGGCGGTGGCGGTGGCCGCCCATCCGGCGACCTGCTCGGCCTTCGTCATCCCGTCGTGGCTCTTGCCCGCCCGGGTCTGCAGCGTCGCCCGCTGCGCGAGCTTCGCGAGCTCGGAGCGGGTGGGCTCGCGGCCCCGGGTCGCCCGGAACTGCTCGGCGAGGGCGTCGGTGCGGCCCTCGACGGCTTGGCGCCGCCGGCTGAACGCGTGCGTGAGTTCCGGCGGCACCAGCGCCGGGGCGATCTCCCGGCCGTTCCCGTCGGCCCGCTCGACGAAGGTCAGGCCGGGCCACCGGTCGGCCAGGCGGGCCTCCAGCGACCGGGACGCGATCGCGGCCATCGTCGCCGCCTCCCGGTACAGCCCGGCGCCGTCGAGGGCGCGGCGCCTGCCGTCGGCGCATTCGACGTTGTTGAGGATCGCGTTGTGCGCGTGCAGCTGCGGGTCGCGGTCCCGGGAGTCGTGCTGCGGGTACTGCGCGACCGTCAGCCCGCCGGTGTCGATGAACCGCCCCGACCCGCCGCCGTGGTGCCCGACCCGCCCGAACCCCGCCACCCGCTCGGCGTAGTCGAGCCCGTCACCGGACGCGTCCAGCAGCGCCTCGTCGATGTACCGCACATCGGCCGCCGCCCGGGCCGCGGTGACCACGTCCCCGCGCTCCGCCGCGGCCTGCGCCTCGTGCTCCAACGCGGCCTGGAACACGCTGATCGACTTCGCCGCCGAGAACGTCCAGTCGTAGAACGCCACCGTCGACCGGGCCGCGTCCTCCGCCTTCGCCCGCAGCTCCGCCAGCCGCTCCGGCGACGCATCCGGCTCCCGCGCCGCCGCCGCGGCGTACCGCTCCTCGGCCGACACGTACACCGGCCGCACCCCCAGCCGCCCCTCCCCGGTCTCGTCCCGCGGGTCCGCCAGGTACGTGTACAGCGCCGTCACGACCGCGGTGTCGACCTCCCCGGTCAGGCCCAGTGCCGCCGCGCCGCGGCCGTGCCAGCGGCCGGGCGGCTCCCCGGCGGCCACCGCCGCGGCGTAGTAGCCCTCGTGGCCGCGGGCGACCTCCTTCGTCAGGTACCCGACGTCGTGACTGGCGGTGATGGTGCCGACCCCCACGGGGACCTCCTGCGCTGCGGCGCCGCGACGCCCCGCAGGGGCGCTCGCGACGGGACCGGTAGGTCGTGATGCACGGGTGTGTCTGTGAATCTGTGGCCCTGTTGTTGATCTTGTGGGTGTTGCTGTTGCTCGTGCTTTTGCTCTGTGCGGTCGTGCTCGGTGGTCACTGTCGGTGACTGCTGCTGGTGGTGGTGATCGGTCGGTGTGGTGGTGTCAGCGGTGGCGTTCGGTTCGGCTGGTGCGGTCGGCGTCGGCGAGCTGGTCGGCCGTCGGTGCCGGGGCGGGGTCCCGGAGACCGGCCGCTGCCCAGGCGGCGATGCCGCCGACCGCCGTGGTGAGCGGCGGCATCGGCGCGGGACGCGCGGCGGGTCCGCCGCTGGTGTGGCAGAGCAGTTCGCAGCTGCCCGCGCCGTCGGCGATCCGGCGCACGACGCCGGGGCGCATCCGGTCGTGCCAGTCGGCGGCCTTGGCCCAGGCGGCGCGGGGGCCGTCGTAGGCGGCGTGGTGGGCGTGCCGCAGCCACAGCAGCTCCTCCACGAGCCAGGGGTGCCACAGCCAGCACGACGGCAGCGCCGCACCCGGGTACCGCAGGTACACCCGGCCCAGCCAGGCGAGCAGGTCGGCGAGGGTGCCGGCGGGTTCGGTGGGGCCGCCCTCGGCCAGCCAGGACCGGGGCCGCTCCCGCTCCTCGCCCTCCAGCTGCGCCGCGAGGTCCGCGCACGCGGCGGCCAGGTCGGCCAGCATCGTGTCGTGGTCGCGCAGCCGCCGGTTGTTGCGCTCGCAGTCCCGGGCCAGCGCGGTCAACCGCTCCTCGGTCCCGCCGCCGGGGACCAGGCGCCGGTGGTCAACCATCACCGCTCCCCCGCTCGACTCGGTCGTTGTGGGTGAGGTGGGCCTGCCAGCCGGGCCAGCAGCGGCGGACCGACCGGGCGAGCGCCCACGCCGACCACAACGTCATCGGCGGGTAGGCGCAGACCTCGATCGGTCCGTCGGTCACGCGGACGGTCCAGCCGCGGGGCCGGTCCGGGTGTCCGCCGGCCGGGACGGCCGCGCGGGCGATGACCGGGGTCCGGACGGCGGGCAGGGTGGTGATGACGTGGACCGACCCGGACCGGCCCCGCACGGTCCGGGCGGTCAGGGTGGTCCGGGGGTCCGGACGGTCAGTGGTCGGCATCGGCCGGGACCTCCTGTCCGGCCGTGTCCGCCCAGGCCCCGTCCGCGGCGTGTCCGGCCCTGTCCGCGGCCGCAGTGTCCGCGCCGGACTTGTCCACGCGGACGGCGTGAACGCGCAGCACCCGCTCCGCGCCGCGGAACACCTCCCGGCCCTCCCGGCGGGCGGCGCGGACGGCGGCGCGGACATCGCGCCGGGTCCAGGCCATCTGCGGGCGGCCCACGGTCACGGGCATGCCGCGGCGGAACGCCACGACCCGGCGGGCCGGCAGGTTCGCCAACTGGGACGGGGACAGGACCGGGACCTTGCGGACGGTGCGGGAGGTGAGCTGCCCGAGTTGGTCGTAGGCGGCCACCGGTTCGTCGCGGTCCCCGGCGAGGGTGGAGAAGTACTCCAGGTCGGCCTTGTCCCGGGTCCCCCCGAACAACAGGACCGCCCCGGAGTTGTTCAGGATGATCGCCGCCCCGACCGGCCCCCAGCGGGCGATCAGCTGCGCCCTCGACTGGAAGGCGGCGATGATCGTGACGCCGCGGCCGCCCATGTCCGCGGTCCAGGACTCCAACGGGACCGGGGAGATCAGCGCCGCCTCGTCCAGCACCAGGGTCAGCGGCGGGTCGAGCCGGCCCGACGGCCGGCGGGCGGCGAGCCGGCGGGCCTGCCGGGCGATGTACCCGGTCAAGGCCGCCACCAGCGGCGCGGTATGGGTCTCCTCCGCCCCCAGCAGGTAGACCGTCGCCTTGGTGCGCAGCAGCTCGGCAACATCGAACGGGGTGCCGCCGGCCGCGGCGGCCCGCGCGGTGGCACTGGTGAGCCACCCGAGGGCGGGCATGATCGTGGAGGTGATCGAGGAGCGGGTCCGGTCGTTGGTCTCCAGGAACTGGGTGGCGTCCTCGACGAACGACGGCTCCGGTGAGCGGCGCAGCAGGCTGGTGACCTCCGCCTTGGCGGTGTCCGGGCTGGCGACCCAGGCCAGGACGTCCCGCATGCCCAGGCCGCCGAGGGCGGCGGCGTGCAGCAGCGACGCCAGCACGCGGCGGCCCTGGTTCTCCCAGAACTCCCGGTCCCCCGCCCCGCTGTTCGTGCTCGCCGCCGAGAGGAGGTCGGTGGCGCGTTCGGTGGCGGCGACCGGGTCCGTGCAGCCGGTCAGCGGGTCGAACGTGATCGTCGAGGTCAGCCCCGCCAGGCCGACGGCGTTGAACACGTGGACCGGTCCGCGTTTC